>CAZWZY010000005.1:0-87960 GCA_964638175.1 uncultured Thermoplasmatales archaeon | reverse complement strand
ACTATCTTGTGGAACGTACTTATTTATCCGAGGTGATCATTATTACACAAAGCATTTGGTGACATAACCTTTTTATCAAGCTGGTTTATTTCTCTTTCTCATGCGGGGATGGCCCAGCCCGGCACGGCGAAGGATTGCTAATCCTTTGGTCTTACGACCTCGGGAGTTCGAATCTCCCTCCCCGCGTTATTTTTTTTAAAAAAAGAGATGAACCAAATGGTTCATCGTTTTATTCACCTTCAACGGTGATAGGTTTGCATTCGTAGAGCTCTGCGTACGCTTCCCAATATCCTCCTTCACTTGGTAGACAACTCCATAGCATGTTCCATCCTTTGTAATCTCCTGCTTCATAGGTTTTGGATACATAACTGTCCTTCTGTCCTGTTTCCAAAAACGCTGTGATAGACATGGAGCTTCTACTGACCCATTGTGGCATGTTTGGTATGGTGGGATTTGCTCCTGGACCTAGGCACTCAAGAATTGCTTTTCCGCTCAATGAGCCATTTAAGAATCTGTTCTTGTAATGCATCTCCCATCCAATTTCTCCTTCAGTACTTGTTATTTCTTCGACGCCAGTGATTTCCATCTTGTATGCCCAAACCCTTGAAGAAACACTCTCTCCAACGAATGATGCGCCAGCTTCGATATCATTTTCATCAACAGTCGTTACTGCAAAGAATATGGTTTCTCCCCAAGTGTCACTAGGCATATCGTAGCATTGATATGTTGTCGTTCCAGTGACTGTTGCTTTTGCCGTAAGTTCTGAAATATTATCGATTTGAGTAGTATTGTAATAAATCTTGTATTTTGGCATGCCTACATCTTGCCAGGTAATATTGAAACCATGGTACGCACCAATATTATCAGCAGTCGTGGTGATAGTTGTAGTAATACTATATGTCCAGATGTTTCCGGAACCTGGTGTTTCCACATTTCCAGCAGTATCCGCCGCTCGCGATCTTATAGTGATATTTGCATCTTCACAGCATAAGACCCAAGCAACAGCTGAACTATCGTACGTCCAATTTGTGGTTCCTGTTGCCAACAGCCATGTTTCTGTTGCACTCCATGCGCTTCCGTTCCAGTAAGCACCATCGAAAAGAATCTGTATTTCTACTTGCAAAACTGACGTTGTTCCATCAGATGATGTTCCATTGATTGTATCTAAGGCGTTCAATTTGGCTCCATGAGATGGATTTGATACCGTTGACGAGGGTTTTGTTCCGTCATATATAAATGTACGGTTGTCTCTTGTTGAGTCGTACGATGCATATACGGTGCACGTGCCATCAGAAATGGTGTCGTTGAGACCAATAACAAAACTAATTGAGAAACAACCTGTGCTATTTGTCTGGGTTTGGTTGTAATAAATTTCTTGATTTGCTACGTCACGAACTTCAATACCAATCCATTTGTTTTCTTGAGCAGGTATGACGCTTCCGTTGATATAGACGGTGTCGTTCCGCTTATAGTATTCTTGTGATAGAGCACTGATGTTTATCCCAGCTATTGTAAAGGTTGAAGTTGATGAAGTATTACTATTTCCAGACGTATCATTCGCCCAGATGTAATACGAATACTGACCAATTGTTGTATATGTGGTATTATAGTAATAGGTACCACCGCCTGGCATGGTTGTATTTATCGTCGAGCTGTCTGGATCAGTGATGTTGATCTTTACGACGTTAACAGCAACATTATCGGTAACAGCACAGGTGATGTTCACATAGCCACTTGCGTCTTGTGAACTGGGTGTTGCTGAAATATCGGTTATTGAAGGAGCATCATTATCTATCGAGCCATCATCAAGCGTGAATGTTGCATTGGAAGTATCATATCCACTATTTCCTGCTTTATCTTGTGCAGTAATGTTAATAAGATACGTTGTCGCGTATGAAAGACTAGATGTATTCCACATATACAAACCATCATTTGCTTCTCCACTTGCAATAAGTGTCCAAGAGGTGCCGCTAGTATTGCTATAGTAGAGTATAATGGGTGAGGTTTCTAAGTTGTCATCAGAGATGCCAGTTGTTGTCCACGTTATATTGTAGTTGCCAGAGACCGTCTCACCACCATCAGGTGCTGTTATTGTAGCGGCAGAAACACTCGGCGCGGTATTATCAATAGTTTTAGAAGTATCCCATGATGTTCCCGTGACGGGATTTGAGGCGTTGTCTTCTGCACAGATAGAAACATTCACTGCGCCTTCACTACCAGTGGGGACATCCCATTCATAGTAATAGTGAGTATTGTCACTTTTTTCCATTGATTGAGCAGTAACATCGGTTCCGCTAGTATTTATGGTAATCTGTACAGAAGATTCGTTAATGCCAGAACCTGATTCAGTAAAGTTTGCATAAATCTTCACTGCATCAGCATCTTTGTAATAATTTCGAGAAAGATTGTAGGTAATGATAACCGTTGGCTCCCCTGCATCTAGTTGTATCGTTTTTGTTTTAATGTCCTCGTCATTTGATGAGTTGTCTTCACTAAAATACTTCAGTGTATACGTACCGTCAGACGTGAAGACAATAGATGAGGAATATTGCGGTGAAGCAATTGTTGGGGCGTTTCCATTTTTGGTATAATAGGTAGCCTTGATTCCACTCGTATCATCAGAAGGTGTCAAAACGATTGACACAGCGGAATTTTGCCAACCTGTGGGAGCATTGTCAATAGTGACAGGGCTTTCGGTATCTACCTTCAGCGTTGCGGTATGAATTGATTCGATATTTGGAGTCGTATTTTTATCATACGAATAGTATTTGATGGTCCAGACACCATCCCCTAGAGGGTTGTCTCCGCCTACAGTAAATGGCGAGGTATATTGCACTCGCGTTGGAGATGTTTTTGGGCTGGTTCCATCTGTTGTATAATACGTTTTGTTCACTCCTTTTCCATTATCGGTAGCTGTAAGTGTAACAGTGACAGCAGTTGTTTGCCAACCGCCAGGAATATTGCTTGTTGTTGTTGGTGCTTTGTCATCGACAGAAGTTCCTGCAACGCTTGTTACCGTTTGATTTTCGTTTGGTGGTGTTGCGGTATCAATGGCAGTAACGGCATAGTAGTATTCTGTGTCATCGGTCGCTGAAGTATCTTGGTAAGTTGTTGTAGTTTTACTTGTAATAGTCGTTAGGAGTTGAACACCCGATGCAGAGACATTGGAAAAGGAAGCTGTTTTTCGATAAATTTTATACCCGGCAAAGTCGGAAGCACTTGATTGGGTCCAAGATAATACAAGCGTTTTTTCTGCGCTTGCTTTATCGGTAACTGTTAACCCTGAGATAGCTGCAGGGGGCGTGGTATCCGCTTCTGAAGCTGTTGAAAAAGAAGAGTCTGTCGATGTTCGTAGATTTCCTGCGCTGTCTCTTGACTTCACCCGATAGTGGTACGTTGTACCAGGACTAAGGCCTGTGATTGTTTGTGAGTGGCTGGTTACTTTTGTCGTACTTAATGTGGTATGTGCCCCGTAACTGGTTGTTTGTCCATATTCAACGTACGATGTTGACCCCTCATTGGTTGTCCAGGTTATGGTGGCTGATGTTTGTGTAGTGCCGCTGTGGGTTACACTTGAGATAGTTGGTGCAGAGGTGTCAAGGTTGATAGTATCTGTCTCTTGTGTGGCAACATTTCCTGCAGTATCTTTTGCTTTGAAATAAACTGTTTTAACTCCCTCCGTTGAGGAAAGTGCCCATCCTGTTTTTTCTGTTGAGTATGATTCCCAACTCGACCACGATGTACCCGTGTTACTAAATGCCATTTTTGCGGCACCGGTGGCAGAAAGCGTGAGTGTTACCGTTGTACTGTTCGTATACGTTTGATCAGAATTGATTTGAATGCCAAGCTCAGTAGGATTTTGGGTATCAAGCACAATAGTATCAGAGACGATATCAGAGACCTTCCCTGCTCGGTCTTTTACCTTTAAATAAACTGTTTTAGTCCCGTCACTTGATGTTAATGTCCATTCTTTTGATTCTGCATAGGTTTCCCATGTCCGATCCGTAAATGAGATGTCATTTGCAACCATCATGTATTCGACGCCACTAGTAGCGTCATCTGCAGACATGGTTAAGGAAACGCTCCGATCATTGGTGTGAGTACTTGGTGTGTCTCCTTTACCGGTAATGGTGATGTTTACATTAGATGGTTTAGTGGTATCTAGTTTGATGCTGTCACTTACGGCAGTTGCAATATTCCCTGTCACGTCTTTCACTCGCGCTTGTACTGTTTTTGTACCATCTGTAGAACTAAGCACCCAATCCTTCGAATTACTGAAATCTTCCCAGTCATCTGGCCAGTTTCCTCCCGAATTTCTCACTTGCATCTTTTTTGTAGAATTGTCGGTTGCACCTATTGAAAGCGTTACAGATGTTGAATTCGTATATTCATCATCATTATTAATGAGAAGAGTTACACTTGTTGGTGCAGTGTTATCGACGACAACTGTTTTTCCAATAGCTGCTTCATTGCCTTGATCTCCATGTGCTCCGTCTGATACCTTAATACGATAGGTGCCATCTGCAACAACATCACCATCATTATCAAGCCCTTGCCATGTGGCAGTATAGGATGTTCCGCTCCCTGAAAGCGGCATTCCTGTCCGTTTGATATTGCTGTTGTTGTCATAGATATTTAAATATAAGGTTTGTCCCTCGGTGGCTGTAACGGTGATCAGGGTAGTATCTCTTGTTCCATCGTCGTTTGGACTGAAAGGATCGTTCGAGACGGTTATCGAGCTAGCACCAGAGGGGCTCATGGGTGCTACGTCTTCCGATGTAAAATCAGAATATGTATAGGATGTGGTCGTATAGGCATTGCTTACTTTATCAAGAAGCATCCATTCTCCACCAATCTCAGCACCAAATCGTATCAATCCAAGGAGATATGGTCCATTTGTTAATGAGTCGTAGATGTCATCTCCCTCAACGTATAGTTGAATGACCTCTTCGCCCTCCCACATTTCAACATCGGGAATCTTTGAATCTCCTGCGATCCATGTACTTCCATCACTTGAATAGAGATCAGCGTACACGTCATAGTCAAAACTTGCAACCGTTGCATTGATGGTTACGTTTATTACTAAATAGGTGTAATTTCCATGTTCTCCAACGACATATGAGCTATAGTTTCCAATAATCTCACCATCAGGTTCGTTGATATCAGGATGTTCGAAATTAGACGCAAGATATGCAGGCGTGGTAAAGATATTAGTTTCTCGTGCAATTTCCCCACTCTCCTCCCGAGAGATAGCGATATAAGAAACCGAATAGTTTCCATCTACTCCTTTCTTATAGATTTTTAATCCATCAAAGGACAGGGTAATCTCTTCGAGACCAGAATAATGCGTTGGAGATATTGTTGTTCCTATAATCCATTCTCCACTCTGAGCACGCAGTCCTGCAGAAAGTTCGTATGTTCCAGAGGTATCGAAACTCACATCCACCGTGATATTTAGAGAATCATTGTATCCATTACCATCTTCATCCCACACGTCACAAGAAATGGTATCAGTGTGAATTTCTACTGCTGCACCAAAATCACTTGCAGCATACTCCCCCTGCAGAGCATATTCGTCATCATCGATAAGTTTCCAATCGCTCATTCTTCGCATTTCGATGTAGACTTTTTCTGGATCAATGCCAGAATTATTGATGATGCTCCCGTCAAATTTAACCTCGACTACTTGGTTATATCCATTGATTGTTTGAGAGGTTTTATTCCATGCTATAAATTCCCAATTTTCTCCGTGTAACCATGCATCTATTTTGTATTCTCCACTTGAAAGTGTATACGTAGTTACATTCAATTGTAGACACTGATTGTCTGGTGCATAATCGCTTATCTCACTTACATTTATACCTGCAGAAGGTACTGAAAATTGGTTGTAATGATATGAATTGGTCGTGTACCGATCAATAGTATCGACCGTTGAACCAGTTCCAATATTTCTCAATTCGATATAGACGTGATATGGACCATCGATGCCTTTTTCATAGATGGCACCCCCTTCAAAGAGAAGAGGAAATGTTTGCTCTCCAGCGGCACTGACCGTAACTTGTGTCGAATTCCATGAAATCCATTGCCAATTTTGGGAAGATTCCTTATGAAGATCTCCCATAATTTCAAATATTCCTGTCGTTGATGAATTTATCGTAACATTGATTTGAAGGTTACCTCCTGTAATGGTATCAGCAGCTCCTGCATCTGCGTCGACAAGTTCGATTCCTGCACTTTGAAAATCAGTGGCGTCGTACGACTCGGTTGTATATCGTTCGATAACGTCAAATTGTCTCCATTCTCCGGTGGCAGAACAAAGTTCGAGTCGTACCTGATAGGGACCATTGATTCCTCTGTTTCTTATTTGACTGCCATCAAAGACAATACTGAAAGTTTCATTTCCTCCACTAGAATGGGTGATTTCTTGCCCTTTCCAAGCGATCCACTGCCAGTTGTAATTCGACTCTTTATGAAGATCAGCTTGTAGCCAGTAGTTTCCACCAGAGTCAGAATCGATAGTCACATTAATTTCTAGTGAGGTATACGAACCTTCAGTCCCCACACCTCTGTCTGATGGAGAAGTGTCATTTTCTAAAAATTGGGCACTTGCTCGTTGGAAGTCGTCGTAACTATATGACTGGGTAGTATATTGATCGTATGTATCTAATCTTGTCCAGGTCGATGTATTGCTCAATTCCAAATGGATCTGATATGGCCCATCAATTTCACTGGAATAGATACGCTCGCCATCAAATTGTAACTTGATTTCTTGTTCACCGTCGCCCGTTAACGAAACCTCTTCTCCTTTCCAAGATATCCATTGCCAATTATAATTAGACTGTTTATGCAGGTCAGCATTGAGCCAATAGGTACCTGCTCTACTACAATTGATCGTTATATTGAGTTCAAGATAATTATATAAATCATCACTATTGGTATCGTTTCCCCAGTCTTCGATATCACCAAATGATACTGATGGCTGTTTGAATTGCGTATACGTATAGCTATCAGTTACGTACCGTTCGATGACATCCTGTTCTGTCCAAGTATCCGTATCACGAAGTTCAATCCGAATCTGGTAGGGGCCATCAATTTGGCTGTTACGAATGATTTCACCACTAAACAGAATAGTCATGTTTTGTTCCCCATCACCAGTGAGCATTGTTTCAGTGCTTTCCCATGAGATCCACTGCCATTCCCAGCCATCTTCTTTATGCAAATCTGCACCTACCCAATACGTTCCTGCAGTACTGCAATCAACACTAACATTCAGCTCAAGATAATCGCCATCATCACCAACAATACGATCATCAGCACTTATTAACTGTACATCAGATGCTTCAAAGTCGTCATAGGAATATGTAGATGTTTCATAAGGATCTACCATCGAGAGCATACGTCCGGTATCGTCCCGTAATTCGATACGGACTTTATACGGCCCGTTCACTTCTTTATTTCTGATTTGTATGCCACTAAATTGCAGTTTTACTGTTTGTGTTCCTGCAGAAAGTTCGGTGAAATTGTTACCCCAACCCAGCCAATGCCAGCTGTTGGTATCTGAATGAAGATCTCCCATAATCTCATAGGTTCCTTCTGTAGCAACGTCCACGGAGACGTTGAGTTCAAGAAAGTCGTATGAGTCATCCGTTGGCACATCGGTGTCAAGCCCCCAATCTGTTATTTGATCACTTAGGAGGGAGGCACCTGGTGCTTGGAAATTCTCGTAGCTATAAGCAGGACTCTCTATATCGATCGCATCAAGAAGATTCCAGTTATCAGTGTCCCATAGCTCAAACCGTATCTGATACGGGCCATCTAGTTCACTACTTCGTATCAGTTCTCCATCAAAGGAAAGCGAGAGTTCGTTATTTCCTATCGCAATACTTGTCCATTCATTCATACAAGAAATCCATTGCCAACCTCCATACTCTGACTCCTTGTGCAAATCTCCACGAAGCTCAACATTACACGACTCTGTTGCTGTGACATTAACGTCTACTTGTAGGTAGTTATATTCTGATCCCGAATCATCGGTATCAACAGCAAGGGCTGATGCGGTAGTATCGTTAAATTCGACAGAAGATCCAACAAAGTCGGAGAGACTGTATGCTGCTGTTTCACCATCATACCGTGAAATTCGTCTCCCGGTATCACGGTTCTGAAGTTCCATATAGAGTTCATATGGGCCATTATATCCAGCAGAACTAATTCGTTCTCCGCTAAACTGCAGGGTAATATTCTGCTCTCCGGTATCTGAAACAGTAATAAATTGATTTTTCCATCCAATCCAGTACCAATCATGTTCTAATTCTTTACTAAGATCACACCAAAGCTCGTAATTACCAGTTGAGGTAAAGTTTACCGTTACAGTAACGTTTAGATATTCATATGATGAAGTTCCGCTTTCATTGTAACCATTATCTGTTGCTGCAATGATGCCACCACTAAACGATGAAAAGTTTGAGATACTATAGATTTGTTCAGAAACAAAATTCGTATGGTCAAGCTCTGACCATTCCCCCTCACGACGTAACCAAACATCAATATCAAATGTTGACCCGTCATTAAATTCACTCAATCCAAGAGTATCGATGTTGTCAAGAATCTCAACAGCATCAAACTGCAATGTGACATTGTGTAATCCTTCGTTTAAGTATTGATCGATTCCACTCCCAGCAATAAAGTTCCAATTATAACCATTCTCTTTGTGGATATCGCCGTCAAGGTGATAGGTTCCAGATTCATTGACTTGGACCTGTACCTGTACCTTTACGTATTCAGGATTGACTGTTGGGTAGAGATAATCGGTATGGGCATCTGCGAAGTAAGCAGGCCTGGATGCAAAACTTTCAAGAGAGTATCCTTGAGTCGTATATTCATGAATAAAATCAAGTTGTTGCCATGAATCATCCATGAGTTCAAAATCAATAGTATATGGTCCATCATAACCCGGCCCTTGTACCATGGCAGTATCAAAGGATAAATTTACCTCAGTTTCTCCCAATTCGGTAATGGTTATATCTGTTCCTGCGAATGCAATCCAAATCCACTCATCCCAGCCCTCACGTGGAATAACTTTATGCATGTGGCCATTAATGTGATAGGTACCGATTTCACTTGCATTTATGGCAAGGGTGATGTTAATTTCTTTTCCGTCGTCACTCAACGAATCGTCCAGTGGAGATTCTTCGGTAAAACGAACAGAGGGTTGCCCGAAGTCGTCTAAATAATAATAGGTCTCAGTGGTGAGATCAATTTGGCCTAATTCCACTCCTTGTCCGATTTCTCGTAACCACAGTGTTACCCCATACTGTCCTTCTAATCCACTTTTTAAAATTTCATTTCCACTAAATGCTATTGAGAGATTGTATCTTCCCGAGGTATTTATTTCGAGTTCTTCGTGCCCCCAAGTAATCCAATGCCAATCCCATCCGTCTTCCTGATAGAGATCACCTGAAATTTCGTAAGTCCCCCCCTCCGTCACATTAAAGATGGCAGTCACAAGAACGGCATCATATAGGCCGTCATCATCTTCATCATACCCACAGTCATGGTATTCTCCAGTGAACAATGCAGAAGGCTCAGAGAAGTCAGTATAACTGTGCTCATCAGTTTCAAATTCCTTTCCCCCGAGCCACTGATGCGGGTCTAGTTTTTCTAATCCTGTATGAAGATTGTAAGGACCATCATATCCAGCACTATAGATTTGATTTCCTGAAAAGGTGAGATTGACTATGGTCGATGTATTATCTTCGAGATCCGTACAATTCCATGTATCGGTTATCCACATAAATCCTTGCTCATGACTACTATGTAGGTTTCCAAATATCTGGTATGTGCCGTTATTATTCTCTGAGACATTGACGAGAACACCGATAATGAGATTTCCTTCTGCATCTGGACCATAATCAGTGATGGTACTAATGTATGCAGAAGGTTTCGAAAATTGTGTGTAGGTATAAGGAAGAGAGTCTTCTGGGTCGTAAGAGGTTATCCACTCCTCCCATTCACCTTCTTGCACTCGGTGGAGATTGAAATTAACGTAATAGGGGCCTTCTCGCTCACTGTTGTAAATTTCTGCTCCTTCAAATCTGATTGAGGTGTCTTTTGTGGTGTTTAGATCACCTCCTGAAAAGGACACGTTTTCACTTTTTCCCCAAGCGACATGATGCCATTCATACCATCCACCAGGTTGTTCTTCCCGGCTATGCAGATTTCCATGTATAGTATAATTTCCAGGAATAGAGGCAATAATACTTGTGTTTACAATAAGCGCATCATAATCACCTGTTTCTCCCTCTGCATAATAGGTAAGCGCTTCTGTGGTGTTAAATCGTACTTCTGGCTGTGAAAAGTCGTTTGCTGAATAGAACTGAGAGCATGTATATTCTAGACCGTCAAGTTCTTCCCATTCCCCCGATCGGAATAGACCAACCCATGCTCGGTAGGTGCCACTTCTCCCGCTGCTTTGTATTTCATCACCCTCAAAAAAGACAGGAACAATATGAGTTCCTGCCGTAAGATACTGTTCTGTTTCGTTTCCTGTAATAAACCACCAAGATTCGTCATGAAGGCCACTATTTATCCGATAGGTTCCAGATTGGGTGACGTTTACAGTAACATTTAATCTTAATCCATCATAATTCCCTGAGGTACCAACAGGAATATCTTGAACGCTTTCGATAACGCTACCGGTAGTAATACCAAATCCTCTCCAGGATTGAACTTCATTTTCCTGGGGATCCGTTGCAGTAAATCTCAAATCAAACCAGTCGCCATACGTCAGGATGTTTGAAGGAATGCTAAAGCTAAAGGTTCCATTACCACTGTCTTCATTGGTAAAAGAATCACTTGCAAGCACATGTTCCCCCATCCAATCCCAGTACATGATTTTCCATTCGTACGTGGCATTCACCACTTCGTTTCCGTTACTAATATAGGTCAATGTATACGATCCTTGTCCATCACCATCGGGTTTATAGCGATCTTTATCAATATCAAAATCGAGTTCGAGTGAACTAATCTGTAGGCCCCATAGGTCGCCACGGGCAACGTTTTGCCCTTGCAGTGATTGATTGGCAACAATCATTTGTATCATGTACTGGCCATTTGACAGGTCTGAGGTATTGATAATGAAATAGGCCGTTCCGTTTTCATTGGTAGTGACGGTCATTGCTGTTATGAATTGCTCGCCATAATACTCATCACCAACTCGATATTCTTTATAGACTTCTAAGGTTGCATTAGAGTTTTGGAGATAGGGCGACGTAATATTCAAATGTATTTTTTCTCCAGTAGCATATTGCCATTTATCAAGCCACCAATCGATACATTGACACTCGTGCCAGAAAGGAATAAGCATAATATTCCGCTCAATACTTTCATTTACGTCTGAGGATCCAATAACAATGACTTCATGGTGATCCTCGACTGAGTAACTCCCGTTCGTACACCATATTTCAAACTGATATATGCCAGGCTTTGTTTGTATAGAATATTCACCTGTTGTTGCGTTTGTGGAGGTGTAATTCTCCTTGTGGGTTTCTTCTTCAATAAGTCGAATCTGTGCTTCCACTGGATTTCCATATGCATCGGTAACATTTCCATAGATCTGACAGCTTTCAGGTAATGGGGGCGAAAAATCAGCATAGTAATATTTCTCAGTCATGTGTTCAAACTCGTCAAGCTCTCCTTCTGTAAAACTTCGCACCCGCACATTCATCCACAACGATGAATTACTCCCTTTTTCATAAATCATTGATCCACCAAATTTTAGGTTGTAGGTCTGTTCACCAGGATCAATAAATGAGACTGTTTTACAGACGTGAGTAATATGAGGATCGCCTTCAAAACTAAAATCGGCTAGTCCCAGATCTCCTTCAAACTCATAATGGCCGGGTTCCCCTACATCAACGCCAAGGGCAAAAACAAGATAATCATAGAGGCCATCATCGGTTTCGTCTACACCATAATCACTGATTTCTCCTGTGAAGTAGATAGGAGGGCTATTAAATTCTGAGGTATTGTATTCTGCTGTTGCGTGGGTCACACTGTCAAACCAGATATATGTGTCTCCTTGTTCGTAATAAAGATCCGCGACTACCTGATAAGGACCATTAATTTTTTTCCGATATATTCTTTCCCCGCTAAATGAAAATTCAACCATTGAATTTGTGCTATAGACTTGTTCTCTTGTGTCGTCAGTAATGCTGATCCCTCGTGGGCCCCTGAGCGTTCCAGTGATTCTGAATGTCCCCGGTTGTGTTGTGTTAAATTTTACTTTGCTAATGAGATAATCATAGTCACTATCACTATCGTCATCAAAGGGCATTTCTGTATAGTATGCATCATTAAATTCTGTGAAAATGGTCGACTCACTAGGACCTGCCAACATAAACACTTGCTCATAGAATGAAGTGTCGTTCCAATTTGGATCCTGATGAGGCGTTATTTGCATGGTAGATGTACCAGTACCGTCCACATCAAATAGTATTTGTTTTACTCTTCGAGAAATATTGTTTTCAGGCAGGTGAATGGTATACGTCGTTTCAAACGCTGGATTTGAATAGTAACCATACAGTTCGGTGCTATGTAATTCTGTAGTGTCATTTATTATATTTGTTGCACTTGCAGTCTCATTGATGAAAAGAGTAATAGGGTCCGTTGCACTTGAGGAACCTGTTAAATTAGCAAATTCAACGGTTGCTGTGCTTATCTGAAAGGGAATACTGTCAATATAGTAATATAACGGGATACTCAAAAATTGAAGCTCCATCTCAAAATAGCTTTCATCTTCAAGAGAACCATTGACCATATCTATGAGCTCTTGTTCTTCTTCTGCTGTTATTGTACCATCAAGGTCGGTGTCAGCCATTAGTCTGATAATTGCACCATTACCAAGAATTAATCGACTCATATTGACTGTCGTTTGATTCCATGTATTAAATGTTATCTGTGCGTTGATAACATCAGGATTGGCAGGAATAAGATTGATACTCGTGACATTTGTTTCATACTCACCTACAGAGATGGTGATAATTTGATTTTCGTATCCACCAACTGCAAGCGGGGGCCCATCTCTCCGCTTACCAATTGTCTTTGCAAGGGTCAAAAGATAAAAGTCTCCAGGATACGTTGAAATATTGAACCACCCTGTCTCATTTGTTCGTGGAAGATCTGGTTTTTCACTTTCAAAAGGATGCAGAGGATCATAGAGCACAAATTCTGTATATGCTAGGGGTTCCCCATTGCAGGTCAAATTACCAGTAATATGTGCTGTTTCTGCTGGTTTTTGTTCAAGGTAAAGAACACCGACATCATTTGCTCCCTCAACAATCTCGAGATCTTCGGTGCAATTGATAAAGTATCCTTGCTTCATGAGAAACAGCTCCACCTCTCCAGTAATCGTTCCTATTCTAAACTGCCCCGTTTCGTTTGTTTGTGTCATGTTCCAGAAGAAATTTTCCCCTTCTGCATTGACACTGACATTAGCAATCGATAACCCTGTGGAAAGGTCACGAACACTCCCAATAATGGTAGCGTTTGTATCCCATATTTTTATTAAACGAAATTCATTCATTTCGACGACACCGCCCATGTCATCTATCATCCACCAAAAATCACGAGATTCGCATTCGGGTTCATAGCCGTCTGCCGTGACAAAAACCTCTATTTGGTTGTACCCCAAATCAATGGCAGATTGATTGGGTTCAAACACGAGTTCATAATATCCTTCTTCATCAGTAAGCGTATAATTTAGAATGTCGGTGGGGATTCCTCCGGTTCTGACCGTAACATTTGCACCTACAATGGATAAATCTGGCGTCATGTCTTGGTACACATATCCGTAGATAGTAACATTGAGTAGTTCCTCCCCGCCATCCTCGATAAAGACAGTAATATTGGTATTGTTAACTGTTTCATTCTCACCAAGGATGATGCCATAGAACCACGTTTCAGAAAATTCACCTTCCTTAAACGTTACGAGGTCATACGTCCCCGAATCGAGCTGAGTAAAGATATAATATCCTTCTGCATTTGTCTGTGTACTATTGGTAAATTCTGAACTGGTATCATGAATTTCGACTGTCGCATCAGCTATCCCTTCTAATGTATCCTCTCGCAGAATGTATCCAGAGACAGTACCATTTGATGAGGACGACTCTCCCCCACCCTCTATTGAGATGTTTATCATATAGGATTGATTTTCTTCGACTAACACTACTTGCTCCCATTCAACCTGCTGCTCCAACTCAACGGTCAATGTAAAGTTACCAGCAAAGATTTCAAATTCATACCAACCAGTTTCATTTGTTAGGGAGAAATTGCTCCAAGCATGCGTGTCATTGTACGCAGAAACATTTGCCCCTATAACCGGCACCCCTTCAGTATCATTGACATACCCACAAATTGTGGTATTGATAAAAGGGAGTTCTTGTTCTTCTTCAGCCGGTAAGGTAATGTTAATCCAGTGCGTTTCATTTTCTCCATAACTCCCTTCCAAAAACCACTCGATATGACCTTGTCGTTCTGCTGTAATGTTAAACGATCCTGCAAAGATTTCAAATTCATAATAACCAGTTTCGTTACTCAGCGAATAGTTCGTCCATTGTTCTGTTTCATTATATGCAGACACATTGATTCCTGACAACGGAAGACCAGTACTATCATTGACATACCCGAAAATTGTGGTATTCACAAATGTTTGGTATTCTTCTCCAAAGGTCACATTCAATGTTTGCCAATAAAAACTGTAATATGGTGTTGGGTAGGGGTCATAATGATAGCCAGAGCAGTTCATATTCATATCAACGCGGAAGAGACCATGAGGGCGGTCAGGTTCAGTCCCCCAACTATTCAACATAATCCAATACGAGTTTTCTGGATCGGTATCGTTATACCCCACACAAAGAACAGCATGGCCTCCGCCACCTGAGTCCCAGGTATGACCAAGGGAATAATCTGGGTTCCACACATCGGTTTCATTTCCATCGCCCCAGAAATTATAAAATACACTCCAGTCATTTTGCGTAGGTAAAAAAAATCCAAACCATACTGCTCTATTTTCATTTAGCACATTTTTGATGTTTTCAATGGCAGTTTCGTTTGTCACTTCTTGGGTAAGTATCGTTTCTTCATGAATTAACTCGATTGGATAGTAGAACGAGGTATCAATTGCTCCACAAGAGATCCCACAGGAGCCATCTCCTGACTGCCAGCTTGCATTGTCATTTGACCAAGGAATGGCCTTTTTGGTAGTATTGTAAAAATCAGAAACATTTGACAACCATCCTCCTTCGCAACAGGGCTTGCCGATGATACTAAATTGGCATGAATTGAGATATTGCACCGAAAGACGATCTTGTATCCCCTCTTCAACATCAAGCGCAATTCCTAACGCCCCTGTTCCTGCCCATGCCCAACAATTGCCACAGCTCCCCTGATCTCGTTCAGCTGGGATGTAGTCAAGATGTGATAACAGACTCACATTTGCTCCACTACCATCACCAAATCCCTTGGGTGGAGAAGCCCCATCACCACAATTAAATACGGGTGCAGTTTCATAACTTTCTTTCCATTGTTCTTTTGTCTCTTTATCAGGTTTCATAATGGGATACTCATATTGTTCTGTTGGTTCGTCAGATTCTGTTCCCTCATCTGAATGAACAATACTAAACCCATGTCCAATGTTTACCAGACAAAGTGCCCATACAAAAATAATCACCAGAAATTTCTGCCTTACTCTATGGTTTCCTATACCTTTCATTCTACTGCGCATTCCCATCCACCTATCCCTATTGTTGCTTAGAGTGCGTAAAATGAATTACATTAGCATTACATAAACATTACTATCAAGCCAAAAACGAGCCTACTCGGAGACAGGTCTGTTCTAAAAAAGAAACAATACTACGCTTGATTTTGTTTATATAACTCTTCGAGCCGTTTCCATTCGGTAATTTCTCTGGAGATGCCCATGGTACCAATAATTGTTCCCTCTGCATTAAAACGAGGTACTTTTGTGACGGAAACCCATCGCTCTGCTCCATCCTTTGTCGTCAGTTTTTCAACTTTATTGACGATATATTTGCCTGTTTTGAGAATCTCTTCATCATCGGCTGCGGCTCGCTCCGCTTCTTCTTTTGCAAGAAAGTCAAAATCAGTTTTCCCGATCATTTCTTTGGGGCTTACTTTGGAATGAGCAGCCTTTGCTTTATTGACTAAAATAAACCGATTCTGTTCGTCTTTGAAATAAATAGAATCAGGAATATTGTCTAACAATGTTTGCAGTAATTCGTGTTCTCGAGCAAGTTTGAGTTCCGCTTCCCGTCGGTCACTCATATCTCTCAGAGTAACAACGAAATTATCTACTTCGTTATCTTGTTTTACTAAGAAAAAAGAACTTATCTCAATGTAGAGAATATTGCCTTCTTTATCTTGTAACTCTGTTTTCTGTGTTTTTGCTTTTTTATTTGAAAGTAAATGCTCGAATTGTTCAACAACAATAGGCAACGATTTTGCAGTGAGAACATCTAATCCAAGGAAATCTTTTCCCAACACATTCTCTTTTGAAAGTTTTAGAAGATGCAACGCACGTTCATTGACATCTAGGATTTCTCCACGAGCGTTGAGTACAAGAATGCCATCAGTTGTTGATTCAAACAATCCCCGATATTTCTGTTCACTTTCTTTTAATTGCCGTTCCGCTTTCTTTCGCTTGGTGATATCTTGAATCAACGCAAGCATGACGGGCCTTTCACCCATAATGAATAATGAAGTGCTCACGTCGACCGGAACATGATTCCCATCTTTCCTTCGTATTTCTGTTTCAAATTGTATACCTCCCTTTGCAGAGATTTCGTCAACAAGTTGAGACCAGTCCGTTGATTCGGTGAGAATTTCCTTAAGGGAAAGAGCCATCAATTCATCCCATGAGTATTCAAGAAGATCACAGGAATGCATGTTTGCTTCCAATATTTTCCCTTCAATGGTGGTTAAAAAGGTTGCTGCATTGACTTGTTCAAAGAGGGTCTGATATCTTCCATCAGCTAGCCCAGAGCTAGTCTTTTTACAAGGTGCAAAAGATTTATCTTCAGTTTTCTGCAACATGCGTCATCACATACGATTGCATCCCAACAACGTTACGTATTGGATGTGCGTTTGAATATGTATTGAATACATTGTCAATATTTAAACCTACTTTATTCTGTTACTTTTTGTTATAATTCTGCTAATGCACGTTTGAGCTCCACGATAATATCGACAGGAGTGGGATCAATACCTCTAGCAATAGCGAGATAACAGCTTACAAAATCTCCAATATACATAGCGGCAATCATTTTTTCAAGAGTCTTTTTTCCTCGTAGCGGTACTTCAATGATATTTGCTGCTACATCATCAAAGAACTCACGCATGAAATTAAGTCGTTTTGTCATGTAGAGCGTTTCAAGCTTTTCATCTCGAAACACGATACAGGTACACTGTTTTGACATTTCATGATTGTGTGACCACCCTACGATATCGTTATGGTTGCATTCAGGCACAACATCGTACCGGGCAATTACTTTGCTGTTTTCGTTGAATTGAGTACACCACCGTCTTGCGATTGGAGTATATACTCCCCATCCATAGATGTGCGGCATAGTTTTCCCAATTTTTGAGGAAATCTGTTTTGCCAAATTGTCTTTTTCGGTAACGGATTTGTTGTTGGTTTTACTTATTTCTTTGGTGGTACGTATAACCTCTTCGATTTCAGTGTCAATAGTATTCTGTAATATGCCTATTTTTTTCAATGAAAGGAGTGATGAAAATAACAAATATGCAGTAGCTGCGCGCGGCTGATATCCTGAAGGAATATTGATGTGGGGGATTGCTCGCTTTTCACAATATTCTTGCAGTTTTCCTCCAGAAGAGATGCCAATAATTTGGCATTTTTTCTGATAGGCATGTTTAAACGTACTCAGTGTTTCTTCAGTATCTCCCGAGTAACTCTGGGAAAAGACAAGGGTGTTTTTATGTGCCCATTTTGGGAGATCATAGCCACGATTTACATGGATCGGAATGTCAAATCGGTCCCGTAAAAAGGCTTTTACAATATCTCCAGAAATGGCAGAGCCTCCCATTCCACTAATAATAATATTGTCTACTTTAAATATGCTCGGAAGTTGTGATTTGTCAACTAAGGAAATAGTTTCTTCAATCTGCTTAGGAAAGTGTGCTATGGTATCAAGCATACCAGACGCATCGACTTTTGTAATATCTTCCATTGGATGTGCAGTCATGTAATTCCCTAAGAGTAACAGAAGGTCGCTATTTAGAGATTATTGTTTTTGGCAACTATTATAATTAAGAACTTCTATCCCTTTTTCAATGATTATTACTGCTCAGAAACCACTGAAAACAATTATTGCTGATGTAGGGAAATGCCCTGTGTTTCTTATTGGCTGTAGTGAATGCGCAACACTATGCCACACTGGTGGTGAAGAGGAAGTTCAACGAATGAAGAAGGCATTGGAAGAACATCACATCATTGTTACTGGAACTGTTATTTTAGATCCTGCTTGTCATCTCCAGAATGATAAGCGACTTCTTCGTCAGCATGCTGATGCTGTTAAAAAAGCGCAGAAGATACTGGTGCTTGCATGTGGAAACGGGGTACAAACAGTCGCAGAGATTATTACTGGCACCGATGTCGTTCCAGGAACAGATACCTTATTTCTTGGAGAGATACAACGAGCCAATCAATTTGAAAAACGCTGCCAACTCTGTGGCGAGTGTCTCCTGGATGAGTTTGCTGGTTTTTGTCCTGTTACTCGGTGTCCAAAGTCAATGCTGAATGGCCCCTGTGGTGGTTCTATTGATGGGAAATGTGAAATTAATACTAATCTTGATTGCGTCTGGGACCTCATCTATAAAAAACTAAAAGAACAAGAAAAAACAGCTCAATTGCATCGCATACAGCCACCAAAAGATTGGTCAAAAAGTTATGAAATGAAGAGGAGCATCTAAGATGGTTTTTCGAAGTAACCTTGAACACATACTATCTACCCACACTTTTGCCGTAACTGCTGAGATTGGCCCACCAAAAGGTTGTAATCCAGAAATCATCAAAAAAAAGGCAGAGATACTTCGAGAATCCGCTCATGCCTTTAATGTGACCGATAACCAAACTGCTGTCGTACGATTGTCAAGTCTTGCAGGTAGTCGTATCTTGTTAGACAAGGGAGTTGAACCAATTTTACAGATGTCTTGTCGGGATCGGAATAGAATTGGGTTACAAAGCGATGTCCTTGGAGCTGCGGCATTGGGAATAAAAAACATCTTGTGTATCACCGGCGACCATCAACTCATGGGGAACCATCCCCAGGCACGAGGAGTTTTTGATATTGATTCTTTCCAGTTACTGCAGATGATTGTGGCCATGCGAGATAAAGGACAATTTCAGAGCAGAGATAAAATCAAAGCAGGAACACCAAATGTCTTTCTTGGAGCTGCTGCAAATCCCTTTGCTGATCCCTTTGAATATCGCGTTGATCGTTTGGAAAAAAAGATCGAAGCAGGTGCAGCGTTTATTCAGACACAAAGTGTGTATAACATTGAAAAATTTACTATCTGGCTCGATGAAGTTACCTCCCGAGGACTTGATAAAAACGTGCACATTCTTGCAGGCATCACCCCTCTAAAATCACTTAAGATGACAGAGCGAATGAAGTTTCATGTTCCTGGTGTTGATCTCCCAGATCACATTTATGAAAGAATGAAACAGGCAAAACATCCACAGACTGAAGGCTACCAAATCGCGTTGGAACTCATTTCCGAAGTCAAGAAACTCAAAGGCATCCATGGTATTCATATTACTGCTCTCTTTTGGGAAGAGATTATCCCCTTGTTGGTGAAAGAAGCGAAATTGATGAATCAAACTTATTGAGAATATTGTTGTGCAATCTGCTTATATGCGTCACGAAAGGGAACGCCCTTTTTTACTAACTCATAGACCTTATTTGTCGCATAAAGTTCTCGTGTCATAGCTTTTGCACATGCGTTCTTGTGTATCTTAATGTTTTTTACAAGTAATGTCATAACTTCTATGCTTCCTTTCGTGCAGGCACATCCCTTCATCACTGGTTCTTTGATGAGCTGAAGGTCCCTATTATATCCTGAAATCAAGTTTGCACTCATCATTTTGATTTGCATTTCCCACGAAACCATCTGATGATAGTGCGCGCGCGTTACCTCCAATATATCAAGATTCATTTTCTGTGGCATTATTGAACTTCCCGTGTAAAACTCAGTGGGGAAGGAAACAAACCCCATTTCGGGCATACTAAACAGTAACAAGTCTGATGCCATTTTATTGAAATCTATCATGATTTGAGTAAATGCATGTAGAAGAGAGGATTCAAATTTTCCTCTACTATTTTGTACGTATAAAGAATTTTCTTGTGGTTTATGAAATCCGAGAAGCTTTGCTATCACTGTTCTGTCGATGTTAAGTGGCATACCGTACCCTGCTCCTGTTCCTGCTGGACACTGATCTATCAGCGTGTTGACGTGCATGAGCAGGTGAGTGTTATCCTTCATCGACTCGATAAATGCTCCAGCCCATAGTCCAATGGATGAAGGCATTGCTTTTCTCATGTGAGTATAACCAGGTAATGCGATGTTTCCATGAGATGTGACAAGCCCCATTAGCGCATCAATAAGATCATTTGTCGCCATCAGAATAAACTGCAATTGATATTTATAATACAGACGCAACGCCGTAAGAATTTGATCGTTTCTCGATCGACCTGTGTGTATTTTTTTCCCTACGATTCCTGTCTTTTTGGTAAGAAAATTCTCGATGGCCGTGTGACAATCTTCGTCTTCTTGCTTTACGATAAATTTCCCCTGTTCGTTCAGTGTTAGTATTTCATGTATTGCTTTGTGGAGTTTCGAACACTCTTTTTCAGTCACTATCCCAAGCTTTTTAAGCATAGTAACATGGGCAATAGAACCAAGACAATCGTATGGTACGAGCTGCTGGTCGTACCAATAATCATCACCAACTGTATAGGATTCAACGGCGCTATGCAACGTATACTTTTTTTCCCATAATTTCATCTTTGGCACCCTGCAATTTTAGCGGTAAACCTGCGATATTGATGAAGCCTCGTGCATCAGTTTGATCATAGCCACCCTCAATATCCATGCTTGCCATTGCTTCATCATACAGTGAATACTTGGATTCCCTTCCAACAACGATGACATTGCCCTTGTATACTGTTAAATACACTGATCCTGAGACGTGTTCCTGGCTCTTATCAATTGCAGCCATAAGCATGTCCATCTCAGAAGAATGCCAGAACCCATTGTAGATGAGTGTCGCAATCATAGGGGAAAGCAATTGTTTTAGATGGATTACCTCCCTACTTAGCACGATGCTTTCAAGATCCCTGTGGGCCTTCAATAATATCGTTCCTGCCGGTGTTTCATAGATGCCACGTGATTTCATACCCACGACTCTATTTTCTACGATGTCGCTCCTGCCAATGCCATTTTTTCCAGCAAGTGTATTAAGATATGTAAACAACTCAAGAGATCCTGTTACTGTTTTGTTCTCCGTCATATTGGTGACACTCACGGGAATTCCTTTCTCAAAGGTGATACAAAGAGACGTCTCCTTATCAGGTGCCTGTTGTGGCGAAACTGTTAAGGTAAACATGTCTTCACGTGGCGCCTGTGCAGGATTTTCCAATATCCCCCCTTCGTAACTTTTATGCATGAGGTTTTCATCGGTGCTATACGGTTTTTCCATGCTTATTTCAATAGGAATGTTGTGTTGTTTTGCGTACTGTATTAAATCTGGTCTTCCCGGAAATTGAGAGAGCCATTCTTTGTTTTTCCATGGGCTCATAATCTGTACCGTAGGCATGAACCTCATCCATATAAATTCAAACCTGATCTGATCGTTTCCTTTTCCTGTACAGCCATGGCATAAAATGGTTGTTCCTTCTTTTTTTGCAATGTCGATTTGTTTTTGTGCAATAATTGGTCGTGCAAGTGCCGTTCCAAGGAGATACTGCCCTTCATAAATCGCATTTGCCTTCAATGCCTGAAACACATATTGTTCTACAAATCCCTGTTTTAGATCCTCGACGTAGACTTTGGTAGCTCCAAGCAACAGGGCTTTTTCTTTTACTGCCGAAAAATCCTCTTTTTGCCCCACATCGCCAACATACGCAATAACCTCATATCCTTTGTCCACTAACCACTTGAGAAGGACAGAGGTATCCAAACCGCCACTGTATGCAAGAATTATTTTCTGGTTCATATGCTCGCGATGTAAGTATTTCTCCCAATTTTTATAGGTGATGACTAGCACAAAACGTTAGGTAGTTATGTTGTTTTATTTCGAACAAAAGTATGAAATCAAACTATTTAGTTTAAAAAGAAACATTTAAGTACCCATGTTTTATAGATGGCAATATGCCATCAACAACCGAACTCACCCAAGCCTATCTTGCAAAGCATCCAAGCATCAAGGACTGTTTGAAACAAGGGGTTGTTAACTATTCAAAGCTTTCACGGAAGATAGCAAAAGAATTAGACATTGAAAAGCAAACAAGTATTGAAGCCATTCTTATTGCATGTAGAAGGTATGAAGATAAGCTACAAAAAGATCAGCAATTGGAACAGGAAATAATGGATATTTTAAAACACAGCGAACTCGAGATTAAAAATAAAATTGTGGTGGCAATTATTGATAAAAAGCATAGTATGCGTTCTATTATTGATCTAGAAAAAAGAATACGTGGAGCCGCTGATACCTTTTATGCCATTGAAGGAACAAAAGTTGTCACGATCATTATTTCTGAAAAGTATCTCGACGAATTGAAAACGCATTTCGATCGCGATATTAGGAACATTACTACGAATCTTGCAATGATTACGATTAAGAGTTCCAAAAATCTTGAAACCACTCCAGGAGTTCTTTCGTATGTCTATTCTCTCTTTGGTGAGCATGGTATCAATATTGTGGAGACCATGAGTTGCTGGACAGATACCATCTTTGTGATCTCTAAAGACGATATTTCCGACGTTATGGATTTTTTACATCTCTAAACCTTGCTGTTTAGATTGTTCATTTTTTCTTTTTCTCCCGTTGATGAGAGATTGCCGTATTTTCATTTTGACATTTTAACGCCAAAGCTTTAAATAATGTTGATTGAGAACGGTATACATGGTAACTAATATCACGCTACGAGGTGGCGCGATATTTAACGGAATGAATGAAGGAAGGTGAAAGGAATGGAAATGAACAAAAAAGTGATGCTGGTCGGAGTCTTATTTTTAGTGGTAAATATGATTGCTGCTACCCAATATGCGACAACGAAAATTGGGTATGAATATAGTATCGTCCACCCTAGTGATGCCAATATTCGTTTTATTGGATCAGATAACACCTCTGGTGGACGAGTCTTACGTGTTGATGGTATGAATGGAACCTCTGGACTGAAGATATCGCTTGGCAATTGGAGCGCCGGTACCACTAAGACTTATTCTGCAGCTTTCGGCATCGTCAATGAGGAAGATGTTGCCGTTAAGATCATGTACATCAATGTTTCTGCAGTTAATTTCACCTATATGAAAATCTGGCTTCACGGAGACCGTAGTGCCAATGCAAATAGTACGAACTTTGATCGAACGACCATTCTGATGTTTGATAATGGAACCATTATGAATGCAACGAATACCACCGCATGGATACTTGCCCCTGGGGATGGCGATCCCAGCGATATGTGTAGTAACGTCTCTAATCGAACATTATATAGCTCAAATACCACCTGGGACAATATTTCCCATGTGAGATATTCCTACAATGACAGCATTGCCTATGGTGTCGGTATGTTCAACCGAACGATCAGCAATGCGTCAGACTTTGTGTGGGTACAAGTAGCCATCGACATTCCTGCCAATGTCGATATCGCTGGTGCGCATACCGGGACCATTTGGATTCACTTTGAGGCAGATACCACGAGCTAGGGGAGCTCTTCTCTCCCCCTTCCTCCTTTACTCTTTGCGGTGTAAAGGAGAGCTTTATAGAGAGTAATTTTGTTTCGCCTCTGTCGTCGTATTTTCATTTTGACATTTTAACGCCAAAGTTTTTTATAGTGTAAATAGAGAACAATATACATGATAATCCGTATCACGCTGTGCTACAACGTGGTCGAGGGTAGAACGAAGTGAGGATGAGAGAATGAACAGGAATAGACGGCTCTTACTTATCGGTGTTTTATTGGTCGTCATTAATATGGTCATTGCAACGCAGTATGCTGTTACGAAAATTGGGTATGAATATAGTATCGTCCACCCTAGTGATGCCAATATTCGTTTTATTGGATCAGATAACACCTCTGGTGGACGAGTCTTACGTGTTGATGGTATGAATGGAACCTCTGGACTGAAGATATCGCTTGGCAATTGGAGCGCCGGTACCACTAAGACTTATTCTGCAGCTTTCGGCATCGTCAATGAGGAAGATGTTGCCGTTAAGATCATGTACATCAATGTTTCTGCAGTTAATTTCACCTATATGAAAATCTGGCTTCACGGAGACCGTAGTGCCAATGCAAATAGTACGAACTTTGATCGAACGACCATTCTGATGTTTGATAATGGAACCATTATGAATGCAACGAATACCACCGCATGGATACTTGCCCCTGGGGATGGCGATCCCAGCGATATGTGTAGTAACGTCTCTAATCGAACATTATATAGCTCAAATACCACCTGGGACAATATTTCCCATGTGAGATATTCCTACAATGACAGCATTGCCTATGGTGTCGGTATGTTCAACCGAACGATCAGCAATGCGTCAGACTTTGTGTGGGTACAAGTAGCCATCGACATTCCTGCCAATGTCGATATCGCTGGTGCGCATACCGGGACCATTTGGATTCACTTTGAGGCAGATACCACGAGCTAGGGGAGCTCTTCTCTCCCCCTTCTTCTGTTTTATTCTTCGTATTTACGAATTTTCTTTTCCATCAAACAGTAAAGTATCTATAGCCGTTCTCGATAGCGTTGTTAAGAATTACGGGGAGTTAATGGTATGAGTAAACGCCGCATGAAACGAATTCTGGTAACTGGTGCCGTAGGACAAATCGGCTCCGAGTTGACGATGGCCCTTCGTGAGTGCTATGGAAACGATAACGTTTTGGCAACTGGAAGAAAAACCAAGCCTAGTGAAACATTGTTGAATTCAGGTCCGTTTGAATTTATTGATATTGTTAAACCAGAAACCGTAGAAAAGGTCGTCGATAACTATGATATTGATACCATCTATAACATGGCTGCTATTTTGTCTGCAGTTGGCGAAGAAAAGCCTCAGTTATGTTGGGATGTGAATATTAACGGGTTGTACAATATCCTAGAACTTGCCCGCACAAGAGAACTGACCCGTGTTTTTGTGCCCAGTTCCATTGCTGTTTTTGGACCTGAAACGCCACGAGAACAAACTCCTCAAGAAACCGTGTTAAAACCAAGAACCATGTACGGTGTCACAAAGGTCGCTGGGGAACTTTTGGGTGATTACTATGTCAAGCGCTTTGGTCTCGATGTTCGGGGCATTCGGTACCCAGGAATCATTAGTAGTGAAACGCTTCCTGGGGGAGGAACCACCGATTATGCAGTAGAGATTTTTTATGAGGCCATAAAGCATAAGAAATACACGTGTTTTGTTAAAGAAGACACCATGCTTCCTATGATGTATATGCCTGATTGTATTAAAGGCACGATTGACTTGATGGAAGCAGATCTTTCGTCACTCAACCATCATTGCGATTTTAATCTTGCAGGAATGACGTTTTCTGCAGGAGAACTTGCGGCAGAGATCACGAAACACATTCCTGAGTTTACCTGTACATACAAACCAGATTTTAGACAAGAAATTGCAGATAGCTGGCCACAAACCATCGATGATACTCCTGCTCGTGAGGAATGGGGGTGGCAACCCTCTTATGATCTATCGAGCATGGTTACTGATATGCTGGAAACACTGGCAAAACGGAATGAAAAAGGCCTATTGGCCTGATTTTGTATTTTACTTTGCCTCTGTTTCTTTTAATTTTTTAAACGCGAACAATTGATGAAAACATAAGCTGGCCAAGGATAATGGTGATGGTGAGAATAATGATGGCTGTGGGCATAACTTTCCCAAGAGAGTACATAAATTCTGCTTTGTCATCTCCCTCATCAATACCATTAGTAAATCGTGTCAGAAGAAAAACTAGTTCGATGATATAAATACCAACAACCAGGGCAAAATACTCGGGGCGAACATTTTCAAGGGTAAACGCCTCAGTAATGCCAGAAAAAACCGTGGAAGAATCTACGCCCGTACCTGTCGTAGGAATCTTTTCTGCCATTGAACTTATGACATTTGATATTAATTTTGTTATTGCGAGAGTAACTCCTGCAATTAATGGTGCAAAGACAGCAGCCGTTGATCGTAAGGTAGATGTAAGGGAATATAAAGTGTCTTTGATTTTATTTTCAACTTCTTGCAACTCTTTTAAATGGTCAGCGATGCGAATGATCGAGACACTGACTGCTTTTTGGCTCTTTTGGATCCCCTCGACAAATAATCGCATGATTGCTCTAATGCGATCAGAATAGACATATTGTAATGAACCATACTCTGTATTGAACAACGCTTCTCGTATGCTGATATGCATTGCGGTTAGATTATACCCTGTTTGTCGAAATATCTCAGCAATCTTCGATCCTCCCATGGTATCAGCAGTATACATAAAACTTTCTTCTGGTGATTTTTCTTCATTAATACGCTTACCTAGAATGTAGAGGGCATCACTGAATTCTTTTTCCATTTGTTTGATGTCATCCCTTACTCTTTTGTACGGGCGGTATACCGTTATACAATAAAGCGTAATTGTCGTAGCCACACCCCAAATGATAAACAGAGTAACAGGAATATAACTGTTGAGTCCATTGGGGTCAGCAATAAAATTCAAAAACGCATTTGCTGAATCTGGTGAAATGGTGAAAGGAATAACCATAAAAATAAAACCAGGTAGCGCAACAAGAGCTCCAATAGTGCAAGAAAGAAGTAACCGTTTCCGTTTATCTATTTTTACAAGAGAGGGGTGGTCGCTAGGAATGATGGGCGGATTAAAGGTTGCTGGCCGAGAAAGAAGAATTTTTCTGGTATAGAGAAAAACAATGACGGGGAGAATAATATCATATAAAAAGAACACTTGAAAAATGGTGATTCTTAATCCAATAAGTCCCGCTGCAGGGAGCATTGCAATGATGGAGAGGGGGATCATAATGCCTATCGAATAAATAAACATGGTTGGTTGGTGCAGCTTGTTTGCAAATTGATTCATCAACTCCCGCGTACCTTCTAATCCAACATCGAGTGCACGGTTAAGAGTAATAATACGTTGCGCTTCTTCAGGTTCATGAATTGAGCTTCTGATGAGATGCAATGATCGTTTAAAATGTTCGCTCCATTCCCCCCAGTAATTGGCAAAAGTTGTTAACGCATCGGCAATCCCATGGTAAACACGGATTTCCATGTCCCAGAGCATCTTCCTCAGATCTTTTGCCAGAGAGGTCGAAGATTCACTGGCAGCAAATTTTACACTGTTTTCAAGATTGGGAACAAGTTTGAGATACATGACCAGATAGCTCAAGACTTCAGGAACATCTCCTAATGAATGGATTTTCATATACCGCGCGTATGTTTTTGGGTAACTCGCAATTAAATTCATCACAAGTAACGGAAGAACTACTGAAATGATGATCATAAGTAGGATAGTAATACCATCAATTTCTGCGATATGTGTTCCATATGAGATAATGATTACAAGATCGATAATGAACGCAAAAACAAAGGTGAGAAATGCGCTGGCATATGCAAAAGTGAGAATGTCGATTGATTCGACCCTCAGTCCACTAAATGTAAGTGTGTCCCGGTATGTAGAAGAAAAATAATGTTTCACCTTTCTTTTTGTTTTTTCATTATGCTGTACCATCCACGAAAAATAGCGTCTTGCAAGGAAAGTCCCCCGCTCAAACCAGTGCTCGTCGTTCATAATGTTGTTCGTCCTGCATAGTCGTTAAACCATTTCATCCATCTTCTTTTCACTTCGTTGTAATGTACCTCGCCATGCTTTACTTTCTCTTCCTCCAGGAACATCCAGAATGCATTGTTTGTATCACGGGTTGCAGGTGCTTCAAGCAGTTCCTGGTTTTCTTTACCCTGCTCGGCAATAGTCTTTTTAATTTCTGTTCGAAGTTTGATGTTTTCTATTGCTTTTTCTACCGTTATCCCCCATTTAGAGGCAATATTTTCGATAACTTCGGATTGCCCCATATCAAGGAGTGATGTTGGTGTGAGTTCATCCTTTGAGGTATTATATATCATAATATCTTGAAAAACACTATCAGGGTCAGGATTCAGCATCCATGAAGACTTTGCAATCTCTGAGATCTGAGTGACTCGTCGCTTCCGTTCAATCCCTCCTTCGCTTCGTATTGGTGCAGCGATAATTACAGAATCAACTGCCTTAAACGACGTTGCGGGAATGCCAATATCATAAACCACACGTTCATAGACATCCCGGGTTGTTGACCCATGGATGGTTCCCATGATTAAATTGCCAGCAGCACCGACACGCATTGCTTCAAACAGCACACGAGCTTCGATACCACGGACCTCACCTAAGACTAGTACTGATTCTCCAAGCCGAAGGGCCGTCCGTAGCGCATCTGTTGGGTCAACCTCGGCGGATCCTGAACCTGATGCAATAGATTTAGTGAGTAATGACTGAATTTTATATCCATATCGTTGTAAAATATCAACAGGGATTTCTGCAGTATCCTCAATAGTAAGAATTCTAAACCGCTGAGGTATTTCTAAAATAAGAGAACTTAAGAGAGATGTTTTCCCCGATCCACGACTTCCTGCCACCAGTAATGATGCCTGCCCATCAATCAAAAAACTGAGTAATCCTGCAGCCTCAGCAGAAATCATCTGATTTGCAATAAAATGAGGAAGGGTCCATGGCTTTTGTCGGTGTTTTCGCAATGCAAACGCGATACCGCGAGGGGTCAGTGGATTACTAATGGCTGCCACTCTCGTATGATAACGTTCAAGATCCATATCGAGTACAGGCGATGCTTCTGAAAAGGCCCTACCGCTGAGTGTTCGAAACCGTGAGGATAAGGCATCAATATCTCCAACAGAGAGATATACATTTGAGGTATATTCTTCCCCATCAACGACTAAATGAAGTGCATTGTTGGTTACAGGAGCGTTGACATAGATATCTTGGATACGCGCATCAGAAAGTAAATCTTCAAGAATGCCAAAGCCTGCAGTATATCTAGCGAAGATATCGGCAAGATAGTCAATCCTTGCAGTGCCAATGGACAGCTGTTTGTCCTCTACAAAACGGGTGATGACTTGTCTCCCAAATCGATGAAAATACTCACGGGCCGTTTCTGCATCCATAAACGATGCGTCTTTTGGGCGATGCCGAGAAAGATATAACCGTACTTTCTCAAGTAAATAGAGCTCCTCTCGAGGAAGATCGTATTCTGGAGGGATAACAAAATACAGTTTTTCAGGTCGTGTTTTTAGTGTATATAATGATATCGCGATCGGACGCCCTCTTTTTCGTTGGACTTCATAGGATTCAAAAAATACAGCATCAGGTGGAGGATTAAGCTGAA
The DNA here is from genome assembly GCA_964638175.1 of uncultured Thermoplasmatales archaeon. Classification (GTDB taxonomy): domain Archaea; phylum Thermoplasmatota; class E2; order DHVEG-1; family DHVEG-1; genus JAFGDG01. The sequence continues at coordinate 58,215 of CAZWZY010000005.1, read as the reverse complement.
TATATGAGTCAATAAACCCTGGACGGACGTATGGTCTGATATACATCGTATAGAATTCATCACTATTTTTCTGAGAAATGATTGTCTGTTTTGTCAGATTGGCTTTTGATATCATTTCCTCTAATAATTCATCAAATCGTTTTTCGCACGATTGACAATTGGTTCCTGTTTGTTGTTTACGACTCCTCATCTTTTGAAGTAATTGAAGCGCTTTAATGGGATCAATTTGCGCCATCGATATAGCAGCATTCGCCCCTCGTTTTTTCTGTGCGATACACGATCTGCATTTTTCTTCGTCCTCACTAGGGATTTTAAGGGTACCGTACATGGTCATGCTTTCAGCAAAATTCGCAAGACCCTTAAGCAACTCTAGCCCCTTTTCTTGAAAAACCTTTACAAATGCATGGTTCAGAATAATTTTGTTGATGCCATGCTCTGTTTGTAGTATCTTTAAAAGATTAGAGCGGCATGTTTCATCAAAAATTGTAGAATTTCCTTGGTCACACCCTCTACAGTTAATAATAATAGTTTTTAGATCTCTTTTCCGTATGGCGGTGTATGGACAAAGATCTTCCCCCATGAAGGTCTCCTCAAATAATAAAATATATATAGAATCAAAATATATAATTTTCTAAATTAAAGGAGGTTCATTTTGCTGTGAAGGAGCGCTATGTTCTAGGTAGAAGAGAGCAAGGGACTCCTGGCTCGATTTCTATCGGTCGTTATTATGCTTTAGATTCTTCATTGGGGACAGATGTTCACCTGGATGTCTTGCACCCTCATATTGTTCTTATCTGCGGAAAGAGAGGATATGGGAAATCATACACTATGGGTGTTTTTCTTGAAGAAATCGCTCGGGTAGATAAACAAATACGCAATAACCTTGCTGTTGTTGTTATTGATACACTCGGTATTTTTTGGACAACTTCGTTTCCCAATACAACTGCTGCTAATCAGCTTGAGAAATGGGGACGTACACCCGAAGGAACAACAATAACGTTGTTAGTGCCAAAAAAGTATCTTGACGAATACAAAAAGCAAGGGATAGCTGCACAGCCATTTTCTCTAAAAGTATCGGATCTCTCTTTTTCGCATTGGTATCAACTGTTTAACATTGAAGCAACTGATCCGTTAGGTATTGTATTAACTCGAGCACTTCTTGATCTTAAATCTCAACATACTGATTTCGGTATCCAAGAGGTATTGACCTATATCAAAAACGATCGAAGGGCAGATAGTACCATGAAAGACGCTGCAGAAAATTTTCTCATCATGGCAGAATCCTGGGGCATATTCGATAAAAAGGGTCTTCGTATTACTGATATCATCAAACGAGGTAGTATCAGTATTCTTGATTTAAGTCATCTCGAAGATCCTGTTCTCAAAGATAGTGTGCTTTCTCTGTTGAGTAAGCAGATTTTTGAAGAGCGAGTAAAAGCACGCAAACAACATGAACAAAGACGAATGGGAGTATCTGTTGAAGAACTGGGTATTCCTATGGTCTGGTTGGCGCTTGACGAAGCACAGTTGTTTTTGCCTAAGGAGACAGGAACGTCAAGTAAAGAAGTATTAATTAATGAATGGATGCGGCAAGGAAGACAACCTGGACTCTCTCTATTGATGGCAACACAACGACCAAATGCTTTAGATCCCGAGGTTCTCTCTCATAGCGATATTATTATCTGTCATCGATTGACTGCTCAGAAAGATATCGAAGCGCTAAGTACTCTTCGTCCAACGTATTTACATGGAGGCATTAAAGAATCTCTCAAAAAAATTGGAAGGGAAAAAGGAGTCGCTTTTATTATTGACGATACTTCAGAATCTACACATATTATTAAAATACGCCCACGAATGAGTTGGCACGGTGGAGCTGAATCAGTGGTATGGTTGCAACCAGATATGATAAATGATATGTATAGTGTTGTAATGAAATGAGAAGAGTAAATACTATTGCTTCGGAAATGATTCCTATTAGATTACTTCTTAGTATTGCTATTGTTGCGACGATAACTGTTATGATCGTAGCAGGACATAGCGTTCTTTGTGTAGCCTTAGCAGAACATCACCTCGAAAGCCAGTGTCTTTCTCTTGAATCAACCTTGTATTCGATGGTCCAAAGTGGCGTTGCGCGGGATATCGATGAAATAGGTGCTTTTGAAGGGACAAAACGAACATACACCTTGGATCTTCCTGGCTCATTACTATACCTCTCGTTTGGAGTTGACCCAGATCCAGATAACGATGGAATATTGGAATCAGGATTGACATCCGATGGCTCAGTTCTGTGTTTTCGAGTGAGCGGAGGAAGCAAACAGATTAGATGGTTGGCAGAGGAGGATATCCGATTTAGAAAAGGTAACTATACGCAGGAGAAATGGACCATTGAAGGAACCGGTGAAGGACTTATACTTACCAGTGGAGGAACAGTAACGTTGACTTTTGAGTTGGCAGAAAGGAATCATGAAAAGTTTATCCTTATCTGTTCATAAAGATTTAATTATTGGGAAATCTGTTGCTACACCGGGTGAAAGTGTCTGCTTTTTAATACGTTATCTTCTCTTACAAGGAGCTTCAACCCTTCTTTTGGAATACGAAAGTCCCACCGTATACATGCTTGTAGCACCTGATCTATTATGTATCGAGGGCGTAAATGAAATTCTTGAAATGCCTTAACTACCCACGCCCAAATTTCTTTGGTAGTGAAATTACCTAAGCCACGTTGTGAATCGCAGAGCACAGTAACCTCGTCTTTACTAATTTTTCCTTCAGAGACAGCGTCTTGCCAAATCGCGGTTCCCTTTAAGTATGCAAAAGGCGAAAACGATGCATTGTCCAGAGGTAAACTCTTTGCAAACTCGATAGTATTTCGTAAATGCTGTTCTGTCTCAATGGGGGCTCCTAGCATAAAATAACCGATGGTAAAAAATCCCATTTTTCTTGCCAGACGCGCCGCAGTTTTACACTGTTCTAAGGTGGTCTGCTTATTATAAAAATCCAGCACCTCCTGATTGCCAGACTCAATGCCAAGATTGATAGTTGTTACTCCTGCATCTCTCATTTTTCGGAATAGTTGTTCATTAGCAGCATCTACACGAATGCCCGATATCCACAGCTCTAACTCGTGACTGTCTTCAATAAGAAAGTCTAAAATTTTGTTTGCAGTATCTAAATCAGCAAAAAAGTTTTCATCGATAATATGAAGAAATTGATAATTTTTTTTAATTTCGACCAACTCCCGGATGACATTTTCGGCTGACCGCGTTCTATATGTTTTAGTAATTGCTGCGTTGATGCAATATCGACAATGATAGGGACATCCTCTGCTGGTCATAAGGGATGCGACTTTTCCTCTTGTGGGGTTATATCCACCAACAACCTCTCCGTACTGATATTGGCTGACGAGATGAAATGAAGGAAAGGAAATCATATCTAAATTTTCGATTTCTTTTGCTGGGCGGCCTCGTTTGATTTCTTTTTCCTCGACAAACAAAACACCAGGAATACCGTCTAATTCTTCCCCTTGAGAAAGTCTCTCAGCGATTACAGTGATAACTTCCTCTCCTTCACCCTGGACACAAATATCAGCTCCCGTCTCTCTCAACGCTTTTTCAGGATCAATTGTGCAATGGGGCCCCCCGATGATAAGAGGCAGTTGAGGAGTATACTGCTTTATTGTATCACAAATATGGCGAACACTGTCAATTTCAAGCGTTCGGACGGTAATGCCTACCGCATCTGTATGCTTGATGGCAGACAGTAATCTAGTATTTGAAAATTCCTCTGCACAAAAGTCGATTACCGAAACCTCATGACCTTTCTCTTCTAAAGCACTAGCAACATAAAGTAGTCCTAGGGGAGGTATTTCTGCTTTAATGGAAAAGAGTTTGCTAACTTTTCTATAATCTACAAAAGGATTAATTAATAAAAATCTCATTACTATATACGACCTTTTTCCCCATCATTTTCTATCAAAAGAATAAACGATTTATATAAAAACATTTTTCATGGTAAACTGTCAAAAAAACATTAATACATATAAAGATAAATCCATTCTTTATTTGAAATGAAGAAATTTTTTATCTATGTCAGCGCGTGTGAACGACGTGAACTTGATGCAATGAAGATTAAAACATATCTCCTCAGCAATGGATATGTACCTGTTTTCCATCCAAAAAATGCAGATATTATTGTTTTTGTTGCTTGTGCCGTATTAGATAGACCAACGGAGATCTCTCTAAAAAAAGTCAAAGAATTCCTAAACTATGATGCTAAACTCATTGTTGCCGGCTGTTTGCCTGCAATAGAACCAATAAAACTTTCTGGTCTTTTCAAGGGTAAAACAATCACCAGCGAGGAGTTGGTCAGACATCCTGAAAAGATGGACCGACTAATTCCAGATATTACTATTCCTTTCTCCAAGATTCAGGATGCAAATATTCTCTTTCAAAATAACGATAGAAGTACATTATCTGGTGCTGGGCGGTTTATTATTAACAATTCAGTAGTTCATCCATTGTTGTATGATCTCCGATTTTATATATTGAAACACCTTTTTGGAGAGCATGTAATTCTGTATCGGCTTCTTCTAAAAAATTCATCATTTCAGATACGAACATCATGGGGATGTCATGGAACTTGTTCGTATTGTGCAATACACAAAGCAGTCGGAAATTTACAAAGTAAATCTATTGATCAATGCGTTACAGAATTTAAAAAGGGACTAGCAGCAGGTTATTGTCACTTTATTTTAACCGCAGATAATATCGGCGCGTATGGAATAGATATTGGTACTACCCTCCCAGCACTATTGGATGCACTTACATCGATAGAAGGAAAGTACGATATCATGATTTTAAATGCCCATCCTCGATGGGCTGTTAAATACTGTGATGATTTGGAACGGATTCTCTCACGAAATAAGATTACAGGATTAGATATTCCCTTTCAGTCAGGAAGTAAAAGAATACTCAAACTTATGAACCGGTATTCAGATATTCAACAGATAAAAAAAGTTTGTGTGAGACTGAAGCAAGCAAGCCCCCGACTTATCTTGGGAACCGATTGTATTATTGGCTTCCCATCAGAAACGGTTGAGGATCTTATGATGACCCTTGATTTCATCAAGGAGGTGGGGTTTCATGTTGGAACTGCCATCAAATATTCATGTAAAAGTGGAACACCGGCAGAATCAATACAACCTGTCGTTTCACAAAAAGAGAGTTCTAAACGCTTTATTTATGCAAAAAAGAACCTTAAACAGTCGGATTTCAGCATCATTCATACGCCAAACTTGCATTATTTTGTGTTTTCACAAAAAAATTAGCAGCAAGCTATAAATCTAGAAATCTTTAATAGAGTCTGCTTTATTTTCATGTAGTTTTTTTATGAAAAGCATCGATGATTCTTCGTCAGATCGTTTGTTCATAAGTGCGTTTTTACTATATTGTAAAACCATTCCAGAAGTATTGAATCGATCTCTGTTAACCTATTTTGAGATAATTCTCCAACGCATATCTGATATAATCGGATATTCTAAGCTACCTGGATATTACTTATCTGGTGAGGAAAAATATAGTGGAGAACCATTTGCCGTTTTTTATGCAGGTAATTCAGATTCACTGCATTTTCTGACATGTAGGCTGTTTAATTCTCACTACACAATTAAAAAGATAGGTACTTTTTCGATATTCCAATTAAAGAAAATTGTTAGAATGCTGCCCAGTTCTACTGATATCGCGTTAATTAAGACAGATCGATTTTTTTTAAAAATCCTCCAGAAATTACAGTTTGTTGCCATTCCTGAATGGATAAACATGGTGTTAGATTCATCAAAACCCTTGAAAGAGATTACAAACTCTTTTTCAAGCGGGGCACGAAAAGACATTAAGAAAGTTAGTGAATATAGTTACTCCTATGAACTCACTAACGATGAAAAAAAAATGGAGTTTTTTTATTGTCGCATGTTTCTTCCGTATATGCTAGAGAGATACGGTGAAGAAATGCCTGAGTATTATCAAAAATACATTCATATGCTTATTAAGAGAAATTCGATAAAATTACTCTTGGTGAAAGATGATGGTACATACATCTCTGGTGGCTTAGTTGATATTAAAGGTAAACAAGAGTTCCTCCCATCCATGGGGGTTCTTGATGGCCATATTAAATATGTTAAAAAATATGCCTCCTCTGCATTATTTTATTTTCATATTCTCACAGCAAAGGATCGAGGCATATGTGCAATTAATTATGGCAATACTCGTTCATTTCTTAATGACGGAAATTATCAATTTAAACGAAAGTGGGGGATGAAGGTTATCTCGAGCAAATTTCGATGGGGTCTGTTTGGTTTAAAAATCTTAAGGAATTCTACTAGTGTCTCAAGCTTTTGTGTACACAATCCATATATCTTTCTGGAAGATAACTATTTGAAAGGCTGTATCTATTCATCTGACAATCAACCAACGACATTGGTGGACCTGCAACATATTTGTCGCACCTATTATACACCAGGTGTTACCGAGTTACTTATTCTTTCCCCCCAAGGTTTTACCCAAAAGGCAAAAGAAAACGAGTTGTTCGAGGGCACTTCAAAATATAATTTTGTAAAATCATTTACTGGTGTCAAATTGTTAAATCAGGAAATCGAGGCCTGTGTTATTCGACCGCAAGAGTCTATGTTTAACTCTTTTGTAATAGGATAATGTTTTGACGAAAACCTGCAGTACCACTCTGTTTGGTGTCAAGAATGGTAAACCCCTTACTCAGTTTTTTCTGGATGTAGATGAGTGGATGAAAGATATTACAAAAGTTTGTACCCATATATTTTCTATATTGAGTAAGAAGATTTCCTGCTAAAAATTGTTTTTCTTCTTCAGGAGAAATAGGATGTAAATCACCTAACGATGTTCGTACTGTTAGAATCAAGACGCCATTCTTTTTTAATAATCGTTTGAATTCTTTCATCCAATACAGTTGCACGTCTTCATCTAGATGGGTAAATACTGAAATTGCATAAATACAGTCAAACATTCCATCAGCAAAATCTAATGGTGGCATCATATTGTTTTTTTTGAACCTTGCGAAATCAAGGCATTTGCTACACCATGCGATGCATTTTTGGTTAATGTCAACACCATATATTTTTATGTGATCAAGAGATTTCCAATACCGAACCACGCGGCCGCAACCACAGCCAAAATCTAGGATGGTTGAAAATGTGGAGATATCATAGCCGTTCTTTTTTAACAGATTTGCAATGTCTTGAGAATCTGCAAGCCCCCCTGTACAATATTTTTCCAAATCATAATATGCAGAGGTTAAATAGATTAGATTAAGCGGCGGCAAAGGTAAACCATCTATCCATCCTCTCTTTCTGAGGCGAGCATTTTTTTGTTGATCTTGGACGTGAAATAAATAATAGCAGCTTCTCACTATCCTATTGACTAAAGGAACCAAACTAAAGAAATCACGTACATGTAATATCCAGAGTACTACCGATTTTCCTATCGTTTTGTTACTTTTTCCTCTCATGTCTTAATAGGAGATATAACATTTCACTCTTAAAAAGTGATATACTCTGTTTTCAAAATTTACAATATTCCTTTATATCCCTTGTGCAAGGGGCAACCCACGCATCTCTCGTCCTTAAACATTTCACAATGCGGACAGTCTGTTTTAAAATCACATTTCATATGTTTTTTTTCCTCTTCTGAATAAAATCTTATTGGTTGATACATAGAAGGAGAGTTTGTGAGAGGTATCACCGTGTATTTCGTGATATCCGTGAAATTGAATGAGAAACATTGCTCGATCATGGATTCCATGGTATCTGTATCTTCTGCTACTGCTAGCATTATGAAATTATATTCTCCAAAAGTATCAAAGTAGTTAACTATTTTTGGACAATTTTTGACATGATTGACAACTTTACTTTTAAATCGAGCTTCAAGACAGATGAAAAATAGTTTGAGCCCTAGTTTTTCGATGTCAATATTACAATTTACTTTTACGAGATCTCTCTTCAGCCGTTTAAGCCTTGATCGTACCGCGGTGTGAGATAACCCTATCTTTCTTCCGATTTTTGTGGTTCCTTGCTGCCAATCATCATTTATTATTCTAATTATTTTTTTATCTTTTATGTCAAGTTGTTTCATTGTAATAGTTATTCATTAAGGATATATAAATATTTCAATTTGAAAGTTTGCTGGAGAGATTTTTATTCACAATAAACAAAAAAACCATAATAATTATATATGGGGCATATGTTGCATCTTCGGGAGGTTTATTATGAGTAAAAAAGTAGCAATCGTATGTAATGGAGCAGAAAATAAGAATTTGTACCCAACCTTTATCTTAGCATCTAGTGCTGCGGCCTCTGGTGATGAGGTTGTTCTGTTTTTTACACCAGGTGCTGCCCCTGCTTTGCGAAAAGGAGAACTTGAAAAAATAACCGCAAAGGGCATGCCTAATATGGCCGAACTGGTGGAGGGCGTCCAGTCACTTGGAGGAAGGATACTTCTCTGTGAGCTTGCATTAGAAGCAAAAGATATGAAAAAAGAAGAGTTTAGAGACGGAATAGAAATTGTCGGAGCAACGTCGTTTATGGCCGATATAAACGACGCTCAAATAACATTTTCATTTTAAAAAGGAGGTGAAAAATATATGGCAACACATACGCTTGACACGTTAGGATTAAAGTGCCCACAACCAATATTAAAAGTAGCCGTGAAGTCAAAAGAACTGCAATCAGGCGACATTCTTGAGGTTTTGGCTGATTGTCATTCTTTTCCAGATGACATCAAAGCCTGGTGTACAAGAACAAACAAGACACTTCTTGTCTGTGCAGACGAAGGCGATGGGAAGTTCAAGGCTCAGATACAATTCTAACCGTGAAAAGAAACAATTCAAAATAGTTTTCATGTACGGATAAATGGCAGAAACATTTGAACCACGAATAGTGGGTTTCCTGTGCAATTGGTGCTCCTATGCAGGGGCAGACCTAGCGGGAACGAGTAAATTACCGGTACCTTCGTCGCTTACTCCAATTCGAGTGATGTGTTCTAGCAGGGTTGATCCAGTGCTTGTGCTCACCGCATTTCTGAGAGGTGCTGATGGTGTACTGATAGCTGGTTGTCATCCTGGGGATTGCCACTACGATGAAGGCAACTATTACACACGCAGACGTTTTGCAGTATTAAAAAAAGTTGTTGAAGGTCTTGGGTTAGAGGCAGATCGTCTTCGCCTGTCATGGGTCTCAGCATCAGAAGGCCAACGGTTTGCTGATGTTGTCAACGAATTCAATAAAAAGATTAAACAGATGGGTCCAAATCCTATGAACAAAAAATCATCGCTGTAGAGTAAAGATGCCGCATGAATGAGAAAAAGAGTAATTCAGATGTTCTAATTATTGGAGCAGGCATAGCAGGAATTGAAGCAAGTCTTCTGCTCTCGAAATCTGATAGAACGGTGCATGTCGTTGAAAAAACGCCTATTACTGGCGGTTCAGTCATAAAATTTGAAGAGGTATTTTCCAATATGGAGTGCTCTACCTGTATGGTAGCACCGTTACAACAAGAACTACTGCAAGACAAAAACGTAAATCTTCTTACCCTTGCCGAGGTTAAAGAGGTTAACGGGCCTCTGGGAGATTTTACGGTTAAGATTCATCAAAAGGCCAGATATGTTGATATGGTCAATTGTATCGGGTGCAATGCTTGTTTTGAACCCTGTCCTGTCAGTGTAAAAAACGAGTTTGAGGAAAGGCTAACTGAAAGAAAAGCAATCTATGTCCCGTGCTCAGGGGCACTTCCAAACGTTCCCATGATTGACACAGAGCAGTGTCTTCGTTTCAAGGGAAAAACGTGCAACGCTTGTCAAGAAGCCTGTATGTTTGAAGCGATAGATTTCAATCAGAAAGATAAAGACATGGAACTAAAGGTGGGAGCCATTATTGTTTCAACTGGATTCGATACCTACGATATCGAAAAAACACCTCAGTATGGCTATAAGAAAATCGATAATGTGTATACCGCCTTTGAATTTGAAAGACTGTATGCATCAAATGGTCCCACTGAGGGAAAAATACAGTTAAAAAATGGTAAAACTCCAAAATCTGTAGCACTTATTCATTGTGTCGGTCGCGATAAAAGCGGATATTGTTCATCTGTTTGCTGTCTGTATTCATTGAAGTTTACCCACTATATAAAATCAAAACTACCTGAGACTAAGATATCCGAGCTGTACACTGATCTTGTTATTCCTGGGAAATCACATCAGCACTTCTACGAAAAAATGAAAGAAAAAGGTACAACAATGATTCGTGCTACCAATATCGAAGTTGCAAAGCAAGGTCAAGGAATAGCAGTTAAGTATGCCGACGGTCACGGTGCAAAACAGAGCATCGTCGTGGATATGGCCATTCTTGCACCTGCGATAGTGCCCAAAGAAGATGCCTCAACGTTGGCAAATATCTTGGGTATACCTACTGATGAGTATGGGTTTTTCAAAGAAGAGGATTGCCTTACTTCCTCGGTGGTGACCTCGAAACCTGGGGTGTTTATTGTAGGATGTTCTCAGGGGCCAAAAAACATCCAAGGTTCTGTTTTGCAAGCAAGCGCTGCCGTGGGGAAAATACTATCATCATCTTGAGAGGGACAACATACATGAACAGAAAAATAGGAGTATATATTTGTGAATGCGGTCCAAATATTGCTGAAAAGGTTGATATTGATAAGGTTATTGAAGCGGTCTCATCTCTTGATGATGTGGCTGTTGTTGAACGATACAAACTTCTCTGCTCAGAGGATGGTAAGAAATATCTAAAGGAACAGATTAAAAAACAGGGGATCACTCATCTTGTAGTAGCGGCCTGTTCGCCAAGAGAGCATCTCAAGACGTTCATGGATGTATGTGAAAAAGCGGGTATCAACCCGTATTTGTTTCAACTTGCTAATATCAGAGAGCAATGTGCTTGGATTACTGATGATAAAACCGAGGCTACCAAAAAAGCTATCCGATTAACCAAAGCAGCGGTTGCACGGGTCCGTTATCACACCTCTCTTGAAAAAAAACAGATAGAAAGCAATCCTAATGTCTTGGTTGTTGGCGGCGGTATTGCTGGTATCGAAACAAGTTTACGGCTTGCGAGTCCCGAGAGAAAAGTATACCTCGTTGAAAAGACACCAGCATTAGGTGGTTTGTTAACAAATTTTGAAAAAACGTATCCTGACATGCGTCCGTGTCAACCATTTATTCAACAAAAGATCGAGGAGGTCAATACAAACGAGAACATCGAGGTATTTACCGATGCTGATATCAAAGAAATACTTGGGTTCTTTGGAAATTTTGAAGTAGCAGTGAAACCAAATACTGAAGAAATTGATGCTGTCACGTTTGATGTTGGTGCCGTGGTTCTGGCAACTGGTTCGACCTTATTTGATCCAACAAAAACTCCTCAGTATGGATATCAAAAATTCGATAATGTTATTACGTCGTTAGAATTTGAAAAAATGAACCTATCAGATAAGATTGCTCTTACCAATGGTAAACGTCCCAAATCAGTAGGTATTATCCATTGTGTTGGTCGGGAAGATAATAAGTATTGCTCAGAAATTTGTTGCATGTACTCCCTTAAATTCGTTCGATATCTTACAGATAAACTACCCGATGTCAAGGTGTTTAATTTTTATTCTGATTTATGTATCCCTGGGAAATCACAGCAGCACTTTTATGCTGAAACTCAAGGGAAACAGGTTGATTTTATCAGAGCCAAAAATATTAAGATCTCCGAAAAGGGAGATAAGCTGATGATTGCCTATCAGGACGAAAAAGGCAACAAAACGAGTCATGTCGTCGATATGGTTATTCTCTCACCGGCGTTAGAGTCGACAGCTGATAGCTCCAGACTCGCTGACTTTACTCGCGTTTCTCAAGACGATAGTGGCTTTTTTACGGAAGAACATGAAAAGTTAAAGCCGGTATCAACATCAACTGAAGGGGTATTTATTGCAGGGTGTTCTCAGGGACCAAAAAGCATCGCTGATACCATACTGCAAGCAGAAGCAGTCACTGGAAAAATACTCGCATCTCTCATTCCTGGCAAAAAAATTGAACCTGAAGTGAAAGTTTCACACATTTCCGAGTCTTTTTGTACAGGCTGTAAGACCTGTCTTGACGTCTGTTCTTATGGATGTATTACTTTTGATGAAAAGAGAAAGATCTCAGTTGTTAACGAGGTCATATGCAGAGGGTGTGGCAATTGTGTTGCTGCGTGTCCTTCTGGTGCAGCCACGCTCAAACATTTTACCTTTAATCAAATCTACCAAGAACTTACGGAGGCGGTACAATAAACAAATCAGCAACTACGTCCAAACCTAAAGGTGCCATTCTCCCCACGAAAACGACAGTAAATGATGCCATCATTGCCCTTCTCAAAAAGGCAATGGATAACGGTGTATTTGATGCCGTTCTTATTCCTATGATGGTTCCTGCAGGAGATTCTTTTGTCTATGTGCTTATGCAAGATGCATCTCTTCTCAACGATGCCGTTTCGCTTCCGCCTGTGATGTCTGTTCAAGGTGCTAAGGTACTATCCAGTGTCACTCGATTGGGAAAAGGGGAAATGAACATCGCTGCGGTGATGCGCCCTTGTGAATTACGAGCAACTGTCGAGCTCACAAAACTTGATCAAACGAATTTAGACACTGTCACGCTTATCAGTATTGATTGTCCCGGTGTTATGCCTCTTTCTGATTTCACAAAGGATCCTACAAAAGCAACAAAAGCATTCGATGATGCCATACAGAAAGGAAACGATGTCGTCCTACGTCCCGTGTGTCAAATCTGTGATAAATCGAGTATGGTTGTTGGTGATCTCCATATAGGAACCCTTGGTACAACAAAAGATACCTGTTTTATTATCACCAATAGTCAAAAAGGTAAGGATACACTTGAAAAACTTGGCATACCTTCAAAAGATTCTGTTGAGAGTTGGAACGCTAAAGTCAAGGAAAAAGTAGAACAAAGACAGAAAAAAAGAAAAAAAGCACACGCTGAGCTAAAAGCTCAACGAGGCGGTCTTGATAATCTTGTGGACTTCTTTAGCCACTGCATTAACTGTCATAATTGCATGAGGGTTTGTCCGGTGTGTTATTGCCGTTTGTGTTATTTTGATTCAGATAAGGTAAAACACCCTTCTGATGATTATCTTCAGAGAGCTGAACGGAAGGGTAGCATTCGATTTTTGCCAGACACCACCCTTTTCCACATGGGGAGAATGATGCACATGAGTCTTTCTTGTGTTTCCTGTGGATCGTGTGAAGATGCATGCCCGATGTCTATCCCTGTTGCCCAACTCTTTAGCATGGTTGCTGATGAAACGCAAGCCTTGTTTGATTACGTTGCTGGGAGACGCTTGGATGAGCCACTTCCTCTAAAAACCTATGAGGAAGATGAGCTTCATGAGGTGGAGGATGCACATGACTAAGGCAGTACAGGTAAAGGGAGGTACAGAGCAAGGCATCCGAGAAGTATTGAAGTTTCTTTTGGAAAAGCATAAGGTCGAAGGTGTGTTCACCTTAAAAAAACTCAACAATGAGGGAGCTGTCGCATATTCGCTCATTACTACTGTAAACGAGTTAGATGATGCTGTGCCACTGTACCCGTTGATGCCAACTAACGCGGGGAAGTTATTATCTCGCTTTACTCTTGAGGGAAGTCCAACCAAACCAATGGTTGCGGTGATAAAACCCTGTGAATTGCGGGCGTTTGTTGAACTGGTGAAACGTGAACAGGGGAGCTTTGAAAACCTTTTTATCATGAGCCCAACATGTGGCGGCGTTTATCCGTTAAAAATGGCTCCTGATTGCACGGTTGAAAAAAATCTTAAAAATTATTGGGGTGCGATCAAAAAAGGAGAGATACCTGCAGATGTAAGAACAGCGTGTAAGGCATGTACAGAATTTGTTCCGTATACTGCAGATATCACGATAGATGTAGTTGGCAACAGTGGTTTAGATAAACAATGTGTGTTATACCTCAACAACAAAAGTGGAGAGGAACTTGTTAACGGAATAAAAGCAGATTCTTTAACAAAAGACCTTGAGAGTAAAACAGTAAATGCTCTTCGAGACAAGAGAGAAAAGGAACAGAAAACCGTATTCAGTGACATCGCGGAAAAGACAAAGGATCTCGATGGGCTTATCGATCTTTTTGGGAGATGCATAGGATGCCATGGTTGTAGTAAGGTTTGTCCTATCTGCTATTGTAAATTATGTGAGTTCGAATCTCCTGATGCAGAATATCGGCCGTCTAATTATGAATCAGAGCTTAAGCGCAGAGGAGGACTGAAAGTCCCACCAGGTACCTTATATTACCAAATTGGCAGGTTAACGCATGTTGGCATCTCCTGCGTTGGCTGTGGTTCTTGTGAGGATGTTTGCCCGGTTGATATACCACTCTCAAGTCTCTTTAAAAAAGTTGGAGGCTCTGTTCAAAAACTGTTTGAGTATGTCCCTGGAAAAAATGTTGAAGAAGAGATTCCTCTTGTTACGTTTAAAGAGCAAGAATTTGCTGAGGTTGAGGAGTGAAGAATGTTATGAAAAAAAATGAAGAGTTTTTGCCAAAGATACTTGCGTTTCTCTGTAATTGGTGCTCCTATGCAGGGGCAGACCTAGCCGGGACAAGCAGACTCAAATACCCACCATCCATTTTGCCCATACGAGTGATGTGTTCTAGTAGAGTTGATCCCCTTTTTGTCTTGAGAGCATACTTGAATGGTGCTGATGGTGTGCTAGTAGCAGGATGTCATCCTGGAGACTGTCACTATCAAGAAGGTAATTACTACACGCGCCGGCGATTTGCCATGTTAAAACAGATTATCGATGACATTGGTTTAGAGCCAGAACGCCTCCGTTTGTCCTGGGTCTCCGCATCAGAAGGCCAGAAGTATGCAAAAGTTGCTACAGAGTTTACAGAAAAGGTCAAAGAGTTGGGTGAAAATTCAGCCAAGAATAAAATATTTTTGTAATCTGCTCATTGTTGTTTGCAATCGTTTTTCTGTTATGATCATTGCCCTTGAAAGTTCTAAACATATTAAAAAGAGTTTAAGAACTGTTAAAAGATTCATGTTTATGTTATCATATTTATGAGGGACAGCTATGGTTGAATTCTGTGAAAATTGTGGGGAAGAATTGGGCGAAGATGAAGAATTCGAAGGCATTTGTAAGAAATGTAAAAAACTACTAGATCAGGATAAAGAATATGAAAAAGATGAGGAGTATATTGATCCAGGAATCACATAATTAGTATGTGTGCCACCTATAATTTCTCCATAATTCATCGTGCTGCTTTGGCTTTCCGTTTTTAAAAATACCAAGTGACACCAATCGTTCTTCTGTCAACTTATCAATGTAACCGTTTCCTTTCTTTTTTTCTAGGCTGTGTATTTCCTTTTGTCGTCCTTATTAGTTTGCAAAAGATTGCACCTCTTTAAAAATCTTGAGTGAGGTTATCGTTGAAAATGGAAAAAAAATCGTAAAAACGCGGAAAATTAAAAAGGGGACGTCCATTCACAGTTTGAGTAGGATATGGCGGTGAAAATTAACTGGTGAACATATGGAGATTTTTTTACTTTCTACGGCAGAATGGTACTCGCTTGTTATCTTACCTATTTTGATTTTTTGTGCACGAGTCTGTGATGTAAGTCTGGGAACGTTGCGTATTATTCTCATTTCAAAAGGAGTAAAATATGTGGCCCCTGTCGTTGGCTTTTTTGAGATCCTTATCTGGTTGCTGGCTATCGGACAAATCATGCAAAATTTGACTAACGTTTACTATTACCTGTTTTATGCAGGCGGTTTTGCTACGGGGACGTTTGTTGGTATACTATTGGAAGAAAAACTATCGATTGGTTTGGTAATGATTAGGATTATCACAAAACGAGATGCCACAAAGTTAATTCAACAGTTAACCAAGGCAAAATATGGTTTAACTGTCGTTGACGCAGAAGGGCTAAAGGGACCTGTAAAAATCATCTTCACAGTAATTAGAAGAGAAAATTTGCAGATGGTCATAACAATGATTAAACGTCTTAATCCCAATGCCTTTTACTCTATAGAAGACATTAGATCTGTGGAAGAAGCAATGTTCCCCTCTCAGCATTCACAGCGCTACGAGAAATACCGCAGATTATTTCAATGGCAACGAAAAGGAAAGTAACCGATTAGCAGTTTTCAAGAATGTCTTGCATGTTTGTTTCTTTTGTTTTTATTTCTTGTATTTTATGATCGATTTCTTTGAGACGTCGGAACGAACGAATAATCAGATAAATCCCTAAAAATGCAAGAACAACGCAGATGATTACCAGAGGAATAATAAATTGAAGAGAAGTTGATATGTCATAATATCTAGACGTGGCAACAAGCACGGTAAAGACAGACAACGGTAATGTAAATACTGCTATTCCTGTTCGTAACACGGCAAGGGAAGTACGTTTTTCAGCAAGCAGCAGCGTAACCATGTCGTAGAATGTGATATTTTTTGGCTGTGTATTCATAACGTTCACTTCTTGAAATGTCTCATTTCTTTGTACGACATCTTGAGGAATCCTTCATCGCTTGCGACGATTGCCCCTTCAATATTATCATAATTTAATAATTTTTTTGTTTGTTTTTCTAATGCTTTAAGACCAAATCGAAATGCTGTATCTTTACTGAGATCTTCTTTATACTGTTTGTCAAGGAATGTAGCAATTTTTGCGCTTCCCTTTCCTTCGCAAATGGCCTTATATTCAAAAGACGATCAAGATGGATCAGTGCCATAGAGGTGATTGCCCGTATCATCGCTTCCTGCAATAATAAGGGTAACACCAAACGGTCGCACTCCATCAAACCGTGTATGAAGATGCTTGTATTCTCCAATCACATTAACAAGTGTTTTTACTGGTATTTTTTCACCATATGTCTGATAATATACTTGTGCTTCATCACGAGCAAAATCCACCAATCGTCGTGCGTCAGCAACTAGCCCCGAAAAGGTACATCCTATATGGGTCGTCTATTCGCGTAATTTTCTCTGTCGTGGTTGATTCAGCCAGTGCAGGAAGAGCATCAATATAGACAAGTAAGAGACTTCCCTTGTTATATTTCATACCGATAGCAGTTGCCCCTTTTTTGGTGACCTCTCGTGCATATTCAACTTGAAATAATCGGCCATCTGGTGAAAAAAGGGTACTTGCCTGGTCATATCTTTCTTCGGTTGCTTCCATACCTTGCTCCAAGGTACTGAAAATTGTTCTTAACCATTCTTATTAGTTTGGGCTGAATGCAGTGTCACCAGTATATATCTTCTCACATTTTTTGGACGATAACAATGATTATTAGAGTCATTGCGATACGTTTGCGTATGCATATTACCGCTGCCACAGCAACACCCGTAGAATTGCACTTAAAAGAACCTTTTGCCATTGCAAATGAAACGGTTGAAACTGCGGTAAATGTGTTTTTGAAGCTAGAAACCGATCAAGGCATCATTGGCTGGGGGTGTGCAACACCAGACACCGTAACTTCTGAAACAAAGGATAGTGTTACAAACGCCTTTCACCATACTCTCAAAGAGTTACTTATTGGTAAAGATCCGACATGCATCAATTTGCTGACCGACGTAATTGATGATAAAATCAAGGGAAATCCTTCGTTGAAAGCAGGAGTAAATATGGCATTATATGATATTGTTGGTAAAGTTGCCAATATGCCGGTTTACCGCCTCCTTGGAGCGTATAAAGATAAAATTGAAACATCAGTCACGATCGGTCTGAATCCTGTTGACGTCATGGTGGAGAAAGCAAAGGAGTTTGTATCGCAAGGATTTACCTGTCTCAAAGTCAAATGTGGCATGGACCCTGATCAAGATATCGAGGCGGTACTTGGGATTCGAAGTGCAGTTGGTCCCAACGTAAAAATTAGGATGGATGCAAACGAAGGGTACACCCTTGAAAAAGCGTTGCGGGTTATTCAAACGTTAGAAAATCTAGGGGCAGATATCGAACTTCTTGAACAACCTACTCCTGCAAAATATTTGTATGCATTAAAAGAAGTTACTGCTCAGTGTACTGTTCCCATTATGGCTGATGAAACTGCCCTAACCTTGCGAGACAGTTTGAAACTGGTGAAAATGGAAATCGCAGACATGATTAATATTAAATTAATGAAAATCGGAGGAATTACCAACGCCATAAAAGCAAACCTTTTTGCTGAAATTGCAGAAATACCTGTCATGGCAGGCTGTATGAATGAATCGATGGGTGCCATGATTGCTGGTGTTCATTTTGCCTGTGCATTTAAAAATGTAAAATACGCTGATTTGGACTCTGCACTTGACTTTAATGATGATGTGGTAAAAGGCGGTGCTTGCTATAAAGACGGTTTTGTGATACCGCCAGAAAAACCAGGTCTTGGAATCGAGGTTGATTTGTAGGTGGACAAAACATTTACTGATATACTAAGTGATATTCCTACATATAGTCGATTTTTAACTGTCGATGAAATTGATAGCTTGGTCGATCTTATTGCAAGTAAACCTGGAGTGTCGCGTCGTGTTATTGGAAACACTGTCAGTCATGAGCCATTAACTCTTCTCGAAATTGGAAAAGGTGAAAAAACTGCCCTCATCATCGGAGTACCTCACAGCGACGAACCACTGGGTAGTTTGTTGGTTACTTTTTTTGCTCGGTGGCTAGCCTTGCATCCAGAAGTTAACTCCTTTGGCTGGCGATGGTTATTTATTCCCATATTGGAACGTCGAGGGATGCGATTAAATGAAGGGTGGTTTAGCATTCCCGATTCCTTTGCAGCAATGGCAAAATCAAGCTTCCGGGAGCCAACGGAGGATCAATATGAATGGACTTTTCCTATAGAATACGATGACTATCAATGGACGAAAGCACGGCCTGAGACTCTTGCCATAAAAAAAGTTCTTGAAGAAGAAAAACCAGATCTTTTATGTGGTCTCCATCACTGTGGATTCAATAACGCATATTACTACTTCAGTGAAGACATGCCTGAAGTGTATCCTAAATTGAAGAAATTTGCAGCAAATCTCCGAATGCCTCTTTCAAATACGGCACCTGATGTTCCTTTTGGTAAGCTTTTATCCCCTGGATTTTATCATATGTATGGGTTAAAGGATTATTTGGAATATTATAAGAAAAAGGATCCTGCACGATTGATCACTATTCAACGTGGTGCATGTAGTGATGAATGGTATCAGAATGAAATCGGTGGCTTTAGTTTCAACTGCGAAGTACCTATGTATTTATCTCCAGTGTTGAGAGATAGTAGTCCATCAACAAAAACGTATCGACAAATCGTTGAAGAGCGACTGGTTAAGAAAAAAACGCGAGTAAAATACTCTGCACGACTGTTGAATAAATTGCAAGAATATTCC
The DNA here is from genome assembly GCA_964638175.1 of uncultured Thermoplasmatales archaeon. Taxonomy (GTDB): domain Archaea; phylum Thermoplasmatota; class E2; order DHVEG-1; family DHVEG-1; genus JAFGDG01. The sequence continues at coordinate 38,772 of CAZWZY010000005.1, read as the reverse complement.
GGTATTGCTGATGAAGTTCTCTATCATGCCGCAGAACGGCATGTGGCCAATGCACAAGCCTCTTTGGAACATGAAAAACGAATGAAGGAGGCTGCTGAAGAACGGATTGCCACTAAAGCCGAAGTCTTTGAAAACGAAGTTCTTGTCGATTTATTCGACTTATTTTTCCTTGGGCAAGTATGGCGTGTTGCAGAAAGCATCTGCGTCAAGGGTGGAGCTCCACGGATTTGCCAGTTAATGGAATCTGCTGATTTAGAGACTAAATCGTTGGCAAAAAGCATAGAAACGCGAGGTGGGTTTTATCGTGTACCTCTTCGTACCTCAGTCAAGATGCAATTGGGAAGCATTTTGATTATCGCAGACACGTTGATACACACTGTTGATAAAACCGTAACTAGTCAGTCGTAGATACTACTTTTTATTTTAATAGGCACGTGTTGATACAAAGGTATTTGAAGACGATGTAGATGCCTCATCATGCTTGATGCAGGAGCCATTCGTAGAGCAACATATAAAGACCTTGACCAGATGATGGAAGTCGAACAGCGATGTTTCACTTCCTATCTCGCATACTCTCGACGTCAGTTACAGTATTTGTTAACGGAAGCACATAGCGATTGTTTTGCAGAAGTTATCCATGACGCTCTGCGAGGATTTATTATTGTACTGTATAGGGAGAATGCAACGGTTGCAGGCATTGAAACGTTAAATGTAGATCCCTTGCATCATGGAAAAGGAATTGGCATTCGACTATTACAAGCGGCCGAAGAAGAAATGATTGCCCATGATATCAGAAGGATACGCCTTGAAGTCAGAACAAATAATTTTCCCGCCATCAACCTCTATCAACGAGCAGGATTTGAAACGATAGCTTTTTTACCAAACTATTATGTTGTTGATTGTAACGGCTCTCGCGATGCATTTCGCATGGTAAAAAAACTTACTTAAGAATCAATTGATGGATGTTTTGCTGATACCCATTGTTCCCCATCTAATTTTGTGTACCCGGTAGTATGGTGCTCTAAAATGTTTAATAACCGTCCACGAAGATGTAGTGGAATCATGGCGATATCGCACGTTCTCGGGTCGAGATGTATCTTTTCTACATGGTCCACACATCGTACGTTGGGAATTGGACTCCTGTCCTTTAGTAAAAAGAACGATTGGTCTTTCTCGTCTTGATCAAGTCGTAATGACGATGGCGTAATATTGTTAGCAAATGATTCTATGTGCTCTTTTTTGTAATTCATGAGTGTTGGATCGGCATCATTGGCAAGCAAAAAGAGCAGGATGCCTAAGCATTTTGAGCAGGATCCACACGGCACGATTTCTTTTTGTTCAAAGTGACAAGAATGGCAAGATCGTTGATATTCTGCTAAGTGCGGATAGCGGGAAAGAAGCATACGTTCAACAACAAGGCCTGAAACATTTCTCATGGCAGACCATTGTCGTATGCCTGGCACTCGTAATGTATACCACTGTTGCATACGATCATCAAAATCCTGATGCTGGTCATAGATACCAAAATAATGAGGTATGCTATGATATAACGGTGGCTTCCTTAGGTCATCAAATTCACTACCAATGAACAGATTCCCGATCCCTCGGTCAACAAAAATTGGGAGAAGAGCAAATACATAATAAGGAAAAATGCACAGTCTAATGGGATAGGTATCGGCATGTATTTTCTTGTGGTCTGATCTAATAAAAGCAAGGTGATCAAGCATAAAGGTATAAAATCGGTCGACGTTTGTCCACACTCGGCTTGTGTTGGGATCACTAGTATCGTGATATCGATAAGCAGGAAGTGCAGTGCGCCAATGCCCCCCACTCTCATTTACATATAGGGGGTGGACTTCACATCCAAGTTCTTTCAGTAATCCATACGTTGCCAAACTTTCCTTTCCGCCGCTTGAAAGAATGCCGCATTTCATATCATCTGCAGTATCGGAGAGAATGGTGTCAGATACAACGTCAGATGGTTTTATGACTGTTTTTGGCTCAGCATCTTCTGGCCGAACAGTATCTTCGTCGGGCAAAAATTCAGGAAGGATATAATTTGCTCGTCTTCGCAAGATTTTATTAACAAAAATATCGCGACTGAATACAATATTCAAATCGTTAAGAAGGGAAATATCTGCTTCACTGAGAGGAAATTGTAACGTAAATTGTTGTGCGAAAAGACCATAATTTAATAGTGGCATCGTACATGCTAGTCGCAGCAAGGGAATGTGATGCTCATTCAGAGGACGTTCGTATTGCAACATTAGTGGAAACGTACTTACGGTACCATTGTGTTCAGTAAGATGTATTTCAGCTTTTACCGTTTTATTGGAAATGCTGGGTTCTGTAAGTACTATATCTGAAAAGCAAACGAGCTTTTGGTTACTGGTCATCACGCAATTCCTCCAAAGCATCAGCAAGATTGTCCACTCCTTCCTTAAGGGGATCAACCACAGGGACGTTGAACAGTTTCATTAATTTTTGTTTTGCGCTAGCTATCTGCTTCAACGTAAGTTTTTCAGAATTGAGTGAAATGCCCTGTAACGATCGTTCAGTGAGTAACTCTGCGATTTGTACTACTCGTTTTGGATCGGGCATGGGATGCCCTGGAAAGCCGTCGAGATGAGGTCTACCGGGTGCATCAACTAAGACAAACCCATGTACCTGTCCGGCTGCCAAAATCTCAAATCCTCCAGGAAAAAAGGGATGAACCAAGCTTCCCTGCCCTTCGATGATCATAAACTCTGGCTGGCCATCTTCCCATGAATCAAGAATGGCTCCTTCGATGCCACCAGCGATAAAATCCCCAATCATTGCATCAATCACAATGCCGTGTGGCCACCCTTGCATCCACCCTGTCTGACCAGTATAAATCATGTCTGATGTTCGTCCTCTCTTGTTAAGTTCTTCATTGAGAGACACGGCAACCGTTCGTTTGCCAATCGCTGAATCTGTACCAATCATCGCAATACGTGTGGATCGAACACTAGCAATCTCTCCAGAATAAAATCGTTTATAATCTCTGAACATTTTTCTTACATCTGTAATATTACAGCTGTGTTCCTTTGCAAGGTTCATGAGATGCCCATCATCAGAAAGAAACTGATGTAGTCCTGACACAACATCAAGCCCTTGCAACAATGCCCATTCCACGACAGGATAATAGCCTTCAGGAAGTACACTGCCATCAGTGACTGCACCGATAATAAATGTATCTGGTTTCGTCGATGCCATTGCTTTTTCTAGGTTATCGAATAAAGGTATGCCTCGAGTAATCCCATCAAGGGCTTTCCCTGCGTCTTGACTTGGTATCGTAGTATCTACGACGCCCACAATTTTAAACCGTTTACTGTGTCGAACAAGCCCATGCGCTGTCTTTCCATCGGCACAATGATACAGACGATCAACATAGACAAGAGCGCGGCTCTTCGACATGGTTAGATATTCCTCCCCCTACAAAAAGATTCATGCTTTTCTTCCTGTCAAAACAACAACATAGCGGTCATTTGGAAGTGCCTCTTTTCGATGTTTTTCTAATAATGAAATGAGTCCTGCAGTAGATGCAGGTAATACACTGAGTCCCTCTCGCTCTCTAATAATTTTTGAGTGCACCATCATGCTTTTATCACTGACGTATGCTGCCCATCCGCCTGTGTTACGAATGGACTCTAATGCATAATCGCCGTCGATAGATCGCCAATTAATCAATGGTTCATTGACTGGCGTTTCGTGAATTTTTTCAGGCATGAGATCTTCGCACGTTGGTGTATTTTTCAAATACGCTTGAATGATAGGATTTTTTCCATATGATGAACCTGCTACCATCTTTGGAATGCGAGAAGTTTTACCACGACGGTAGAGGCTTACAAACCCTTTGTAAATTCCTGCTAAGGTAGTTCCATTTGAAACCGGAAGTGCAATGGCGGCAGGTGCATCTCTCAACTCGTCATAAATCTCATAGGCAATTTCTCCATACGCCTTAAACTGTAATGGCGTGTTAGCCCCACCAGCATTTGCATCGTAATACTCATGTTTATCTGCCATTTCCTGGGAAACGTCTACCGCGTTTTCATAATCTCCTGCAACACGGAAAATTTTTGCCCCCGTGTCAGTAATTTCCTTGATACGACTCGTGTGATATTTTTCAGGTATGTAGATAACACACTCCAAACCAGCAAGAGATGCAGCAAGAGAGACGGCAGCACCATAGTTGCCACACGTAGCAACTGTTATCGTATCAAAACCTCGGCGAAGCGCGTCCATAACTTGAGAAAAGGCAATACGATCTTTTTGCGTTCCTGTTGGTGTGCTCCCTTCAAATTTCAAGTAGATTTGCCGTAGTCCAAACTCCCGTTCGATATTACGAGCACGAGTAAGTGTAGTATCACCGATCTCAGAATCGATAATATCTTCAAATGCTTCTAAGCGCTCTTCCAACTCACGTGTTTTGTCTGCTGCTACTTTTCGTTGTAAGTCTAATTCTGGTGCAATGGTCGGAACTTGAGAACTTGCCCCATCCAACAGTGATAAAAGTTCTTCCCCATTATGATTCGTTGTATTCATCTTTGCTTGATTTGATTGTGTACCTTTGTTATCTGCTTCTGCATCGGATGTTGAAGTATCTTTTTTTTCTTGTGATGAACCAGCCATCGTGTAGTCACTAACTGCTTAGCTTTACAAGTAGTATGTTTATAATTCTATCGAAACAGTTAAAAATATATTTTATCAAATGACACACATTTTGCCAGTATTGAATCTATTTTTTCCACCAACTTACTTCTTTTTTAAGATAATCAAAACCCTCAAATTTCATCCATTTCCCCTTTATTTTTCCATTTTTACTTTTAGTGAATCTAACAGGGGCATTTCGTGTCACTTTTTTCGTTGGTATGGTAAAAAATCTATTTTGGTTTTTGTCTAACAGATATATAATGATGAAGTCTGTTGCGTCAAATTGTTTTCTAGTAATTTTTCCGGCAGTAGGATATTCTGAATCCCCATTTATTGATTTCAATTCAATTCTGATAAATCTACCTTCTATTGATACGACAAAATCATACGCATCTTCTTCAGGACATTGATATGCCGTAATCTCTTCCCTTCGTAGATACAATGGAAGTAACGCCGTACCAACCTGATCAATTAACCTACTTGTTGCTTTCATCTATTCATCCTCTTGGCTAATTCAAATTATGTATCGACTTATAAACTCGATGTGTTAAAAACTCTATAAAAAACATATCTATTTTTTGAAAAGTGGATACCTGCATCGGGAATGTTTACTTAAAGTTAGGTGCCTAACACTTATTTTTCTTTTTTGTTTTCTTTTTTCTGGAGATCCACTCATATATTTTTCATAGCATTTATCATGCATTGCTCTATTATTTTTTTTTATCTATCTATGTATACCGTACTGTCAATAAGCCAATTTTCCCCCTACAAAACTCGCATGTTTTCATTTCTATTTTTCCTCCTAAAAAAGAGATCTAGACGATATAATCGTCCTTAGTAATTCGATTATCTCATTTTCTTAGTTTTCGGTGTTAAGTGCGTTAACTCATCCATCTGCTCTTGTAACTCTTGCTCTTCGAAAATCATCTGCTTCTAATAATTGAAGATGTTTCCATTTTCTCCAGTCCATGTCGTTTTCAAAGACCGTAAATTCCCTGTTTTTATTCATTGATTTTACCTCAATAGTTTTTTTTAATGTAATTGTTTATTTATTTAGAATGGATGATTGCGCACATTTGTGCGCATGGCATCTATCTAAATATTTACTAACGATTTTCTAATTATATTAAGTTATTAAAAACAATTTCATGTCAATTTTTACCGTGAATGATAATATCATTCCCACATCGGGATACTGTCTGTTATTTGGGACCATTTTATACCTGTTTATATCTGTTTGCAGTATATTGTTTCAAGTCCCTTTGAATCGCTCTTTGCTCACTAAATCTTATAAAAATGTAGGGGGATTTGAACACCAAAATGCCGGTAAAATCAAAGTAAGGGTATCTTATTTGAATGCAAAATATGAGACAATAGTAAATACAATTAGCCCAATAGATAATCTAATTAAAATCCAAATAATAGCAATTTCAGTGACTATCTTTTTATTAATCTTAGGATGGAGATCTTCCCCATATTTTAGTTTGAACCTTTCGTTTCTAACGTTATCAAGAAAATACGGATTTATTGAATATAGATCTCATCCAGAGACTAATTACAAATTTTTTGGAAAAACCATTCATTATTTAGATGAAGTTAAGGATCTAGCTGTTACTGCGCACCGATTTTTTCCAAGTTTTAAAATCATTGGATGGGATATTGCAATAACAGAAAATGAACCTATGGGTATTGAGGGAAATATACATCCAAATATTACAGATATGCAACTTCATGAGCATCTTGGGGCAGAGTTGCTATCATAATTAAATATAATTTGTTTATCAGAAAATTTAAAAGGATAAGGAATGTATGTGGCATCCTGAGTAAAATGTCTTCATCGTTTAACAAAAAACCATTTTTTTGCAATTACTGGGTGACATATCGTTGCAACTCAAAATGTGAATTTTGTAATTTTTGGAGAGATAAAAACCTACAAAAAATACCAGATGCTAAATTTGATGATGTTAAAAGAAACTTAGACGATCTTAAAAAAATTGGTGTAAAATTCATTGATTTCACAGGTGGCGAACCACTTTTAAACAAAGAATTACCCAAAATATTATCATATGCAAAAAACCTTGGATTTTTTGTTAAACTATCTACCAATGGTTTTTTGTATCCTGATAAAGCAGAAGAATTAAAAGGATTACCAAGTCGAATATACTTTTCTTTTGATACTACTTCCAAAGATGAATATGGGAGAATAAGGGGAGTGGATGGATACGATAGATTAATTGAAAGCATTAAGATTGCCAAAGATCTCAAACAAGATATTTGTTTGTTGTACACAGTTACCAATGAAAATATAAAAAATATTTCAGATATCACAAATTTTGCTAAAGAAAATAAAATAACTGTTTACATTCACCCATGTTTTTCATATTTTTATAATAAAGGCTTAGATGGGAAGAATATAGATACAATAAAAAAATATTTTTGGAAACCCTACGTGCGAATGAGTTTACCACAACTTGATTTCCATAAAAAAGGAGGTAATAATCCATCTAAGCCATTTTGTAAGGTTGGATATTCTACAATCGACATTGGCCCTGATAACTGTTTAACAATCCCTTGTTTACATAAACATGTTGAAAGAGTAAGCATTAATGGCGGACTTTTTTCATTATATGAATCAAATGAATGGTCTGACCTTTTTAAAAATGCAGGGAAATATGATTTTTGTAATCATTGCACTATTGATTGTTATTTTGGCATGACGTATAAAGATCGAGTTCTTCGTTATCCTATTAAACAAAATATTACTTCTTTGAAAAATTTTTTAGAATCAAGGAGATCTAAGAAATAAAAAACCTCTATGTTTTATTGTATGCTTCTATTGTTGTATTTGCTATTTTGTCCCAAGATAGTTCTTTAGATAACTCCACAGAGTCTTTTGAAAGTTTTTTGAGAAGCGTTTCGTCATTTAAAACAGAGATAATTTTTTGCGATAATTCTTCAGCATTGTTCGGATGTGAAATAACTCGTTCATCTTTAACATATTCCGGTAATCCACCAACCTCTGTCACTATCATTGGTTTGTTAAACGAAAGTGTTAAAGCTCCAACTCCACCATGCGTATCAAATGGGTGTTCATAATAAGGTAAAGCGACAAGATCTGCACTTGAAAAATAATATTCAGTTTCTGAGTCGGGGATATATCCTAATGCCTTAATTATGCACCCGTCTAATCCTTGTTCTTTAATTATTTTTTCATATTTTTCCCAGTCTCGTAGAGGCTGTCCGGCTAGTAAAAGGACAACATCGTTCACGCTTTCTTTTACAATCTTTAATGATTTCAGTAAAACATCCAAGCCCTTATAGTTCCACATATAACCAAAAAATAAAATTACTTTTTTATCGAGTGGTATGTTTAAATGTTTTCTAGCTTCCTCTTTTGCTATATTCTTTATTTTCTGATATGGCATCATAGAACCATGTGGAATTATAGAAATTTTGTTTTCATCTATTTTATAAAGCTTTAGAAATTTGTCAATATTTCTTTTATTGTGCACAATGAAATGATCTGCAAATGGGAAAATAAATCTGTTAAGTTTTTTATCTAAAAAAACACTTGGCAAATCAGTTGTATGTGGTGTAATATTATGGACTGTGATAATTATTTTTTTTCCTCTTATTTTTACGATTGGAAGTATAAAACAATACATCAGATTGGCATAAAATTGCCAATGCTGAAAATGAATAATATCTCCTTTTGCTTTAAGACCTGCTTTGATCCAAGAAAACGGATTATACCATGTTATAATATTTAAGGCTCTAAAATTTTTAAAAGTGTAATCTTTTTTTTCTTTTTGCCCTCCAAAGTATAAAATATTGGGAAGCATGCTTTTAAAACTGATGAAATCTAAATCTATTTTTTTTGATAATGCTTCTGCTAAATGATAGCAATATGGGCTTAGTGCTTTTATTGGCGGTAGAGTTCCAATTAAGGTTATTTTCATAATATCAATTTCTATTTTTCTCCCTGCGCCCTACATTGCTTAACCTCTCTAGGCAATGTAAATATGTCTAAAGTACGCTTATTCATAAGTCTCCACCATTTTGAAATCAGCTTTAAATTAAGCGGCGAAAGACACCCGCATAGTCTACAATCTGCATCTTGTCCCAATAAACAATGATTAACTAAGTTGCCTTGATAGTCATACCATTTTGCATATCGAAACACAGGACATTCACCCTTATTTTCTTCACATAAAAGATCAACTAATTGATGAGTCATTCTCACAAACTTAGGATATTCATCAACAACTTCATGAAGCTTTTTTTCTGCTAGATCTCGTTCATTACCCAAAACCGTTGAGGATGAATCGTCCTTAGACGGAGTTAAGAAAAAAAATGAAACACCAAAAACATCAGTATCAATCCAATCATCAATCACTGTTTGAATTTGATCAGCGGTCCCTTTTCGTAAACAGCATGATAGCATTACACGATGATCGTCTGAGTAGTTTTCGAAAATATGTTTCCAGGTTCCTTTTCCCCTAATTTTATCATGAACAGCTTCTCCACCGTCGACAGATATGGCAAAAGGAAATTTTAGTTCTGCTGGAATCTTAATTAAACCATTACTTATGAGAGTTGTATTTCTCCGAAAATAGCTGTATGCCAATTCAACTATGTCCATTCTTAAAGTTGGTTCTCCTCCTATTAAAAAAATAGATCTGCATCCTTGAGATATTTCTTCTTCAAATAATTTTTTATAATCTTCAACAGAAAGTTCATTTTTTTCAACTTCTTTCAGTATTTGTTGTCTTGTAAGATTTGTATAGGATGGATTAAAAGTATAAACATAACAATTGGGACAGTAAAGGTTGCATCTTCTTGTAACTTCATGTGTGTATCTTGTAGGTTTTTTAGTGATAGAGGATATCCCATATATTTTGATTAAGTCGATGATCCTTGCTGTTTGTTCAAACATAACTATCATTTAAATTTATTTTTTAATAATCCACCAATCTGTTATTTTTCCATAAAGCTCTAAATTATTATTCTCTGCAAATTCTAATACTACTTTACATACTCCAATCTCACTTGCCCAGAAATCATGTCCACCGATTATTCCACCTTTTTTTACTTTGGGATAATATATTTCTATATCCTTTTTTACTTGTTCATATTCATGGCTTCCATCAATATAGATAAAATCAATATTATCAGGAACCTCTTTAATTGCCTCTGATGAACTTTTTCTGATAAATTCAATTTTATCTTTGTATTTTCTTAATAGTTTTTTTGCACTTTTGTATCTTTTTTCTCCTGAGACTGAGTCCAATTCTTGTTGATATGAATCAATTAAATATATTTTTTTAATTGGAAGCAATTTTAGTAATGTTTTTGCATTTAAACCACAATCAACACCTATTTCAACACAGATTAAATCCTTTTTTTGATAATTTTTCATAATATATCTAGTTGTAGCTCTTGTATACCAATACATTGGTGTGATTTTTTTAATAAAGTTGTATATTCTATCACGATCCATCACTAAACTTGCGATATTAAACTTCAAATCTTTATTAAATCTTTTATTTGTCATTACAGATATCTCTGGGAGTATTTCTATCAACTATAATTATTGAGTTTAGCATTGCTAATGGATTCATTAGTAAGTTTTAAAGGATTAAAATATTTATAACTTTACCCTGTTTTTTCAATATTTCAATCATTTTACTACTATTTTATGATAAATTAGGTGAAATAATTTAAATGCTGGATGATTTAATGACCTAGATGAGAATACTACTAATAAATCCAAATCCCTCTCTAACTGTAAGAAATAATTCAAATTTATCTTCGTTTGAAAGATTAAAAGAGCGATTCAACATAATCTCTGCGCCTCTCGCATTTTCAATGCTTGCTACAGTAACACCAAAGCAACATATTATTAACATGTTGGATGAAAATTATCAAAATATTGATTTTAATGTTGAATGTGATATTGTAGGCATAACAGCAATGACTCCTGATGCTCCAAGGGTTTATGAAATTGCTGATGAGTTTAGAAAGCGAAACAAGATTGTTGTCATTGGTGGTAGTCATGCTACGATTTTACCTGAGGAGGTAAAACAACATGCTGACAGCGTAGTCGTTGGCGAAGCTGAGGAAACCTGGCCTCAATTGTTAAAAGATTTTGAAGAACAAAAATTGAAACCTTTTTATCATCAAACAAAACCTGTTGACCTTAATAGAATACCGTCGCCTCAAAGAAACATAATTAATAAAAGTTTTATCGCAGCGGGAGTTCAAACTTCAAGAGGCTGCCCATTTAAATGCAAATATTGTTTTTATTCAAACTCATTATATGGAAGTGTTTACAGAAAAAGGCCTATTGATCAAGTAGTTGGAGAAATCAAAAACATTCCTCAAAAACTTATTATTTTCCATGATTCATCGTTTACAATAGATATCGATCATACAAAAAACCTTTTTCGAGCTTTGAAAGGCTTAAATAAAAAATTTATCTGCTTGGGAAATGTAGATGTTCTATGTAAGGACGATGAATTATTAGATCTGGCAGCAGAAGCAGGATGTATACAATGGCATGTAGGCTTTGAATCATTATCTCCCCAGGCTCTTGAACAAGTTGGAAAAAAAACAAATAAAGTTGAAAATTATCTTAAAGCAGTTGAAAAAATACATGATCACGGGATGAATGTGCATGGTTTTTTTATGTTTGGTTTTGACAAAGAACCATCTTCTGTATTTGATGACACATTGAAATTTCTTAAAAAAGCTAAACTTGACTCTGCAGATTTCAGCATTTTAGTTCCATATCCAGGTACACAGCTGTATGATGAATTATTAGAAGAAAACAGGATTTTGACAAAGGATTGGTCACAATATAGTTTCCATAAAAATATTGTTTTTAAACCTATAAACAAGTCACAAGAAAAAATATTTAAAAATATGAAAAAACTAGTCTACAACTATTATTCATATCCATTTTTATCACAAAGATTTTTAGGTTTATTTAAAAGAGGATTCTTCAATTTTCGCTTAATTCTTTTTATCATTGAGGATGTGTTTACAAGGAAACATTACTTGAAAACATATAAATCTTAATCTATAGAAGAATATTTGTCGTAGTAACTCTATTTCATAAAAGATGAATTCACAAAACAATAGCAAAATTCATAATTTAATCAAAAAAGACAAGAATCTATGGAATCTTTTTACAAAAAAAGAAGAATATCGAACTAATAAAACTGATAAATACGGAAGAATATCCTACAAAACCAGCAATAAAAAAAATATTTTAAATCCAATAGTTTCCGAGCACTTAATTAAAAATGGATTTCATACAGAGTATGAAGATGGAAAAAAATTCGCAGTATTTTTATCTCATGACATTGATGATGTATACACCTCATTTAGACATTTAATCCGATCGTTTGGACCATATCCACTGCATAAACAAAAACTTGGTGTTTTAAAATTTATTAGATCATATTCAAGGAAACATAATCCTTATCTAAATTTCAAAAAAATAATACAATTAGAAAAAAAATATGATGCAAATTCATCCTTTTTCTTTCTAGCATCTGAAAAAGATATTTTTGGAAATAAATACAAGGTTGAAAGCATCCAAGATGAACTATCATATGTAATTGAACAAGATTGTGAGATTGGTCTACATACTAGTTTTTATGCATACAATAACCTTGAATTAATTAAATCTGAAAAGAAAAAACTTGAGGACAGTATTGGAGAAGAGATAGTTGGCGCAAGAAATCATGTATACAGATTTAGTCTTCCTGGAACATGGAAGCAGTTATCTCAAGCTGGATTTGAATATGATTCTACTTTTGGATATCATGATATGATAGGTTTTAGAAACGGCATGTGTCATCCTTACGTACCTTATGATTTAAATGAAAAACAAATAATTCCTGTCTTAGAAATCCCACCATGTATCGTTGATATTTCCTTGTTTTCCTATATGAAACTTAATGCTTCAAAATCATGGATTGTTATTAAAAAATTAATTGATGATGTTGAAAAACTCGGCGGGGTATTAACAATACTCTGGCATAATTGGACATATTCTTATCCTGTTTCATATGCTGGACTATTCGGAAAAGAATGGACAGACTTGTATGAAAAAATACTCAAATATGGTTCTGAGAAAAACGCGTGGATGACATCTGGAAAAAATATTTGTGAACATTTCAAAAAATCAAATTTTTAGTTTCGACCTGGATCAAATTTTCTTGCATACCATAGCATGTTTGAGAGTAATGAATGTGTAAATGGATGATATCCATATTTGATGTTGTTGAGTATTCTTTTGATGGTTGGAATATTTTTGTAAAATTCTTTTAAAACCCAGATAGTTCCATTGTATAGCTCCTGTTCTGTCATATGCTTTGGTTTAAAAACTGTTTGAGCACAAGTATATCTTGTCCAATCATAGGAGGTAATCCTATTTTCTTTTTTTATCCTTTCAAAAATGGGTGTTCCGGGAAATGGCGTTAGCACATTAAAACAGGCCATGTCAATTTTTAATTGTTTGATCATTTCCATTGTTTCTTTGAAAGTTTTCTTTACGTGATCATCAAATCCAAATATGAATGATCCTGTTATATTCATGTTGTAATCTTTGATTTTTTTAACCGCGTTTTTGTAGTCTTTTACCTTGTTTGTAGATTTACCAATATTGATCAGAGTATCCTGTGACATTGATTCAAAACCTATACACCATCCTGTGCATCCCGCTTCACTTGCTAGCTTTAAATATTCTTCGTCTCTGGATAAAACGTTTACATTTCCATATCCTGTAAAACGTTTATTGAGGCTGATCATGTTTTTAAAAAGTGTTTTTGAATAGTTTGGATCAATTGTTAATGATGAATCAAAAAATATTATGTTCTTTTGTTTTAATTCTTTTATTTCGTTGATAACATTGTCTATTGGTCGTTTCCTATAAATCCGTCCTTTGACTTTATGGACAAAACAAAAATCACAATTTACCGGACAGCCCCTTGTTGCTTCTACTCCTGCTACTGATAAATAATAATCAAGAACATCTCGTCTTGGTGGTGGAATCAGTTTAGGATCCACAAGATCTGATTGATAAAATGGTTTTAGCTTATTTTTTTCTACATCTTCTAATGCTTTTGCAAAACTGATTTCGGCTTCCCCAATGACGACACTATCTGCATGTTGTTTAGCTTCATCAGGTAATCCAGAAGGATGGTATCCTCCCAGTATTACTGGCATTCCACGTTTTCTAAATTCCTCTGAAATATTATATGCTCTTGGTGTTGTAGCTGTTCGGCATGAGATTGCTACAAGATTGTACTCTTTATCGTAATCAATTTTATCCCCACGGTTTTCATCAACAGCTTCGATTTCATAATGATCTGGACAAATTCCTGCTAATTGCTGAATAGTTAAATTTGGAAAAGCCGGTAGTCGAGCAGATAGTTTCATCACTATATTGGGACGGTCATATCCTGCAAATGGCTGAATTAATAAAACTTTCATTCTACCATTTTTTCCTTATATTCCAAATTCTTTCTTATACCATCTACGCCGAGATATATTCATAAAAACCATACAAGAAAGCGTGCTTGGGTTCAATGACATTTTCATCAACCGATTACATCGTTTTATCGTATTATTTGGTGAATGAAATTCTTTGACAACTTTTTTTAGACCATTATTTAACTCATCGACTGTCATGTTTTTTGGTTGGAAAACAGTCTGTGTTTGAGTATATTTTGACCAATCCTTAGTAAGTATTCTTCCTTCAGCATCCATTTTGTCAAAAACCGGTGTTCCCGGCAAAGGTGTAAGTATGTTGAATTCTCCAGCGTCAACTTTCCATTGATCTAATGCTTTTAGAGTTTTATCGAAAATATCTGGGTAATCGTGATCAAAACCAAATATGAAAAGCCCATTTATTGCCATGCCGTGTTCCTTAATTTTTTTAATCCAGCTTCCGTATTCGGATACCTTATTTGAAGATTTTTTAACACTGTTTAAACTATCTTGAGAAATGGATTCAAAACCTGTTGTCCAACAAATACATCCTGATTCTTTTGCAAGTTTTAAAAATTCTTCGTCTTTTGCAATTAAATTGATGTTTCCATTTCCAAGCCATTTTTTATGTATGTTTTCCTGAATCATAGTTCTAAAAAATTCTTTACTATACTCTAAATCTGAGGTAATATTTGCATCATGGATAGTTATTAATCTGTCAGGTAAACTTTTTAATTCTTTCATCACGTTTTCTAATGGTCTTTTACGATAACTATGTTTAAAAAAATGGGTAATTGAACAGAATTCACACTTATTTGGGCAACCACGTGTTATTCTTATGCCGTCTGATAATTGATTTGATTTAAAAAGATCCCTTCGCAATGGATGAATATTTTCAGGTTTAACTAGCTCATCTGTTTTATAAAAAGGCTGTAAACATCCTTTTTCTAAATCATCTAGAAGCTTGGGAAAAGTAATTTCAGCTTCACCTATAACAACACTATCTGCATGTTGTTTGGCTTCTTCTGGTAAAGCTGATGGGTGGTAACCACCTAATACAACGGGTACTCCTAGTTTTCGATATTTATCAGCTATCTCGTATACCTGTGGAGCAAATAACGTAAAACAAGAAATTCCTACTAAGTCATACTCATTTGAATAGTCGATATCTTCAAAATTTTCATGAATAAGCCTAATATTGTGATTTTTCGGTATACATGCAGCTACTGCAGGTAGGGTTAATTCAGGGTTTGATAGTAATCTTCCCATGAATGTACCTCTATCTTCTCCCGTAACAGGTCCATGGTTCATTTTTGGATGTATTAGTAATATATTCATGATACTGATAGCAGTTATATCTTAGATTTTAAGTTTTCATAACAAAAACAGAATTAAAATCTTTTGTTATAAAAAGCCTATAAAAACAACATATCTATTAATAATTTGCAAAATTATAAAAAAAACAGCCATATTGGCCTAAAAATGATAGAAATGAAAATCCCATGGGCAATACCCAACATACAAAAAGAAGATACCGATGCGATTTTAAAAGTATTAGACTCAGATTGGCTTTCCATGGGATCGAAAGTCAAAGAATTCGAAGAAAAAATGGCTGTTTATCTCAACATTAAATATGCAACAGGAGTAAACAATGGAACATCTGCATTAGACGTTGCATTAAAATGTCTTGATATCAAAAAAGATGATGAGGTCATCATTCCTGCATTAACCTATATTACTACGGGAAATGCCGTTTTATACAACAATGGAAAACCTGTATTTGTTGACGTAGATGAAACACTTAATATTGATACAAATCTAATTGAAGAAAAAATAACAGATAAAACAAAAGCAATAATCAATGTCGATCTGGGCGGAAATGTTTCAAACTACAGAGAACTACTTCGTATTTCAAAACAACATGAAATTCCCTTGATAGTTGATGGAGCTCAATCATTGGGATCAAAATATCATAATACTAAATGCTGCACACATGGACTCATTAATACGACTAGTTTCCATATAGCAAAGATATTAACAACAGTCGAAGGCGGCATGGTTTTTAGTAATGACAAAGACATAAACGAAAAAGCAAGAGTTATCAGAAATCAAGGTGAATCTTCAAAGTATATTCATAGTTGCTTAGGCAACAATTATAGAATGATGGATTTAACTGCGGCCATTGGTTGTTCACAAATTAATAGATTCGATGAGACACTTAAAGATCGGAAAACAAAAGCTGATTATTACAGAGAAAACCTAAAAAATGTTGAATATCCAAAAGAACTCCCCAATACATATAACTCATATTTTTTCTTCTTAATTTTGGTAGAAAACAGAGATAAATTAAACCAGCATTTAAATGAAAATGGAATTGGAACACGAATTACATATCCATTGCCAATTAACGAACAACCAATTTTTAAAAAATATAAAAAAGAAACATGCACAGTTGCAAAAAATATTTCTAAAAAAGTAACTTCTTTACCTATTTACAATAAACTTACTTCTGAGGAACAAGATTATATAATAGAAAAAATTAACAGTTTTATAAGGTGATTAAGATAAGAGTCCTTGTTACGGGTGGAGCAGGCTATATCGGAAGTGCTCTATTGCCCAAGTTGTTAAAACATTACCGAGTACGAGTTCTTGATAATCTGACATATGGATATTATGGGATACTACCCCATATTGGTAACTCAAATTTTGAACTTATAAAAGGTGATATTCGAAACACAGAAGATGTAAAAAAATCTCTTGAAAACGTTGATATGGTAGTTCATCTAGCAGCAATAGTGGGCTATCCCGCTTGTAAAGCACAACCAAAGCTTGCAAACGAAATAAACTATGAGGCGACAAAAAAACTAGCTGATCTATGTAATGTTCCAATTATATTTGCCTCAACTGGAAGCAACTACGGTCATGTGATAGACATATGCACTGAAGAATGTCCTCTCAATCCTATGACAGAATATGGAAAAACAAAAGCAAAAGCAGAAGAAGCGATAGGATCGTATTCAGACTTTGTAATTTATCGTTTTTCAACAGGTTTTGGCCTATCGTTACGGCCCAGACTTGACTTACTGGTTAATGATTTTCTATACCGGGCAATGAAAGAAAAAGAATTAATAATATTTGAAAAAGACTATTGGAGATCCTTCATCCATGTAAAAGACATAGCAGAAAGTTTAATTTTTGCAATAAAAAATTTTGAAAAAATGAATGGCAAAATCTATAATGTCGGCTCAGAAAAATTATGTATAACAAAAGAAGGTGTAGCATTAAAAATAAAGGAATATGTTGATTTTTACCTTAAATTTGCAGGTTTCGGTGAAGACCCCGATAAAAGAAACTACAAAGTGTCCTTTGATAAAATTAATAAGCTTGGCTATAAAACAAAATATGATCTTGATCATGGCATTAAAGAGATGATGGAAGCGTACGAGTTTCTAGATGGAAAAGAAAATTACTATAATAACAGGTTTTTCAAATGAATCTGAGGAAAAATGAAAAATCTGTTGTTTTTAGAAATATAAACGAAAGGGATATACCTGATTTATATGAATTATTGAATAGTCTTGACAGCGATGCCAAAAGGTTTTTTCATCCACATTCTTTTGATATGAAAACAATTACAGATATTTGTAAATCTAAAAAAGATCATTATTTTGTGATGTTTTTAGACGATGTTCTTATCGGGTATTCTTTTCTTAGATTATTTGGTTATGAAATACCAAGCTTTGGTTGTTGTATAAAAAAGAGCCATGAAAATAAAGGATATGGATTAGTTATTGCGAAACTAACTGTTGAAAAAGCAAAAGAACTTCGATATCAAAAAGTTATTTTAAAAACTTACAAAGAGAATATATCTGCTCAAACAATTTACAAAAAAATAGGTTTCAAAACAATTGGTGAAACTGAAGATGGAACGCAATATAAAATGGAGTTAAACTTTTAATTTTAGTTATTCAATGATGGGTCCAGCAGGAAGTTAACAGCCCAACATGAAAAATCAGATAAAACATTCTTAATGATTACTTCTTTTGTTTTTTCAATTTTTTTTTATCTCAATTTATATCACTCTCTCCAACATCGGGAACATTTAACCTTGGATACAACGAATACAAAATTGGTATCAATAAAATCAGCAATAGGCCTACAAGTAGAATAATAGTTTTCACCTGGGCGTAAATTGTGTTAATATTTAACGTGGTGATAATATCACGCCCGCATCGGGATTCGAACCCGAGTAGGAGCCTCCGCAGGGCTCCAGGATATCCAAACTACCTCATGCGGGCCTATTTGATGATATCTACCATCGCTACCTTTTCCAGAATAAGGTCCCCATATTTAGCTTTCGTGACGGTTTGTAATTCTTTTTCACCGATACCAAAAACTCTCAAGGTTTGTCTAGTACCTTTAAGGACACCATCATTTCTTTTTAATGAGTATTGCTGCAATAGATCATCGATTTGTTTGTGGAGTGTTTCGGCAGACCTCTTTTTTTTATCAACAACCACCAACAAGATAGCTCCTTTTCCTTTCTTTACACCAACTTTTGGGATGGCCAACTTCAACTGCCGTTCGCCAGAAGCGTACAGCAAAATCTCCATAGCAAGAGTATTAGTGGTATTGGTCTTTCGTTCCATTGCTCGCTGTGCATGGTTCACTGCAGAGATCAGATGGAATTTTCCATAAATGGCCTCTGCATCAAACACTTGAATTACTAGCTGATGTTGTTGTGCAAAATCGGCGACTCCTTTTAAAAACTGATCCACATCAGTAATAGTCCCTATGGCACCAATACTCTCTAGCAGCTCCTTTGTGTTGTTCATGAAAACTCAGCAAGTTCTTTCTCTTTCCCTTTATCACTTTCCCCTATTTGATGTTTGATGCTTTTGGCGATACCTTCACCAATAATTTTGACTTCAGCTAAGCGCTTCAAGGGCACGCCACGTAAATCGTTTATGGTTTTAAAGCCTTCAGTATACAGGGATCGCGCTCGTACCCGGCCGATACCTTTTAATGAGATCAAATTGAGCAGTTCCTTTTTGCATCCATACTGTACCTGGAGCAACAGGTCACTTAAGTCGGGCACACAATCAAAGTTGTACATTCGTGCAAATTCACGTGCTGCGTGCAGAAGCCATTGCGTCATTTCAACAATACTATGAATGTCACCGGGTCCGACATTATATTTTGATACAATCTTGTCTTCAGGTAGTTCGTTAATCCAATCTTCAACTAATGATGCGGTTTTAAAATCACTTAAAAACCATTCATACTCTTCGCTTGATGCATACGGAGCATCAAGCAGCAGCTCCCGTTGCATTTTTTCCGCTCGCTCTTCGACCCAAGTGTCTGAACCTCGCAGATATAACGACCGGACATCTGGTGTGGAACATACAGCATGAAGAAAAGAAAGGGGAGAAGTTTCTTTAGTACAGGATGTTTCTAATGCTTTTTTTAATTGTAATGCGGAAAGCGGATCGATATATAATGAGGACGTTCGTTTGCCAAACAGTGTTGCCATGAATTGATCATCGTTTAGTTGTTCAATGAAGCCGTGGGTAAGTAAAAACTGAAGAGCGGCATCGATTTCTTCCTGCAGCATATACGTATCTGACTGATAAGCATAAAAGGTACTGTCAATGAACTTGGCGATTCCTTGAACGCTATCTACAAATTGCGTAGCAATTGCGGCAAGCAGATGCATACGAAGTGCTGCTTGATTGCCGAGTTTTGAAAAAATTGGTTCTGTTTCAGCATGTATGTACCGCTCAAAAATCTGGTTTTTTTGCTCTTCATTTTTGGCAATGGTAATCGCTTCACCAAAGGAATCGTATCGCGGTCGTCCTGCCCTACCTGCTTGTTGCTTATACTCTAAGATTGGGATAGGTTGCATCCCAAAGTTTGGATCATAGCGCCATAAATCTCGAATAATCACCCGCTGTGCAGGGATATTTATACCCGCAGCTAAGGTGGGAGTTGCCACAATGCATTTGATTAAACGTTCCTTAAATCCTTGTTCAACACTACGACGTTGGGTACTTGACAGCCCTGCATTATGAAAGGCAATGCCGTTTTCTATACATTGCGATAGTTGTTTATCGACCGAGGTAGACTCGCTCTGCTCTTTTTTTATTTTGGAAACAAGGTGCTTGAGCTTCTTCTTGTCACCTGATGAAAGATACTGTTCAATAATTCCTGCAAGTTTTTGAGCAACAGACACCGTAGATCGTCTTGTATTGACAAAAATTAATACCTGCCCGTCTGTTTTCATCGAGTAATCTACTAAACGTTCTAAGGATTTTTTCTCTGAACCTTCAATGTCTGTTGTTTTTCCATCCTCAAAATATACGGTGTGGTGATAGTAAATGCCTTCCCGCAAGGGTACTGGACGCCAATCTGATTGAATGAGTTTTCCTTCAAGCCATGTAGAAAGATCGATAGCATTTTTGATGGTTGCTGAAAGTGCGATAATTTGCGTTGCTGGGTATAACGACTTAAATCGAGCAATAATGACTTCAAGAGTTGGTCCACGACTGGGGTCATGAATAAGATGAATTTCATCAATGACGAGAACCGTTACTTTATGAATCCAGGTTACTTCATGACGGAGAAGCGAGTCTGCTTTTTCAGACGTGCACACAATGATGTCATAGCGTGAAAGACGAGAATCAGAATCATCGAGATCACCAGTTGAGATGCCAACCTTTAGTCCAAGTTTAGAAAACAGTTTTAACTCTTCATATTTTTCCCGTGCCAGTGCTTTCAAAGGCACTACGTATAGTGCTTTTCCCCCTTTTTCTTTCAACCGGTGAACAATGGCAAGGTACGCAACTAAACTTTTCCCGCTTGCTGTAGGAATAGACAACACCGTGTTTTTACCCTTCAACACATATGGGAGTGCCTGCTGTTGTGGCGGGTACAATGACACGATGTCGTGTTCTTTCAAAATGGCAATGATGGCGGGTTCGAGCGGTAATTCGTCTACATTCATAGCAGTTTCTGTATGGGGAAAGAGATTATAAAACAAAAGCTTATTCATGGTTTAGACCATAACGGGTTGGTAATATGGGACGAAGACAAACGATGATGGAAAAATACAAACAACAAATGAAAGCATATCGTAAGAAACGAATGAAGCTTAATCATACACCGTTTGTTCCTTCAGATGGCAATGTCTATGTCATGGATACGCTTAACCCCACCAAAAAAATCAAGGCTGAAGTGATCAAAAAACGAACCAAACAACACCGAGAAATTATTGAAAGCTTAGCCTGCCCTGTCTGTGGGAATCCCATGGAATGGGACAGTGCCTGGGAAGCGTTTATTTGTCTTAAGCATGGAAAAAAGGCTATTTATGAAGTAGTGACCGAAAGTTAGCGATATCCTTTAAGTAATACTTCTCTTATTCATGGTTGGTGATATGAGATGGTCGAAGAAAAAGTAGGTGTTGTGGAACACTTCTTCACAAACGTCAGTGTCGCTGCCATTAAAATTACGAATGGTGGACTTAAAATAGGAGATACCATTCACGTCGTTGGATCCCATACTGATTTCATCCAAAAAATCGAAAGTATGGAAATCAACAGAACTCCCGTTCAATCAGTAAAACCCGGTGATGATGTGGGCATCAAGGTAAAAGACCGGGTGCGTGAACACGATATCGTGTATAAAGTACCAGAGGAATAAACTATGAAAGAACTAGCTGAAGTACGAACGCTAAAAGTAAATCGATATGTAATTATCGATGATGAACCCTGTAAGATTATGAGCATTTCAACCTCAAAACCAGGAAAACATGGTGAAGCAAAAGCACGCATTGAGGCCGTTGGGGTGTTTGATGGACAAAAACGAAGTATTGTTCATCCTGTGAAACATAAAGTACATGTTCCCATGATTGACAAACGAAATGCTCAAGTATTGGCACTGATGGGTGATAATGTTCAGTTGATGGATCTTGAGACCTACGAAACCTTTGAAATGCCCATCTCCGATGAATTTAAGGGACAATTAAAGCCAGGGGAAGAAGTGCAATATTTACAGGCACTGGGAAAGAAAAAAATAACAAGAGTATAATTCTCCAAGAATACTTTGGTAGTAATTTATGTCTTATGAATACTCCTTCCTATTTTGCCGATGCTGAGTCATCACTAGATGATGCAGCCGTTGTCCTTTTTGGCGTACCATATGGTAAAACATCGTCCTTTCGTTTTGGTGCACACCAAGCACCATGGGCAATACGACAAGCCAGTTGGAACTTTGAAACCTTTAATTTTATATCTGGCAAAGATCTCAAAGATATTCTATTTCATGATTATGGCGATCTTGAGGTGGAAGACGACACACCACGCGACATGGTGCAAAAAACAACGGCCTTTGTGACTACTCTTCTTAAGAAAAAAAAATTTCCTCTTGCAGTAGGCGGCGAACATGCTATTACGCCAGGAATTGTTCATGCGTTTCCTCAAGATATTTCCGTAGTATCGATTGATGCTCATCTTGATTTTCGACAGCGATATGAAGGCGAACCTTACAACCATGCCTGTGTCGTTCGTCGTCTTGCTGATCATATACCCCTTGATAATATTGCAGTGTTAGGTGTCCGATCAGCAGAAAAAGAAGAATTTGAGGAAGCAAAAAAGCAAGGATTGTTTTTTGTGGATGCTTTTACCATTCATGAGAAAGGAATTGCTTATGCCTTACAAAAAACACAACATCATCTCAAGCAGAAAAAAATCTATTTTACGTTGGATATTGATGGCATTGATCCAGCGTATGCTCCTGGTACAAGTACGCCTGAGCCATTTGGGCTAACGCCTTTTGATATCCTTGCATGCATTGATTGTTTTGCATCATCCCTTGTTGGATTTGACGTGGTTGAAGTCTGCCCTCCTTATGATAATGGTGAAACGGCATTACTTGCAGCAAAATTCATTCGGCATATTATCGAGCATGTCGGACCACGTTCGTTTAACAAGTAGCTTAATATATGATAACTTCATTCAACTCGAGCATGCAAAACGAAAAGTTAGCAATTATAGGGCTGGTCATTATTATCGTTGGTGCATTTTCCATTTACCTTGGAGTTATGTATGGTGAAGATATTCTTGCCAATCTTTCAGGCGAAGGAGAAACCATTGCTCTGGGAGATTGTGCTGATGTGCACTATATTGGAACCTATGCGTCAAATGGTACTGTTTTTGACTCCTCATATGCTGATATTGATGCAAAAACAGGAGGTACGCCATTAATGGTATTTGTGAGTTTAAATATAAGTGCCACCTCGCCAGAGGGATATGAGGATTATGTAACGAGTATCGAAGGTTTTACAGAAGGTTTAGTTGGATTGAAAAAGGGAGAGACCGCAACTATTGGGCCGATACCTCCTGAAGAGGCATATGGTATATATCCAGAAGTTGGGGATATTCTCTATGTAGCAGATCCAACAACAGGTGATGTGCTACTCAATATCGAGTTTATAGGAATTGAAGAAAATGTTTCCATGCCTGAAGAATACATTGAAATGTTGGGAAACGGAACAACGACGCTATTTACTATTAAAGATATTTCAACTGAAGTTGGTGACTATTATGATATTTATCCTTCATGGACTAATGCAACTATCATCACCAAAACCAATGAAACAATGATGTGGATTTATACGACACCACCTCAGGACAAACAAACCAATTTCACGTGGATTGATTTCAACACGGGAACCGAGTATTGGAAAAATGCAAGCAGCATTACCAGCATGAATAACTCAACTATTGTTATTACCCATAGTCCAGCGATCAACGATACCTTTAACATCCAGAGTTGGTATGACGTGATAACCTATACAGTTGTCAGTATGAACGATACTGCAATCAATGTCAGCTATGACGATGGATCGGGGAACATTACCTATGATTTCATTGACCGCATCGTTACCATCGAACGGAACGAGTCGTTTAATATTACCTACGAATTCCCACGAGATTTGATGGAGTATCTCATCTATCAGGCGCAGCAATTTAATCCAGATATCACCATGAGTGTACATCCTCTTGCAGGCAAATCCCTAATCTTTGATGTCACCG
Source organism: uncultured Thermoplasmatales archaeon (assembly GCA_964638175.1). Taxonomy (GTDB): domain Archaea; phylum Thermoplasmatota; class E2; order DHVEG-1; family DHVEG-1; genus JAFGDG01. The sequence goes on along the minus strand of CAZWZY010000005.1, from coordinate 14,506 downwards.
TTATTGAGGTCTATAAAACGTCTCAGCAAGAAAGCTGAGATTGTATCTCTTTTTCCAATAATTGTAAAAATTCTTCCTCTTTCCCCTTTGGCAAGGTTGCACCAGCAGCAATATTGTGGCCACCACCAACACCGCCAACTGCTTTTGCTGCCTTTTTCATGGCAATAGAAAGATTAAGCCCTTTATCAATAAGCAGTTGATTCCCTCGTGCAGATGCTTTTATCATGCCCTTTTCCGTCTCAGCAAACGCAATTAACGGAAGATTGTTACTGGTTTCTTCTTCATTGAGCAACATGTTGGCAACAATACCAACAATGGTATCACGAATGCCAGTGCCTGCATGAAAAAACTGCACATACTGCCGCTTTTTAATCCCCTCATCTTTTGCAAATTGAATGCCTTCGACTAGGTTATGGCGATGGCCTCGCAGTAAGTTCCGTGCTTTTTTTAGCCATTCATCACGATTGCCCATGCATACCTGTAGACCGACATCATGTTGACCATACCGTGCGGTTGAATTCAGGAGTGTGGCAAATTCTTTTGCATCGTGTAGTTCTGTACCACGTTGCTCTTTTGATAGAGTATAGGTCTCTCCAATAATTCGAGTGGTGAGGCGATGTCCAAACCCTTTTGTTAACAGAATTTGTGCAATGCCTGAGGTAATCTGTTGTCGTTCGCTGTTGGTAAGATCGATCCACCGTCGCCAAAGGTCACCGTCTTTTATGCGAATATGCAAGGTATTAAGAAATGACATACATGCATCCTCCCTTCCGGTTAGACCGGGGATTAATGGATCACTTGCGTATTGTAACAATCTATGAACCGGTCGGGTTTCTTTTCCAAAATAGCGAATATCAGTTTTATACTCTAACACACCTGCTTTCTTTCCGTCTGCAAGAATATCCCGATTCATACCACAAAGCTTACAGAATTTTCTATCTTGTAAATCACCACACGCACCAACAATAGCAAGTGCTGAAAGATCCGTGTTCGTTTTATCAAGAGCATGAGCAACCAAATAGGTGGTCCCTGCGCCGCTGATGTCATACGATCCATCACGGTTAAATAAATGGGGATTGAGGTGAAATGACGCATCAGCATCATCGGGACAGGTGTGGTGGTCTGTGATAAGTTTATTCAGCGCTGGCGTGCTTGTGCTGACACTACTTCCTAAATCAGTAAACCATGTGAGCTCATGATTTTCGTTTTGCAAACGCTCAAGAATCAGTTCATCTAATTGTTTAACAAACTCAATAGAGCATTCTTTTCCTTCTCGTTGCAGCGCTTGCAAGGCAACTGCACCAGCAGCAATCCCATCAGCATCAATATGAGTAACGATATGAATCTCTCTCGATTTGCTAATACTATCTGCTAATGCTTGTGCTCGTGCTAACAAAGAAGTGCCCCTCGCAAAAGGTGTAATGAAGAGCAGTAAAATTAGTCTTTCGATGGGTATTTAAATGAAGAGAGCAGAGCTTCACTGCTCTGCCATTTCCTTGTATTTTTTGTACCGCTTGTTGACATCTTCTTCAAGTAAGTGATGGAGTCGTTTTGCTTCATCTGGGAATGTTCGTGTTAAGGAGTTGTACCGTACTTCACCCATGATAAATTCCTTTAATGTGCCATTTGGTTCCTTGCTATCAAGTTGGAAGGGATTTTTCCCTTCAGCAGCAAGCCGTGGATCATATCGATAGAGTGGCCAGTATCCTGCTTCCACTGCCAGTTTTTCCTCTTCCTGAGTTTTCCCCATTCCCTTTCGTATGCCATGATTGATACAAGGCGCATAACAAATAATGAGGGAAGGTCCGGGATAGGATTCCGCTTCCTGTAGTGCTTTCATGAGTTGATTCTTGTTTGCTCCCATGGCAACAGAGGAAACATAGACATACCCATAGGTCATGGCCATCACACCAAGGTCTTTTTTCTTGGTTTTCTTACCGGATGCTGCAAATTTTGCCACGGATCCAATCGGTGTTGCTTTGGATGATTGTCCACCGGTGTTTGAGTAGACCTCCGTATCAAAGACAAGAATGTTGATATCTTCGTTCATGGCAATAACGTGGTCAAGACCACCATAACCAATATCATATGCCCAACCATCGCCACCAACACTCCAGATCGATTTTTTGGTAAGCATAGACCGTGATTCCCAGATTTCATTGAGGAGTTTATCAGCATGGTTTTGTTTTATGGCTGCTTTTATCTTGTCTCCCCATTCTTTTGAGCTATCGGCATCGTCTTTAACGGTAAGCCAGCGCTCAAATGCTTCTTTCGTCGAGCCGGTCACTTTCTTTTTGTTGAGCGCTTGTTTGATTAAATCTGCAAGTTTATTTCTTCGTTGTATGGTAGCAAGAACCATACCAAAGCCATATTCTGCGTTATCTTCAAACAGTGAATTTGCCCACGCAGGACCATGCCCCTTTTCATTTACGGTAAACGGTACATTCGGTGCAGAGCCACCCCAAATTGAAGAGCACCCTGTTGCATTGGCAATAATCATTCGGTCTCCGTAGAGTTGAGTAATAACTTTCAAGTATGGTGTTTCACCACAACCTGCACAAGCGCCAGAAAACTCAAGCAACGGTTGTCTAAATTGAGCTCCCTTCACCGTATATTTGTCAAAATTGCCCGTTCGTATGGGAATACTTTCGGCATATTTTTGATTAGGAATCTGATTTACTTGGGTTGCAAACGGTTTCATCACAAGTGCTTTTTCCTTCGACGGACAAATATCAGCGCAGTTGCCGCAACCTACACAATCCTCTGGGTACACTTGAATTCTAAAAGAAAGGTCTTCTACACCCTTCCCCACTGCTTTTTTTGCCTTAAATCCTTCAGGTGCCTTGTTTAATTCTTCCTTTGTCACAAGCACTGGTCTAATTGCTGCATGTGGGCATACCATTGCACATTGATTACATTGTATACAATTATCAATTATCCATTCAGGAACGTTGATGGCAACTCCCCGTTTTTCGTATTTTGTCGTTCCTGTTGGAAAAATTCCTGCAGGAGTAAATGCACTCACGGGGAGTTTATCTCCTTGTAGTGCGTTCATTGGACACATGACATTTTTTACAAAATCGGGTGAATCAGCTTCTTTCTTTTCTTCGACGGGAACCTTTGCCCATGAGTCAGGATATGAAATTTCTTTGATGTTGTCAAGCGCTGCGTCAACGGCCTTCCAATTCATCTGGACAATATCCTTGCCTTTCTTACCGTAAGTGTCTTCGATTGCTTCTTTGAGATAGGCTATTGCCTCATCGACCGGAAGCACTTTTGACAGTTTGAAAAAGACGGCCTGCATGACCATGTTTATTCGTCCGCCAAGGCCAACGTTTTCAGCAATGTTGATTGCATCGATGGTATAGAACTTAAGATGCTTCTCTGCAATTATTTTTTTGAGAGAGTTTGGAAGGCACGTTTCCATTTCTTGCAGTGTCCAGGGTGAATTTAAAACAAAGGTTCCTCTCTCTTTCACTCCCTCAAGTAGGTCGTATTTATCAACATACGAGGGATTGTGGCAAGCAATGTAATCTGCGGAATGGATGAGATATGTTGATTTAATGGGAACTTTTCCAAAGCGCAAATGTGAAACGGTTACTCCACCTGATTTTTTTGAGTCATACGCAAAATACCCCTGAACATACATCCCGGTGTTATCACCGATAATTTTAATTGCATCTTTATTAGCGCCTACCGTTCCGTCGCCACCAATTCCCCAGAACTTGCATTGCACCAGTCCTTCAGGCGTTGCATCAATCTCTTCGTTAATGGGAAGTGAGGTAAAGGTTACGTCATCGACAATTCCTACGGTAAAATTATTTTTTGGTTCGTTCAGTTTCAAATTGTCAAATACCGCTTTTGCCATGGAAGGAGTAAAATCTTTGGAACCCATGCCATATCGTCCGCCAACAATAGTAATCTCTCGCTCAGAATGCTGTATCACTGCCGAGACATCAAGATACAAGGGTTCTCCAAAGGCACCATTTTCTTTTGTCCTGTCCAACACAGCAATTCTTTTTACTGATTTTGGGATCGTTGCTAACAAGTGCTTTGCCGAAAATGGTCTGAACAGTCGAACTTTAATTAGGCCAACCTTTTCGCCTCGTTCAGTTAAGAATGCTACTGCTTCTTCTGCTGCTTCTGATCCAGAACCCATCATGACAATAATGTCCTTGGCATCGTGTGCTCCTACATAATCAAAGAGATGGTACGATCTTCCTGTCAGTGTACTCACTTTTTGCATTTCTTCTTCAACGATTTTAGGAACTGCTTGATAAAACTTGTTTGCTGCTTCGTTTACTTGGAAATAGATGTCTGGATTTTGAGCAGTACCGCGAAGATGGGGCTTTTCAGGGTTAAGCGCTCGCTCTCTGTGTCTTTTTATGGCATCCCAGTCAACAAGAGGAGGTACATCATCATAATTTAACAGTTCTATTTTTTGAATTTCATGTGAACTTCTGAATCCATCAAAAAAGTGAATAAAGGGAACACTCGCTCGTAATGTTGTAAGATGAGCAACCAGTGCTAAATCATTTATTTCTTGAATAGATCCTGATGCAAGTTGCGCAAAACCAGTTGCACGGGCAGCCATGACATCCTGATGGTCACCAAAAATGGAGAGTGCCTGACCAGCAAGTGCCCGAGCTGAAACGTGGAAGACGCAGGGCATAAGTTCTCCGGATATCTTATACATGTTGGGGATCATCAATAGTAGACCTTGCGATGCAGTAAACGTAGAACACAAAGCACCTGCTGCAAGGGCACCATGAACCGCTCCCGCGGCGCCCCCCTCTGATTGCATTTCTTGAACTTTTAAGACTTGGCCAAAAATGTTTTTTCTTCCTTCTGCAGCCCATTCATCAACGACTTCACCCATCGATGAAGAGGGAGTAATGGGATAGATGGCAGCAACATCAGAAAATGCATAGGAGACGTGTGCCGCAGCAGTATTACCATCAACCGATTTTATGATTTTTTTGTTTTTCTTCTCGTCTTTTTTTAGTTCAGAGACTAACGCGTTTGACATATGGGCACCTCTTGTGGTATGTTACCCGTATTAAGGAGTGATACATAAAGATTTGGTATAAGGCACCAGAGTATATCTAATAAAAAATATACAGAAATGACACTTATTTTGTCTTCTTGTCATCTTCCATACCATATTTTTTTGTAGAAATAATATATCCTTTGTGTTTTTTTCTCCAAATTGCCCATCGATATAATACCAAGGGGAGTACAATCACGGATAACAAAAAGGAAAATGCGATGGTTGTTGCCATAATAACGCCAAACTGTTGCTCAGGTGGCATGGGGGCAAAAACAAGGATGCCAAAGCCAAAGGTTGTTGTTAATGCGGCAATAAAGAGCGCGCCACCCGTTCGAGAGATCGTTTCAGTGACTGCTTTGGCAATATCGCCCGTTCTATCTGCAATAAATCGAAATCGTTCGGTGGCATGAATGGCGTAGTCAATGCCTATACCAATCGTGATGCTTGTCACTGTTATAGTCATGACGTTGAGCGAATATCCAAGAAAATACATGGTGCCCAGAATCCATACCATGGCTATCCCCACAGGTATAATGGCAATGAGGCCGAGTCCAGGATTTCTGTACACAATGATTAATACCAGTGCTGCCAACACAATAGAAAGTCCTGTCGAGAGTGATTGACTCTCCGATAACGAATCCGTGATGGTTAATGTCATAATATAATTGCCCGTGGCAATAGCCGTTGCGTCTCCATACTCTTCAATATCCTCGTTGAGCTCTCTTGTAAGGACCTCAAGCCCTTTGTTTGTTTCCCCATTACGCGTTTGCAGACGGGGATCGATATAGATACGAATTACCGCTGATTCGTATTGTGAGTTATTGCGAAATAATACGGTTGGTACCTGGACGCTTACTTCATCGACATTTAACGAATCAATCATGGTGATATCCATATCAAGGGAGTCGTAGCTAATATCAATATAGAGATAATCATACAATGCTTCTACATCTTGATCTGTCTGTGGTATTCCTGTTCTTTCGTCAATATTAAATGCAGTAATTAAGGATCGATTTAACAAGATCGCTTGCTGTATCAAAGTATAGATACTTGTTGCTTTGGTGCTCCCATCAGTGTTTTTAGAAACGTATGTATCGTCTTCAAGATTCAAATGCGTCTTACGCATACCTTCCAGTGCGGCAACAGTGGCAACTTCCCCTTCAATTAAAATATACTCCTGGTCCTGACTTGCGAAGGGAAAGTCTTCAGCGATTTCTCCATACAGCTCCAACGTTTCATTTCCTTCGGGAAGAAATTCGTATAAATCAAATCCTGTCTTAATTTGAGTGGCTCCTGCTGCAAGGAATAGAGAGATTAACACGGTCAATACAAGAATTATCTTTTGATGAGAAAGAACTGCTGTGGCAAGCTTCCCCATAATTGTTGTTACGGGAAGTTTATATTGTTTTTTGATTTCCTTCTTTTCTTTTTTGTCTAAAATATAGCGGAGTGAGGCTAACAAGGTAATGGCGGTGATGAACGTGTACAGTACACCTAGCCCAAGAAGTACGCCAAAGTCCCGTAAGGGTGGAACAGTAGCAGTTAAAAATGATAAGAATGCAATGAGGGTTGTAACCATTGCTAAAAACATCGCTGTTCCTACTTCACTAATGGATAGTTTAATAGCTTCTGCAGGCGTCTTTCCCGCGTCTCGTTCTACTTGATAATTATGGAATAAATGAACAGAGTAGTCCACCCCCAGCCCCAACACAATAGGTATTAACGCAACAGCAATAACATTAAACGCGATACCAAAAAGGACCATGGTGCCAAAGAGCCAAATTGTAGAAATAATCAGGGCAAGCATGGGAAGAAAGATGTAGGAAACTTTTCGAAAGCTGATGAAAATAATAAACATAATAATCAGAAAAATGGAAGGAGCAATAATTTGATTTGCTTCCATGGTAACATCATTTAATTCGGTGGAAATAATGCCCTCCCCCGTTGCTTTAATATCAAGGGAGGTACTTTTTTCATCGAGATCGTCGATAACAGAAAGAATGTAGGTATTGATATCCATCAATCTGTTATAATCTGAGGTGAAATTAAGAGAAAGAACCATCAAACTTGCACGCGCTCGTTTCGTTTGTTGATAGTCTTTTGAGAGAAATCCTTCCGCATTTACTTGTAATTCATCAAATAGAACAGGGCGAATGAAGAGCACAGCGCTAGACATGATACTATCGGGCGTAGTATCTGCAACGGTCCATGCCGCATCAATGTCTTTCAAGGAAAGTTGATCGGGCAAGGTAACTGACTGATTCGACACTGCAAAAAACTGGTTGATGTCCTCAAAAGACATGCCCGTTATTCGTTGCACCACCCGTTCAGCAAGAGGTCCAAGAACTGGTCGCGTTTGCAATTTTTCTACTCGCTTTTCAAGGAAACTTACGTTCAGGGACGCTCGTGACCATGGACGCTTTAGTAGAGGGGTCTGATAGTATCTCGTTCCCAGTTGAAAGTTACTCAGCTTTGCAGGAAGTTCAATGGATCCAAACCGAAATGCAATCCCAAATTGTGCCAATTCTTCGCGAGAAACCGTGATATCAATTCTGTTTTTCTCAGTTGCAAAGGTAACGTTTGCATGGTCAAGTACAATCGGAGAATACATGGGCTGTCCAGGAAGCTTAATCCACAGATAGGCTTGCTTTGTATACGAATTGAATATTTGTCTATTTTTGACAAGCGTAACTAACGATTTTGCGTTAGAAAGTAGCCCCTTTCCAATCTGCCACAATTCTTGCGACGGTTCGAGGCGTGCGGCGATTCTATATTTAATATCAAGCTGCTCGTCAGGTACAATTACATTTTCGAAATCTACATACCATTCCACCACATTGGATGAAGGAACAGGGGATAAAAGTGAAGACAAGGCCGATAGGTCGTGTACCTCGATAGAAAAGGTAATGGTCTCGTTATCAAGATTCAGAAACCCATTTTTAATGTCAATGCTATCAACAGATCGTCCAGGGAGAAACCGTAACCTTCTGTTTATATCAACAGGTTCATTGGGGTCATCCTGTTCGAAGAGTTGAATATTAGTAACGTCTGGTTGTTCAAAAAGATCGGTTAATACCTCAGTGATTTGCTCATTGCTACAATTATCAAGTGTTGTCCCAAATTCAAATAAACAGAGTTGGTCGAGGAAGGTGATAATACTCACGACACTTTCAACCTCAGGTAATTTGACCAGTTGTTCTTGGATTTTTTGCTGCTCTTTCAGTGCCTGAGGCATCAACATATTTTGTGATGCTGGTGATTCCACATACAAAAGTACCATCTGTTGTGTTTCTCCATAATAGCTGAAGACTTTCATGAATGCCTCAACGTGTTCTTCTTCAGGCATAAAATCTGAAAAATCTGTTTTCATTTCTAGCGAAGGTATAAGGCTGGCAAACCCTGCGGTGATAAGAAGAATAACCATAACCACAAGCCATGGTCGTTTTTCAATGAGGTTACCTAATTGTCGCAACATGATTTTTTCATCTCATAATGGAGATTCATCTCAGCCTACATTTTGTGTTGATTGTCGTCAATTGCCGGAAATAGAGATACAGCATCTCCAAATAAATAATCTATTATTTATATTTATCATCTGGATATATAGTTCTGTCGATTTGTACAACCACGCATGATAAAACATAACGGTTAAATAACAACTACTGATACCAGAACACAAGGGTGAGAGGTTTATGGATTTATCACTAATTGTGCCTATTGGAGGAGTATTTGCGCTTCTTTTTGCAGCCTATCTATTTTTTATGGTAAAAAGGCAAAGTGCTGGAAATGAAAAAATGAAAGAGCTCAGCGCTGCTATACGACAAGGAGCAATGGCGTTTCTTACAAGTGAATACAGAGTGCTTGTCGTTTTTGTTGTTGTTGTGTCAACATTGTTATTTATTGCGTCATATATCCCTGGCAGCGGTATGGATTGGCGTCTTGCGCTTTCCTTCATTGTTGGGGCTATTTTTTCAGCGATATCTGGAAATATTGGGATGCGTACAGCAACAATGGCAAATGCCCGTACTGCTGAAGGCACCAAAACAAGCCTGAGTAAAGGATTGTCTATTGCCTTTTCGAGTGGTGCTGTTATGGGTATGTGTGTTGTTGGTCTTGGTGTCTTGGGTGTGTTTGTTCTCTATTATATCTTTAATGATCCTGATGTTTTGTTTGGATTTGGGTTCGGTGCCTCATCTATTGCCTTGTTTGCTCGTGTTGGTGGTGGAATTTACACTAAATCTGCCGATGTCGGCGCCGATCTTGTCGGTAAGATTGAAGCAGGCATCCCTGAAGATGATCCACGTAATCCTGCGGTTATTGCTGATCAAGTTGGTGATAATGTTGGTGATGTTGCAGGCATGGGTGCAGACCTGTTCGAATCCTATGTTGATTCCATCATTGCAACCATGGCGCTTGCAGCCATAGCGGGTGGTTTTGTGGCAACTAATGGGTTAGGAACAAACGCCATCGTATTGCCACTTGTTATCGCTTCGATGGGCATCATTGCCTCTATTCTTGGAACGCTTGTCATCTATATTGGAAAAAGGAAAAATGTCTATGGTGCATTGAGAAATTCGCTCTTTCTTGCCACAGGCCTTACTGCTATCTTTTCCGCACTCGTGACCTGGCAACTGCTTGGAACATTAAAACCGTTTTATGCGATTCTTGCAGGATTAATTGCTGGTATTGTTATAGGACTTAGTACTGAATACTTTACCTCTGAAAAACGTAAACCTGCACAAGGAATTGCCAATTCAGCAAAAACGGGGCCAGCAACGGTTATCATCCAGGGAATGATGACAGGAATGATGAGTACGATTATTCCCATTATTGCAGTTGTTATTTCTATGTTGGTCGCTCATTATGTCGCAGGATTTTATGGTATTGCTATTTCAGCCGTTGGTATGCTGAGTATTTTAGGTGTCTCTCTAGCGACCGACTGCTATGGTCCTGTTGCCGACAATGCACAGGGGATTGCTGAGATGGCAGGTATGGGAAAAGAAGTGCGAGAGCGCACGGAGCAGTTGGATGCCGTAGGAAATACCACTGCGGCCATGGGAAAAGGATTTGCTATTGGCTCAGCAGCGATCACTTCTTTGGCCCTGATCTTTACCTACATTTCAAAAGCTACTCTCTTACAAGGGGATACGCTTGTCCTTTCGTTAGATGATCCTTATCTCGTTTCTGGTCTTTTTATTGGAGGAATGCTGCCCTTTGTCTTTACGGCAATGACTATGGGTGCCGTCGGAAAAACAGCCTATGCAATGGTGGAAGAAGTGCGGTATCAATTTCAAAAATTCAATTTATTAAAAAGTGATACAAACAAACCAGACTATGCGCGATGTGTAACGATTAGCACAAAACGGTCGTTAAAAGAGATGGTTCTTCCTAGCGTAATGGCGGTCATTTCGCCTATTGTTGTTGGACTTGTCTTAGGACCCATTGGTCTTGGCGGCCTTCTTATGGGTTCTATTGTCACTGGATTTTTGCTGGCTATTTATTTGGCCAACGCTGGTGGTGCATGGGACAATGCAAAAAAATTCATTGAATCAGGCAATCTTGGTGGAAAAGGATCAGAAGCACACAAGGCAGCGATTATCGGGGACACGGTTGGTGACCCGTGCAAGGATACCTCTGGACCGGCACTGAATATTCTGATCAAATTGATGTCTATCGTTTCGTTAGTCTTTCTGCCTCTCTTTGTCATCTTTCAGTAACGGGAACGCCCACTCAAAAATAATATAAAGAGTAACTATATTCCAAGAAGGCTATTTATTTCATAGAGTCGTGATTAAAGATGTATGCCATGGTTAAAGTTGAGGATACAGTACGCATCATTCCGGAGAAGTTTGGCGAAGATCTCGATCAGGTTGTCAGAGCCATTGTACAACAGACCTTTGAAGGAACCATGAGAAAGAATCATGGTGTGATCGTGGTTGCAGATAATATCAAACCTGTGGGAGATGGTATCGTCATCCATGGTGACGGTGCCATGTATCAAAAGGTATCTTTTGATGCGTTGGTGTTCAAACCAGAACTGCAAGAAGTATTGAATGGGATTGTGTGTGAAATTGTTGAGTTTGGTGCCTTTTGTCATATTGGTCCTCTCGATGCTCTTATTCACATGAGTCAAATCATGAATGATTATGTTGAAGTTGATTCCGAAAACGAAATCGTTTCTGGAAAAGAAAAGAAGATGACCTTACAGACTGGTGACTTGGTTCGAGCGCGAGTTGTTGCTGTGAGTCTCAATGAGCTCTCTGCACGAGAAAGTAAAATTGGCCTTACTATGAGACAACCTGGTCTCGGTTCGTATACATGGTTAACAGAACCTGAAGAACAAGAAGAGAAAAAGAAAGAAAAGAAAGAAAAGAAATACAAAAAGAAAAAGAAGGGGAAAAAGTGAAACATCTGAATGCATGTAAAACGTGTCACTTACTGACCGAAAAAGACGTTTGTCCGTTGTGCAATCTCCCCACTTCAAAACGATGGCGCGGATATGTCATCATTCGCAATCCGGCTGAATCTCAAATTGCAAAAAAAATGAATATTACCAAACCTGGCAAGTATGCATTAAAAGTACGGTAACGTTGTCGTATGCGTGTTTTACCAGAGCATTTGAGAAACGCCCTGAAAGGACCTCTGGGGATGCTGGTTGATGAGCCAGAGTTATTACGGTTATTAGCAACAAAGCAACATATTGTATCGATAGGCGATGCAGTTACCTATACATTGCTTACCCATCATATTAAACCTTTATTCTGTGTTATCGACTATAAAACCAGACGAGGAGCCTGTGAACCATTGGTTAAAAAAACCCTACAGTCCTATGGAAAAAAGACAGTGAGGATAAACAATCCTGCAGGAGTAATTACTGATGAGCTCTGGGATGCGATCAAACAGGCCTATGCACAAGGAGAAAAAGAAACCCTCCGCATTGAGGTGGAAGGAGAAGAAGACCTAGCAGCATTAGTGGCTATTTATCTTGCTCCTCGAGACGCAACTATAATATATGGATTGCCGAATAGAGGGGTCGTAGTCGTACCCGCAACAGAAGAATTTAAACAAAAAGTAAAAGAAATCCTAAGCGAGATGTGAGTCGTATGGAAATAGAAATTGAATCCAAGAAAAACAATCCACTTCTCAAACGAATAGAAGTCCAGTTTACTGTTCGGCATGAGAGTAAAGGAACGCCCGATCGCGATCTTATTCGCAATGAACTGGCTGATAGGTTAAATACCAAAAAAGAAAATATCATTGTTCAAACAATTAATTCTAGTTTTGGTACGCAGGAGAGTACAGGGTATGCAAAGATCTATACTTCAACAGAAAAGGCAAAAGAATGGGAGCGAGATCATATCCTAAAACGAAATAAGATTGGCACACCTGCAAAGAAAGAAGAAAAGAAAGAAGAATCCGCCGAAACATCAAAGAAGCAGCCTGCTGAATTGCCCCAAAAAGAGAAAAAAGAAGAAAAGTCGTCAACAGAAGCCACAGAGCAATCCACTGATGAGTCTGCAAAAGAAGAGACAACTGCCCCAGAAATCGCAGAAAAAAAGAAAGAAGAACCAGCTCAATCAGGTGACACTGCTGAGCCAGATAAAAAAGAAGAGCAACAGCCTGCTGAAGAAAAGAAGGAATAGGTATGAAAAAACGAGAAATATTCAAGGTTGAAGGAGAAAATATCACTCGATTACGACGACATTGTCCAAAGTGTGGAGATGGGGTCTTTTTAGCAGAGCATAAAAATCGTCTGAGCTGTGGAAATTGTGGGTATACTGAATTTAAAGGGGGAACATCAGAGAAACCTCAAAAACAGACAAAACCAGAAGAGCAATCACAACCCCCAGAACAAAAAACTGACCAGCAATCTCCTTCTGAGCCAAAAGATGCAGAACCTGAACAAAAGACGGAAGAGAATGAGCCTAAGTCTCCTGCAGCCGAAGCACAAGCAAAGAAGGTAGAAGAATAATTTCTTGATTTTTCTTATAAGTTCTTATAAATTAAAGTATTCTTTTATTCGATCCTTTTCTGGATTTAGTATACCGTGGTTCCTATTGGTAAAAATAACCTCTAGAAGCGAAAGTTCAGCAATGAACCCGGTAAACGATTTATTGAGTACTTCACAAAATTGTTTTGCTTTACCAAGATCACTTGCATGAAACACTACCAAACAATCATAGACACCGTTGAGGTAGAAGCTGCTTGTTATTATGATGCCAATAGAATCCGCAATTCGTTTAAAATCTCCGCTAGTAACCCTCTTAATGATTTCTCCACTGATCGGTAAATTTGTCCGTTTTACTAGAACCATGTATAATTTCATATCCTGCTTTTTTTCGTCGATGATTGCCGTATATCCCCAGATAACATTGTCATTTTCTAATTTTTTAATAATACGCCATACTTTTTGACGGGAAAAGCCACATTTTTTTGCAATTTCATGCGGACTTTGTCTTGCGTCTTTTTGTAGTTCGTGCAATACTTCTTGTTCATCGTTAACAATTTGTTTCTTACTGTTCTTTGGCATGCTAACTAGTAATCTATATCTAATATTTATAGTATTACATGTAACAATTGTTGCATATCGACTTTTTTCGTTATATGCATATAGATAGTTGTTAAATGTCGAAGAAAAGAAAACATAATATGAGCGATTGCAATAGCCAACGTGAAAGGGTCTGTAGTGTAGCTTGGATATCACAGAGGCCTCCGGAGCCTCTAACCCGGGTTCAAATCCCGGCAGATCCGCTTCCAACTCTTGGGGAGAATTCAGGCAACAGAGGTGAAATCCCTATTCTGTTGTTTTTCTCCTTATGATCAACCTTTCTTTTTATCGCCTCCTTTTTGTGGTTTTATGGCATTTGCGATCCAATCCACAGGTGCTTGGTTATAATACATATCTGCATGGTTGATGTAGTTCTGAGTTGTCTTAATATCAGTATGTCCAAGCCAGTTTCTAACAGTTAAAACATCAAAAATTTTAGTTTCTCGTTTTGTTTTTATAAGACGTGCAATGGCACACCAATGTCTCATATCATATGGTTGAAATGGTTGCCATATCTTTTTTCCAAAACGACTTATTTTTCCTCTAAAATGATAAACAAGATTGTTATTCCGATTGCTAAACTTATCTTAATGGATTTGTTATTCGTGATATAATTCCTCCCAACAATGGAAATTGTTCTAAAAACCGTAGAAACAATGAGTTAGTTGATTGCTGATTTACTGGCATCTCCACCTCAAGTTCTCCCCAAGGTCCTTCTTCATCATAGGGGTCTTTGGCTTTTGCTTTAATGATATATGTTCCTCTTTCATCCCACGTATGACTAAGGATCATTTCTTGGCCAGATGCATACGGGCCAACCCAATCACTATTGGTATCATCTCCCCAGTCAACATAATACCATAAAGGTGTTCCATCGGGATCGGTAGCCGTAACGGTGTAATCATAAG
>CAZWZY010000004.1:85815-91740 GCA_964638175.1 uncultured Thermoplasmatales archaeon | reverse complement strand
AGAGATTAAGGTAATTAACAAACGTTAATCTTATATAGTAAAGTAGCATTGAAAAATGATTGAGGGAGACGTTGTATGAATCGACTGATTTTAGGTAGAGTAGTGATAGTGGCCGTTATCTTTTTTTTGGTCGTGCCATCAATATCACCTGCCCGAGATACCCTTGGGCAAGATGAGGCAGATATTCTGAAGGAATACAAAGTAACATATCGGGTGACCTTTTCACCAGACGATTTTATTTTTGATAACGTAAAAGGATATGATACCGTGCACCTCAACGAAGGAGCGTGCATCAACGTTGTTGGCAAACCGATGATGCCTGCAAAAGAGATACGGATTGCTTTACCTGCCGGCATGGCAGCACGACAGGTGCGTGTTATTGATGATCAACAGGTGGGACTCAAGGGTACATATACGGTATTTCCAGCTCAGCCACCACGGAAAACAGATGGTTCAGAAGCACCAGCATTTGTTGAACCTGATAGAGAGACCTATGCTTCAATGAGCGCGTATCCTGGAAAAACGGTCCAGATGGTACAGCAAACAGATCTTGCTGGCCAGAGTATGGCAGTTGTTCATCTCTTCCCGTTACAGTATACTCCTCGTGAAAAGAAGTTGACCTTGTACACCTCTCTTACGTTTGTTATCTATGGTTTGGGTGGCTATCGGTGTGGCGATTATCTTCCAGATGATATCTCAAAGGAAGGTAAAGAAACCTATAGACGGATGATCACCGACATCGTGGTCAATCCTAAAGACGTCCAATTACACACCGCTCCAGATACCATTCCTCGCACGCTTTCCCTTCCACCAGGTGGACCGTATGATCATGTGATTATTACCCCAAGTTCCTACACGTCCTATTGGGATGATTTGGTAGAATGGTACACAAAACGAGGATTGAGAACAGGGGTAGTGACTACCAATTGGATTAATAGCAATTGCGCTGGCTCGACTCTGAGACACCGAGTTCAGGACTTCATAGGTGATGCCCACAGTAGCTGGGGCACCATGTATTTCCTATTAGGGGGAGAACACTCCACCAATCCTTCTTCTGGCATTCCGTTTGAGTATCGTACATTCAGTGGCGTTGGTGAAAGCACACCAAGTGACCAGTGTTATTCTGATTATGATAATGATTGGACTCACGAGGTCTTTGTGGGCAGGGCATCGATCCAAAGTTCCACTCAGGCCACGACCTTCATAAATAAGGTACTTAACTATGAAAAAAATCCTCCCTTAAGCGACTACGTACTAGATGTCCTGCTTATTGGTATGGATACAGATGCATCAACCGAGTTGCAATATATGAAGGACGATATCGATGATGACTTTATTCCTACACGATTTGATGTCACCAAGGTGTATGATAGTCATGGTGGCAACCACGAAACGGCAGCAAAAAATGCTCTTAACGCAGGCCAAAACCTGGTAAATCATGCAGACCATGCAAACTATTGGGTTATAGGCACAGGAGATTATTGGCATGGATGGGGTATTGAGGACTATGAGGTGGATGCATTATACAACGACAATAAACCGTCTATCGTCGTGTCCTTAGGTTGTTGGCCAAATGCCATGGATTACTCTGACTGTATTGCTGAACACTTTGTCATCTATAATCCTAATCAGGCAGGGATAGCCTTTACCGGCAACACTCGTTCTGGATTATACTACCAAGACAACGACGAGTATCCGTACTATTTATCGACAAAGCTCGACTACTGGTGGTGGGGGGCTTTGTTCAATTATGATAAACATATTCTTGGCCAAACCATGGTGCAAAGTAAACATTTGTTTGGTACTGATCCTTGGAACCCAGATGCAGGCAGGCATTGCGTATGGACCTTTAATCTTCTCGGAGAACCGGCGATGCCGATATGGACAGACACGCCAGAGCCATTGACGGTAACGCATGATGCTACGATTACGACCGGATCGCAGCCATTTGATGTCCATGTTTCCTCATCAGGAGACGTCCAGGGCGCGACGGTCTGTCTATGGAAAGGAGAAGAAGTGTATGACGTCGAGACCACCAACTCGGGAGGATGGGCATATTTCACTATCGACCCTTCGACAGAGGGAACCATGTACGTCACGGTTACCAAACATAACTATCTTCCGTACGAAGGAAGCACCGACGTTACTGAGGCAGGGTTTACGATTGAAGGAGATGTGTTTGAACCTGATGGGGTAACCCCATTACCAGACCCTACCGTTACTATCACTAATCTTGAGACAACCGAGGAATGGCCTGCAACCGTAGAACCGGGCAGTAATCACTATAGCCTTGAACTAACAGGGGATGATATCCCCAGCGTGAACGATGAACTGAGAATTATGGCAAAAAAAGAGCTTGATGAAGGGGACTATGACCCAGATGGCTACACCTCTTCGTTAAACATCACCTACCACACCGTAACCCAAACAGATATTGACAATAATGGATTCACTGAAGATCTCAACCTTGATCACTACTGTATCAACTATTATCCAGATTACCCCTACCACACGAAAGAGGAATGGAATTACAGTGGCGCAGCAGTAATGCAGATGTGGACAGACTTCAAAGAGGTGGGACCCTACACCCAAGACCAACTCCAGCTCTGGGGACAGTCTAACAACACTGATGAAGATAAAGGAGCAGGGCTTCAACACATCGACCCGCGAGGTATGGCAAAGACCCTCAAATGGCTTGTCGGAGATACCCTTCCCCCAGGCTACACGTTTGTAGTGGGAGTGATGCCAAATACGCCAGACGGCCTCAGTTGGGCAATGCATCGCGTGTGTTGGTGGCAATATACCGGTCCTGGCGCGCTTCCCACTGGCGGCACCTATGAAAACTGGATGTCAGTCAGAGGAATACACACAGACAAACGACCGCAGAATGGCACATATGCTGGTGAAGGCGATGACGAAGCGTGGGGATATACAGTCCATGGTTTCTGGATAAATGATCCAGATTACCCTGGAGGCATTGGGGAAAACAGCTATAAAACTGCTGATGAATGGACGAGCACCTACTATACCATCATTTCTGATCCCTATAATGCTGCATGGGATGGCAAATACATCACCGTTCTTGAACCACCAGAACGTGATGCCGAGGTTACTATCTCATCTTCTCCATCACGATTGACAACGGCCATAGAGCCAAGTATGGCAGCAACACCAATGACCTTTGGGCCTCTTACAGCGCTCACGCAAACGATCAATGATAACGAGGCACTTGATGTTGTGCAAGCAGCCATAGAGGGCGTAACCGAAGAACTCCTACCATATGATCCAGACTTCTCAACAACGTTTAAACGCACCATTGCAGGACAACCACTCTATGTAAAAGACAGCAAGAGAACTGGCGACTATTACATAGTGCCTTTCAATGTGCCTGCCCGGAAAGACAACCCATTCCCTGCCAACTCGGTCATGTTTGAAAGAATAACAAAAGAAACTATCGAACGTGTAGGTCGAATAGACAACAAACTGTTGAGAGAGGCATCCTCGATAGCTACACCAATTCCAGAGACAAGAACGCTTATCACGGTTCTAGTTGACGCAAAAGACGGTCACTTCAAAGAAGCGTCTTGGGTACCCCGTCCTGCTGCCTATCTGCCAGTCTCACAGGAAGAAGCATTACGTATCGTCTATAACAACGTGAAAAACGACATAGATATCAAGGATGTGCGCACAATAACAATACGGTTAGTACACAGAGATACCAATCCCTATTATCCAGAATGGAAGATTACCATTGACAATTACTATGTCTTTTATGTAAACCAGGACGGAATGCTACGTCCATAAAAAAGAAAAATCAAGAGCACGGACCCGCGGGGATTCGAACCCCGGTTACCGGCTCCGAAGGCCGGTAGGATATCCAGACTACCTCACAGGCCCAACAAGATGCCTACAATTCGACACCCTATTATAAACTTGTCTAAAATTGTTGTATGATTTATTATATGATTTTACCAATTAAAGAAAGATATAAATAGCAATTACATAATAACAAAAATACTGGATGAGATGCGCGTAATACTTTCAAAAACAGCTGAAAGTAGGCTTTGTTGAGGATGGTGTAGAACAGACAACATCGTCTGAAAAGGGATGCGGATGCAGGATAATTGGATAGATACGTCACGAAAAACGTTGTTAGCTTCTGGGAGGGTACTAGCTTGATGGAGGACAAAAAGAGTACCCGTAAGAAACATACTCCAGCACCAAAGAATTATGATGAAATTATTGCAGAAATTGACCGGTTTTTAACAAATAAACAAATACTCACCATTTCAGATATCGATGAAGCAACGCAACATGAAAAAGATGACAATCACCATTTGGTACCACCATCGTTTGACAAAGAAAAACGAAGTGAAAAACAGCAAGATACTAAACAGATTGAAACCCCCGATGGAAAGGTGATGCTTACTCAACCTGAAGAAAAAGAGCCATTACCGGATTTCTCTGAGTTGGCAAAAAAGTATGATGGACATCTAAGCGTTACTACAGAAGAAAACACTCGCGATGAACGTCAAAAAGAACATACTGCCTCAAAAAAGAAGAAGGTTGGAAAAAAACCAAAAGAAAGGTCTAAGAAAAAAAGATGGTTTACAGGAAGAAAAAAGAGAGAGGCGCAAACAAAAGACGGGCGAAAAGACCTCCCCCTAGAAGATGTTTCCCTTGATGATACTGTATCATCATTTAGTGCGGAAAATATGCCCACGAAAGAAAATGGCTCTTTACAAGGAGGAGCAGGGCAACAACGATTTAATTATACACGGGATTTTTTCTTTTCTGATGTTTCTGAAGAAGATTTGCTGTTTAAAGATGGTGAATTCAAAGGAGAAGCACCCTCAGATGTGTCCGAACATATCTTTTTTGATGAGCTGGATGAAGCGCTTGATACAGGATGGAGTCCAAAAATTACTGAGGCTGAACGTAAAAGTATGGCATTGCCACTTTCTCCTTCTTCTGAACTGGAACAAAAAGGATTAAAAAGTAGTAATCTCGAGGTCCCCAGTGAAATAGTGAAAAGCACATCAATTTCCCTAACAGACATCGGACTCTCTGCTGAAGAATGGGAAGAGCTTGACTTCTATCCACTAAGAGAGCCATTTGCCTACGTAGAGATTCTTCGTGAGAAAGAAAGTCTGGACAAACGATACTTCCTAGTTGAAGTAAATCTTACCCGAGAGGAACAGAAAGCATTAGACTTCATCTATGATACCATGGAAGGGTTAACCATTGATACAATATCTTTGGAAGAAACAGGAGACGATAGCTATCTTGTCGACCGCATAGAACAGATCATGAAAGATTATGATATTAAGTTGCCAGCAGAATCAAAAACCAAGGTGTTGTATTATCTTGAAAAAATGTCTCTGGGTCTTGGGAAGATTGACCCGGTGATGAAAGACCCAAATATTGAAGACATCTCTTGTGATGGAGCCAATGTACCCCTCTTCCTCTACCATCGACAATATGGATCTTTGAGAAGTAACATTGAATTTAAAAATGAGGGAGATCTGTCATCGTTCATCTTCCGCTTGGCCCAAAAGTGTGGTAAGCATATCTCCATTGCCGAACCAATGCTGGATGCCACGATGCCTGATGGGTCTCGTATTCAGATGACCTTAAGTGATGAAGTCACCGCAAAGGGATCGACATTTACTATTCGAAAATTCAGGGAAGATCCATTCTCACCACCAGATTTGGTCGAATTTAACACCATGTCTTCCGAGATGGTTGCATTTATGTGGCTTGCTGTTGAAAATGGCGTCAATACACTCGTTGCTGGTGGAACGGCAGCAGGAAAAACAACGGTGTTGAATGCCTTATCACTGTTTATTCCGCGTGAGTCAAAGATTGTGTCTATTGAGGAAACCAGAGAAATTAATTTACCACATCCCAACTGGATTCCAGGGG
>CAZWZY010000004.1:0-85715 GCA_964638175.1 uncultured Thermoplasmatales archaeon | reverse complement strand
TTGATATCGATCCAACCACTAAAGAAATTCTCACCAATGAGGTGTTTCGATGGGACCCGATCGAAGACCAATTTATCTACACTGGAAAAAGCTATATCCTGGAAGGAATTCGTGCTCGATGGGAGATGTCAAAAGAGGGAATAACACAGGAATTACGGCAACGAGCAGAAATACTTGAATGGATGAAAAAAACGAACATCAGATCCTTTAAAGACGTGGCAAAAGCAATATCCAAATATACAGAAAACCCCGAACAATTTCTCAGTATGGTTCGAGAGCACCCTAACAAAATAAAGGAAGAAGTGGCACAGGAACCTGAACCTGAAAAACATCAGAAGAGGGAAGAAAAAGATGGCACTCAATAATTATCAAAAAATGTGTTACCGACGACTTGGTACAATCGCCGAAAATGTTGCAACAGAGAAATTGAAAGACGACCTAGAACAGGCCCATATTGAAATGCGAGCTGGCGCGTACCTTTCCTACGCCTGGTTTAATACACTTGTCGCCGCTGTTGTTGCTACAGTTGTGTATCTAAATCTTATCTTGTTCATATCAATAGAATTGGGATTGATCCTTCTATTGGGACTCATACCTATTGTAGTCACCACAGCAGCATATTTATATTATATAATCATGCCTTCAATTAGGGCAAGATCAAGAGGAAAAAAAATTGACATGCATTTGCCCTATGCACTGAATTTTATCTCAGCTATGTCATCTGCAGGAATTACACCAACAGAAATATTTAAGAGTCTTTCAAAACAGGAAATCTATGGAGAAATTCGCGAAGAAGCATTATGGATTTATCGTGATGTTAGTCTTCTTGGGAGAGATATCATATCAGCTATCAAAGCAAATATCAACAGGACGCCGTCACAGAAATTCAAAGAATTTCTCCAGGGTGCAGTTGTTACTGTGCAATCTGGTGGCGCATTAAAACCATACTTTATGACAAAGGCTGATCAATATATGCGAGAAAACAGACTTGCCCAGAAACAACAGATTGAAAGTTTAGGTATTATGGCTGAATGTTACGTTACTGCAGCAGTTGCAGGCATTCTATTAATCATCATTATTATTCCTCTACTAACGATTATTTCTGGAGGGGACGATTTGAGCATTATGTATATTTTTTCATTTCTTGTCATCCCATTAATCCATATTGGATTTGCTGTAGTCTTAACATCCATGTCTGCTAAGGTGTAAGTCATGCAAAATGAAATAAAAAAACCAGGGTTCATAAAGAATTTAATCTTCACAGGTCAACTCACAAGATTCACTATTTATCTTGCCGCGGCTGTTCCTGCTATTATCTTTATTATTATGGCACTTCTTGTTCAACTAGGAATGCTAGGTCCTTTAGTACTAGGACCAATACGCATCGGGACCCCCGTGGATTTTATTCTCTTTGCAATTTTTCTTGGTACGGGGACGTTTGGCATTTATGAATACCTTCGCATACGGCGCGTTCGAAAGATTGACGCTCGATTTCCTGATTTTGTAAGAGATCTGGCAGAATCGAGGCGTGCGGGGATGACATTCACGAAGGCAATTATGTATTCGGCTCAAGGAAATTATGGCGTCCTAACTGGAGAGATTAAGAAAATTTCCCAACAAATCTCTTGGGGGAGTGGTGTCGACGAAGCATTATCATCCTTTGCAAAACGGGTGAACACAAAGTTAATTCGCCGTACAATCTCATTAATTATTGAAGCCAGCCGGAGCGGAGGCAATGTTGCTGATGTACTGGACGCAGCAGCGCGAGATGCACGAGAGATTAAACTCTTGGAAACGGAACGACGAGGAAGTATGATGTCGTATATTGCAGTCATCTATGTTGGGATGGGCGTATTTTTATTGATTATTGCAATCTTATGCGCAAGTTTAATTCCTGCAATGACTGGGGAAGGGGCAGCAGGCCTTGCCCAGGCTTCTGGGAAGAGTGGAGGGTTGGCAACAGAAGATGTTATTCCTATCTTCTTTTTAGCAACATTAGTACAAAGCGTTGGTATGGGATTAGTAACAGGAGTGTTTGAAGAAGGGAACATGGTAGCAGGAGTCAAACATATCTTTATCATGGTATTGATAGCTTGGGCAATATTTAAATTTGGCATTGGTATGTGATATCCATTGGTTAGTATATATAAAATGATAAGGGATAAAAGATAGTGAAACGATATCTTTAAGTAACAGATATAAAGCTGAACAGATATATTTAAATACTATTAGTGATAGAATATATCATGTTACTTAGTAACACATATTTCGGATGAGGTAGAGTATCACCATGAAGAAAAATAATAACGCATTAACACCGGTTGTTTCGGCCATTGTTGCCTTACTTGTTGTCACATCCACTATGACATCAGTGTTATTATGGGGTGTACCCTACATTGAAAGTGTTGAGAATGCCGCAAATAAAGAAAGCACCGATCGACAATTTATATCAGCAGCAGAAGCAATCAACAAATTGGTAAATTCAAATCCTGGGGATAAAACCATTACTACACTCGATTTAAGTGGTGGGTCACTTACAACGGATACCGAAGAGAAGGACAGGACGGTGCTGATGTATACGTTTAGTGATGAGTATGAGTTTACGGTCGATTGGCCGGAGACGTGTTTCTTTGCAGGTACACAAGTGGTAATGGGTGACGGAACATACAAACCAATCGAAGAGATCTGCGTGGGAGAATATGTACTTTCATATGATGAAGAAACAGAAGAGATGTTTCCTGGCAAAGTGACTGCAGTATTTCATCATGCACCTGAAGAAATGACGCCTTACTACGTGCTTATTAACAATCAACTGCGCGTTACCCCAAATCATCAATTTTATGCGAATGGACAGTGGATACCAGCAGGCAATCTTAAGATAGGAGACATTCTCTTTGCCAGAGAAAAGGGGCTGGTAATTCCTATATACGCTCTTGAAAAAGTGTTCACAAGGGAAGCCAGTTTTGATCTACAAGTAGACCAGTACCACACCTATTTTGTCTCGATGGGGAAATATAGTGATGTACTGGTGCACAATGCTGGTGGTGGAGGGGGGGGTGGTGATCCTGGAAATCCAGTTACCCGGGTGTGCCAGAGAGATGCGTATTTTTATAAACTTCTTCCAAATCAAAACTATAATGATCAAGAGTTGTGGATAGATTATAGGTTGACTCAAACAAGACGTATGGTTCTGTGGTTTTATGTACAAGAACCAGGGTTTATTCCAGCAAATGCATATATTATGTCTGCTGATTTAAAGATTAGATATTATGAGTATGAAGGCAGCAATCCTTCAAGTCGAATACACGAGTGTTGGGAATTATCTGTCAGTTGGGTTGAAAACCAAGTGTGTTGGCATCAGCCTAAAGCTGGCGAAGGTGAGTGGCATGGTGGTTGGGATGCATGCCGAACTGACGTTGGTGTGATAGACACCATTCAAGTCGGAAGTACGGGATGGAAAACATGGGATGTTACCGAGAGTGTACAAGCATTCGTGAATGATGATAGATGGGATTGTGGGTGGTTGATAGCAGATGAAACAGAACAGGCTGGTCTTAAAAAGATAGCAAAGTATCGTTCCAGTGAATCATCAGATGAGCCATATCTTGAAATTAGCTATGTAACAGACCCTGAATGTCAGACTAATCAACCAACAAATGTTGGTGAAACAAGCGTAACACTAAACGGGGAAGTCATTGATGACGGGAGAGAACCTGTTCAGTACCAGTTTTATGGTCATAGAACATATTCGAGCGGATCCCCATATACAGGAGCATTTAACTCATGGACGGGAAGTAAGTCAACAGGAGAGGCCTTTAATTACGTACGGTCTGGTTTAAAACCGGGTACATATGGGTGGTACTATGCAAGAGTCCGGCATAGTTTTCATACAGCAGATGTACATAATGGTCAGACCGTGTATTTTCTCTTGCAACCTGCATCACTTACCGATTTAGACGTTGACGTGATTAATCCTGGAACAATGGAATTGAGCTGGACAAATGGCGAAGGAGGCGATGGAGCCTACATTGAATATGCCATTGGCTCTCAACCAAGCCCCTGGAATGTAGGATCAGGAACCCCTGTTGAAGAAGGGGTCATTGACGGATATGCCTCTGGCGAAAGCTATATCCATAACGTTACACCAGATACTACCTATTACTACAAAGTCTGGGCATTTGCTGAAGACGGCGGATATCGATCAAATGGGAGTAATGCATTTCCTTTTGGAGACTCAGCAGGAGTTGGACCAGTAACTACTCCAAAGATTCCTACCGTTACGACACATGAAGCAACAGAAAATTTATCGACTACCGTAGTATTCAACGGAGCATTATCAAATTTGGAACCTGATAGTGATTATGATTACTGTAACGTAAGATTTGAGTATGGATTGAACGATGGGTATGGTAGCTACACAGAATGGGATCATCTGACAACAAATCAACCATTTTCGGCCTTTGTTGAAGATCTTACTCCAGGACAGACCTATCATTTCCGTGCCGTTGGAGAAGTTGATGGGTATGAATTCTACGGTGAGGAAAAAACAGTCAGGATGGATATCGACGGTATTTTTATCTTCTCTCCAGGAGAGCGATACAAATGGCGACGAGGGACAACCCAGACCATAGAATGGGGATATGAACCAGTAATAGGAGACCATTATGTACAAATCTTGTGGCAACGTGATGGAGAAGAGGGGACAATTGTAGATAGTATTCCAATTAGCAACGAAGGAACGGGAAATCAAGGCATTTACAACTGGTCTATTGATTTAGACCAATCACTGGGATACCTCAATTACACTATAAAGATAATAAGCAAAAATGATACAGGAGTATATGAAGTAAGTAAGCGATTCTCCATCATTGAGCTACATGAAGGAATTGTACACAACGAGAAAATACTTGATCCCGAGGGAGAATTAGGCCTTGTTATGTTGAAGGGGGCAGTCACTGAGGCGAATATCTATTGGCTCGACTATGGTGGAGAACTTGACCAAGTAACCATCAGCGGTGCCGTCTGCATTGATCTGATCAATGATACCTATTGGTTTGGAAGTATTTGGGTTTTTGATTCCGATTCGATAATGTATGAGTGGCTCTCAAGTCAGGGGGCTCATCAGACAATTACTATAGAAAACGGCGGAATCATTAATGCCTTTGGAGACGATGGCCAGGTGTATTCATCCTCTTCTATTTTCGCTGGAAATGGTGTCCTTTCATTGCATATCATTCAGATAGTAGGATCCCAGGTTTCTGCTAGTGGCGGAAGTCGATTTACCATCAAGATGAACACCGATCTCTATATGAGCCGAATTCGTGAACAAGAACACATATACAATCTCAGATTGCAGTGTTATGGAGATAATGCTGACTCATGGATAGTATATTTTGCAGGCAATTACGCATTTGAAATTGAAGAGGGAGCACCATCAAACACCTTGTTCTATACCCCATCATCATCCAGATTATGGTTTGCCTTTGCCCATTCGTCTGTCCTAGTAAACTTTAGGAATTAAGGAAATGTGAAGAGAAATCTTGGTATCATATCTGATTACGACAGAGCATTTAAATAAGGGGTAGAAAATTACATGCATTTGGAGATGGGAGTGAACGATGCGCATCGCTGTTGTTATGCAGTGACAGAGACGTTAGCACTTATTATTGTAATTATGATTGCAACATCTTCCATTAGTTTTATTGTGTTTTGGGGCGTTCCATATATGGATCAAGAAAAGGAATCGGTCGTTGCCGAAAGTGCATTTACGCAGTTTCAAACGATTAATAATGTCATTCAAGATGTCAGTGGCAAAGGTAGAAACGGGAGTAGCATGATTGATTTTGTGGCAGAAAAGGGAAATCTATTCATTTCATCAAGTGGAGAACGTTTCATTTTTTATTATTCGTTGGTTGAGGGTTTTGACTTTAATGTGTCTGGATTGAATACTGATCCATGCACTCAGTTTTTTCTTACTAATTCACACAGCGGATTTGACCCCTTACCAGAATTTGCAGATGTCTTCTATCTAAATAGCGACGAAAGTGAAGCACTAAGTATTACAGTTATCGATAATAGTGAAGCTTTTTGCGATACTCCAAACCCGTTAGCTGATGCTGTTCAAATTGATATTAAAGATATTGACGAAAATATCATTGGCCGTATCTGGTTGTTTGACCCAGGTAGCATGTACTATGAGCTTGCTGCCACAAAGGGGACATACCAGATGATTGCAGAAAATGGTGGTGTGGTTTCTGCACAAAACCAACAACGCTATCTTGCGTATGAGCCCGGCATTCAAAAGAATGGTGCCGTCCTGTTTATACCTATTATTCAACTGACATCAGAGAGTGAAAACATATTAGCAGGTGACTCTGCAACAAGAACCCTCCTCATCAAATCGAATGGAACATATGTTAGAGAAACTGGAGCGAGCGTAACAACAAGTTTTAAATGTGCGATTTACGGAGAGCACAGCGGTGCATGGGAAAATTACTTTATATCGCAGTATACGTTTATCAAAGACGGGGGAACAGATATTTTATACCATCGCAACATTAAAACATTTATTCTCACTCATTCAAAATGTGAGATCGCAATCGTAGGATGATACTATGAGACCACTCTGGAAAAATAAAAAAGGCGTTTCAAATGTGTTAGGATACTTGCTTTCGTTCAGTATTGCGTCAATCGTTATGGTCAGTGCCGTTGTTATTACCACGGGCATTATCAACAACAGAACAGCAGCTGTCGCAGAACTCCAAGCGCAAAGTATCGCCAATAAGGTAGCAGATGCTCTTGTAGAAGCATTAGCAGTGGATCAATCGATGCCTAACGCAGATTATACAAAGGCGCTCGATATTCCTCTAACTATCGCAGGGAGAAGGTATTATATTGAGATTACAAGCGATGCGGTGTATGTCAATACGAGCGATGGTTTGGTGAGCAAAACTTCTCCCACATACGGCGCAGGACGATCAAAGACGGGAATCTCTGGGGAAACAATTTACAGTGACGGTGGAAAAATAAATATTTCGATCGAACGATCAGATGTGGTCTATCAGTTTGATTTTGGGACAGGAAACAATACCAAGCATTCGCCGGTTGAAGCTGGATATTACTTCGTGAGCAATACCTCATCGGCATTAGCTGAATCATTAGACCCGCCATGGTGGAACCAAGACTATCCCTATCGCATTCCCATAGAAGTAACGAACGCGATGGATCGCGATATTGACGAAGCGACCATAAAACTGGTTCTTACCCCTACAAATTTTGATTACGATCTTGCAAATGTCACTATTCTTTCTCCTTCAAGAGTAAAGTCAAATCTAGTCTTCGTGGACGCTCATTTTAGCGTTGTCGCTAGCATGGAAGTTACCCCAACCACCTGGTACACGTGGTGGGATTCTCGGGAGACAGACGATGTTGTCGATATTCATATTGGAGACTTGTCAGAGGGATACGGGACAGCAGATATCGATGTGGACACGGTCAAACTTAATAATCAATTGTCTTGGGACAGTTTTGATGGATCAACATTCAGTTTTGATGCAAAGGAGGCATTTCAATCACTAACTTCCAGCCGATTAGGGAAAAAGTATACTCCTCCGACACCAGGAACATATACCATCGCTCTTTCTGGATTGCTTAATGACGGAACTCCGTTCTCCGGTCGGAAAGTAATTACTGTCGCCGACGGAGATCTTTTAGTGAGTAAGGAATTTACTGAACACACCCCTGGATGGGGTATTACGCGTTTTGATACCATTCAGGCAGCGATTTATGCTGCAAATACAGGAGATGCTATCTACGTATATGAGGGCATCTACAATGAAAATATCGTGATAGATAGACGGATACAACTTATTGGTGAGGATAACAAAACAACCATCATTGATGGGGGTGCAGGAAACAATGTGGTGACCATGACTACTAATGCAGATAAGTTTAAATTAGACTCGTTCGCCATACGGGACGGGAGTGGTACTGATGGTCATGGCATCTTTATGGATTATGTCACGGGGTTTACTATTTCTAACTGCAACGTTCATAGCAACAAAGGAAGTGGCATATATATAAAGAGAGCAGATGATGGGAGTAGTAGCACCATCAAAAATTGCAATGTCTACTTCAACGGCAATGTCACAGAAGATGATGGCATTTTATTGTGGAATGTCGATTATCTTTCCATCATAAACTGCACGTCTCATAGTAATGGACCTGCTGCTGGAGAACATGACGCCGATGGTATTGCCTTAGAACATTCTCATTACAACCTCATTAAAGATTGTCAATTTTATAACAACAATGACGATGGGATTAATTTGGTTACTTGGTCTAGCAATAATACGATCAACAATTGTACGTTATATGACAATTATGATGCAGGTATTGTCGTGAATAAAAAGAGCAATTATAACACGATTACGAACTGCGAAGCGTACGATTGTAAATACGGCGTTGCAATTACAACTGAAGAATTCTATGTTTGTTCAGACAATGTGGTAACAAATTGTAGCATACACGATAATTCAATGGCGGGGATTATCCTCATGGGCATAAAAAAATCGGGAACACCTTATTATGTTCAGTATAACACCATCTCCCACTGCGAAATCTATAACAATGCTGCCGATGGCATCATCTTCTGGTATTACGCTAAGCATAATACCGTTGAATACTGCGATATTCATCACAATGCCTATGGGGCAGAGGGTAATGGGGGTATCGAGATATACGGCGGAAGCAATAATACCATAAAATATTGTGATGTTCATCACAACACCAAGGCTAGTGGAAGAGGAGCAGATGGCATCGGATTTGTTGGTTCCGTCTGGAATACTATTCTCCATTGTAATTTCTACAATAATGATTGGGGCGTATGTATCTTTGTCTCAGGATTAAATAATCAATTCAAATGGTGTCAATTTTATGACAATACCAATGACGGAGCATATCTAGAATACGGCTCCAACACAAACTCTTTTCAAAACTGTGATTTCTACTTTAACGGCGAGGATGGCGCAACAATCACTATAGAAGCAAGCTTCAACTGGTTTAATTACTGTAATTTCTTTGATAATGGTGACGACGGCGTAGACATGATTGGCTTTGAAGGAATCACTCCTAAACCCGTTGTTGAGAACCTCGTTGGCCATAGTAACATTTTTGGCAATAGATTCGGCGTCTATATAAGTGGGGGGCCAGCTACAAAGCTCAATGCCTTCTACTATAACAACATAGAATTTAATTCAAAAAATGAACCTGAACCAGGGGCATACCAAGGATGGGCAGATATGATTACTCTGTTGTCTACCTTCCAATTTGATAATGGACATCATCCGGCAACATATATGTGGGATGGAGGGACTCCCTATTCCATTGGCAACTGGTGGGGTGACTTTTCAGATGGTTACCGAGAGCAAGTCTGGATTGATTTCGTGCGGTACGATGATGTATATTTAGTTGAAGAGAGAGGCTCTACCCCGATGATGATAGATAGAAAACCAGTAAACTATGATGGCGATGGAGCTAATCCGTTTCAGACAGGAGAGCGCATTACAGGAGAGTGGCAGCGTATGTTTATTCAAGTTGATGACAATAACCCAGATCCTGATTGGTATGACTATTATCATGTTGAGACTATAACAGAAGCATTAGATCATGTAACAAACAGGGGAACCATCTATATTTATAACGGTATATATAATGAAAAGTTTACCATAGCTAAGACTGGTGTAACCATCTTTGGAGAGAGCAGAGACGGTGTCATTATAGACGGTACTGGATTAAGCAATCATTTAATCAACATAGATCGAAGCGAAGTAAATATCAGTTCGCTAACCATCTATAATGGCAAAACAAGCGGGATTTATATATACAACGACGGCACCATCAATATCAGGGATTGTACCATCTATACCGAACGAAGTGATGATCCACAGCCCTGTATTAATATTGGTGGATCAAATGCGGAAAACATCGTTATCACAAATTGTACCATTTACAGCAATGGCAACACGGATTATGGTGTAAAAATTTACAATGGAGCTCATGACATTCAGATTATAGATTGTGAGATATATGGCCATGCCCAAAGAGGGGTATACATTACTGATGGCATCTCTAATCGTATAACCAACTGTGTAATTCACGATAATACTGATGAAGGCATCTATTTAGACGATGCAGACAGTACAATAATTACGGGTTGTATTGTTGAGAATAATGAGGATGGCATTTATATGAAATCTTCAGAAAACAGCATGGTTAAGGAAAACTGCTATATCCATGATAATACCCGAGATGGCGTTCGTATCTTTTCCTGTGGACATGTTCCACATTTCCCGCCCTACATCAGTCTTAATAACTCTCGTGTTTCATCAAATGGTAGACATGGTGTGTATATTGATACCGACGAAGAGGAGTTGATTCACACATGTACTATTGAAGGCAATGGTGGGGATGGCATATACATCTATGATTCATCAGAGGGGTGTGAAATACAGGATTGTACTATATACCAAAACACCAACGGCATAAAAATTGATTCATCAGTAGAAAACCGCATAATAAACTGTGAGATTTATGAAAATGATGATTCCGGCATCTATCTCACTACCGATTCAATCGACAACATTATTGAAGATTGTTCAATTTATTCGCATACAGATACTGGAGATAAGGGCATTTATATCAGTGATCGATCCGACTCAAACACGATTGAATCGAACACCATTTCAAAAAACGATATTGGTATTTTTCTTGATCTCGATTCCGACCAAAATGACGTTATTGACTGTGAGATAGTTGATAACGTTTATTGTATTAACGTCAATACCTCCAACTGTGGATCTAATACCATCTATGGCAATATCTTCCGCAATGGATCAGCATGGGATGAAGGAACAAATCAATGGGACAATGGTTCGGAAGGAGGAAACCATTGGGACGATTATGACGAAGGATGGGAAGGTGCCTATGACTTTTATACAGGATTTGATCAGGATATTCTTGGAAGCGACGGTAAGGTGGATACGCCTCGCAACATCTCTGGTGCTACTCCCGAAAATAAAGACCGATGGCCTCTTGGAGGGGGACGGTATAACGTGCGACCATACTATATTGATTATTGGAACCCGTATGGTGAATCGATCATTTTGGTAAAAATGAACTTGAAAAGCCAGAGAGAACACCACCTGTATCTCTACTATGGCTATGATCAACCATTGACCGATATCCACAATCACACGATGGATGAGGTGTCTGTGTTTTTTGACGATTTCGAAAATCCACCAGGGCCTTCAATTCCATACAACATAGCAACTAACTGGGATCTGTCACCAACAAGTGGCGATATAAATGACAATATCACTGACGGTTGCCTCAATCTAACCACAAAGGAATTTATCATGACAAAAGATTTTTCTATCCCATCTATTGCCGATCCAAGCGAAGGGCAGCCGCCGTCCATAACAGCAAATGAGTCTTCATATACTGTTGAAGCACTGATGAAAGTAAATGAAGGGCAGGGAAACATGATGGGATTTGGAATCTATGAAAGTGGCATGTTGAGTCTAACTAAATCGTACTATATTCTTGCCCTTAACGAGACGCCCAATACCAATCTATCGATGTATAAATATTACTATTATGATCCCGGTACGTTTCCTCCCGGCGTAACAGAAAATATCTATCATTTGAAAGAAACCACAACACTAGCTATTTCTGACTGGCTACGAATGAAAACATTCCTGTATACAGGAAAGTTCTGGTACAAGCCAGATACAGGAGACCCGCACAAAGACCATATTGCTCGAATACGTTCATATTTATATCACCATTCTAATTTTGCAGATATAGGAAACATTTCCGGCATTGATACCCACTGGTACGAAACAGGAGATGATGGAGAGCCCATAGAAAATGCTGTGGGTGTGCCGTATATGGAGGGGAAAGTCGGCCTTGGCTGTAGTCTCATGTCACCAGAGGAAGGGCACCTCCTTGTTGATTGGATTCGAGTGTTAAAAAATCCTGCTATTTCGCCAGCAATTACTATTGGATCACCAGAATCGGCACAGTATGGATGGGAAGAAACAGAAAAAATTCAAGCGAAGAATATTCTTACTTTTAATCCATTCACGCCAGGGCCAGTGCTCCGAGATTGTAACTATGGAATAGAGCGTGCGGTGTTTAGGATAAACTTGTCTGCTGATGACTATGTCATTACCATCACTAGGGGAAATTACAGTGGAACCTGCAACGCGACAACTATTTCCTACCCTGGAGGAACGCTGCAGTTTCCGGAAACAGAAAAAGGCAAGTATGAAACAAAATGGTTCCCCGTACATCACAATGGAGGGGACCTGGATATCGCCTTTGAAGGAGAACCAGGAAAGACCTGGATCATAAATGCACTCACCGTAGAACGAGGGGGAAAAGGCATTAGAGTGGGGCTAGATTAACCATGATGGATGATAAGGCGCAAATGATGGTGTTGGAATCAGTAATCTTTGCCATTACCATACTCGTTGCGCTGGTGTTTCTCTATCAACTTTCGCCAACATCAACAGTCAGTAATACCCATACTGATTACTTAAAAGTAAAAGGGGACGACGCGCTACAAACCTTGTATAATGATGAAGTAAGTGACGTGCTACCAGAAGGCTTTCCAAAAAGTAAACTTATCTTTTATTTGATAACTGACAATTACAAAGCACTTATTTTATCAAATCTACAAAACATGCTTCCGCCAAGCACAATGTATAATATTTATATCAGCAATGGCACAAAAACCATCTTTTGGCGCAATTCACTGCTTGATGACACCGAGCCAGTCAAACTGATAGAGCCTGTGACCGTTTCCCATATCACTGTTACCATTCACCCTGATCTTTTAGATGCAACAAAATTCCCAACGATTGTGGCAAGTGATCTGAGAAGCTCAAGTAATTTCCAAGATTATAGCGGCTCGCTATATGATGTAAGATTGGAGATGTGCTACGTATGAAGAGAAAACATCATTCAAGGAGAAATGCAAGCCAAATGATCATTCTCATGGGAATACTACTTGCATTGTCTATCTTTGTCATTTCATCGCTTGCAGTAGATATTATCAATCTCGATGTTGCTATTTCAAACGAACGAGCAACCTCAACAGTATCAGAATTCAATTATGTGAAAGAAGCATTTGGGACTGCCTTTAATTACAACCTCCTCACCGACATCTCAAACAACGGGGAGGTATTAACCTTCAAGGGAGATATCAATGTCATCTTTGACGCGTTTGCTCAAACCAGAGATCAGCTTAGGTTGTTGGAACTTACCTATGGAAACCTCCTGGATGCCACACTCAACAGCTACTGGTATTCTCATCTTGAAAATGAAAGTCACGTGTACTATGCTGATGTCTCATTAACCTTTGATGACGGAAAAACTACGATCTCTGAAAATGTTACGTATTCACTCATCTGCCAGCCAGAATAATGGATGTAAACGAATAAAAGAGAAATATAAAAGTGATCAGATATGAAAAGCAGAAGAATCTTTGGTCGGAATCAGGATGGGATATCTCCTGTGCTGGAGTCTCTTGTAGCCATTGGCATCTCAATTTCTCTACTTATTGTATTCTTTGTTGCCGCAAACAGCATTTATAGCACCCATGACCGACCGAATGTTGACTTGGAAGCGAAAAGTATCGATATCATGGAATTGCTGGTTAATTCACCAGGGCAAGGAGTTGGCCATACTTCAGGATGGGAAACTGATATACAAAATGTGAGTATGGTTGGTCTAGCAACATACCCAACAGTGGAATATGGGATATTCAATATCAGTGATGAAGGAGAAATCACCGTTCTTTCACGAGAGCGAGTAAAAGATAGTCGCATAGGCATTGCCGAAAGTTGTTTTCTTGCTGGTACACAAGTGGTGATGGCAGATGGCTCGTACAAACATATCGAAGATATCGTCGTCGGCGATATGGTAAAATCATATAATGAAAAAACAAATACGATTACCAACAGGGAAGTAAAAAATATCTATCACCATGCTGCTGAAGAAATGGGAGACTATTATCTAGTAATCAATGATTGTCTAAAGCTCACACCTAATCATCGTGTCTATTCTGAGGGGTCATGGATTGATGCAGGAGATTTACATATTGGTGACACGTTGTCGTTCTCCTCAACGACCATAGTGATCAACTCACTGGAACAAAGATATGAACAAGTGCCAACATATGATTTAGGAATCGACACCGATCATTGTTATTTTATAACAGTCGGTAACAACGATGCCCTGGTTCACAATCTCTTTCCACCTATAGCTGATGCAGATGGACCATACTACGGAAAACCTGGCGAACCCATCACATTCGATGGATCTGGCAGTACAGAAGACCCTTGGGAGCATGATCCTATCGTACAATATGATTGGAGATTTTATGAGGGTCAACCTCTCCAAGAAGATATAGGAGTAGCACCGACATGGACATATGACGAAGCAGGAGAGTATGAAGTAACACTCTGGGTAGAAGATTCTCGGGGAGATCGTTCATTGGTAGGTTGGATGTTTCCAGATGCGACGACAACTGCAACGGTCGGCCATGCGCCAGTCGCTCACTTTTCCTTTTTTGACAGTGATGGACTTGGTCCAGGGACTGAGATACGATTTGATGCATCAGAGTCGGTACTAAACGCCGATGATGCAACGTTCGAGTGGTGGTGGGAATGGGATACCAGCTGGGATACAACCAATCCTCCCGGAGCACCGAATGCAACAGGGGCAAATCCCACTTATGACTATGGAAATAATGGTACCTACTATGTAATGCTTAGAGTAAACAATACTATAGCAAATGACACGAGCATCCATATGGTTAAAGCAAATACGTTGACTCTGCCAGACGACGATGCGAAACCATGGGTGGCAGTAAGTAAGGACATCTTCCCCGACATTAGCAATGAAACCATGTCATCAGTTGGATCAAATTATTATGTTAATTATACTCAACTTGCGGAAAAAAGCTATCTCTTTGAAGTGAAGTACAAAACATCCAAGAGCATCATTCTTGACTACTATAAAGTAAAAAATTTACAAAAAATTAATACGGAAAACGCAGCCGCTCTTTTTGACCTTGATGTATCAAAAACTATAGTCTATAATCTTAATATTACCATTAGCAACGACGAGGGGATCATTACTTCCTTTGGACCCTCTCGCGAGAATGCAAATACTATCGAGTCGATCAGTAGAGAAGTGTTGATTTATCACAAGCCTGAGGCTGTTGAAGGTGGGGCATTTGGCGAATTGTGGCCGCCATACTACGAGAATGGATTGATATCAGTACATGTATTTATCTAAGAGTTCTTTTCTTTCTCATTTTATAAAACATATATAAATGATATAAGCATAAAGTTGAAACAAAGCATTTAACAGGCATTTGATAAAAAATGGGAAACAAACCGTCAAAAAGTAAGAAACAACAACAGGCCATTGCTCGGAGACGTATTGCACATCTCTTTTCATTAGCAGAACATCATGCACTAGCACATAATCTCTCATTGGCAAATCGATATGTTGCCCTAGCCCGAAAACTTTCCATGCGCCATCTTGTACCCATTCCTGCAGAATACAAACGAAGATTTTGCAAGCATTGCTATTGTTATCTTCTTCCTCACACGTCCTCCCGTATACGAATTCATCGAGGGAGGCTGATTATCTACTGTTGCAGCTGCCAAAAATATACTCGTATTCCCCTAAAACAGAAAGAAACGCTCTCCGCTAGGCTTAAATAACTTATCGGTTATTACCGTTACCCACATTAGGGCTATCTCAGGAGCAATAAAGCTATGACAACAGTCTATGACGTTCCCGCAAAAGAATTAATCGACAACGTTGCAAAAAAGCTGCAACAAGATAAAACCATTGTTTCCCCAGAGGGTGCAAGTTATTTGAGAACGGGTGTGACAAAGGAGCAACCACCAGAAGATAAACACTGGTGGCATACGCGCTGCGCATCCATTCTACGAAAGATTTACATGAATAGCGGCATCGGTATCGAACGTTTACGTGCAGAATATGGTGGTAAACGTGACCGCGGGTCAAAGCCGTATAAAGCACGGAGTGGCAGTGGTGCCATTACTCGACATGCCGTCCAACAACTAGAACAAGCAGGTTTAGTGACCAAAGTCAAAGGACGAGGAAGAATACTTACTCCAAAAGGTCGATCCTTTTTAGATAATGCCTCATATGAAGTTCTCAAAGAGGTAGTATCATATCATCCTGAATTAAAAAAATATTAATGTATGGTTCTCAGAGTTATGGATAAAGAGTTAGAGAAGATACGGAAAAAACGTGCCCAAGAGCTACAACAACAGCAAGCATTCCAAGAATCGATGCTCGAAGAACAGGAAAAACAACAACAGGCCTTTGAAGAACAAAAAAAACAAATCTTGCGGGCCATCCTTACCAACGATGCACGGGAACGATTAGGGCGCATTAAGGTTGCCCGACCAGAGATCGCGGAAAATATTGAACATCAACTCATCCTTGCCGCTCAGCAGGGTCAATTGCAAAGTAAAATAAATGATGAGCAGTTACGGATGCTGCTCAAAAAGATTATGCCAAAAAAACGAGATATCTCGATAAAAAGAAGGTAGATCCTATGTCAACCCATAAATCACTTGGTAAAAAAATTCGACTAAACAAAGCAACGAAGAGCAACCGACGAGTTCCCGCCTGGATTATGATTCGAACCAATAGACGGTTTACTCGTCATCCAAAAACCCGCCACTGGCGAAGAAATAATCTGAAGAAAGCTTGATGACTATGGCAGAAGAAATCGAACGTATTTATATCGTTCCGTTAAAGAAGATCGGGGTGAAATCCTCGACAGCAGCACCAACCGCAGTGAAACGTGTTAAGCAGTACTTAACAAGACACATGAAGGTTGTAGAAAAGGATATTTGGATTGATGACTCACTCAATAACGCATTGTGGTCAAAAGGAAAATACCACATTCCGAGCAAAATAAGGATAAAAGCAGTGAAATTCGATGATGGTGTCGTCGAAGCATATCTACCTGAAACGGGATTTACCAAATCTCGACGGGAACTGTTGAAGGAAGAAAAGGGGAAGAAAGCACCCATTCTCCGCAGAGAAGAAGAGGAAGAACCAGCAGGGTCGGGTGAGGAAGCAGGTACCGGAGACTACGAAATTGCGCCTACTGCAGATGGTGACGTAAAAATCAAGAAAAAGAAAGCACCAAAAGAGAAAAAAGAAGAGCCTGCAGAAAAACCGACAAAAGAGAAAGAAGAAAAACAACCGAAACCTCCTACAAAAAAGACTGGGGCAAAGAAAAAACCAGAAAAAAAGACTACATCTACAAAAACGAAAAAGAAAAAACCAGCGAAGAAAACAACAAAAAAGACATCAAGTAGGAAAAAGAAAACAGCCACCAAAAAGAAAAGTGACTAGTCTATGCTTGAGCTGTTGGATTTCAATGAAAATCCAAATGTTGGCGTATTTTGTCGTGCAAATGACGACCTTGCGTTTGTACGGACTCAGCTTTTAAAAAAGATTAAGAAGAAAATTGTTGCTGCATTGGGTGTCGAACTAGTTGAGCTCAGCATTGCAGATGCAAGTATTATTGGATCACTACTAAGTGTTAATTCAAGGGGGGCAATCGTAACCGATTTTATCGATGACAACAGTTTACAGATGATCAAAGACCAAGGATTAAAGGTATGCGTGGTTGAAGACATCTACAATGCTGCTGGTAACGATGTGTTGATGAATGACTATGGAGCACTTGCACATCCTGATCTGAGCAAAAAAACACTCGATGATATCAAACAGACTTGTGATGTGCCTGTCTATAAAGGAACCATTGGCACCCTCAAAACCGTTGGCATGGCAGCCGTCGTCACCAATAAAGGATGTTTGTGTCATCCCAAGGTCACTGACGAAGAAAAAAGACTATTGAGCGATGTATTTCAAGTAAATGTTATGATTGGTACCGTCAATCATGGAGCGCCACTTATCGGAAGTGGGCTCGTAGCAAATACCAAAGGGGCCATTATTGGCAATCGTACCACGGGTATTGAAATGGGGAGAATAGAAGAAGCATTAGGATTTTTGGGATGAAAGGCGCAAAAAATTTATAAACTGCCCATATATTATACTTTTATAATTATAATATTGAAGGATGAAAATATGACAAAAAAAGCATCCTACAAATTACAATCTCAAGATGAGCGAATCGTTCATGTGTTTACAGACTTAGGAATGCCCAAGAACTTAGCGAAAACCCTCCTGTATATCTCTCATGTTGATGAGTGTCGTTCTGCTGAAATTGAGCGAGGTGCCAATTTACGGCAGCCTGAAGTAAGTATTGCGATGCAACATCTTCAGGATAAAGGATGGGTTGAAAAACGGGACTTAAAAAAGAAGGGGAAAGGCCGTCCCGTTCACCTCTATTCACTAAAAGCACCACTCCCCAAGATTATCAAAAGCTTCGAACAGGAGAAGTTAAAAGAAGTTGATGCCATTAAAAAAGACCTCACCTCCTTAAAATCACTAATTGAAGATTAATAAAAATCCTGTTTGAACAGGGGTTTTTTATCATTTGTTTCCAAATAAATGAGGATAGATAAAAATAATTATATACATGGAACCGTAATATTTAGTAGTGATTCAGATGGAAAAAAAGACAATTATTGCTAAAA
Organism: uncultured Thermoplasmatales archaeon; assembly: GCA_964638175.1. Lineage (GTDB taxonomy): Archaea > Thermoplasmatota > E2 > DHVEG-1 > DHVEG-1 > JAFGDG01. Next base: position 66,984 of record CAZWZY010000004.1, on the reverse strand, counting down.
TAGTGGTCGTTGGAATCATCTTGTTACTTATTGTCAGCATGATTCCCTCTGTATCTTCTCAATCGTCACTAACAGAGCAATGCAACAGCCATCGTCTTTTCAGCAGAGAGAAGATTCCCTTATGTTTTCGATGGGATGCTCGAGAAGTTACCATTCAATTTACAGAACACATTACCAATAACGGAACAGCCACCAAAAATGTCACTACCTATCTTGCTCAACCACCGACCCTGTATAATCAAGAGATTCATGGCGAAATTGACTATTCCCCAGCACCTCAAGGGTTCAAAACAGACAGGTGGGGACAAGTTGCTGCATATTATAATCACACATTAGCTCCCAATGAAACCATAACATTATCTTGGAATCTCAATGCTACGCTCTATGCCGTGCAATATATCCTTCTTCCTTGGAGGGTACGGGGGGAAATACCTCAAGAAATTATTGAACAATATACGGCTGATGACGAATTCTATAAAATCAACGACCCGTATATTCAAAATATTGTTCAGGAAGTTATTGGAAAAGAACGTAATCTGTTACGTCAGGCAAAAAAGCTACACAATTATGTCATTAGTCACTTAGAGTATGTGTTAGATGATGTTTGGGATGATGCTCCAACCGTACTCAAACGAGGCAATGGATCGTGTTCAGAATATTGTTCTGCATACATTGCCCTGTGCCGTGCTGCTGACATCCCTGCCAGATATAAAGGAGGGACCATTTGTAAAACAGAGCCCCCATATGTGGATCGGGTCTATCATAGAATTGCCGAGATTTATCTTCCCTCCTATGGGTGGGTACCTATTGATGTGACCTATGATGACTATACAAAACTGTTTAAATATACAAACTTTGGATCTGATAACAACAACCTCTTTATCTTTTCTGTCGGCGGCGGCTCGTCTGAATATCTGGGGTGGAACTATCATCATTGGCACGAGATAACCCCTTCGCCAGAAGATATTGAGATTAACAAATCTGCAACATGGTTGAAATGGGAGAAAACAAGAACGATACGTTTTCCGTTCCGTTCATAAATATCACATGTTGGTAGTTGTAATTGAGAGAACCTCAATCTTTATAAGGAAAAATTCTTTGACCACTACAGGATTACATTGAACCTTGGTGGAGAAACAATCTATGGTTTCATATGATCAGCAAGCACTAGAGAAAAAATGGCAACAACAATGGCAACAATCAAAAATTTACCATTTTGACCAAAAAAGTAAAAAAGAATCCTATAGCATTGATGTTCCTCCACGATATGCATCAGGCCCGTTGCATGCTGGACACGCGGTGCATTATACCCACATTGATTTTGCTGCCCGCTATAAGCGGATGCAAGGATACAATGTCTTTTTTCCTCTGTGTTTTGATGTCAACGGCATTCCCATTGAAGAACGAGTCGAACGACAGTTAGGCATCACCCGCAAGGATATCGACCGTCATAAATTTACCAAACTGTGCTCGGAGTTTGCAGAAAAAAATATCAAGACCATGACGGAGCAATTCATTATTCTTGGGGAAAGTATGGATCCCAGCATCTACTACCAAACCAATGCCGAATATTATCGTCGTCTCACCCAAATCTCGTTTATTGAATTATTCAATAAAGGATTGATCTATAAAGGGGAATTTCCCGTCAATTGGTGCCCGCGCTGTATGACTGCTATGGCTGATGCTGAGGTAACGTATACCGATCGGACAACAAAACTCAACACCATTAAATTTTATTTTAAAAAAGAACCGTCAAAACAACTGTTGAAGTACCATGGTATCGGCAAAGACGACAAGGGCACCTATGTGGAAATTGCCACCACGAGGCCGGAGATGCTACCCTCATGCCAAATTGTTGCGGTTCACCCCACTGACGAACGCGCACCATGGCTGATTGATAGCGTATTACTGGTCCCTGTATTTGACAAAGAAGTAAAGATTGTTGAAGATGACGCTGTCGATCCTGAGTTTGGCTCTGGTATTGTCATGATTTGCACCGTTGGTGACAAAGAAGACTTGAACTGGGTATTCAAATACAAACTTCCCATTGAAATGAGTATTGACGAAGAAGGGCATATGACTGCCATCTGTGGAAAATATCAAGGAAAGCCCCTTGGTGAGGCACGTAAGGAAATAATCAAAGATATGCAAGCAGAAGGCCTGCTCATCAAGCAAGAACCGCTTGAGCAAAATGTAGGAGTCTGTTGGCGGTGCAAAACGCCGGTTGAATTTGTCAATGCAGAACAGTGGTTTTTGAAAACAACTGAGTTTAAAGACCTCGTACTCAAGACAAGCAATGAGATGAACTGGTATCCAGAGTTTATGAAGATCAGACTGGAAGACTGGGTCAATAGTCTGGAGTGGGATTGGGTTATTTCACGACAACGATACTTTGCCACCCCCATTCCTCTTTGGGAATGTGAACAATGTCATGAAGTAGTGATTGCCCGACCAGAGGATTGCTATATCGATCCTACCATCGACAAGCCACCCGTTGATTCCTGTCCGAAATGCGGCGGGAACCTCAAAGGATGCGAAGATGTGTTTGATACCTGGATGGATTCCTCTATTTCTCCGCTGTACAATACATTCTGGCATCGAGATGAGAAACAATTCAAACAGTTATATCCCATGTCGCTGCGTCCACAGGCGCATGACATCATTCGTACCTGGGCGTTCTATACTATCTTACGATGTACGCTTCTTACTGATGAAAAGCCCTTTGAAAATATCATGATGGGCGGTTTCATCCTCTCAGAAGATGGCACCCCTATGCATGCCAGTTTGGGAAATGTCATTGACCCCTTAGAAGTCATTCACGAGTACGGTTCTGATGCATTCCGTTGCTACGCGGCAAGCTGTGCACTTGGCGAGGACAACCCCTTCCGAACAAAAGATGTGATTCGTGGTATACGTCTGCTGAGAAAATTGTGGAATGTCGAACAGTTCATCAGTATGATTCTCAAGGAAAAAAAACTGTCAAAACCAGTGTTACAAGACATCGACCTCTGGATTATCTCAAAATATAGCAAACTCGTAAAGAAATGCACTGAACAAATGGATCGATTTGATTATTCGCAAACCATGAAGGATATCGAATATTTTCTTTGGCATGAACTAGCTGATCATTATCTGGAGATGGTGAAAGAACCGTTGAAACAACACAAAAACGTGGAAAGTATTTCCTATACACTTTACACTATTGGGCTGGGCATCCTCAAGTTGTTTGCACCGTTTTTCCCCCATATTGCTGAAGAATTGTATCACCTTCATTACAAGAACGCTGAACACGATGAAAGTATCCATATTTCCTCGTGGCCAGAGCTTGTAATGATTGATGAGAAAAAGGAACGCGCAGGAGAACTCGTGAAAACCTACATTGCACAGGTTCGATCCTGGAAAAGCGAACAAGGCATCGCCCTCAATGCACCACTATCTTCCTCTGCGACCTATGCGCCTGCTGCTATTATTAAGCAGTTACAGCCCAGTGCAGACATCATCAAATCCACCTTAAAGTATCCTGACGATCATGCCTTTATTGCAGGAAAACCAACCATCGAAGTAACCATTCAGGAAGTACGTCCAGTACACGCAAAAATTGGTCCCTTATTTAAGAAAGACAGTAAAGCAATTACCTCATGGATAGCAAAGAACCAAGAAGCGTTAATTGCAAAAGTTCAGAAACAGGGCGATATTACTTGGGCTGATATTCCTCCTGCAAAAAGTTCCTTAGACCACAAGGAGCAACTCATTACCAAGGGATATCTTCAAGTGACCAAAACTACGGGCATTAAAGGAGAAAAAAATACTACGATGTTGCACTTCGATGGCATCTACGTTTCCTTGGAGAGAAAAACATGAAAAAGATAAAGAAATCGACGCTCAAACAGTGGCTGGTAAAACTACTGGTGATTTTCATCGTTGTCGCCATGCTTCTCACCGGATTTGTGGTTATGTTTTCACAGTAGAATGTTGATTTTCTCGATAGATTTTTAAAGATGATGTTTATTCAGCCCCCTCGTGATAAGGTTATGGCTGAAAAAGAACTATTAGCAAATCCAGCACCGCTTGGTCTTATGGGTTTCGGTATGACAACGGTGCTGTTGAATATTCATAACGCTGGGTTTTTTGCACTAGGATCGATGATTCTTGCCATGGGGATCTTTTACGGCGGCTTGGCACAAATCATTGCAGGAATTCTTGAATATCGAAAAGGAAACACTTTTGGAGTCACCGCCTTTTGCTCCTATGGGTTATTTTGGCTAAGTTTTGTTGGTTTAGTTGTATTGCCCAACCTCATTCCAGGAATAACTACGCCAGGATTGCAAGCAAAGGGTGCCTATTTGTTTATGTGGGGACTGTTCACCTTTATGATGTTTATCTCCACGTTAAAGAAAAACAAAGCACTACAATTTGTCTTCCTGTCGTTGACAATTTTGTTCTGGCTGCTTGCGTTAGGTGACTTTACCAACAATCCAACCATTACCACGATTGCTGGTTACGAGGGAATTATCTGTGGTCTCAGCGCCATCTATTTAGCAATGGCTGAAGTCATCAATGAAACCTATGGAAAAGTTGTTCTACCTATTGGCAAACCGACCATAAAATAAGAGTCTACAGCTCAATCAACGTATAAGAGGCAGATCCTAATCCGATCTCCTCTCCATATTTTATTTGTTTTTCAGGATCGACATTATTGATGTTTTCAAAGACATTGGGCTTTACACTATGGATAAGATCAAGGGATGCCTTATCAATAGCAACCATATCATCGGCAACGAGAAAACCGACATCAGGACAGACGAGAGGTCCAGCCATGGGGTCACAGTCACAGCTTTTTGAAATTCGATTGACATCATTAATGTAGAGTACGTTTTTCTGGTGCACACAAGCCTTCGCGGCACAGGCTAAGAGATACTGCAGATTTTTCTCTTCGTTGACGAGTGATTGGTGTGCACAGTTGTCGACACAAACGCCACAGCCAAAACATTTGCGTTTGCTCAGTTTCCACTTCTTTTTATTGACAGTAATGGCATCAAATGGACAGACTTCAGCACATACGCCGCAAAAGGTGCAAGCATCTGGTTGATGCAGTGGACGGCTTGCATGATGCATACCTTTTTTTGTCTCTTTGGTAACACCGCCCATACCAAAATTTTTAATAGCACCTCCCATGCCTGTCGCCACATGACCTTTCACATGAGAAAAGGCAACGATATGCGATGTGGCATGTAATGTTGTACCGACGTCATAGGTCCGTCCTTCTACTGTCACCCCCACGCCAGCATCATCGATGACAACCTTATACCCTAATTTGGTGTACCCGTGCAATTTTGCCACCTTTTCATATCCTCTTTTTGTATGACGGAGAGCGGGATAGGCAACAGTTGTATCATAGAAAAAAGGAGACACACCCATAGACTTGAGATGATCAACAACTGGCTTCACGAGAGAAGGTTTTGGATAGTATTTGTTTCCCATTTCCCCCATGTGTAATTTGAACAACACCTCTTTTCCCACAAAACTCTGGAGATTAAAAAATCCGAAGGCATCATCGAGCCGAGAAAGATCAGTAATATGAACGACTTTCTTCACCCTATCTTCTTCTCCCATTTTTTTACGTCGAGAACAGAACCGAGTGAGCCTCCGCTTTTAATTTCCTCGCGAATACGATTTTCATGTTCCTTTACATCAAGCGCACGATTGACAATTTCTTGGGCGATTTCTTGAGGAACCACCACAACTCCCGAGTCATCACCAATAATCCAATCATCGGCGCGTACTGGTTGATTACCACAGCGAATTTCAGCGCCAATTTCCCCCAGTCCTTTTGGCTCTCCTGCATGAGCGCTAATGTGACGAGCGAAAATAGGCACATCCATCGTTACCAAATCATCTAAATCCCGTACAGCACCATCAATGACCACTCCTGCAACTCCTCGCTGCTTTGCGCTCCAGGTAGCAAGTTCTCCCCAGATAGCGGTTGTACCGCCATGCACATCGACAACAATGACTTTGCCATTTGCTTGCTCGATGGCTTCAATCGGTTTTGCCCAATCCCCATCCATGGTTCTTACCGTGAGGGCCTGGCCAACCATATGAAAGCCGAGTTTAATGGGACGAATGCCTTCCATTGCACCCTGCTTATGCATCGCATCAGAAATGTTGGGAGTAGATACTAACGAGAATGCTTTTTTAAGTTCAGTCGTGTCATATTTTTTAAACAAGGTGGTACTCCGTGCTTGTTTTTTGACGATGGCTTGCTTTATCTGTTTGGTCGCCTTGGTGACATCATGTGCTTTGGTAATCGCTCCCCCAACAATGATAATCTGTGCACCTGCCTTGACGACCGCTGCAACAGTCTCTGTATTCAGACCACCAGCAACTGCAACCGGAATCGAGGTTGCCTGTATCACTGATTTCAAAAGAGTGGTGGGTGTTTTTCCGTGCATTTGTTGGTCGATACCCACATGAATACACAAATAATCGACACCAAGACGCTCTATCTCTTTGGCCCGTGAAACGGCATCAGCTACTCCGATGAGATCGAGCATCACTTTCACACCATATTTACGCGCTGATTTTACGGCATCCGTAATAGTACTATCATCTGCAGCAGCGAGTAGACAAACCACTGTTGCGCCTGCATTGGCTGCCATTTCTGTTTCAATCGCACCCACATCCATGGTTTTCATATCAGCGACAATCGTTTTATCTGGGAACTGTTCTCTCAGTGTCCGGATGATATTCATACCTTCGCTTTTAATGAGAGGCGTTCCAACTTCCAACCAACAGTCAGGATCTCCTTTTACTGCATCATGTGCAATATCAATCGCACGATGAGCGTTCAGTAAATCAAGGGCAACTTGTAAAATAACTCCCGTCATGATGACCATGAATAACGCATCCTCTTTAAAAAACTACGGGGTGATGAAAGAAAAGTATACTAAACAGAATCACATGTAGTGTTCGAACATATGAATACAAAGCACGGTAGCAAGTTCCATAAGCGGACCAAAGAAGAACTCAATGATTTCATTAAAAAATTAGAACTGCAATCACTGGAAACCGCAGAGGAGCGCATTCCCCTGTATCTAGAAGTTGGATTAAAAGAAGCGAAGATGATTTTAGATGTCGGTTGTGGTTCAGGGATGGTCACTCGCGATATCGCCCGATTGACCAAAGGACAGGTAGTTGCAATCGATGGATCAGCAGATATGATCGCGGTTGCCAAAAATATCCTTGAAAAAGAGAGCAACATCGAGTTGCATGTAGGGAGTGCAGAAGCGTTGCCTTTTGATGATAACACATTTGACATCGTGACCTGCAATCTCCTCTTGATGTGGGCAGATAATCCGCAACAAGTTGTCTGTGAAATGGCTCGGGTTACCAAAAAAGGAGGAGTGGTACTAGCCTCCTTGGAACCCGATTATGGCAGTAAGTTACATTATCCTGAAAATCCTAAGGTTGACAGAATCTTTGCAGGAAACGCAATCAGAGAAAAGGGAGGAGATCCACACATCGGCAGAAAATTGCGATGTCTCTTTGTTCGTGCAGGATTAAATACCAAAGTGGGTATTGGCAACACCCGTATCTGGAGTTGCGAGGAAGATAAAGCATACTATCTGCATGCCCGGGATTTCTATGTGAAAGCATTGAAAGATGCAGGACTGACGCAAGAAGAGATTGACTCGTGGGAGTACGAATATCTGAAATCTCTCGATGAGGGGGTACAGCTTAACTTCTTCCCTCAATTTTATGCCATTGGGAGAAAACCATAGCCTTTATATCCTGATGCAAATGTACCTGGTGACTTGCATATGGTTGCAACACACATTGATGGGAGAGCAATCGCACAAGCGATGAAGAAAACGATTGCGCAAGATATTGCTCTCCTCGTTAAACAGTCTGGTGTCAAGCCGACCGTTACCACACTGACCGTTGGGGAGAACGCCGCCTCAGCTCTCTATTTAAAATTGCGAGAAAGGGCCTGTGATGATGTTGGTATTTCTTCATCCCATCTCAGTTTCTCCCAGGATGTTTCCGAAAAAAAACTACTACAAACCATTCACTCTCTTAACGAAGATTCTGCTGTCCATGGTATCTTGCTGCAATTTCCACTTCCCGCCCATCTTTCTGCTGAGAAACTTATTGCTGCCATCTCTTCCCAAAAGGATGTTGAAGGATTAACACCATACAATATGGGAGAAACGATATTAGGAAATGAGCATCTTGTTCCCTGTACACCGCTTGCGGTAATAACAATCCTTGATCATGAGCATATTAACTTACGGAGCGCCGCCGTTACCGTTGTAAATCATAGTAATGTGGTAGGAAAACCACTGACGGCATTATTATTGAACAGAAACGCGACCGTTTCGGTGTGCCATGTGTATACCAAAGACATCAAACCCTATACTACACAAGCAGACATTCTGATAACGGCAACAGGCCTTCCCAGGTTAATTACCGCAGACCATATCAAACGGCATGCGATCGTCATCGATGTAGGTATTGTGTCAACCAAACAAGGAGTATGCGGTGATGTCGATGTCGCATCAGTTACCAATAAAGCACGTGCACTCACGCCGGTTCCTGGGGGCGTGGGTCCAGTCACCATTGCTTGTTCATTACAAAATATGGTTACCACCTACAAAAATTGTCTCGAGGACACTACCTCATGAACAAATGGTATCTTCTTTCCTTGGTTTTACTTACAGGAGGAGTAGTGTTTCTTGTTTTGGGAATTATTCGAGGGGAAGTTGAGCTGGGTATCGCCGTGATTATTCCCTTTATGATTGGGTCCGGGATTTTCGCTGGTGCTGCGTTTTTGTGTCTTGCTGGTTTCTTTGTATGCTTTTTTCTTGGCATGATGCAGTCGACGCACACAAGAACCAACGCCCTGCTCACTCATGAGAAACAGAACTCGTCAATAAAAACAGGAGGCGTGGTCTTCATCGGTCCCCTCCCCATCATTTTTGGATCCAATTGGAAAATTGCCCTTGCTATGATGGTGCTTGCGCTTGTTCTGATTGTAGCAGCAGGTGTATTCTTACTGTCCCTGTAAGACTACGCCTCACTTTTATTAAATAGATAGGTCCCAATGCCCATCATCACTATAGATATCAACACCACAATGCCAAGATCAAGAAGAGGCGGATAGAGGTTATCTATTCCTAAGAGACTCCCCCGAAGACCATCAACCATATAAAACAGGGGATTTACCATGGCGATGGATTGGAGGATAGGATTTGAAGCCACTGGGAAAAATGCTGACGAAAGAAACAGTAACGGAAAAATGAGAAGGTTCATGATAAGGCCAAATCCTTCCATACTTTCCATCTTTGATGCAACTAAGAGGCCAAATCCTACTGCAGTAAACGCAATAAAAATCATAAACAGAATGGTAAACAGTAGACCAGGCACACTTACAATAGAAATGCCAAGACCGATCGCAATAAATAAGATAATAAATCCCTGAAGAAGCGCGGTCGTCGCACCTCCCAATGTTCTCCCTATGATAATGGAAAACCGACTAATGGGTGCAACCAGTACTTCTTGTAAAAATCCAAATTGCCTGTCCCACAGTACTGAAAGACCAGTAAACATCGAGGAAAATAAAATGGCCATGGTGATAATCCCTGGGACAAGAAAATGCATAAAGTCATTGCCTTCCATACCAGGGATCATCGCATTGCGAAAACCTGAACCGAGGATGAACAGAAAAAAGAGTGGTTGAACAATAGTAGCAACAAGTCGACTTTTTGAGCGGAAAAATCGTTTCAATTGGCGGAGCCACATGATGTAAATCGCCTGGAGTTCTCTGCCTGCGTTCATCGTTGCCGGTGCCTCCAGCGAGAGCGTGGTGTTTTTTCTATGGTTCGGTCGGCATTCGTATCACGCATAGTGCGACCCGTGTACGTAAGAAATACATCATCCAGCGTTGGCGTTCTACTATAGATTGAGGTGATCGTTATACCAAGAGAATTCGCCAGCTCAAATAATGCAGGAATTTTTTCTTCAGCCTTTTCAACACCAAGTGTTAAGCAAGAATCATGGTGCTTGATGCTATTAATCCATGGTTGCTTTTGTACATGCTCTTTGAGTGTTTCTACGTCTGAACACTCAAGGGTGATGATATCATTACCAATACTCTTCTTTAAGTTCGTTGTTTTGTCGATGATGAGAATTTTTCCGTGATCAATGATACCGATACGATCACATAAATAGTCAGCTTCATCCATGTAATGGGTGGTCAAAAAGATGGTCGTTCCTTCCTCTTTGTTCATCTTTTTAACATACTGCCAAATGGCCCTTCTCGTTTGCGCATCAAGACCCAGGGTTGGCTCATCAAGAAATAGGACTTTGGGGGAATGCATCAATCCTCGGGCAATTTCCAGTCGCCGCTTCATGCCTCCCGAATAGTGTTTTACGAACACTTTCTTTTTGTCTTGAAGATCGACCAGGTCGAGTACTTCATCAATCCGCTGTTGTCGCTGCGCCCGTGAAAGCCCATACATCCGTGCGTGATAATCCAGGTTTTCATACCCTGTAAGCTCAGTATCAAGTGCTGGCTCCTGAAAGACAACGCCAATAGTTTTTCGTACTTCGGCCCTCTCGGCGATGATATCTGCACCAGCAATACTGGCAGATCCTTCAGTTGGAGTAAGAAGCGTAGTTAACATTTTTATGGTGGTCGTTTTTCCTGCACCGTTCGGTCCCAAAAATCCAAATATCTCTCCCCTATCAACCGTAAATGAAATATCATCAACCGCAACCAGTTTATTGAACTTCTTGGTTAGTCCAACTGTTGTTATGATATGCACCAGGGGTCTCTCCTCAGTGTTTGCTTATCATCAAAACATCCTTAATAAACATATCTTTCATTTTCCTGATCTATAAAGGACAAAGATTTTTATCTGTCATAGCATTGAGAAGGTGATGTCGTTTTACACCGAGATTACCAATCTCATCCTTACCAAACAGATACAATCAAAGGAAGAACTTCATAAAACAAAAATAAAGCTCTGTAAAAAATACCACTTAGATACGGTTCCACCCGATAGTGAGATTCTTGCCCAATTGCCTTCCGACTGTTCTGAAGATGATCGTGAGTGGGCAACGTCTGTTCTCCGTAAAAAACCGATGCGTACGATTTCTGGTGTTGCTATCATTGCGGTGATGACCTCGCCTGAAGCATGCCCCCATGGGAAGTGTACACCCTGCCCCGGAGGTCCTGACTACCAGACGCCACAAAGCTACACGGGATTTGAACCGGCAGCGATGCGCGCAACATTGAATGATTTTGATCCGTACTTACAGACCAAGAATCGTCTGGAGCAATTACGCGCAATTGGACATCCTACCGATAAAATCGATTTTATAATTATGGGTGGTACATTTACAGCAAGAACTCCTTATTATCAAGATTGGTTCGTTAAGCGATGTTATGATGCTTTAAATAAAATAGATTCTAAAAATCTATCAGAAGCAAAAAAGATTAATGAAACAGCAAAATCTCGATGCATTGGCCTTACTGTAGAAACTCGCCCGGATTGGTTTAGACTTAGACATTGTGATTTAAGCCTTTCCTGGGGTGCAACAAGGGTAGAACTCGGAATTCAAACAATTTATGATGATATTTTAACAATGATGAATCGTGGTCATACAGTTAGCGATTCAATCATGGCAACAAGAATTGCAAAAGATGCTGGGTTAAAAGTAACATATCATGTGATGCCAAATTTAATAGACTCAAATTATAATCTAGACATTACCGCTTTCAGAACGCTCTTTAAAGATAATTGTTTTAAACCCGATAGTTTAAAGATTTATCCAACACTGGTTACTGAAGGAACTAAATTATATAAAATGTTGGAAAAAGGTGATTACAAACCATATTCTGAAGAGAAAGTGATTAAATTAATTCGTGAAGTTAAAAAATCAATACCAAGATGGATTAGAGTTCAACGTATTCAAAGAGATATTCCATCAAACCTGGTTGTATCTGGTGTGAAAAAGAGTAATTTAAGACAAATAGTTCAAGATCAAAGTTTTAAATGTAGATGTATTCGATGTAGAGAAGTTGGACATATAAAGTTAAATGAAGGAATGGAACCTAGAGCTAGAGATATAAAATTATTGAACGAGAGGTATACGGCTTCTGAGGGGGAAGAAATATTTCTCTCTTATGAGGATGTAAAACAGGATATATTGATTGCATTTCTAAGGTTGAGATGCCCTTCGGAAAAATCACATAGATCTGAAATTACTGGAAAAAAATGTATGATTGTACGTGAACTTCATGTTTATGGTCCGATGAAGCCATTAGATGCCAGTATTAAAAACGGTTGGCAACATAGGGGTTATGGAAAACTATTACTTCAAAACGCAGAAAAAATTGCCAAAGAGGAATATGATGCAAAGAAGATTGTTGTGATTTCAGGAGTAGGAGTCAAGAAATATTACATCAAGCAAGGTTATTCAAGAGATGGACCATATGTTTCAAAAATAATAAATTAGGGCATATTTCCCATAACCTACTCTTTTGATTCTTGCTGTTTTATATAGATATTTAACTTTCTCATAAACTCTGCTATAGTCATCTGTGTTCATTAAATCACATATTTTCTTAACGCTTAATTCCTCGTGCTTCTCGAATAATTTTAAAACTTTTTTGGTTATTTTCCTCCATTCGTTACACTTTAAAGCTCTAGGGCTAAGAGCTTTTCTATATCTTTGTTTAAATGCATTGTCCTTTTTCCACAATCCTCCAGGTTTACTGTATTTTTTAACTGTTTTATTATAATCAATGCCTAATTTTCTAATGCCATCAGCAAGAACTCCAAATTGATATATGATTGTACCTTTCCCAAAACCTGAGTTTGCTTTCTTTATAACATCACTTCGTTTATAACCAAGTGAATCGCAAAGCTTGGCATAAGCCATTATAAGATCTTTATTTGCTAATCTTATATTTATTACTCCATAACCTCTAACATCTATTGTTGCCTCATCCTCGATTAAAGCAAGAATAGTTTGAACTTGATAACGACGCGGTAATTTCATCACCGTTTCGATAAGTTTTGAGGAATTCAAATCTACAGGTTGCAAATCTAATGACACGCAAATTACTTTTACCAAAAATCTTGGTATGCAAACAAATCGACTTTTTGATATTTTAATTGGGAATCCTAATTTTTTTAAGAGAATTTTCATAGGTCTAGTATCTTTTTGAATCCATCTTGCAAAACCATCTTTTCTAATATTTCCATCGCCTGGAATGTGTGCTATGACTCTAATAATTAGAGGATTTATTTTAAAGGGAAATCTTATTAAAAAGGATTGTTGGGCGCCATGATCACGATACTTAATTATTTTCCTTTCAACAACATTATTTGGAATTTTTAATGCATTTGTTAATCTAAAAAGTTTATTAATACTTATAAATGAATTCTCTTTTCTTAAAAAATAAGATAAATGCATTCCAGTAATTTTACCAATAATGCTGGATGTTTTTTGGTAACTACCATATTTTAATAATAGTTGATTTTTAATACTCTCTTTAAATTTTTTTTCGATATTGACAAAACCTTCTATTTTCCAGACATGTATGTACTTTCCAAATTTCTTTTTCATAACCATCATAATACTTTTTTTATAAGAATATTTTTAATAAATTATAAAGATAATTAGGAGGTCATTTAAACTATTCAAAATTTTATTAAATTTTGATTCGTAAAAGTATAATATAGCTTATTTATTCCTGGTGCTTGTATGAAGATTCAAACCGAATGTGTACCCTGCTTACTCAAACGAATTATCTACGAAGCAAATCTGAGTACGACTGATACAACCGTAAAAACAGAGGCCATTAAAAATGCCTGTCAATTGCTTTCGCAGCTGTACGACCCAAACGAGTGCAGTGCATCTATTGCCACCAAAGTACATAAACTGGTTTATGACACGCTTGGTGATGAAGACCCGTACAAAGAGTTGAAGCAACAAAGTAACCAGATTGCCCACTCTCTAGTGCCTCGTGTTGAGAAGTTGATTGCGCAAGCTGATGACCCGATCAAGATGAGTATGCTCTGTGCCATTATTGGCAATACCATGGATTTTGGCATCGAAGGTGGAAGCGACCATCCCAATGCACTCAAGGAGACGTTTGATCATCTTGTTGACGAGGGACTGGGACACGATGATACTGAGCAGGTAAAACACCTCCTACACGATGCCACACGAGTGGTGCTGTTTACCGATAACTGTGGAGAAATTGTCTTTGATAAGATATTGTGTCGGGAACTGAAATCATTTAATCCTGATCTCTTTCTGACGCTTGTGGTAAGAGGTGAGCCCATCATCAGTGATGCAACCATGGATGATGTAGAAGAGTTACAGTTTAACGATGTTGTTGATGAGGTATTAACAACAGGGTGTTTTGCCATTGGTGTGGATTTTTCAAAGCTACCCAAACCATTGAATATTGCATTGGATCGAGCGGATATCATCCTGTGCAAAGGAATGGCAAACTACGAATCCTTTTCTGAAACAGCCTATCGCCCTATTGCTTATCTTATGCGAACAAAGTGTACGGCGATTGCCCGATCAATGAATCTTTCCCTTAACAAAAATATAGTAAAGCTCTACGCCTAATTGATAATGTTCAATATATACTATACCCAACCAGCAAGTTGTTCAGCTTCAGTAAACAATCGTTTTCTTGAGAGAAACGAGGCACACAACGCCGTAATAATGCCTCCACCAACAATTGAGATATACGACATCACATAACCTCCTCTGACAATTCTGCAATAAATCGTTTTAACTGTTCGAGTGTTTGTTTGCCTTTGTTGGTGGCATTGTATATTTTTCGTATGAACTTCTATCGTTATTCAAACATCTCTCTAACCCATTGGGCCATATCATCACGAACCTTACGAAACCCAACAAGTGTCTCTTCGATACTTCCTTCGAATGTTGATGGGTCGCGAAAGTTTTTGTGCAGTATCTGTTTGCCCGGGAAAAAGGGACACGTCTCCTTTGCATGGTCACATACTGTTACCACGACATCAAATTTCATGTCCTTATACTCTTCAATTGACTTAGAATAGTGTTTCGACAAATCGATACCGATCTCTTTCATAACTTCAACGGCGTAGGGATTTACACTTGTTTTTTCAATACCTGCACTAAACGCTTGATAGGTATCACCGTACAACGTGTTCAACAATCCTTCTGCCATCTGAGAGCGGCAAGAATTATGGGTGCACAGAAAAAGCACCGTTTTCTTCGTCATGTGGGTTTCACACCGGTAAAACACGTCTTTCCTGTTTTATCGCGGCAATCAATCTCTACTCGGTCGCCCGTAGTCATATAGACAATTTTTTCTGCCATTTTACAGGCATGGTCAGCACAACGCTCAAGATAGCGAGCAATCATGATGTAGTAGGTACAGCGGGTTATCACTTTGGGATCTTCTATCATATAGCTCAAACATTCTCTAAAAATGGAGTACCGAAGCTCGTCAACGGTTTCTTCACGATCGATAAAATCGTTAAACTTGGAAATATCTTCGGTATCAAACGCATACAAGGCATCATCAATCATCGTAGTAGCTGTTTTTGCCATATAGGAAAGACTAATGAGTTTCTTCGCATGCTTTTTGTTTTCAAACTCACTCACCAGATTAGCAATATCTTTGCCATATCGTCCAATTCTCGTGAGATAGGTAATCATCTTTAAAATACAGGCAATTTCTCTCATATCTTTTGCCATGGGCTGATAGAGAGTAATTAACCGTAACGTTTCCTCTTCGATCTGATCATCCATGTCTGCAAGCTTTGTCTTTTGTGAGACCACTGCTTGTGCTTTCTTGACATCGATATCTTTGAGGGCCTCGACGGACTGTTGAAGCATATCTGTTGCCAATGTTCCCATCTTCATTACGTCTTTTTTTACGCTTTTTAACTCTTTATGAAATTTCTCAACCATTGCATTCACCTATCCAAACCGTCCAGTAATATAGTTTTCTGTACTTTCCTCTCTTGGATTTTCAAAGATTTGGGTTGTTTCCCCAAATTCAATCAGTTTTCCTAAATACATATACGCGGTATAATCGCTGACTCGTGCTGCTTGTTGCATATTATGGGTGACAATCACAACCGTATACTTCTTTATAAGAATGCGGATGAGATCTTCTATCTTTGCCGTGGCAATGGGATCTAGTGCTGAGCACGGTTCATCCATGAGAATGACATCAGGATTGATAGCAAGTGCACGGGCAATACACAATCGTTGTTGCTGTCCTCCTGAAAGACCCATGGCTGAATCTTGCAATCGATCCTTGACTTCCTCCCAGAGAAACGCGCCTTTTAAACTATTTTCAACGATTTCGTCAAGCTTTTTTTTATTGCGAGTGCCTGCTATCCGACAGCCATAGGCAATGTTTTCGTAATTAGATTTTGGGAAGGGGTTTGGTTTCTGAAAGACCATACCAACCTTTTTTCGAACTTCGACCACATCAGTTTTTTTATTATAGATATCTTTGCCATCAAGCAAAATTTTTCCTTCTACTCTACACTTATCGATAATGTCATTCATTCTGTTCAAACAACGGATAAGTGTTGATTTTCCGCAGCCAGAAGGGCCAATAATGGCGGTTACCTTCTTTTCATAGACTGGCATAGAGACATCGATTAATGCTTGGTTTTTATCATACCAGAGATTCAAGTTTTCAATATTCATCTTTGTTTTCATACGATCACCTAAAATTCTACTCTAAATCGCTCCCGAATAACAATGGATACGGCATTCATACCTAAGACAATGGCAATCAGCAAAAAGGCCGTTGCCCATGCATTAATCTCAACAGGATATGCTCCCATATAATAGGTTAATTGTAACAAATGAGTTGGTAATGCTTGAATGGGTGCAAAAATATTTTTGGGAACACCCGCACCCATAAAGTAAACGGCAGTAAACATGATGGGGGCAGTCTCACCTGCAGCTCGACCTAACCCAAGTACTCCACCAGTAATAATACCAGGGAGTGCTGGTGGAAGTACAATTCGTCGAATCGTTTGCCATTTTGTTGCACCGACCGCATACGAGCCTTCCCGTATACTTTGGGGAACGGCACGAATTGCTTCTTCGCTAGTTCTGATGATAATTGGTAGCGTAAGAAATGAAAGAATCAAAACGCCAGTCAACAGCGAAATACCAAAAAGAGGAACAAAAACTGCTAGACCAAAGAGACCGTGGACAATAGAGGGGACTCCTTGTAGAATATCGACGGCAATACGAATAACACGAACAATAGGCCCCCCTTTCGCATATTCCGTAAGATAAATGGCACTTCCTATACCAAGAGGGAGTACAATAATTGCCGTTCCAATGATCAGAAACACGGTGCCAACGAGAGCAGCATAGACGCCTCCTTGAGTACCATGGCGGGAAACATCTTGGGTGAGAAACTCCCAGGTGATGCCTTCGAGACCATTAGCAAAAATATTGCCAACAATGATTGCCAATGGATAAATAATCATAATAATTGAAAAGGTCAACACAAGATATGCAGCATACTGGCTTGATCGGCTGGTAAAATTATAGAGAGGTTTTATCGCATACGAAGCGCCAAGAATGCCAATAATGACGAGAGCTATTGAAACGAACAAGAATTTCAAAATAGATGCGTCGATATCAAATTGTCGTAATTCAAAGGCCGGGGGGAATAAAGGAAGATAATAAGCAAAGAGAAGGAGGAGGATAGTGAAAATGGTCAGTCCTATCATTTTTTTGCGTTGTTTCAAGTAATGGAATGAATAAAAGGTAAGAATCAACATCAATGTGCCAAGGATAATAAGCAATATTCTTAGATTTGTGTCTCCAATATAATACGAAAAAATCGCTGATGAAAAACCAATACCTACAACAATAATTGAAAAAATGAGGGCAATACTACAGGCAATATTCTTAAAGGTATGATTGTCCTTATCAGCAAAGAGTGAAACATATTGTTTGCCATGATTCAAGAGATCTCGTATTTTCATATTAGCCTCCCTTGAACTTCCTTTCCACCCGTTCTTTAAGGATGTTTGATATGACGCTCATAATGCCGACAATAAGAAAGAGAATAACGCCGCACGCAAATAATGAGTTCGTTTGAATGCCCGTTGCTTCCCCCATTTCAAGGGCAATAATTGATGTCAGCGTTGCCCCACGATCAAAGATATCAAAGGGTGGTATGGGGATACGCATGACATTACCGACCACCAGTGAAACCGCCATGGTTTCACCAATCGCCCGTCCCATACCAAGGATTACCGCTGCTGAGATACCAGATATCGCGGTGGGGAAGGTAACCTTCTTAATGGTTTCCCATTTTGTGGCACCCACCGCCAACGATGCTTCTTTAAGACTTAGCGGTACAGATTTTAAGGCATCGTCAGAAATGCTAACGATGATGGGGAGGGCCATAATACCAAGGATAAGTGATCCTGCTAAAAACGAGGTGCCTGATAGCATATCAAATGTTGGACCAAGATAACCGACAAGCAATGTCGCCCCTAAAAAACCATACACAATAGATGGGATGCCTGCCAACAGTTCAATGATTGGTTTTAACAGAGTTCGAACATGATGTGGTGCAAGTTCTGCCAGAAAGATGGCCCCAGCAAGACCAAGAGGAACGGCGATGATCATGGCACCAATGGTCACAATGGCCGTTCCAAAAAGCGCTGCGCCAATTTTATAGACTTCTCGAGGGACACTCCATTCTGTACCAAAAATATCAAAACCATAGAGCTCGAAGGAAGGATATGCCTTCAAAAACAAAAAGTAAAAGATAAAAGAGATAACAAAAATAGAAAGAGCTGCCAGGATAAAGAATATATTTTTGATGATTGTCTCCTTTATCCTAGACTGTAGATGCATTCAGGTCACGGTTTCTGTTTTTATTAGAGAGGGATGAATCCTTCTTCCTCTACGATTTCCTGTCCTGCCGTACTCATGACATAGTCAATGAACATGGCAACCGCACCCGTTGCCTCACCAAGCGTATACATATGGAGGCTTCGAGATATTGGATAGGTACCATCAACAACCGTGTCAACTGATGGAACGACATCATTGAGGGCAACTGCAGGACACGTTTCTTCATCCACATATCCTAGACCAACATAGCCGATTGCTTTCTCACTCAAAGATATCGCAGTTACTACGTTGGCGTTTTCTTGATGTTGGACATCGTAGACAACTGTGCCGCCATCTTCTTCGAAATTTTCAAGTGCATAGCCAGTACTGTTTTTAACTAATTCAAAGAAAGATGCACGTGTACCACTCGTAGATGCACGGTCGTTAACATAAATCTCTAGATCTGGACCGCCCACTTGATTCCAGTTGGATATATTGCCCGTATAGATGAGGTAAACTTGTTCCATGGTCAAACTAGTTACAGTTTCATAGATATTTGGGCTAACTACAATAGCAATACCATCATAGGCAATAACATGATCGACTAAGTCGTCGAACTCAACACCGGCAATATCTTCAACATCGCTTGCCTTTGCTCCTCTTGAGGCATCACCAATGTCACATTCCCCATTGGCAACTCCTTTGATTCCAACTGAAGAGCCGCCACCAGCTACGGTGACGGTGATATTATCATAAAGTTTCATGAATTCTTCTGCACAAATCTCCGCAATAGGCAGCACAGTTGAAGATCCTTTAATTGTTACTGTGGCTGTTCCTCCACCACCGTTTTCCGTCGTCTGCACGCAGCCACTAAATATCGTTCCAAGTAGTGCTATACATGCGATCGTTACTAGCATCATTTTATTAAATTTTTTATGTGTGTCCTCTCCCATAGGAGTTTCACCTTTTAACCCATCAAATTCATATCATATTATATACTTTCTCTACATATACTATAGATTACTATATTAGGTAAATGATTCTATATAGTTATATATAAAAAGTTATTAATATATGATATCATTCTATCTATACTATTGGAAGGAGCAATATGGAAATTAGACGTGTGCAAATGACTGGAGGGTCATCATACATCATTACCCTACCAAAAGATTGGATTAGATCACTTAATATACAAAAAAATGATCCTGTCGGTTTGCTTGTTCAATCTGATGGTACATTACTTATTACCTCAAAGATGGAACGAAAAAGCATCCAAAGAATGAAAGAATTTGACACTGACAAAATTACCAACCAAACCTATCTATTGAGAAGGTTAATCGGTGCCTATATCTCAGGGTTTAATGCTATCACGTTGAAATCATCTGCCCGATTGCCTTCAGCAGCAAGACTGACCGTTCGTAACTTTACTCAGATGACCATTGGCCAAGAAGTCGTCGAAGAGACTGATTCTCACATCGTAATCAAAGATTTACTCAATCCTTCAGAGATGCCTTTTGATAGAACCATTAAACGGATGTATATCATCGTAAAAGGTATGCAAGAGGATATCATGACTGCGATGAAAACGAGCGATAAACAATTGGCAGAAGACGTAATGAATCGAGATAACGAAGTCGATCGGTTACACTGGTTGATTGCCCGTCAAAACAACATCATTCTCCAAAACGTCAGTTTTGCAGAAAAAATGGGAACAACTACCGAAGTCGCAACCACGTCATTTCTTATCAGCAGAATTATCGAGCGTATTGGAGATCACGTCATACGAATTGCAACAACAGCCACTCACATGCTCAACAAAGAAATCGATAGAAGAATGATTGAAGAATTAACGAAAGCAAGTACACTCTCTGCAGATATTTTCAATAAAAGTATAATGTCGTTTTTTAGAAAAGATATTGTTGCCGCAAATCAAAATATCGATAGTGTAGCAGCACTAGAAAGAAAATGTGAAAAAATCAATCAGACTGCCTTAAAACAAGAAGGAGACATCGCCCTTTCAATTGGTTATATCGTCGAAAGTATCAGAAGAATTGGTGAATACGCAGAAGATATCTCAGAAACCGTCATCAACTATCTGGTGGGGCAAAATAACTAAGCCTACTTGGCAATCATTGACCGTAACCAATCAGCAACATTTTCTGCATGATCAGCGATTTCATCAACCCAGTCAGTTATCTTTAGTAAATGATACATGTCCATTGAACTCAGTTTTTTTTCAAGTTTATAGATTCCTCTTGTCATCTGGTATCTTAATTGATCTGCTTTCCATTCACAATCATGAACATCTTTAATGTATTGTTTAGTTTGTTCTCGTTCGCGTTTAACAAAACCAGTTTCAACTAGATCTCTAATGTTTTGAACAGCAACTTCCATTGTACAAACGGTTTTCATTACTTGTTTTGTATGATCAATAAAAAGCTGTTGGAGTTCTTTTGGAATTTTTGTATGTCGCATATCAAGCATTTCAGAGAGATTTTCTGCATGATCGAGAATTGCATCTTGTTCTCGAAGCGTCCACAAAAACCTACCTTTGTCAACAGGCATCAACAGGGAAGAGGGCAAATGACTTCGTATGCTGCTTTTTATTAAATCTGCCTCGTGTTCAATTTTTGAAACTTTTTTTGCTAGTTCAGAAAACCCGCCATATTCTCCTTTATAGTATTTTATTAACCCTTCGCCCAATAGCGAGATTCCCTCTTCAACTTTACACATATGGTCCAATAGCTGAGAAAAAGGAGATTTTCTTCTAAAGGTGTCAGTTAAAGGTGCTCGAAAGTGATTCTCTTCTTCAGTCATTTTTTCACCCACCTCATACAAATATTGTTCTTAAGACTAAGAATATTCCTATTGAAGTACCTGCCGCTATCGGCAGAGTCAACAACCAAGATACAACTATTTTTTTAATCACACGTAAATCAACTGCCTCCAGGCCTCGTGCAAGACCCACGCCAATAACTGCACCAACAACAGTGTGTGATGTAGAGATGGGCATACCGAGCCGTGATGCAACTAACACCGTTGTTGCTGCGCCAAAATCTACTGAAAAGCCTCGAGTGTTGGTCAAACTGGTAATTCGTTCCCCTACCGTTTTCATCACACGTCTTCCCCAGGTCAATGCACCAAAAGCGATACCGATTCCACCAAGCAATAGCAGACCAAACGGTATGGATGCTTCGGAGCTTAGCGCGCCATTTTCTGCTAAAGGTATTATTCCCGCAACAGGCCCAATGGCATTTGCCACATCATTGGCACCAATAGAAAATGCAACGTAACACGAAGTTCCCACTTGCAATTTCCTAAAAATACTCTCTACCGTGAAATAATCTTCTTCTTTTTTAGCTTGTACGTTTCTTAATAGAATGATGCCGACGATACCAATGATTATTGCTACTAGTATTGAAATAACTATGCCATGGGTATCTGAAATAGTATATTGGTCACATATAGACGTTTTAAATAATAATGAAGTGGAAACCAAAAAACCCGTCAATCCAATAATTATTGGACCCACAATCTTTGCAGCGCTAACTGGTTCTTCTTTGGCAAAAATAAGCCGTACAATTATTTTAAAAACAAAGAACGCAATGATGCAACCAACAACTGGGGACAACACCCAACTTGCTATGACAGATCCAATTTTTAACCAATTCACCGAGCTTACGCCGCCTACAACTATCCCGAACCCCATGAGCGCACCGATTATTGAATGAGTAGTTGAAATGGGCATTTCTTTCCATGTTGAAAGTGTAGCCCATATTGCTGCAGCTAGTAGAGAAGATACAAAACCTAGAAGTAGAAGATTTGATGGTATGCTCTCAACATGTATTATTTCTGATTTTATGGTTTGGGCAACATGTGGCCCAACGAACACAGCACCTAAAAAGACGAGAACCCCGGCGATTACCACTGCTTGTTTATGGGTGATTGCCTTTGCTCCTACGGCAGTTGACATAGAGTTTGCTACGTCGTTTGCGCCGATGCTCCAGGCCATATAAAAGGCAATGGCGCTAGCTCCACCAATAATCAACCAAATAGGATCCACCAAAGACCTCCGCCCTGTAATAAATATTTAGTTAATATAGAGTGGTATAGAAACTATATAGAAAAGTATTACGAAAATTTCAACATAAAAAATCTCTATAGTTTATTGAGTATCATAATATCTATTTTCACAGCACCCGCCAGCAAGATCAAATTCTATCATTTTTTTCTGCGTTTCTTTTGCGATATCAACGACCGTGACTTCGATTTTGTCGTGGTCAATGTCAATGATATTGAAGGTATTGCCAAAATGTGCTCGAGTGCGAGTGCAGGAAAAGGTTCCTGCATTAACAAGAAGTGTTTTATGGATCTTGACGGCGAAGGGAACATGTCGATGCCCCATTAACACCAGCGGTATTTCATTTTTTAATAAAATATCTAAGGTTTCGCCCGCATCCTCAATGATATTTGCTTCCCTTCCTGAATTAGGGATGGGGATCACATGATGGTGAAAGCCGATAATTGTATGCTTATTTTTCTTGACACTTTTTTCAATGAGTTTGTGCCGACCACGGCCAAGACGACCATCATCTTTATCAGGCTCACTTGAAGCAAGACCAACCAAATTGAGCTTATCAAAGGTATGAATAAAATCTGTTTCACCAAAAAATTCGGGAAATAATTTGTATCCTAAATTGCGCTCATCATGATTGCCAGGAACAATAGCTACACGAGGGAGAATTGATTTTAGTTGTTCTTGGGCAAATTCATATTCGGAAAGCAGTCCCCACGTTGTCAGATCACCAGAAATAAATACCAAATCAGCATCTGATGTATTGACTTGTTTCACTGCTTTGTCGTACATGTCTTTGTTAAAATCGGTACCAAAGTTACAATGAATATCAGAGATATGCGCAATTCTCATAGGTAGCGGTACATCATAACTATTTAAATGTTTTATCTTTAGAAAGTATGGGGGGCTATAGTGAATGGGAGCCAAGAACGTGTAAGAGCAATTCCAATGCAGCAGCACAGGTACTTTCCTTGTTTTCCAGACGATTTCCTGAAAAATGACATTGTTTTACCTCAGTTTTTTCTTTGGTTGCTACCGCAATGTACACTAACCCAACAGGCTTTTTCTTGGTGCCGCCAGTTGGCCCTGCAATGCCAGTAGCTGAAAGACCAATTGTAGCGTTTGAACGGGCACGAATGCCCTCGGCCATAGCCTGTGCCACTTCTTTACTGACTGCTCCGTATTTGTCCAATAGCTCTTGAGGGACCTCTAATAATTCTCTCTTCGCATTATCGCTGTAGCTCACCACGCCTCGATCAAAATAATCAGAACTTCCTGAGATATTTGTCAAGGTATGTGCAATAAGCCCGCCAGTGCATGACTCTGCGGTCGCAACAGAGAGGTTACGCGTCTTCAAGAGCTGTGAAATGGTATCGAGCAATTTATCATCAACCATATTCGGACCTCAACAGTCAGACATGATGCCAGTCTTATAAATGCTTTGAGGACAGCAAAGTTATATAGGAAAACTCTAATCCAGACCGTACATCAACATCCTATAGCCCCGTAGTGTAGCGGTCAATCATGTTGGCCTTTGGAGCCAGCGACTCCAGTTCGAATCTGGACGGGGCTATTTTAAAATAATATTGCTGTTCTTGTTTGGCGAAAATCAAAAGATAATATACACTTTTATTACAGAGTTTGCAGTAAAAATTATATATAGAAAAATATTTAATATGTTTAATAATAAAATACTCTATAGCTTAGATTAAGTGCTACATATGAATGAACTGAAAGGAAAGCGGATTGTTATTACTGGAGGGGCAGGATTCATCGGGTCCAATCTTGCAAGAGCATTATCAGCACACGACAACCAAGTCATTGTTATTGATGATCTTTCCTCTGGGAAGTATCATAACATCAAGGATCTAGTAGAAACAAAAAAGATAGAGTTTATACAGGGATGTGTTACCGACTACACTCTTTTACAAAAAGTATTGAGTGATATCGATGTCGTGTTTCATTTAGCAGCAATTGCTAGTGTACCACAGAGCATACGCGATCCATTGACTACCAACGAAGTAAATGTCACTGGAACGCTAAACGTGCTACAAGCATCAAAAGAAAACGCAATTAACAAGATCGTATTCAGTTCGTCTTGTGCAGTCTATGGAAATCCTTCGGAAGAAAACTTACCCCTAAAAGAAAGCATGCCAGTACATCCAATTTCTCCATATGCTACAAGTAAACTTATAGGAGAACAATATTGTTCGTTGTATAGTAGTCTTTACGATCTACAAACAGCATGTTTACGATATTTCAATGTATACGGTCCCTACCAAAATCCATTCAGTGACTATGCTGCAGTCATTCCAAAATTTATGCATAACTTATTACGGGATCGCCCTCTTGTGATTTATGGTACTGGTGAACAAACAAGAGATTTTATCTTTGTTTCAGATGTGGTCAATGCTAATATTTTAGCGGCAACTCATAACGTAAGTGGGGTTTTTAATATAGGAAGTGGAGAGCAGGTTTCAATAGCAAATCTTGCCCACTTAATCATGAAGACAGGTAATGCACAGACAAAGCTGGCGTATACGGACAAGCAACGGGAAGATATACTATCATCTCAAGCAGATATTTCTCTCGTACAAGAAAAACTACACTTCAAACCTAGGGTCAACCTTAGTAAGGGACTTGCTGAGACAATGGCCTGGCTACAACAGTCACGAGTGACTAAATAAAAAAGTAAACGTAACAGTATGGAGAACAATGAACGTGAAAATGAAACAGAGGAGAAAAGATTCGTCTACCTCTGATCAGACGTATGATAAAAAACTTGTTAATGATTCACTACAGCTTGTTGCAAAGGGGACAGGCATCATACTCATTGGCACAATCATAGGGTCGATTTTAGCAGCAATATTCCCTATTATCATCGCACGATCCTATTCTCCTGCTGAATTTGGCATATATGCATTAGCAATGACAACTTTTCTTTTTTTAGTGCAGATATCATTTCTAGGTTTAGACGACGGCTGCTCTAGAAACATTGCATTTTATCGCAGTAAAAAAGACTATAGCCGAGTGAAGGAAACAATACTCTCCTCATTAGAATGTATACTGATTTCGGGCATTTTTGCTAGCATCTTTCTTTTTGTATCCGCCGATTGTATTAGTTTAAATATGTTCCATAATTATGAACTAAGCCATGCGTTGAAAATCCTTGCTTTTGGCTTACCTTTTTGGATTCTTATTGGCATTATTGTGATTATCTTTAGAGGATTTGATCGAGCGAAAGAAAATGTGATTTTTTCTCACCTCCTATTGAATGGGGGGAAACTGCTGTTTATTGTCCCTGTAATTGTACTTGGACTTACAATTGATTATATCTTCTGGGCAATCACCGCCAATACCCTCTTTGTGTTTTTCATAGCTGTTCTTTATTTCAAGAAAAGAATTCCTCAAGAGATAAAAGTTAACCGATCAGGCGGTTCTGTTAAAAAAGAGTTGCTACTTTTTTCAATCCCGCTGGTATTTAGTAGTATGTCTTGGTTCATTCTTCAGGCCACAGATAAATTCATGATTGGTTTCTCCATGGGAGAGTACCACGTGGGGATATACAATGCTGCTGCCACCATTTCCTCATATCTTAATATCTTCCTGATCAGCATCATGTTTATCTATCAGCCAGTCGGCACGAAACTCTATGGGGCAAATAAAAAGTTAGAATTAAAAGAGCTTTATCAAACCAGTACTAAATGGATTTTTTTAATAACATCTCCGCTTATTATGCTAGTGTTGCTTCAACCAACAGTAGTAGTCTCTCTTCTTTTTGGCAATAACTATGCGGAAGCGATGTTTCCTCTGTTCCTCCTTTTCATTGCCTATGCGATACGTATATGTCTAGGCCCCATCAGTGGATCAATAGTGATGCTAGGAAAAACAAGACAACTTATGTATATCGTTGCCAGTGCCGCTATAGTAAATATTACATTAAATTTGTCCTTGATACCGCTCTATGGCATTTCAGGTGCTGCTCTGGCAACAGGAGGCTCATTGATACTTCTTAGTGTAGTTGAACTAACCTATCTATATACAATATCAAAGATGCAGCCAATCAAACAATTGTATGCTAAAATGCTTGCTATATTTGTAATCATGATGGTCCTAACTTATGTAGTAATACACCATTTGCCCATCACATTTACCATGTTTGGTCAAATCATGATCGTCATATGTTCGTATCTATTGTTCTTTGTCTTTCTCGTTCTCTTTAAACTTTTTGGAGAAGAAGATCTCATAATCGTTGAGTTGATAGAACAAAAAGCGGGTATAAAAATACCATTAATCAACAAATTAATAAGAAAGAAATAGAAGAACAATCTGTTCACGAAGACACGGTCACCTGTTTTCCAGTATCACTTACGTTTTCTTTTTTTGAGAGGAATTCCAGCATCTGCTAGAAAATCATCAAAGGAGTCATATTGCGGTTGTGACATTAAAAATTGTTCGAATGCACTACTCAACTGACTCTGTACACTCATACCGGTTCTTTTTTCTCGTTTCATTTTCAATATCAATTTATCATTAAAGGCAGAAATGGACTGTTGATCCCTTTCAAGAAAGAGATGAAAAAATTCAAAGAAATCTTCTTCTACGGGCAACCTTCCAAAGACCTCATAGATAGACAAGGCATATTCTTTTGCCTCATCGAGACACTCTCTTTTCCGTTTTTTGAAATAGTCATCAAGGTCCATGATTTTTTTAGCAGGTACTCCTGCCGCAACACAGTTGGAGGGAATGTCTTTGTTAACGAGAGATTTTGCACCGATGATAACATTATCTCCAATGCAAGAACCTTTTAAAATGACAACATTCGCTCCGATATATACGTTATTACCAATGGTTACTTTTCCAGAGGAAGCAACAATTTCGTGGTACTTTTCTCTAAAGACTGCCCATTCAAACCCATGAGTGCTAAGATCAAAGGGAGCTACAATCTCAACATTATTGCTGATCTTAACCAACGAGGGGCGCGTAACATCAATTGACACTAACTGTAAATTCCCATAAAAATGAACGTTCTCTCCAATCCTTATGCCTTTTTTTCTCAGATGGGAAATATATGCATTCGAGCTTCTTTTTATCCACCGTCGTTTGATATAGTCAACAATCATCCCTATCGCCTCGAGTCACCACAAGGGAACACCCCCCAATAATAAAAGCGCACCCCAAGCAATATTAATTTGACACGTTTTTTCATATGCTTACTATCCTCTTAATCTAATGTTTGTTGTGATGTAACAACAAAAGTCTTGCCACAGACATAGATTTTATTATGTAACAACATCTGACCTTTAATTTCATCAATCCTGGTCATCTCCAGCCCAAATGAAGCAATTTCTTTTTCCAGAGAAGGATTGTACAGTATGCCCATATGTTCCCCCATTGAAACATTGAACACAGTATAAAATTCGGGATTTTCTGGGACTACAACCCAGACCGAACTAGTGTTTACCTCTCTACATAGATACTCGTGCTTCTTAGTGAAATAACCAAAGTTGATTCCGCCCATTCCCAATTTCGTTGGTTGTTCTGTGGGTAGAGTGCTGGCTAAAAAGTTACAAGCATCCTCTTCTTCCCCCTGTTGAAAGAGATACGTATCGTAGGCACTCCTCATTGGTCCAGAGACGGAGAGGATGAGAAGAATGGAAATGAACACAAGCGTTGGTTTTTTCCACCGAGTGATAAAGAATCCTACGCCCGCAACCAAGGAGATGCACAACACTTGTAATGCACGAGTTCCAAGGACAGAATAGAATAAACCAACGCCAAAATAGAATCCTCCTGTCATCCCCAAAAGAATTACTTGATAATCAAGTTTTCTTTTAATGAATGAAAAGAAAAGACCTACGGATAACACGATCCAAATTAAGGGAATCCTCATTCTATTTACCATACTAATAAGTTGATCTATTGATCCTTCTGGCTCCATAAAAGATCTCGATAAATTAATTGCATATTCCTCTCCGAATCCATAAATCGTTTGTCTAAATGCATCTATAATCCCAGGGAGATAGAAGGTTGCATAATACATCAAAACTAAAACATAAATTGAGGTCGTGAGAAGAAAACTGTTTCTAAATTCTTTCTTTTTAAATGAAGACAATCCTAAAAAAAGTAGAAAGATTACAGGGATGAACACATGAGTAAAAACCAAAGCAGTAAATACAACGATGCTCAAAGATTTGTATACATTTTCTTTTCGATCGAAGAGAATCAATAAAAGTATAAATAAAACAAGGGCTAGTGTTTGAGGAACCCATTGGTAATTAAGATACGTAAATATCGCGAGAAAATAAAGAGGTACAACAAGAAAGGCAACACCATGTGAAATACGTCGTGTATGCTTAGAGAAGAATAGATAGAGATACACTGCAATGAGACTGCCAAAAATAGTGAAAAAAATGGCTGCAAGACCATCAGCACCGAGTCCAAGGAATTGTCCTGCCATCTCATTCAAGGTAAAATAAATGGGATAGTGAAAGTATGACTCGATAGTAGGATTGATGCCTGTTTGATGAAAAATTTCAAACATTGCTTTAGCAACACCACCATCTGACGTTGGTACATAAGAGAAATAATACACATAAGAATAGAGGAGGAGCGGAAACAGCGAGGCGCAAATCGCCTTGATGCCCTTCCGTTCAGAATAATATCCTGCTAAAAATAAACCTATCAATGATATGACAATTCCTGGCCAGATTGAAGGGAAAAACTGAGTGAAAAGAACCTCCTCCGATTCTGCCATTGATATGGGATATGTAAAATGCCAGGAGATTAATATCAGGAGTAACCCAACGAAAAAGCATATGCCGCCACAGTAGCTAATCTGTTTACGATTCATCTTGAAAATCCACCAAGACGGTTTTTATGAATTGTTCGAATTCGGATGCAATGCAATCCCACGTATAATGATTAGAAACAAGTTCTCTGCCTACTCTTCCCATTTTGGTTAACTCTTCTCGGTGTCGGTACAAATACGTAATTGCATGAACCAAGGCTTTTGGATTATTAGTATCAAGGAGTACGCCACAGTTCCCTTGTTCAAAAATCCTTTGATGAAAAGGAATGGCAGTCGCTATTATTGGTTTCTCCATTGCCATGTATTCGAGAGTTTTTAATGGTACGCTGACTTTCCAGTAGTCCCTATCTGGGGGGAGAGGAATAACACCAATATCTGACGATTGAATATATGAAGGTATGTCTCGATATGGAACTCGTGACATGATTGTGACTTGTTCTGTAATGCCTTCTTCATTACATAGTTGTAAAAATTCTTTTTGATCTTTTTCATGCACTCCAATGAGTATCAATTCAATTCTTTTTCTTAAAGCATCTTGTATCTGTCCTATTGACATTATTAAATTTTTTACCCCTCGTGTAGACGAATAGGATCCGTGGTGAAGTATCACAAACTTATCTGGATGATAAGGAGTGGCAGCGGTCTTGCTGCACGATACCGTAAAATCTTCGAGAGAAACTCCCGATGACCAAATGCCAATTTTTTGACCATCAAGATCATATTTTGTTCTCAGTACGGCTGCTAACTCGGGAGTGATAGTCGTTAATGCATTTGTTACATATTTACTAAAATAGAGGCAAATATCAAAGAGTGGGGGGCTCTTCTTTTTTATCGGCAATGTTCTGATATCCATTACTAGGGGAACATGGAACAGTTTTAGCGTTAATGTAAAGGGAAGCCATACCGATGTTCCATCGATGATAATTATGTCTGGCTTCTGATTTCGAATGAAAAAGGGAAAGGAGAAGAAGAGTAATAAACCAAAAAAAAGTCCAGACAAAACAGGATACGGTATTGTCGGAAGATAGATGGTTTCTTTATCTGCGGGTTTTTTTTCTCCGATCTCTCTTGCCATCACTAGGGTTACGTGATGTTTTCTTTTTCTCAAGCTATTAGAAAGACCAACCTGAGTAGTCCTCCAATATTCCTTGCTTGATATCTTGTTAATCCACATAATATTCATACACTTTCCCCTTCACGATCTTCGTCCATCAAGCAAATAGTAACATTCCAAAATCCTGTTTGTTACTATATCCCAGGTATAATTTTCCTCTACTGTTTTTCTTGCATGTGTACCCAGCGTATCTGCAAGCGGTTCATTTTCGATAAGAGTAAGTATAGCTTCTGCCATTCCTTTCGGAGATTTTGGAGGCACTAAAACGCCATTTTTTCCAGCAGATAGCACATCTCGATTTCCGTTGACATCTGTTGCTACAATAGGTAAACCACAAGCCATGGCTTCCAGAAGTACCGTTGGGAATCCTTCATGATACGAAGGAAAAACAAAGATATCTGCGTCGTGGTATAGTTTTAAAAGTCTTTTTTTATCAACTTGTCCAGTAAACGTAAATTTATCTTCAAGCCCCCTTGTTCTTGTGTTTTGTTTTAATATGCCAAGTTCCTTTCCGTTACCTACACAAGTAAAATGTACATCAGATCGTTTATCGCAAATGTACCTGCCCGCCTCGATAAGATCAAATAATCCTTTTTCGCGGGTTATACGGCCCACATACAAAATGTTTTTAGTTCCTCCACATTGTTTATTAGGCTGTGGTGAAAAGAACGTCTCGTCAACACCATTATAGAGTATTCGTACTGTCTTTGGATCCAACTGATAGCTCTGTAGTTCTTGGGCAACGGAGTTAGATACCGTTGTTACCATATCTGAAGCGTTGATTAATTTTAATTCCAATGGGTAACTCACCAGTCGTGCAGAAATTTTTGTTAACAGTGAAGAAAGTGATCTCACCTCGACATGTTCGCTGTCTGAAAGCAGTGGGGAATGAATAGTCACTATCACAGGAAGAGACGTTTTTACTAAAGGAGATAATGGTGAATGAATGTGAACGATGTCTACCTGTGGCTCGAGAGACTTAAAGAGGTTATTAACAAAAAGACCGTGCAAATGAATGTAGAAAGGATAAAGAGGGAAAAATGGGACTTTAATGAGTTCAATGCCATCGATAGTCTCTCGTTGTGTTTTTTTCCAAGGGCCTCGAGTGATGATAGTAACCTGATGACCCTTTTCGAGTAATTTAGTACTGTACCCGCGAATATACTGTCCTATTCCTTCCCAAGGAGGATAAGGAGTAGATATTACATTACATACATGCATAGCATCACCAATGAACTCATCCCGTCAGTGTAGTAAGATACACCTTGATTGCTCCCGCTAACGTGTTGTCTTTTTTTATAGTAACAGAAGAAGTATTGAAGGTTTCATCTAGGACGCTCGATAGTGCTTCAAAATCATACACTGCCGTTATTGTTCCATCTTTTGCCAGATACTCAACAAGTTCGATTTGATGGTCATCGATTGCCTCATGGTACTTCTTTAACCGGGGAACTGCAACAAGAGGGACATTCTCATCCATTACTGTAAGTATTGTTCCAGCACCACCGTGACAAACCACAAGCCTTGCTTTTTTAATCAATGCTTGCATGTCTTGTGAATCTTTAAAAAAAAAGTATTTTGCATTTTTTGGCATATAAGACGATGAACCAATTTGCATTATTACCTCTTCATTTGTTTTTCCAGCAAGTTCATCCATCTTTTTAATCAATCGATCAAATCCTTGTGAATGCATGCCAACTGTAACAAGTATCATAGAATATTCCCCCAATATTTGGCTCTACGATATTTTTTTGTTAACGTTTTCCATTGAATTAAAAAGAGATTTGCAATCGGATACACTAGTTTTCCGGATGAAGAAAGATCATTTATTCTGCATATGCTCTCGATAAAGATAACTTTCGCACCAAACAATTTACCAAGATAACAGAGAGGTATAGTAACGTCTGCTCCTGTACTCGCGATTACCCGAGGTCGCTCCTGCAAAATGATCCGCAAGCTTTGAAGAGACACCATGAACATATTACGAATCATGTGGATCTTTGTTAATCCGCTGCTGTCTCTAAGATAATACGCAGGAGCTAGATTGCTTGTTGTTCTTGTTTTAATTGTTGCAAAAAAAACATCATGGTCCTTGAATGCATCTATCAATCTTTTCATCTCTATGAAATGACCGCCTGGTGAAAATGCTAGGCAAATTTTCATCTAAGCGTTACCCCCACAGAGAGCCTCATACCATTGTTCAATGCCTGACGCTAACTTTTGCCATTCATACCTCCTAACATGATTGATCCTTTCTTTTTGGATGGCATTAGTCTGTTCTAAGTCGTCATTCAAGAAGAAGTGTAGTTTTGCTGCAAGATCCTCATAGTTTTTTGGTTGACATAGTGCACCACCCACACCGCCGTCAGTCACTTCATGAATCGGTGGAATATCCGATGCGACATAAGGAATGCCTGCAGCCATGGCCTCAACAATAACCATCCCAAAACCTTCAACTATACTTGGCAATGCAAACACATGTGATTTTTTCATGACTTTAATCACATCCGTTATATCGTTTAGTCTACCAAGAAAATCAATGTTATTTTCAATTTTCAAGTGTTTTGATAAGTTTTTAAGATACGTTTTGTGGGGACCATCGCCGATAATTTTTAGATGTACATCTGGATGATCTATTCTCAAGAGTTGTACTGCTCTAAGTAGATCATCAACTCTTTTATATGGAACTAACCGACATGCAGTTACTATCGTTGGTTCAGGATATTTTCCATCAGCAATAGTTTTGTTGAATAAATCCAAATCGATTCCGTTGTATACGACCGCAATTCTCTCTTTTTCGATACCAATCTTCTCCATCAATCTTTTTTTTGTGAACTTACTCACCGAAATATATCCGCTAAAATTGTATCGGAGGTATTGATTTTCCAAAATGTGCCCAGCAAAACCATTAATCAGTCCCATGTTTTGAAACCATTCCCCCTGCCAAACCTCATGAATTGTCGCAACAGAGGGAACTCCTATGTTTTCAGCTCCTCTGTAACTACCCGCATATGAAACAAACCCACTACCATCCACAATGTCTGGTTGCAGTCGTATAACCTCGGAACGTACTTGGTGAGTAAATTGCAATCGTTGAAAAAAATCACCTCTCTGAGTGAATTTTCTTTTTTTACCAACTCTATGTATGGTAACCCCATCAAAGTGCTCTACTCTATTTCCGCCTTCAACAAACGTTGTAATAATATGAACGTCATTCTTTCTTGTCAAGTGTCTGGCTAGATTAACAGTTCTGGCATCAACCCCTCCAAAGCGAGGCAGTCCTTCAGGAGCCAAATACTCGGTTACCATCGCAATCTTCATGATGGTTCCCCAGTTGGCTCAGTAGCATGTATTCTACATTGGTCTATCGTCAAATCCGTTGTTCTGATTATATCCTGTATCAAAAAATGGTCATACTTATCTGAAGGCATCATTGTATTCTTCCTGTCCTCTCGCTTGTTTAATTATGTGGGGAAGAACGTTCAACATCATTCCCATGAACATTGCAAGTGCACCAACAATCAAAAAAACGCTACAAAGAAGAGCGTAAGGAATAGAAAAAAAACCGGTATGATTATAACTTTGTAACGTAAGTATTCCTAAAAAAATACCAACTATCGATAGAACAAAACCAGGAACACCTATGAAAAGCAAAGGTCGTCTCTCGGCGATAAGCCAAATGATATAACGTAGCACAGAAAAACCATGTGAGGCAGGATTTTTTGTGGATGTATCTAAATCTTTGTACTTACAAGTAATATTCGCATGAGTTACTTCCAACCCCAACTCATGAGCTCGAATCAACTGTTCACTTTCGACACTAAATGCCTCACCATTTAATTTTGGAGTGATCGCTCTAATTGCTCTATTGTTGAATGCACGAAAACCACATTGACTATCAGTGACGTATCCGCCATTACCAAAACCAGTCGCGTAATCTAAGACTCGTTTTCCTACTTTTCGCCAAGCTGGCATTTCAGTGTTAACACCTGATCTAAGGCCCAGAGTTATGTCATGGCCATTATTCATTAAGTCTCCCAAAACTATCGATATTTCGTCAGGATTGTGTTGTCCATCACCATCGATGGTAACCACATAATCAAAATTTTTCCGTAATGCATATCTGAATCCTGTTTTGATGGCGAGACATTTTCCACAATTTGTTTTATGAGAAATGACAACTGCCCCTGCATCTCTGGCCACTTTAGCAGTATCGTCGACACTACCATCATCAACAACTAACACCTCAGTTACATAGCGTCTACTTTTGATTACCATGCTACCAATAGTAGACGCCTCGTTGTAGCATGGAATCAAAGCAAGAGTACGAAGAGGGGTTGCCTCTTTCACTCGATTATCCTCCCATTACACAGTCTCGATGGATAGATGCGCGTTATACGACAAGCCCCCACAAACATAAATTAATATTATTATCAATAAAATAAAGTTTATATTTAAATATTTTCATTAAAGTTGTTCTTATTGAGCACAATTGTGTGAGATTATCTTTTCTATTTTTATGATAAAAATAATATACTATATAATTAATAAAGATGATGATTTATGACTATTGACCGTAAAAAAAATCATAGTGCTTAATACTAGAAATATTCAATCTGAATCAGAAGCGGAAGAATATAAGGGAGAAAGTGGAATGTACCCGAAAAAAATTCAGAACATTACCTTTTTTTATAATTTAGAAGAGGTACTTAGAAGATACGTAAACAGGGTTCCAAATTCATCAAATATTAGTTGTGAGAGGATTCGTAATGATAAAAGTACACAAAAGAGACGAAGACGAAATTAGGGGAAAATTACAACTATTTATCCGCGATAACTTTCGACTAGGCAATGGTTCAACAGTCCTTAATAAAAATGATTCGTTCATGGAAAAAGGGATTATCGATTCGACAGGAGTATTGGAGCTGGTAAGTTACATCGAGGAGACGTTTAATATTACTGTAGAAGACGATGAACTAGTTCCCGATAACTTGGATTCTTTGAATAAAATAACTACCTATATAACAAAGAAGATTGGACATGTTGGTAAATAAATTCTTGGAGCAAAGCGCAAAAAGATTCTCAAACAAAATGGCATTGATTAGTCAGAACAAGAGGGCATCTTTTCTCGAACTAGAACAGGCCGCCAACTCCCTAGCAAATGCATTAATATTTTATGGTTTACAAAAGCAAGATAGGGTTGCAATATACCTTGAAAATTCTGTCGAATCAGTCGTATCTCTCTTTGGAGCATTAAAAGCTTCAGGCGTTTTTGTGATAATACATCCTCAAGTGAAAGCAAAAAAATTACAATATATTCTAAATGATTGCCAAGCTAAAATATTGATAACAGACGAAAGACACCTTGAGGAAGTCTCCCAGACTATTTTGCATTGCTCTGAGTTAGCCACGATACTGGTAACCGATGAATATTCCCGCAACAACCCCACGTTGGTTTCTTTCAACGAGGCGTTACAGCATCCAACATCCTGCCCTCGGAGTAATTGTATAAGCATTGATTTAGCAAGTTTGATATATACTTCTGGTTCAACAGGTAACCCCAAAGGCGTCATGCTTACACACCAGAATATGGTAACTGCCGCAAATTCTATTATTACGTACTTAGAGAACACAAGCCAAGACATCATTCTTAATTGTCTTCCTCTTTCTTTTGACTATGGGCTCTATCAAATTCTAATGGCTATAAAATTTGGGGGAACAGCATTCTTGGAGAAGTCATTCCTGTATCCTTACCAAATCATCGACGTGATTGTTAAAGAGAAGATTACGGGTTTTCCTCTTGTACCTGCAATTGCTGCTATTCTTTTGAAATTGAAAAATTTAGATTCCTACGACTTTTCCAAATTACGATATATCACGAGCACTGCTCAAACATTACCAGTAAAACATATAGTCAGACTTCAGGAAATATTCCCCAAAACCAAAATCTATTCTATGTATGGCCTTACCGAATGTAAGCGGGCGACCTACCTACCACCCGGGGAACTCTCAAAAAGACCAACCTCTGTCGGAAAGGCGATACCTGATACTGAGGTCTATCTTGTAAACGAAGTCGGAGAAAGGATCACGAATCCGGGAGAGATTGGCGAGCTAGTAGTGAGAGGTGCAAACGTGATGAAAGGGTACTGGAATCGCCCTGAGGAGACTGCAAAAAAACTAAAGCAAGGAGATTACCCTGGAGAAAAAAATTTGTTTACAGGAGATTTATTTAAAATGGATGATGAAAATTACCTTTATTTCGTTGCTCGGAAAGATGACATGATTAAGACGGCGGGAGGGTTGGTCAGTCCAAAAGAAGTAGAAAATGTGCTTTATGAAATAGATGACGTTCTTGAGGCGGGCGTGGTCGGAGTACCAGATAAAATAGTTGGACAAGCAATAAAAGCTGTCGTCTCGTTGAGGGAAGGCTCATCCATATCTAAAAAGGGCATTCTTCTACAATGCTCTAAACACCTAGAACAATTCATGATCCCCAAATATGTAGAAATTCATCAACAGCTACCAAAGACACCGAGTGGAAAGATACATTTAAAGTATTTAGCTGAGACAACTGGAGTATGAACTTACAACTTTAGTATAGGAGTAATATGATAATGACGTTTCAAAAAGAGATTCTAAAACTTGATTGCAAAAAGGAGATTGATCAGGTTTGTTCATTCATCAAACAACAAACAGACTCAATGAAGCGAGATGGCATAGTAATAGGGTTGAGTGGTGGCATCGACTCTGCTCTTGCCGCTGAGTTATGTGTGCGGGCACTTGGAAAGGATAGGGTATTTGGTGTACTACTTCCAGAAAAAGAATCTAACCCAGTAAGTATTATGTATGCCAAAAAACAAGCAGAAAAATTAGGAATCGAAATAGAGATCGTTGACATAACTACGGTTCTTGAGAAAGTTGGAACATATAAGAAAAGAGATGAGTTTATTAAAAAAATTTATCCAGATTACTCAATCAAACATAGAGTAAAAATTACCTTGCCTTCTGATTTGTTATCCAAGGGTGCATACAACGTTTTCACATTAATAATAGAGGATAACAAAGGTAACGTAAGGTCATTTCGACTTAATAAAAAAGCACTTAACGGTATTGTCGCTGCTACGGATACCAAACAGCGAACACGGATGATGTATTTATATTATTACGCAGAAATGAAAAATTATCTTGTATGCGGTACAACCAACAAAACTGAATTATTACAGGGCTTTTTTGTTAAGTATGGAGATGGCGGAGTTGATATCGAGCCTCTATCTCACCTGTATAAAACACAGGTGTACCAGCTCTCGAATTATACGGGCGTGATCCCAGAGATCATAGAAAGATCACCAAGTCCAGACACTTTTAGTTTTCAGGTAAGTGATGAGGAATTCTATTTTCGTATCCCCTATGATCTCCTTGACCCTTTGTTGTACGCGTGGGAAAACAATATCGAAGTGTCTGAAGTGTGCAAAGCAATGAATTTAGAGGAGCAACAAGTACAACGGGCATTCAGGGATTTCGCAAGCAAATATACTGCTACAAAACACTTAAGAAAACTACCTCCAACACTTGATCAGGAAAATACGGAGGGGGGAAATGAAACGCTGTCTTAAATGCATATTACCTGAAACCTTTCCAGGAATCAGAATTAATGAGAATGGGATCTGTAACTTCTGTCTTGAATTTAAGGGCATACATCATCTAAAAGATAAAAAGACCGTGTGCAAACAAAAATTTGAGGAGTTGATTAAAGAGTACAAAGGAAAAAGTAGTTACGATGCTCTAATGTGTTATAGTGGTGGCAAAGATAGTACTTACACCACCATCAAATTGAAGGAAACATATGGCTTAAACATTCTTGCTATTACTTTTGATAATGGATTTCTTTCAGAACAGGCGTTCAAGAATATCAGAACGGTGATGGAAAATTTGGGAATCGATCATATCACTCTCAAACCCCGTTTTGATGTCCTTAAAAAAATTTTTTACGAATGTTCAACCAACAATCCATATGCCGTAAAAACCATTGAACGGTCGAGTACGATTTGTACATCTTGCATGGGAATCGTAAAATTCAGCGCCCTTCGTACCGCGCTCGAAAAAGATATTCCCTTTATTGCATTTGGCTGGTCGCCGGGCCAAGCACCCATTACTTCATCAATCATGAAAAACAACGCTCAACTGATAAAGATGATGCAAAAAGCAATCTTTCAACCACTGCATCAAATCGTTGGAGATGAGATAAGCCCCTATTTCCTTGAGGAAAAGCATTTTGATGGTTCGTATCGCTTTCCATATAATATCCATCCCCTGGCGTTTTTAGAGTACGACGAAAAAAGAGTATACCGAGAAATATGTCAATACGGGTGGAAAGCACCTCAAGACACGGATGCGAACTCCACCAATTGCCTGCTGAATTCATTTGCAAACGTCGTACATAAGAAACAATTTCATTTTCATCCCTATGCATTTGAATTAGCAAACTTGGTTCGAGAGGGACACTTGGACCGAGAATCAGCATTAGAGAGAATTAACAAAATCGAAGACCAAAAAACAGTTGCCTTTGTGCAACAGAAGTTAGGAATAAAATGAATAGTTATACCATCATTAAAGCTGATGTACAACGTGACAAAAAAGATATTCTTCCCATACTGCAGAGAAATCTAGACGTAGCATCGTCACAAAGATATGACTGGAACTATGTACAGTGTCCCTACGGAAATGCTTCCTGTTGGTTGGCGAAATATGAATCTTCTCATACAGTGACTGGTTCAGCAGCTCTTTTTCCAAGAAGATGGTTTGTGAATGGTAAATCAACGGATGCGGCAATAGCTGGAGATTTTGCTGTAGATAAAAAACATCGAGGATTTGGCCTAGCACTCAGATTACAAGAGGAAATTTTATCAAGAGTAGGAGATGCTGGATTTAGCTTTATCTATGGAGTGCCAAATGAACTTTCACGAACATTTTTTTTACGAATAGGATACGTAGAAATTGGAAAATTTAAGCGATATATAAAGTTATTAAAGACAGAAAAGGTGCCAAAAGAATATCTGCCTCCAATCCTTCAAAACAGGATAGTTTCAACGATGGCAGACGTTGTCGCCAACAGCATCTCAAAAGAGCACTACTCTAAAAGAAATGATAGATATACCATAGAGATGCCAGAATATTTTGACGAGAGATTTGATACGTTCTGGCAAGAAACATCAAAACAATTTACTATCATTGGAGAGCGAACTGCACAGTTTCTCAACTGGAGATATAAGTATCCATCTATACAAGAGTATGATATCTTTTGTCTTATGGGCGAGAATAAAGAACTTGCAGGATATGTCGTTTATCATATAAAGGAAAATATCTGTCACATTGTGGATATGTTATTTAAATTCTCGGAGGAAGTACCGACAGTGTTGTTAACAGAGTTTATACGACATATCAAAGCAAAGGGAATGGGAGCCATTGTTATTCGTTATCTTGGAAACGAATCATTTCAAAAGAAGTTAAAAGAATTTAATTTCTTTATGACAAAAGAGGATGATGCCATAGTAGCGCTATATAACACAAATCTTTCATTAGAATCGTATCTCTTAGATAAAAACAACTGGCATTTTTTCACAGGAGATAGCGATGTATAAAAAGATGCACCACAACCCACTGTTGCTGAGGAGATAAGATGGAAGTCGGCATAGACTGTGTGGCGCTCTCTCGATTCCAGAGGGATATCGCTTCAAAAAAAGCTATTCTAAGCAAGATATTCACAGAACGTGAAATCACTTATTGCGAAAGCAAGGCACATTCCTACCAACATTATGCAGTCCGATTTGCTGGAAAAGAAGCAGTTATCAAAGCATTCTCTTGCTACGGTATCAAGCTACTACCAAAGCAGATCGAGATAGCAAACAACAAAAATGGAGTTCCTTTTGTTACAATTGTGAACACAGACGACTTCGATGTAAAAATAAGCTTGTCTCACTCTGAAGATACCGCTGTTGCCATTGCTCTTATTGTCAACAAATCAGAATAACTGAATCCGTCATTCTTAGGTATACAATCGACACAAAATACTATACTCTTTTTAATGCATTCAAAATCAAAGGATATAGCAGAACATCTGATCTGAATAACTCACATTGTGCAAGGATATTATCACATCCCGTTATATCAAATCTATTAAGACGCATATTATCTACATTTTTATCGGTAAATGGCAGGTAATTTTTTCTGCATCCTATAGCGATCCCTAGTTCAATTCCCGCCTCTCGCGATATCTTAATAATCCTATCGGAATAATTTCCGTTTGGATACGAAATAGCCAGAGGAGTCCTTCCAGTAATTGAACTAAGAGTATCCTGAGCACTACATATTTGTGCTTTTATAGCATCAGAACAATAGTTGGTAAGAATGGCATGATCGCTGGTGTGATTGCCAAGAAAGACGTTGTTCTCTCTAGAAAATTCTTGAAGTTCGTGAGGTGTAAAAGGTCGATCAATATCTCCATGAGGTTCCAGGGATCGTTCTCCAAATGTTAACTGAAGATATGCTTCAATGGCTTCGGCAGTCTTTGTTTTTAATTCGTTTTGCTCACGGACAATTTCTTTTGTTGATCCTCCTGCTTTTTTTCGTTCTCTGTACAAAACGTCCCACCAGAATCCTTTGTTATATATCACGTGATTGGTAGAAATAAAAAAGATGGCAGGGATATCATATTTTTGTAAAACTGGCAACGCATGAACGTTGTTATAATAGCCATCGTCAAATGTTATCATAATATAGCTATTATGATCTTTTAAACCTGATAAAACGTCGTCTGGTGATACGAATATGTAGCCATGATCTATGTAATATTCTACAAACTGGTGGAATTGTTCTACTGTAATCCATGGTTGCGGATCAACAAGATTCGGCGAACGCTCTTTTTCATCACGAAATAATCCATGGAAAAGAAAGGTGCTAAGAGAACTCTTCTCCTGAAATAATTTCAAATATACTTTGGAAAGTATTGAATCGGGCAATTTAACAAGAGATATGACATTTTTTTTCAACGTAATCGCTCTAAGTAAATATATGTTTATTATATTTATAGCTTTATATTATATAATACGGGGCGTAATTCTCCTTAGAACCATATGCCACTTTCCTGCACTAGCACATCCATTATCATATGAATAACAATTGACCAAAAACCCATAAGCCATATTGGTTCCCTCTTTGTTTGTATTCCATATTTAATAATAAGGAGGGAAGCAATAGCAATTGGCCCCCATAGCACATGGGAAAGTTCATGACAGGGCAGAACAGTTTCAAACGAAACAAGGTGGGTTGAATAATATACTATTAAAAAGATATCGGGGATGAAACTAAATAGTATGCATACAACTGCAAGAAACAGACGTTCTTTTATTTTGTCACTGCCATCAAAATAGTCTCTAAAGTAATATCTACCAATGATAAACATGGCACATCCGGCCATCAAATGAGGGATAAATCCAGGCATTGCTTTCACAACATATCAAGAAAAATTAGAGAATGCCCACGTTTAGGTGCAATTCTTCATACGCATTGTTAATGTTTTGTTCAATTATGCTTGTGTAATCTTCATAACGCACATACATTTGAGTTGGTGCAGTAAAAAGAAGAAACAGCACTTTAAACTCTCCTTTTTTTGTGATATTAAACGTATAGTTATACAGCCACTGCGGAGTCCATGGCATTTCTGTGTCTTTGGATTCATAGGGCAAAGTGATATTGATTTTGCGTAAGAACCATGCATTATGATATATCGTTGTATTTTTTAACCCCTCGTAAGAGATTGTTTGGTTAAGGATCCAGATTTCAATAGTGTAATCAACAGGCCGATGTTCATGATTGGTAATTCCAACAGTCACCGTCGCATTTTCACCAGCATATAAGTTTTGGGGATAGTCTGATAAAGTACCATCTGAGCCCAGTAAATAAAATTCAGTATAGGTTTCAGCCGACTTTGGAGTAATTGCAACATATGCAAAAGTAACGATGGTAAGCGCTATTACTATAACTAACATAATAAGAAGTACCTTATCAACATTATGTTTAGGTGTTGTCAATGACAAGTGAATAGACAGGAAAAATCTCTCGTCTGAGGCTGCCTTTATCCATCTATAGATTGCAACGGCTCCAACACTAATTATAAAGAAAAAAAGGCAAAAACCACTTGAGGATTGTTGTATATCAAAGGGCGTGTAATTAAGTCCCACTCCAATAAGAGCTACGATTACTAATGAGAGACCGATGCTTAATGCAATTCGTTCTACAGTATCGATCCCCTTTTCTGACTTTCTAGTGGGGAAAAGCGCAAA
Source organism: uncultured Thermoplasmatales archaeon (assembly GCA_964638175.1). Lineage (GTDB taxonomy): Archaea > Thermoplasmatota > E2 > DHVEG-1 > DHVEG-1 > JAFGDG01. The sequence goes on along the minus strand of CAZWZY010000004.1, from coordinate 23,731 downwards.
AACAAGCACATATCCTGGTATGAATATCACAAAGGGCAGTCCTAGAATGACGTGCAGTAGCTCCCCCACATCTATGAATGACAAGGGGATTAATAAGAAACTCAACAAGACACACAAAATGATATCAGCTGGGTATCGTGGGAAGGAAAGTTTCATAGCCTCAACTCAAGTTAACAAAAGTGAGCGTTTTTTTTACAACAGCAACAACAAAAATGATAAAAAACACACCAACAAATATATTTATCCGATGCTTAAGCTGGACAGTAGTAAAGCGATCCGTAAACTCTTTTGCGATGAGTAGACCAATAAATGTCAGTATAATAAGTACCTCGATATCTGCATCTCCTGCAATGAAGATCATAGCTACAATCCATGCTGCAATAAACCACGTTATTTTTTCAGCCATCAACAAGTAATATCCCCCTATTTAGTTCTTTTTTTGATAAAATGGAGATAAAATGTCATTTTTTCTCCATTGTTTTTGATATCTTTTATCCACAATTTACTCTGTGATCCATCTGACGTTCGAGTGATTGCAGTAAGAATGGCACTACAGGTTGGACAGGGATATCGTTTACAAAGATTTTCATCATTGGGGCAATAGTAGGGTTTTTTAAATTCCAATATCCAGCCATTGTTATGTTTTGTAAATGACAGTGAGGTGATTAGATCAATTCCTACAAATTTCTGTAATTTGTCTTCGATATCTTTTGCTTCTGTGTTCTCAAAATTAGCCTCTTTTTCAATTTCCTTCAATAATTTTAGACCAGAGGGAGGCATTGATATCCCCATATTCTTCCCGCTCGCCCTCGTTAAAAAAACATCATCAGCAGTTATATCAGGAATCTGTATGAGGTCCGTGTTGTTTGGAGGAATTAGAATTCGTTCTTCTGAAAGTATTGCTGTTTTTGGTAAAAAAACAGCATTTCCTTCGAGGTGTAGTTTTTCGAGTATTTGTTTTACTGCATGTATATTCCCTTTAATCTGATCATCGCTGATTGTCTCGGGGACGCTATTTTTTGTTATCATAAGAATCGCAAAGATTCCAATGAGTGTTGATGCAAAGCCAATCTTGACATTAAGTGAGGTAGGATTGATAAAGAACACTATACCCATTGCTATTAGTATTGCTCCAACAATCTTTGCTCTAACGGAAGAATGATATGTCGAATAATAATGTTTCAATTGGTTTGTTCCCCCATTGATTGAAAAACATAAGGAGATATATGATTTAAATATTTTTCTTATTATTTTAATCATATATCCCTTGAAGTCTAACATGATCATAAAAAAGCCTGGGTAACTTTTACCAACAAACTTTTAATAAGTATTTGGTATTCTTGGCACTTACCTTGGCTATTTGCTCCCGTGGTGTAGTCCGGCCAATCATTCCGGCCTTTCGAGCCGGCCACTCGGGTTCGAATCCCGACGGGAGCATCGCATCCATAAGAAAAAGTAGGAATGTAAATTTCTTTTTATAAACATACCTCGCAAAAAATGAAACACAGTAGAATGAAAAGAAAAAAAGAGAGGTAGTGTGATGTTTAGATAAGTAACATCATCACTTTTTAGATTTTTCTTCTTTGCTCAATTCTGATACTATCTTTTTGCCTGATTCACCAACAATATCTTTCAATCCCCATCCAAATGCTATGGCAATAGCAGCAGCAACTCCCCAGGCAAGCGGCTGTAAAAACGTGTAGATGATAGAGGTGTCAATTTTCCATTGGTCGAGAGTTATGACAATTATCACTAGCATAAGAACTGCTCTAAAAAACATCGCTATGATGTTGGCGCCTGCGATTTTGTATTCTTTAGTGGTATTTTTAATGAATGTGACAATCCATTCAACAACAACAAGCCCTACGATTAAAACAAGGATGCCTGCTATGAGATTTGGTAGGTATAAAAGCACTAGGTTGACGAAGTTACTTAGCATGGTTACTCCAAGAATATTTATTGCAATAAGTATGAATATGACATAGAAGAATATGGAGATAATCATTCCAATTAATTTTTCAAATGTTATATTAAGGATTGTCAACATTCGATTTATTAATAGATTTTTTGATAGTTTATCACCAATTTTTGCTCGCTCTAAAAGTTTTCTGACACCTCCGCCAATAAGTTTGCCAATGATATAGCCAATTATAAGAATGATAATTGCTGCTATTATATTTGGCAGAAAGGCCATCATCGATTGTACAGCGGCATTTAACCCACTACTAACCGCGTCTGCTATTACGTCTAAAACCATATTTGTTTCACTCCCCGCATGGAGAGATGAATAGCTTTAGGTTATAAAAATGTTCGCAACAGGGTTTTTCACAAACCTTTTTATCTGCTTAAAGAGAGATGTATTTGAAAAATAGTATACAAAATCGAAAAGAAGGATTGATGTAGTTCATACGCCGCCATTTTATCCTTGATGCGCAGGAAAAATTAAACAATGCACCAGAAACTTTAACGAGGATTGTGTCCAGTTGGATAACGTGTTTGAAGGAATCTTAACTTTTATCGGAGAATTATCAGGAACGGTCCAATACTGAACGATATAACTCTAGCATTCATGACATTCCAGTGAATTTATATTTCTCAAGAAATGTTACCGATGTCTATTTAATTTAGAGCAGGCAACACTATAAAAGTCGGATAGTTATGTTAACGTTGTGAGTAAAAAAATCAAGATATATGGAGAGCGCAACACTGGCACCAATTATCTTTCACAATTACTTCAATTAAATCTCGATGTCTCTGTAATGCCTGGTGTGGTTCCTGGTCACGTTAGCATCTTATCAGACGCAATACGGCTGCTCGTTCCTTGGAGGCATCTTGATGAAACGTTGATAGATTATTATTTCAAACGGACCTATCAAAAAAATCTTGGATGGAAACATGCATTGCTATCATCAACCCTTTTGCAAGTCATTGCTACATATCCAAAACCTGTATGTTTTATAACCATGACAAAAAACCCGTACTCTTGGTCGCTCTCGTTATATAACAATCCCTACCATGCTCAAAACATATATGAAACGTTTGAGGAGTTTCTCACAGAACCATGGAGAGCAATAGGACGTGAACATGGTACAACACAATTTGACAATCCTATCGAAATGTGGAATCGCAAGAACGGTTCATACATTTCATTAGCAGATGTTGCACCTACGCTTAATGTTAGATATGAGGATGTGCTTTCAAATCCTGTAAAAATCGTCGAGGATGTCGCTGAACGATTTAATCTTCCAAAGAAATCAAAAACGGTGAGAAACATAGAGGCTTCAACAAAAGAAAAAGAAAAGGATTTTTCATATTATCAGCACTATTATCTTGGAGAACAATGGAAAAAGAATTGAGCAGCCAAGCAATTGCCATCATTAATTCTCAGATAGACAAAAAAATCATGTCAGTATTTCGATATAACTTGGTAGAATCACTATAAGTCAAAAAAAAAAAGGAGATGAGAGGGAAGAGAAAGGGGACTCTTATGAGACTAAGAATCCCCACCATGGCTCTTGGATCGCTTGGATTTCACCCGTATCAATATCAATTTGAAGTGTAACATCCATATCAACGCTGATAATCCCCAGAAGTTTTGCGTTTTTTACTCCTTTAACCTTATAGATGGGTTTGTTGTCTACCGTTGTTATGTCTACAGATTTTACTGATTTTAATCCAGCCTGCATAAGAGAGGGTGACACGTCAGTAGATGATGGTGTCTCTTCAGCTGAAACAAAGGGGGCAGAACAATCGGGGGGAGACTCTACCAATTGTTCCTCTATTGGAAGGGACTCAGTTGTATCATCGATATCTTCCTGTTCTTCTTCTACAACAGGTGGTTCGGGAGGTGTCTCTTGGTCGATCTCAAGATATTCTGCATCAGCAGGATAGGTATATACTGGGTCAATTTTCACCTTGATAATATACGGGCCATCCCAGGTATTTGTCGGAATATCGGAAAGATAGTGATAGGATGGTGTAGACATCCATACCTGTTGAGTAAGTCCACATACCACTGGTTGAACATTTGTATCTTGGGCATACGTTGATATAACACGCAATGGGATGTGATAATTCCATGGTCTGCCACCATTGATCGCAATATCGATGGTGACCCCATGTCGTCTAGACTCAGCAGCACTCCGAGATGAGGACCAACTCCACGATGAATGAGAACCAGCACCAACACCGATGAATACATCTAGAGGGATACGTTTTTGTGCCTGGATACTTACTGCGTGATCTTGATTCCAGCAGATGTCTTGATTACTATCTGTAGGAATGGTCTTGAGTTCTGACGCGGCACAAAGTTGTGGCGTAAACCGTGTGAAATATACCGGGATGGAATACAACCGTCCTGTTTTCATGTTGAGTGGCACACGCATTACTGCTTGAATGCCAGCAAAGATGGTTTCTCCAGAGTTCGTGGTTATAATAAAAAGAGTTCTTCCCGAATGAACCCATTCGTATGAGGGTTGGGGTTCAGCAGCAATCGGCTGAACAACAGATGATACTTGTTTTGCTTCTTGAGAATAATCTGTATGTGCTGCCTGTATGGATCCTGCAAGAGCAATAAATACGATCATACAGACGGTAACAGGTTTCCAAAGACGAGCATATCTCCAGCTTCGTAGCGTGTTGTGGATTTTATCGTTCATACTATTCAACATCCTGTCCACCGTTTTTATTGTGGACAACAGATATTATCTTGTGCGGTTTATATACCATCTTTGGAGCGGGTTTTTGCGTGTTACTTAAACGTTACGGTGATCAATTTTGTATGTAAGGAGAAAAACAGGTCACAAATTAGCATTAGGCAACATGACTATAGGCATCTTCAAAAATATAACAATTGGTCATTCTTCCTTTCTTTCGAAGATGGATAAGTCCTGCTTGTTGCAGTACTTTGATGTTATAATTGATGGTTTGATGTTTCTCATCAAGCACGTGGGCAATTTCTTTTTGGTTAATGCCTTCATTTTGTTTAATAGAGTTCAAGATCTTTGTCTGTAGCTCGGTCAGCCGGTATCGTTCTTCCTGGGGAAACTTCATGCCAGTGGGATAAAAGGCACGAAAGCGAAGACCCTCCTTTCGGGATTTGACCATGCCTGTTTTTTCAAGCATGTGTAAATGATAGGAAAGCGTGCCATTTTTGACATCAAGTTCTCTCATAATTTGGTTATAATGGACACCTGGGTGTGTCTTAATGAATCCATAAATTTCTCCACGAACGAATTGATCCAGGACATCTTCTTTTTGAATGCGAGTGTATAAGGGAATAAGCAAAGGGAGAAGGGCAAGGAGTTTGTATTTTCCTGTTTCTGTAGCGGCAAAGCCGAGTAAGGCTACACTACCAAATCCTGCTGCAGAGGTTACTGCAACCACTTCTTTGTTGTCTCCGATCCAGAGTTGCACGTATTGACCGGCTGAAAGTGAAATAGACTGGGTTTTCACACAAGAATACGTAATCCCATTACTGTCGGTTAATGTAATAGTGATAGGATATTCTCCCTCCTTGCTATATACATATGAAAGCGTCGTTAGTACTGTTGCATTTCCTACCTCAACTTGACCGTTTCCCCAATCAACAGTGTAATTTACAAGAGACGTAAAAGAGTCGGGAGCATATGAGTCGAAATTAACAGACACCTTGTAATTATCCAACCCTTTAATCGATTTGTGAAGGGTTGCATTGGATAAATAATCAACTGTTTGGGTAACATCTATTGTTTTTGTGGTTCCATCGACATTTGCGATATCAATGGTAGTGTTTGAAATATGAGTGACAACGGTATCCTCGGTAGCAGAAATCTCGACACCCCCCTTCACAAAAAGAGGGGTAGCGTTTGCGTTTTGGGAAGTAGTAAATGGGGAATCATAAGGAGGGATTCCACTAGTATCTAGGAGGTTATCACGTATGTCAGCTTCATCTGCTGCCAACAGTGGGTCTGCCCAACTGATAAGAAGAAGAACACTAATGATACATAACAGAACAGCTGAGCGGAAGGCGAATGAGGTATGTACAGTCATAATATACGTCCTCTTTGGACTGGTCCTGGTTTCAATTATTACCATCTATCATATAAATAGATATTGGAACACAGTTTTGTATAACTCAATGTAGTGCCACATAAAAGACATATAAAAAGATATATGAAAAGATATGAAACATTACTTTTTAAAGATATTAAATTTCTCCAATGCTTTTATCACGCTATGGCGAACGAACCCACTCTCATCTTGAAGAGTATCAAGCAGTGGGACAATCGCTCTGCTGTTACCAAGTTTTCCCAACACCGTTGCGGCATCACTCCGAACTTCCCAATATGAATCTTGCAAGCAATGAATCAAGGGTTCAACGGCATTCGGATCACCAAGCTTATCTAATGCATAGATCGCAGAGACCCGCACTACGGGATCGGGGTCGTTGAGCATTTTTACCAGATGGACAGTTCCATCTTTTTTACCTGTTTTTCCAACAAGTATTGCGGCAAGCGACCGCACACGTTTATCAGTATCTTGTAACGATTTAAGAAGAGCATCACTTGATGTAGTTGGTGACAGTGCATTTAATGATGAAATGGCTTCTTTTCTCACCCGCGGGCTTCCATCATCAAGCATTTGTGTGAGATAATCGACAGCTTTGATATTTCCGAGTTTTCCTAATGCACGAGCAATGTCAACCCGAACCTCCTCACAGGGATCGTGTACGGCTTTCACTATGTGATCAAGAACGGTTTTATCCCCCACCTCACCCAGTACATATGCTGCGTGCCATCGCAATTCGTCTCGTTTATCTTCAAGTAATGTCTTTACTAAGGGCTTAACTAACCGCGGGTCTTTTTTTTCCTTTAATACATTCACAGCAGAAAGCCAGACATTTTCATTCACGTCATTCAAGGTTTGAAGCAAGGCATCGGTTACTTGAGGAATGTCATAATTTTTTAATGCAAACACAGCATTTGCCCGTACATTCCAATTATCGTTTTGCAGATCTTGGAGTAGTTTTTGTACGGCCTGATCAGTAGAATGAGAGGATTGTTTCATTTACTTGACTCCTGCATGGTTCTTATTATGATATACCATAAATTGATAAGAATGTTTTGCTATAGGGATGTAGGAATATACACGTATTTTTAAGAATGAATAGATAGATGAATATTTATACAATAACTAGCATTACGTTTCTAATGCCCTTGAGGATGGGAGATGGAGTAAAAAGATGATGGGAGAGTCTTCATCTTTTTCTTTATGCTATTTTCCTGAAGGATAGAATAAGAATTCATTATGTGAGATAGCCGTCATGCCAGGGAATTGTCTACTCATCATCTCAAAAAATGAGGGAATCAACCCCTTCTCTCTTGCAGAAGAAGCGCTGCAATCAGGTGTGATTGACAAAATCATCATTTCCGATGGGTCAAACGAAGAAACGTTTAAACGACTGAAAGCAAAGGAAACAAAAACTATCGAGGTTATTCATGAAAACACCTATGTGAATACCACCGAGATGGGGAAAGGTCTTGGTATGGTTAACGGTGGCCTTGCCGCACTCAAGCAAGGATTTGAGAGAATTGCTTATATGGATGGCGATATTTTTTGTCCTAATATCAATAAGTGGTTCCCCTTTTTATTTGAACCACTTGAACGAGATGTAGACATTGTCAAAGTCGCCTTTTCGCGAAATCCTACTGACGGACAAATAACCAGACACGTCACTAAACCCTTGATTGCCATGTTTTTCCCAAACGCCTGGGAAATCGATCAGCCATTGGGTGGCGAATTGTCATTAAAAGCAGAAGTACTGAAGGACTTATTTTCAACAGGAATTAATCCTCCCTACGGGTGGGGAATTGATACCTTTATTACCATCAAATCACTCATCTATGGCTATCAGATGGGTGAAGTCTATCTTGGACAAAAAATGCATAACAAAAAGACCTTAACGCATTTGAAAAAAATGTTTGTGCAGTGCTTTGAAGAAGCAGTGCGCATGATTCAATACTTTTATCAACTTCCAGCACGAAAGAAAATCAAGCCTGTACTGCGCATTGCTTCCCCTTTCGAAATGGATACTGTCTTTGACGAAGGGTACATGGATATCAAAAAGGAAATTGAACGGAGTTTTTCAAGCTTTAAACTGATGAAAAAGATGTATCTTCCCCATGATGATATCTATTATAAAATGAGAGATGTTACTGACTTCAACACTTTTTACAAACTATCACAACAGATAAACATTAACAATTGGGTAGAACTCCTTTATTGGTTTGTCAAAAAATATGATCCGACAATGATTGACCAATACTACCTACGGTGGAAGATTCGAGCGCTTAGTTTTTGTCTGCATGAAATCAATACAGTGGAACAAGCAGAAAACAGAACTACTTTTCAAGCAAAAACAGCATCAAATTTCATCTATAAAATTGGCGAAGGGACACGATTAGATAATAGCTCGAAAAAATTATACTTCTACCAACAATAGCGACTATGCTGTCAACTTGAGGATTGCTTCTGCAATATCTCCTTTTGTTTGCTCTAATGCTTTTTTTGCTTCTGCTTCCGACTTTCCGGTTTGTTCCATCACCAGTTTAATATCATCTTCTGGAATGCCTTCTTTTCGTTCGACGATGCGAGGACTGCCAGAAATTTGATAGGTCTTTTGCCCTTGCGCCTCCATAATTGTTACCTCGGCACTATCAAAAATGTATTCTTTTTTATCAGTTCGGATGATGATTTGTTCTACATTTTCAATTTCTTTGATGTTGATACCGAGTCGCTTCATCATTTGATTCATTTGTCGAGGATTCATTCTTCCAGGCATGCCGGGCATCATTAGTCGTCTACCTCCCGCAACGTCGAAGCATATATAGCATACGACTTGTTTAACATTTTGGTATGATTCAAAGTAGAGAAATCCATGTGTTAGATGGCAACGCAGCATACTTTGGTGTTCCCGCTATGCAACTGATGGAACATGCAGGAAAAGGCGTTGCTGACTACATTCTTCATCGCTTTGGAAAGACGAAAAAAAGCGTTCTTCTTTTCTGTGGGACGGGCAACAATGGCGGTGATGGATTTGTTGCTGCACGGTACCTTGCAAAACAGTTTCAGGTAACTGTGTTCTTGATTGGAAAAAAAGCAGATATTCGCACCGATGTTGCACAAAAGAATTTTCAGAGATTAGACAAAGAGGCAATCACTATCTATGAACGTGATGCGCTTCCTTCTCTTGATAAACTACTCAACAGTCATGATATTATTGTTGATGCCATGTTAGGTATTGGGCTCTCTGGTGAATTACGGGAGCCATACAGGACAATTGTCACAAAGATAAATTCCATCGTAAAAAAACCAGTGATCGCCGTTGACGTTCCCACTGGAGTGGGGATGAACATAGCCCTTACACCAACAGAGACCATAACGTTCCATGACGCCAAAGTAGGGATGAACAAAACAAATTGTGGTACTATTACTATTGTTGACATTGGTATTCCGCAAAAGGCAGTTGACTATGTTGGCCCTGGGGATGTACAGGCGTACTACCCACGACCACGCAAAGAATCTCATAAAGGAGACAATGGCATTGTGTTGGTAATTGGTGGCGGACCCTATATCGGTGCCCCTGCATTAACAGGATTTGCAGCATTACGCACTGGTGCCGATCTTGTCTATATCGCGACGCCTAAGCGTGCGGCAACTGCCATCACCTCCTTTGCTCCACATGCTCTCAGACCAATGCGGCTCACAAAAACGTTGGCAGCAATTGCTCCTAATCTCATTGTAACAGAACTTACTCATAAACACCTGCTTGTACCAGACGATGTTACTACTCTTATACCATTGATATCAAAAGCACATACAGTCGTTATTGGACCAGGATTGGGCACAGAGCGACAAACAAACGATGCTGTGGCATCGATACTAAAGCAATGTAAACAACACAAAAGTTCTCTAGTAATCGATGCCGATGCAATAGCAGTGGTAGGAAACCATCCTAAAGATATTCATGGGATGCCAACCGTGATCACCCCACATGCAGGAGAGTTTACCAAACTGACTGGAGTACATTTACCAAAATCACTTAATCAGAAAAAAAATATTGTTGCTACGTGGGCACAGAAGCTGGATGCTACCATCTTATTAAAAGGTGCGATTGACGTTATTACAGATGGAGAGTCGATCAAACTCAACAATGTTCATAATCAAGCGATGACTGTCGGTGGTACTGGTGATGTTCTTGCTGGTATTGTTGGCGCACTGATGGCAAAAGGAGCAGAGCCGTTTCATGCAGCTCGCATGGGGGCTTTTATTAACGGTATCGCAGGAAACAAGGCCTTTTCAAAACGATCATATGGATTGATTGCAACAGATATCATCCAAGAAATTCCTACAATACTTAAAACCTCTCTATAAAAAGTGATGTACAATGAATGAGGCTCCCCTCCAACCAGTTTCCAACGAACCTGCATTACTGATTACAGACGACAACATTCTTGTAATTGCTGATCTTCATATAGGCATTGAGCAAACGCTACAAGAACAGGGCATCCATACTGCATCGCAGACAGAAAAGTTGACGAAACGGGTAATCAGGCTGTGCGAAACATACACGCCAAAAGAGCTGGTTTTATTAGGAGACATCAAGCATAATATTCCTTCCACAACCATTCAAGAGCGAAGAGATGTGAAGGCGTTTTTTTACGCAATACAAGAGTACAGCACCATTCATCTTGTCCCAGGAAACCATGATGGTAACATTCGCTGGCTAGCACCATACTCAATCACCATTCATCCTTCAGATGGTTTCCGGATCAAGGACATAGGATTTGTTCATGGTCATCGATGGCCAAACAAAACGATTATGAACTGTAGACATCTTGTATGCGCTCACACCCATCCAACAATCATGTTCACAGACAGATTGGGGCACAAAACGTTTGAACCGTGTTGGCTAAAAGCACACACCTTTGCTGACAAACGAAAGGAAAAATATCCTGATTCACATGATGCTGACATATTGGTGATGCCTGCCTTTAATCCGCTTTGTGGAGGTCTTGCTGCAAATACTGAAGGGATAATGGGGCCATTGGGAAATATTATAGATATAAAACATGCACAGGTATACTTGTTGGATGGCTCTGCGCTTGGAAAAGTACAGAACATCGTATAGATATTGATGGGGGCAGAGGTTACAGATACTGGCTTAATTGTTCTTTAATCTCTTTTGCTCGTTCAATATCCTTGTCTTGCATATGCTTTACATCAATAGCAGATTCAAGACAATGTAACAGCATCTCTATCTCAAGTTCCGACAGATCAATGGTAACTTTCACCATAGTTTTCTTCCCCAATAAATACATAAAAACCACAACCCTATATAAATCTCCCCTTAACGATTGTTTAGGAGGTTCTCGCTCGTAACTCACCCCAATCAAACAGAGAGTATATGCTGCTTTCATTTTTATTGGCATGTATTTATGAAATTGAACACTTGTTACCCATATCTTCTTATTTTTATATATTTTTGCATATTATATTATTTCTCATCTGCAAAGAATTAAACTTAAATAATGCATGTGGATTAATGGGAACAACACAGCACATCTCACATGATGATATATGGAACTGAATCTCTCTGCACCGGTAAAACAAGCCATTACGGCTTTCCTTCTATTCATTTTGCCATTACTTATTCTTGGTATCGGCGCATTAATTGGTGTAGAAAATGCCTGGTATTATCTCATTTCTATCGTTTGGTTTGGTCTTGGAGTTATCTTTTTTGGTGCCATTGAATCGTAACGCTGCTTTTTCTACAAGAAAATACTAAATAGCTGAGTGTATTGCAGTCGAGAGAGTATGGCATCTGTCTTCTCTAATCTTCATCCCTCGATTCAACAACTCCTTTCAGCAAAAAAGATGACTAAGCCTACAGAACCACAGAACCAAGCCATTCCTCCTATCTTGCGTGGCGATCATATTCTGTTAATTGCACCAACGGGTCTAGGAAAAACAGAAGCAGCGTTACTTCCGTTATTCCATAGATTTTTAGGAAAAACCAACGAACAAAAGGGCATTACTCTCCTCTATATTACTCCTCTGCGAGCATTAAATCGAGATATGCTGAAACGAACCATGGAATGGGGGAAACATCTGGGGATTTCCATTGCGGTGCGACATGGTGATACGTCTCAACGTGAACGGGCGAGACAATCTAGAAATCCTCCAGATATGCTTATCACAACGCCAGAGACTTTACAGATTCTATTTACGGGTAAACGGTTGAGAACACACCTTCAGACGGTTCGCTGGGTAATCGTCGATGAAATCCATGAACTGGCTGGGGATGAACGAGGTGCACAGTTGGCTGTTGCCTTGGAGCGACTTGAAGAAATAAGAACACAACCCCAGGCATTGCAACGCATTGGGCTATCAGCAACGGTTGGCTCGCCAGAAGAAGTAGCACAATACCTCGGTGGAAAACAGAATCACAAGAGTCGCCCTGTTACTGTTGTCAGTGTTGATGTGACTAAGCATATTGAGATATCTGCCGAACTTCCCCGCATTCTTAAATCTGATTATGCGCACGCTCATCGTCTTGCTATCGAACCACTTTCCTTTGCATCCTTACGTCGGAGCAAAGAACTGATTGATTTTCACACATCGACATTACTCTTTATTAATACGCGTGATGGGGCAGAAATTTTGGCATCACGATTTCATCTATGGGATGAACTGATGAGAGTCGGTGTTCATCATGGATCACTCTCAAAGCTTGCTCGAATTGAGGCAGAAGATGAGTTTAAAGCAGGAGCATTACAGTCATTGATTTGTACTTCGTCACTAGAGTTGGGGATTGATGTCGGTGATACTGATTTTGTGATCCAATATAATTCCCCTCGAGAAGTCACGAGAATTTTACAACGAGTGGGGCGTTCAGGGCATCAAATCGGTAAAACATCAAAAGGCGTCATTATTGCCACAAACACTGAAGATCTGGCAGAAAGCGCCGTGATTGCTCGTAAAAGTATGGCTGGCGAAATGGAACCACTTACCGTACGACATAACCCGCTCTCCGTTCTTTCCAATCAAATCATTTCCATTGCTCTTGAATACGGAAAAATTTCACCGGAACATCTGTTTGCCATTATTACGAGAGCATATCCGTTTCATACCTTAAAAAAAGAACTATTTTCCATGATGATACAACAACTGAAGATACAACGAAGCATTTGGATTGACGAGGATGGGGCAATTGTTAAACGAACGAAATCACGGCAGTATTTTCTTGAAAACATCTCTATGATACCTGACGAAAATACCTATATGGCTGTTGACATCAGCTCCAGAAAGAAAATCGGAAAGTTGGATGAAAGTTTTGTTCTCAACTATGGCTTTGAAGGAGCAAAAATTATTCTTCGAGGTCGACCATGGACCATTGTCAAGCGAGAAGATGATGAAATTCTAGTCTCGCCTTCCAAAGATATGGGAGAGGTACCCTCATGGGTGGGAGAAGACATCCCTGTCCCGTATGACGTTGCACAGGAAGTAGGATCACTCAGACGTTTAGCAAGCAGTAAAAGGAAAGCAGATCACTACCCCACAGATACCTATAGTCTATCTCGTATTGTTCAACAAGTAGCCAATCAGAAAAAACAAGGTTTTGTTGTTCCTGATGATAAAACCATCACTATCGAAGTTGATGATAAATCAGTAGTGATCAATGCATGCTTTGGGACGAAGGTTAACGAAACACTTGGTCGATTAATTTCTGCGATGCTGGCACAATCATTGGGTGAAAGTATCGGTATTACTAGTGATGCATATCGTATCATGCTTGAGTTGCCTAGCAGGATGTCACCAGAAAAAATCAAACAAATCTTTCTTTCTATTAAACCAAAGAGTCTGGAATATTTACTAGGAACTATCCTAAAAAATTCTACTACTATTCGCTGGCAATTAGTTCATGTTGCACGAAAATTCGGTGCGATTCAAAAAGAGTTTGACTACAAGAATGTGGGAGTGAAACGATTATTTGCCCTCTTTGAAAATTCATTAATTTTTGATGAGACTATTGATAAAACGATGTGGGAGCGTATGGACATTGTGCACACTCAAGATGTGCTACACAAAATACACAAAGGAAATATCGTCATCAAAACGCAACGTTTGTCCCCTCTTGCACTGGCAGAATTTGAGACCGTACGAGGGCTCATGGTTCCCCAACGAGCGGATCGGTCAATTCTCATGGCGTTACAAAAACGACTACAAGACACCGATATCTCTCTGATTTGTATGAATTGCACGCATACGTGGAATACTGCCGTTCGACGAGTGGAACAAGAACCACACTGCCCCAACTGTCATGCCATTAAGATTGCTGTGGTGCGCAGACATTATCGAGATTTGGCAAAACTATTGTCAAAGAAAGATCGTACAAGTGAAGAGCGGAAAGAAGTCAAACGATTGCATAAAAATGCAAGCCTTGTGCTTTCCTATGGAACTCCTGCGATTCTTGCGCTTGTTGGGAGGGGAATCGGGCCTGATACTGCTGCTCGGATTTTACGCCGATATAATAGAAGAGAATTACTCAAATCAGAAGAACTACAACTCAAATTTCTACGTGACATTCTCAAAGCTGAATTGAATTATGCACGTACTCGAGGATTTTGGGATAACACCTGACCCACAAATTCCTGCCGAATCTTTTAAAACCATACGAAGTTTTAAGAATGCGACAACATATTGAGAACTGGGTCACTCATCAAGGATTAAAAGAGCGGATGTATGGATGCATAATATCACTACTGAGTATCTTATAGGACCTATGTTGCGATCAGTTATTGATGTAGTGAGTAGAAGAACATCTGGTGGCTATGCTTCAGTTATTGTCGGTAATGTTATCAAGCAATTGCAATCAAAATATCCTTTTCTACAACATGTGCAAGTGAAAAGCATGCAATTTGTTGAATCCGTTGATGCAATCTCTTTTAGTGATGAAATCAAGGAGATGGACACCACACAGACGGTACTCGTACTGAAGGATCTTATTCATACAATCACTGCCGTTATGGGAAAGCAAGCAGGATATTTTTTAATTCGGGAGATAAAAGAGCGATTGCCCTACGAGTATGAGCAAATCATTAAAGAGTTAGGTGTTGACCTTGAAATGATGCAACTGCAGTATCTTGCAGAGCGGCGAAAATCGTTCCAATTGGATATTAATAATGCTGACATTCTCCGGTATGTCTTTAAGTCTTTATTTGATGTGATCGACACTTCAGTAGGAAGAAACTTTGCCATTTCTACACTCACTCGCCTTGTTGAGCAATATCAAAGTATGTACACTCTTTTCGAGTACGTAACTATTAACGACATTCGTAATATTCAAGGAGTCGATGTGGTTTCGATACGATCAGCGGTCGAAGCATTTGATCAGGTAGAACTAGGTGAGCCTTTACAAGTACTTATCCAAGATGTAAATACGGAAGTAAAAGAAAAAGGCGAATATGCATTTGTCGACAAATTAAAGAAACAGTTGACAATAGAATACGTGTATATCCTAGAACAACTTGGCGTTGATTTTCATGGCACAACGGTACGGCATGACTTAATTCTCAAGAACGTGCTTATGGCACTCATTGATGTATTACATGAAGCAACCAGTCAAAGCTATGCGGTTCTCTTTATTGATCATCTGTTGAAGAAGGTTGATGAGCGTTATGGATATATGCGCTATATCAAGATCGACAGTTCTCGGTATTCAGATGGGATTGATGCCGTGAGTGTACCTTCGACGGTCGAATCAATTACGCCTACAGAACTTGCACGAGCCATCCAAAAACTCGTGGAACAGGTAACAATGTCCTTAGGAGATGATGCAAGCAAAGATTTTATCGGTCGGTTTAAACATCGACTGGGAGCTGCCTATTTAGCAAAAATTGAGCAGATGGGCGTCAATCTGCATATGATACAGTTGAAGCAGAATTTTCTTCGATAAAAATGATAAAAAAGCTTAACGATAGTTAACCTTATATATATTTCTATTATATATTAAATAACAGAATGAAACCGTTCGTGAAAGTAGCAGTTATTCTTGTCGTTATTCTTCTTTTGGCTTCAACAGGCTATGTCACATATCTATCAACACCCGAAGACGAAAGACCCGGAAACGGAGAAAATGATACAAATGGAAATAATGATAGCAATGACAACGACACCAATGACGACATAATCCCAGATACCGCCCACACAGTTTTGGTTGAGGAAGGTACAGCAACATGGTGTTCCAATTGTCCTGCTGTTGCTGATGTCCTTCATGATCTCTATGAACCCGAGAATCCTTCTTTTTATTATGTAAGTATGGTTGAGGACAAAAACACCAAAGCACACCATCGGCTCTATGATGAATATAACGTCTATGGATTTCCAACCGTATTTATTGATGGTGGCTATCGAGTTGTTATGGGGTCATCGGGATTTAAATCAGCCTTTGTTGAAAAATTAAATGAAGCGGTTTCAAGAGACACCCCAGATCTTTATATGACTGTTCGTGCAAAGTGGAATGAGAATACAAGCGAGTTAACAACAACGGTAACAGTTAAAAACTATGAATCGGCAACATATACCGGAACATTAAAAGTCTACATCACCGAGATAAATAGCAGATGGTCAGATTGGAACGGCAATCCCTACACTTCTGCGTTTCTTGACTATGCCATGAAGAAAGAAATACGAGTAACAGCTAATGAAAATGCCACATTTACAGAAGTGTGGGCAGGGGGTATGACGGGCATTTATCCTGAAAATTTATGGGTTATTGCAGTGTGTTTTGCCGATTCTTCAAAAACACAGTATGCTGATCCTCCAGAAAATAATAGGAAGTTTGATGCGTATTATGCCGATGCAACTGTTGCAACAAGAGTAAGTGAAGGGGCATTACCGCCTGGCATTGGTATCAGCGTTCCCAAAATTCGAAATCGTTATATTTTTGGAAAAGAAATGCATCCGTTTTTTGGGAATACATTACTTAGGAAAACAGTTATACTTGGAAAAATAACGATCAAAGCCAACGTAGAGGCCGAGGCGGGTGTAGAAAAAGTTGAATTTTTGATATCAGGGTTATTGGGGCAACGTACAGCAACGGTAACAACAGAACCGTATGAATGGGCATGGGATTCTTTTGCATTGGGAAGATACACTCTTACCGCTAAGGTCTATGATACTGAAGGGAGAACAGCAAGCAATAGTATCGATGTGTTTGCAATCATTTTAGGAGATCTTCCTGAAAAACTACGTTCGATTATCTCCTAGCCTATACTGTTGATAGATAGTCTTCTTGATGCTGTTCATACCGGGTGATGGCTCCATGTACCATGGTTTCTAAAAATGTTTTTCTGCCTTCTTCCGTCGGAAGACCAAGCGTTCCTTCTGCAATAGCATATGTCGGTTCGATGGTACCGTTGTTGTTATCCAACGTCACCACAACAAACAAGGGAACTCCCATACCACCATAGGTAGTAAATGAATCTTCGAATGCTCCTGCGCTGTGATCTAAATTGATATGGTAAAAGTGTATAGATGACCCATGGAACTCAACGAATTCGTAGGTAAGTTCGTCCATAGAAAAGGACACATCAAAGACATCCTGTATAATAGGATCCATAATATCACAGGCGGCGCACACATCAAGTCGATATCCTAAAAATACGGGGGCTGTAGTAAGATTTTGCATGATAAATGAAGGATGTGGCTCGCCGTTTGCAGTTTCAAAGGAATACTCTAGATTAGGCAGGGGGTCCATTTTGATACAGCTGTAACAGGTCGTTGCCACAATAGTTTCGTAAATGTCTTCGTAAACATCAGTAGTAAGTAACAATCCTGTACCTGCGCTAGCAAGCACAAGAGCGGCAAGTACTTGGGCCACCATTTTTTTCGATATCATCTCATACCCTCTTAAAAGTAACAAGGTTTTTTGGACATGTACTTACACACTTTCCACAAAGAATGCATTCAGGATCGCGATGCATCTCCGGAACATTTATTCCCATAGGACAAACATCAGAACACACATTACAATGGATGCAGTCCTCTTTGTTGACCTCCATGTGCAGGATGCTGACTTTGTTAAACGGAGCGAGCATTGCACCAACGGGACAAAAGTAGCGGCACCAGCCTCGTTCAATAGTAAAAATAAGCACTAAAAACAAAATAAAAATGACTAAGGCAGCAGTAAAAAATTCATTAGGAACATATTCTCCCGGGTTGAGAAGGGAGATAGGTATTGTTCCCACAAGAAATCCTACTGGACAAAAATCAGTAAAGATAACACCAATCCAAATGGGAATCAGAATGACAATACCAATAAATAACACATATTTGGTATACCGCAAATAGTGTTCGATGGGGTGTTTACCATATTTTTTGAGTTTAGGAAATTTTGCTTTAAGCGCCCTGGGGACTCTGCCCGTTGCTCGCTGAAGTAAACCAATAGGACATGCCCATCCACAGACCGCACGACCAGTAAGAACACCAACAAACCCAATGATCAATAGAGGATAGACAAAAAATCGCCAATTGTAGTTGCCTTTAAACACACCGATTTCAATGGCACGAATGGGACAAGCAGAAGTTGCTGCAGGACATGAATGACAATAAAAAAAGGGATAACAAAATCCCGTTTTCAGGCCTAATGCACCAAGATTAGCAGAAAGCAAAACGAAGAATTGTGAAATCAGGCGCTTTAGTTGTAATTTCATTGTACTCTCTTTTTCTTCCCAACAATAAATACAACGATTGTAAATGATAACAGTAGCAGTATACCTTCAAATCCAGGGGTGCTGTTTGTGTCATCCCCATTTGATGATCCATCACCATTTGAAGGAATTGAGAGATACAACTTTGTAGACTCTGTTTTTTCCCAGCCACTTTCACTTTTAATGTTAGCATAATAGTTAATATATGTGGAATCACCATATTGCAACATTATCGCTTTTTCATATTCAAAATCAGTCACTTGTTCCATGGAAACATTTTGTGGCGTGTAACAAAAATCAGATGCTTTGCACTCTTGTACAATAATCCAAACCTCAGTTACATTTTCTTGATCAACCTCAACCGTAAACGTGACCTCTGACGACGGTTCGGGGTGTTCTGGATCAATACCAATGCTTGTTGCCATTACACCACCTGAAAGTCCTCCAATCCATACACTCAGAATACAAAGACCTATGACTGTTTTTCTTCCATTCAACTTCATATGCTTATCTCCCCAAATAGTCCATCATTTACGACAGGAGTTCGTCTATTTTTTCCGTTAGAGTGGAATAAGGTGTATATGAATAATATGATTCATAAAGATTCCCATTTTTATCTATAATATGAATAGTCGGAACGCCACCTTGCGTATAATTATTGAAAATAGACCCACTTGCATCGTCAAGACCAAACGTCCAATCAAGCTCGATATTTACCTGTTCGTGAAAAGCATCGATCAGCTCTTGGACTAACGATGCGGTTTCCCCATAATATACCCAAACATTGATAGATATTATAGTGAGTTGCTCAGCCGAATAATTTTCAGAAATTTTTTTCAATTCAAACATTTCCTGTTGACAGGGAGAACATTGCACACCCATCAGATCAAGAAGAATCACCTTGCCATAGTAGTCGCTCAATTGTTTGGTTTGACCGTCAAGGGCAGTAAAGAAAAAGTTAATATCTCCTGAGGTCGTCGGTATTTGTTCTTGGGTACAACCAACAAAAAAAGCAACGACCAACAATACTATACAACAAATAGTAGAGAGTACCTTCTTCCTAATGTTAATCACCGCTTGCTCCGTACTTATGTTGGATAATATAATATGTTAGTACGTTAGAGATACGCGTCAAGTTTTTGTTTTAATGCTTCTTTTGGCAATGCACCAATCAATCGATCGACGAGCGCCCCATTCCTAAACACTAACAAGGTCGGGATACTCATTATCTGATGCTTCATTGAGGTTTGTGGATTCTCATCAACATTCAGTTTGCCAAAAACAATCTTTCCTTGCATTTCTTTGGCCAGTTCTTCAATTACTGGTCCAACCATCCTACAAGGGCCGCACCATGGCGCCCAACAGTCAACCACCATCATCTTATATTTACCAATATGTTGATCAATATCTGCATCAGTTACCTTAAGTGGTGCATTTGGTAGACTTTCTTCCATAGATGTTCCTCCTTTCATATATCGTGCTTCCAGTTGTTCTAATCTTTTTTTTCTTAATGTTTCAAGCTCATCCATTATTTTTCATCCTGCAACCATTTTCGTATACGTAAATACCCAAGTTTTTTTTCTCCATCCAACCAAAGAACAGGTGCCGTTTTTTGCAAATCATCAAACACATCATGGGTTTTTGCAGTATGCAGTTGATCTTCAGTCCATTGATCAAGATCATGAGGAAAAGTAACGATATCAATGTCATCTCTTCCCTCCAATAGTCCTTTTGTTTGTATACATTTCGTGCAATTTTCCAAAGAAAATAATATTTTTCCACTCATAACAACGCCCCCTCATTGTTGTTATGCTATTTAAAGATTATATGGGCCAGGGCGGAATTACATATAATGTATGATAGCATTATGTAAACTTGACCTAACATTTATATTTGTTGACATATGGTATAAAACAAAATATTTTTTAATATCTTTGGTTTTTAAACATCAATCTCCACCTTTCATACATATCAACCACAAAACCTATTTACCTAATTATAGATGCAAATTATATATCATAAAAGAGGATGGATGGAAAAAAATGGAGCAAACTATGAATTTTAATACATTAACAAAAGAAGTCGAACGTATAAAATCAGGAATAGATGGTTTAGATAATTTCATGGATGGTGGATTCCCAAAAAGTTCAAACATTGTACTATCAGGACTTCCCGGAACAGGTAAGACATTATTTGGTATGGCCTTTATTGCAGAAGGCTGCAGAAATAATGAAAAATGTTTGTATATAACTGTTGAACAGTCACCGGATGCGATAATTAAACAAGCGATTCAGTTCAACTGGAATTTTCCACAATGGCAAGAGCAAGGAAATCTACAACTTGTCCATCTTGATTTCATGAGACCGATTAGTAAGAAGATGGTAGAGAATATATTACAAAACGTTGAAAATGATCATTATGATAGAGTTGTAATTGATAGTATCAGCGCTATAACACATTCACCACTCCCTGTATCTTATTACGATTTTCTTGAACTTTTTGAAAAAACAACTCAAAATGGTGTAACTACAGTCTGTATCGCCCAAAAAGACGAGAAAGAACCAACGAATAAAATACTTGAATATATCGGAGATGGATTAATATCATTTGAGAGAAAAATACTTGGTGAAACATCTATCCGAACCATAGAGATTGAAAAATTACGGTGGACAAAAATTGATGACGTCCCTCACAACTTTGAATTCACCGAAAACGGTATTGTAGTTAAAGATTAACATCTATAGAAAAACAAAAAATTGTTGAAGAAGTTTTTCACATGCCGGTTAAAGATAGAATTGTATCATGGTGGATTCAAAATATTGTCATACCTCAAAGGGAAATAATCGATAAACCTGGATTTGTTATAACTACTTTTACAGAGAAAAATCAAATAACATATCTTAGAGATATCTTTATTGCAGAGCGTTTGTTTGAACTAATCGAAACAAGGACTGCAGAAAATTATGGAGATAAAGGAAAACAAGCGTTGTATTCTGCTGGAAAAAAATTTGGATATATTTATTCATCTATGTCAAATTTTCCAACAATAGTAAACTCATCAAAAGAAAAATTTTCAGAATTTGCATATTTGCTTATAAAGTATATCGGTGGCATATATGCTCAACAAGCAAAACATGGTTTAAACTTGGAAGAAAAGACATTTACTATTTCTTTTAAAGACTATATAATTTGTAGGCATAATGGCTTAGGATATATAATGAACGATGGGAGTATTGCAGGCATATGGACATATGCAATACAAGATAAAACAATAGAAGGAATTCAAATAGAATGCCAGGGAAGAGGAAATGATTGTTGTTTAACTTTCTGCGCACCTGAAAAAAAAATACAGGAAAAAACAAATATCTATTTTTCTGAGAAAAATTTACCTGAACTGAAATTTGATGAGGTATATAAGAAGTTAAACGAGATAAAAGAAACAACATATGCCAAAAATTCACTAAAAAATTTAATCGATATTGGTTTTTTTAGATATAGGAAAGGGATTTTATCCTATAAAGATATGAGATTTTTTGGATGCGAATCCCATCTTCTGTATTTATTAGAACAGGAAATATCCCAGTTAGATGGAGGTAAGGATCTACTCTTTGAAACATGTTTTGAATATGGTAGATTGTTACAAGAGCAATATGGCCACAAAGACTATAAAAAATTTATTTCAGATTTCTTTCCAGCACTGGGATTTGGAGACATCATCGTTTTAGACTCAGATGAACTAAAAATTGGTGTAACAAACTATCCATGGACTATTTTTTCAAATCAATCAGAATATATTATTTTCCGAGGGATACTGTCAGGTTTTATATCTAATTCGTTAGATAGAATTATTAAATTTAATAATTTTGATATTAATACGCGAGATAGTTTAGTACTAATGCTCAGAACATAATAATTTATCATTTTTATTAGTTAATAACCTGTTATCAAAATACCAAGTATCAACATAAGAGGCCAGTAATAATATTCACCATCTACAATTATATCATATAAAGAATTCTCAGAAAATTCTTTATTTTTTGATTTTTGAATATAACAATAAGAGTAAAAAAACATAGGTAATAAAAATAAAGAATAAGTAGGCATTATACCAAGTATCAGTCCAAATAATAAAGGAATAAAAGATATGAAATTCAAAATATGAAGTAAATATAAAAAATGATCATTTTTAAGAATCATTGCTAAAGTTACTATTTCTTCTTTTTTATCACTTCTCAAATCTTTAATATCGGAAAAACTCGTATTTATCATTAATCTCAAAAATATAAAAACAAAAAGAAGTATGACGGTCATATTTATTGGATATGAGTAGTATACAGTTATAAAAATTAATAACAGAGCCCAAGCAAAAGAAGTATAAAAGGATTTAAAACCAATAATTTTTTTTGAAAAAGATTTACCTTTAATTGTAAATAGTAAACCTAAAATTAGTAAAGAGCCCCCAAAAAAAATAGCCGGTTTATCCCCATAATAAATCAATAAAGAGAAATAAACTACCCCATATGTTGCGGTTATCATTGGATTATAATTTAAATACACTTTAAGATGACTAACCCTCGAAGGGTTAGATACCTCATCTCCCTTGATTTCTTTAAAATGATTATAATTATAGATGCATTGAGCCCCAAAATAAACAATAAAAAGTAACTCAATCTTAATATTAATTTTAAGGATTACTGTTATAGATAGTACAATGGCTAAAGCATTTAATGAACCCCAATGCCCGCCGTATATAAATTCATTCCAAATGAAATCTGAATGTTTCATGTGTTTTTCCTTTTGTTCTATCCTTTATTAGTACTTCGTCATTATTTAAATAATTTTATCAGTATAAATATTATTCTCATCGGAAAATGTCAGGTGTTGTTACTTAGTAGAAAATAATAAAACAGAGTATAGAAAATTTAATTTTCCGATAATTTTGATAGATTTAGCAGCAGAAAATAAAATGGGCCAGGCCG
>CAZWZY010000003.1:0-110253 GCA_964638175.1 uncultured Thermoplasmatales archaeon | reverse complement strand
CAATCCTTAAAATGCGGGCGCCGGGATTTGAACCCGAGTTATAAGCTTGGCAAGCTTAAGTGATACCAGGCTACACCACACCCGCATGATAAATGTAAGGACCAAGAAGTAAAAACCCTTAAAAAGCCTTATGGTTTCACCCGTTTCAATGGTTTGCTGAGATGCCTTCGTGCACAGACAGGAACCTCATAAAATCCTTGTTGTATCGATCGCCTTTTCTTCTTTAGTATCGGTTGGCTGCTCGTCGTTCCACAATGTTTGCATTTGTACCCTTGCCCCTTTCCTTTTGATTTCATGTGTTTATTGCATTGTGGGCATACCGGATTTTCCACTTTTTCTATGTGATTTATAAGTTCAAGCACGTTTATTTTTTCAAGATTTATCGTTATCGGATGCTTTCTCACACCACCGTATACTTCAATAAGATCACCCGGCAACAGTTGTTTTACCACGTGACGAAACTCTTTTGTCGGCTCATATGCTGCGCAATCGATTGTTTCTGTTTCATCGGTGAGAGAAAACAATACGTGCCCCCCTCCAATTGTGTGGGGCATGGTGTTTACGATCCCCTTGGCAATCACTGATTGATATGGTTGAATTTCTGTAATAGCTGTTTGTTGCACATGATCATCCGTTCCTTGATTTGTCTCAAAAACTTGCCAGCTTTCTACTGGTTCTGATTTGATGAGTGATGCAGCTGTCGGTAACTCCTCTACAGCATCTCCTCGAATGCCATACAGAATAGGACAGGGTGAACTTGGTACCAATCGGTTATGATCGTGAGTATAATCGTAGTTGTCAAAAGTCGATAAAACTGTTTTATCCATGTGTCGTACCGATACATTATCCACCTTTCTTGGTGTGCCCCATAGCGTATTCTGTCGATACGCAATATACTCATATGTTTTGTCATGAAGTGAACGCCAAGCGATTGCGGCAGTGGCGCCAATTAATCCCCGCTCATTTTTATAACCTTTATAATTGGCTTCAAGTGAATCGAGTAACCGTTTCGTCTCTTCAAGTGTTACTATTTCTCTCACCGTTTTTTCATAGATGCCAAAGGGTGGTTGACTATCCATGATTATATACCCAGGATTAGTCTGGGGATCATCAATTTGGGCATATGTTTTCAAAATCTCTTCGATGGAAGACTGAATACTATCATGATTTTCCCCTTCAATCTGTAAAGAAACAGCTCCGTTGCCTCGTGTTTTCCAAGGAATGTTTGGGTTTAAGCGAACTAACCGAGGATATCCAATGAGTTCATATCCTTGCTTAGTCATGTTATTAATAAGTTGGTTGGCTACATAGGTGGTGCATCCTCCACGTCGTGAATCTGTGTCATCAATACCAATCCAGATGATCTCACTCCCGATATTATTAAATATTAAGTGTCACTTTAAGCATCTTTGCTTATGAATCGACCCGAGCTTCTCGAGAGTGTACGAGAAACCTTGAGCAAATCAGGGTTCTATGTATCAGAACTCTGTGCTATACGCCCTATCGGTTTTGATTTAGTGGCAAGAAGGGACAATTCGTTATTGATAATTAAAGTTTTGACCAATATTGACGCCCTGTCTGAAGATGTGGCGAAAGAACTCCGCGTCTTATCTATCCTTCTTAAGGGATGCCCACTGCTTATCGGAGAACGAAGCGGAACCGGATTTCTTGAGGACGATGTTGTCTATGATCGATGCGGTATCAAATCAATTACCGCACAAACATTGAACAATCATCTTCTCGAGGGCATACCGTTAAGCGTGTACGCTGCGCCGGGTGGTCTTTATGTCAACCTTGATAGTGAAAAACTCGGTAAACTTCGCCGTGACCAAAATGTTTCTTTGGGTTCCTTTGCTCGATCTGTTCGGGTATCACGGAGAACCGTTCAAATGTATGAGGGAGGCATGAATGCCCGAGTGGAGATAGCGACACGAATCGAGGAGTTTTTTGGAAGCGATGTGACAACGTCGATAGATATCCTCAAACCACTACCTATGCAAAAAAAAGAAAGTACAACCATCCGGGGAGACCCAACAGCGTTACAAGAGTTGCAACGAGAAATATTCTCATTATTGCAACATGTGGGGTATACTATCACTCCCATGGAACGATGCCCCTTTGAAGCAGTCAGTCAAGATAAAAGAGACGTTCTCCTAACCGGCGTTGGCAACTATAATAAAAAATTACAAAAGCGAGCCCAGATTGTAAGCAGCATTTCAAAAATAACCGAAAAACATGCCGTTCTTATTACAGATAAGGAGGTAACAAAAACAAATATCGAAGGAACACCACTTATTCTTAGGAAGGAGCTTAAAAAACTTCGAGGTCCTGAAGAAATTCTTGAACTAATTATTGAACGGGTAAGTGATTAGGGACCAAACTTTTATAAATAGGGTTATCATTCCCGAGAACTACGTTTCCATATTTATATGGAGTAACTGGCAGTAAACACTCGTTGATGTCTATGACAATAAATAAAACAACTGAAGCGGTTGATAAAATCTTAGAGGAATCTAAGAAACTTGATCGTAAGTTCAAACAGAACGTCGATGTTGTTATTAATCTGAAAAACATTGATCTGAACGAACCAAAAAACCGCGTTGACGAGGAGATTATTCTCCCTCACGGGCGAGGAACTGAAGCAAAAATAGCGCTCTTTGCTAGTGGAGAATTGGCTCTTAAATCAAAAAAACAGGTTGACTTATTAATCAAACCTGAAGAAATCGAAGATATTTCTAAGGATAAAAAGAAACTTAAGAAAATTGCAGATATCCATGATTTTTTTATTGCTGAAGCGCCGTTAATGCCTACTATTGGTAAAACGCTTGGTACGGTGTTAGGTCCACGTGGAAAGATGCCTAAGCCAGTTCCGTCCCATGCAGATATTGCCGGCTTAGTTAAAAATCTGCGGAATACCATTAGACTCCGTTCCAAGAGCAGTAAAACGTTTCATACGGTTGCTGGTAACGAAGAAATGTCAAAGGATCATCTCGTAGAAAATATTGAAGCAATTGTCAAGCGATTGGAAAACTCACTAGAACGAGGAAAAATAAACATTGGTTCTATCTATATTAAGACAACGATGGGGCCACCAGAACGAATACAATAAGGAGGTATATTATGGCTCACGTTGCACAATGGAAATTTGGCGAAGTCGAACAACTTACCACTCTCTTGACTGAAAGTAAAGTTATCGGAGTCGTTGAAGTTGGCGGCATTCCTGCGCCACAGATGCAACAAATGAGAAAAAATCTTCACGGGATCGCATCGATTCGTTCTGCAAAAAATTCATTAATTTTTCGGGCGCTGGATGAGGCAGAAAAGAAAACAAAAGGCATCGGTTCGCTCAAAGACATGATTACTGGACAAACAGCCATTATTGCTACTGATATGAACCCCTTTAAACTCTTTCAAGAAATGAAAGCAACCCGAACCATGGCACCTGCAAAGGGCGGAGAAACAGCAACGTACGACATTGTTGCCAAGGCAGGTGATACTCCCTTCAAACCGGGACCTGTTGTTGGTGAGCTCCAAAAGGTAGGAATACCAGCAGCTATTCAGGAAGGAAAAGTAGTTATTAAATCAGATAAAGTTGTTGTCCCTAAAGGAGAAAAAATATCTCCTGATGTTGCACAAATGCTGACACGTCTTGAAATTTTTCCGATTGAAATTGGGATGGATCTTCACGCAGTCTTTGAGGATGGAAATATTTTCGAGCCTGACATTCTTGATATCAATATTGATGAGTTTACGGGTAATATGAAACAAGCATTAGTGCAGGCGTTTAATCTTGCCCTTGAGCTCGGATGGACAACCAAACAAACCATTGAGCCATTGCTCATGAAAGCCCATCATCACGCATTTCTCTTAGCATTAGAACAAGGAATTGTAACTAAAGAAACGATTCCTCATTTACTGTCAAAAGCACAAGCACATATGCTTGCGTTAAAAAATATTACTTCATAAGGAGGAAAAAGAAATGGAATACATCTACAGCGCAATGCTTCTTCATTCCGCTGGAAAAAAGGTCGACGAAGCAAATGTCAAAAAGGTTCTTACCGCTGCTGGCGTGAAAACCGATGATGCACGAATTAAAGCACTCGTTGCATCTCTTGATGGAGTAAACATCGATGAGGCAATTAAAACTGCTGCTGTCCCAGTAGCCACTGCCGCACCAGCTGCCGCTGCATCTGGAGAAGCACCTTCTGAGGAGAAAAAAGAAGGCGAAAAGAAGAAAGAAGAAAAAGAAGAAGTCTCTGAAGAAGAAGCAGCCGCGGGGCTTGGCGCATTATTTGGATGAACAAAATCATACGTTGGTTCAACAGTATATGACAGCACTCCGTTGTCTCACATGAGGACAGAAGGTAAGATACTGTTGGACACAACCTTTTCTTATTTTTGAGATTGAGATGCTTTTTTGTAAAATTACGCAATCTACGCTATGATCAGCTTTGAGAAAACACGATAAGGAGTGGGGGACGGGATGCATCGATAGGAGGAATGCGCCTCTAAGCGGAAAGCAGGTACAGGTAACCTCCCCAATATAACTTCCTAGGTCCCCCATTTTTAAATAGATTCTTACAATATATAGTTTTCTCTCTCTTTACTCCTGTTGCTCCCCTGTAGAATATTTAAGGATATCCGCCAACTCGCAAACTAGGGTCTCCAAGGAGCAAGTACTCTTCGATGGTGAAGTAATCCTTCCCAACATAATCAAGATAGTTTATTTGTGCCTGGGTAAACATCTCTCCTACCGTAATTCCCTCTTCATATGCCTTGAAAAACTGAACGTCTAGATAGCCTGCACCACCATACACACCGTCCTCGTCAACGAACGTGTAGGCGGGTCGTGTTGCACCGATGGTTGCAATAGCGCCACCTTGTTTTTGTATGAGGAAGCTCCAGGCAAAGCAGGTGAAGTACTCAGAGGGATCGTAGGCTTTTCCTGTTAATAATCGTAGGATCAATGGAGAGTTAGGATAATAGTTTTCCAAATCACTGATATTAAAATCTAATTTTGCGGTAAGACATGCGTCAAAA
This sequence comes from uncultured Thermoplasmatales archaeon, assembly GCA_964638175.1. GTDB lineage: Archaea > Thermoplasmatota > E2 > DHVEG-1 > DHVEG-1 > JAFGDG01. Next base: position 105,213 of record CAZWZY010000003.1, on the reverse strand, counting down.
AAGATGAGGGGAAGTTTATATCCATTATGGAGGAATTTTACTAGGGGAATATAATAAAGAGGGTGGGTAAAACCCATTTTCCCTCGAAGCGCATTCGGACGATAGGTTCCCCATCCATGTTCAAAGCCATGGCCTGCGTAACTGACGAATCCTGCACCCTTGGAGATTTCCCGGTTAAATGTAAATGCATTAAGATTTCTCTTTGAAGACCACAAAAAGACCTTTTCAAATTCAGGAAGTTGCTGGGCCACCTTTTTGTTAGTGATTTCTCCTTCGTACACAAAGAAAGAAGATCCTTTCCCCGGAGGAAAAGTATCGCCTCCTGCTAAGATTATTTTGTTAAACCATATCTGATTGTATGCACTGTTTTCATAGGTGATGATTTTATCAACGACAGTATCGACCTCATCAGACGTTCTACAAGCAAGTCGACCAACGTGAATATCAGGATAGAGATTTACCTCGTCAACATCATCCATCGTTGGCGGAAATCGATTAAATTCGTAGACCACTTCACCAAAGATATCATTGTCATTTGCGTCCCAACTACAGAAACTACCGTTCTCATCATAGATATCTGCGTAATACAGATCAGAGAGAATGTTGTTGCCAAATCCATTCCATGGATAGGCAGCAGTTGCTCTAATGGGTACTTTTGTTATGTCTCCAACTAACAGTATATAAGAGATATGCCACTCTTCTATCGCGTGTTTAATAAAGTACTTGATTTGTTCAGCTTCATCTCTTCCCGGGAAGTGCCCGTAGACCTGCTGAAGGAGCACGAGCTTTGTTTGCACACTATGATTGTATTTATGATTAACAAGTGGCTGTAGTTGCTCAGCAAATGCAGGATAGGAGATTATTACTAAATCATACTCTTCAGGTGTTGACGGTATTTTTTCTTGCCTTGCTACTGCATACATGCTGGCAGAAGTCAGCAATAGCATACTACTAAGTAAAAAAACGTGTATACAATTTTTATTCTGTATGATTTTCGCCCCCTCTATAAAAAGCTCTTAATAATATACATAACAGCTTTTATTATATAAAGATGACATTAATTATCAGTTCATAAAAACCAAGCAACAGAGAAAATTATTTATATGATGGTCTCATACATGTATATTGATAGCGTGCTACATAATGGCACAATTATGGCGTGGGATGAAGTGGTGAAGAAAGAAAAAAAACAGCTGACCGTCCCTGATGATATTCCTATCATCTGGGTTAACATCCCCTGATTTTCTTTTGACCATATAACTGACATAGAGATATTGTTAGGTTTTACATCCAAGCATCAAGTCCTGTTTGTTCAGTCAAAGCAATCTCTGATAGCCCAAATGCTCCTTGAATGTAATTTTCAATCATCTTCTTATACCATTCTAAATCAATTTGGCTTTTATCCTTAAGCAGATCAACAGGATACATGTAGTCGATTGGTTTTACGCCGCTTTTCGAAGGTTTTGTAATGCCTGGCAACGGTCGTTGAGTTACGACAAACTTTAGTTTCATTCTACTTTTAATGGGTTGTCCCAACACTTTTGCTAATGCTTCGGCTCTCTTACCAAATGTTGATGTCGATCCATCTTGATTTGGTTTGTATCGTTTTGCTGGTTGTACCGATTGCACAAGGGTCAAATCGGCAAGATCGACTGTTGTTAAATCAAGCGTTGCAAGAATATCTTTTGTTTTACTTGCTATGCTTGCTTTTACTTTTTCTCGTGCTTGTTCTTCATCTTCCCACTGAGAATTTTCTTTTAATACTTCAATCATAATCTTTTTCAGAACCTTTCGCGCAATATTTGCCTTATCAGACCCCTTAAAATTATTTCCTTTTGTATGAAGCTCGATAGCTCCGCTTTTTTGATCAAAGATAAGGTAATTTTTATGTTTCACAAAAATCATGCCATCGTGTGTTTCAGGTTCTAACTCAAACTCAGGATAGTGAAGATCATGTTGCCATTTTTCATTACATTCTTTGATTGCTTGGAGAGCTATGTCTGGTTTGGTCAACCAAGTCTGTTTAGATACTGGCAGTGATGTTCCCAATGCTTGTGCAAATTCAGGTACTGATGCTACCGATCGTGCACAACCCAGGTAAATTCCATCGGTATCACCGTAGACCACACGTATCCCCTTCTCTTTAAGATACGTCAGGGTATCTGCAAGTATCATCTGGCCTTTTGTTGTTATTGCTGCCGCGCCCCAAAGATTAAACTGCCTCCCCGAGACACCTGGTGCACTGAGGATACCATGAGTTCCTGCGTTTCGCGCCCCCTTTACACTTTGATACATCATTTTGAGTTGTTGTAATTCTGCAGGAGTGCTCTTCTGTCTGGCCTCTCTGAGCTCTTTTTTTGTTTTTGCAATAAGACTCATAATCCCTGTCATTGCACAGTTGACAACGCCAGGTTTATCATCGATTTTTACACCTAGCATATAACCTTTATCGGCAAACGTGTCAGTCTCTGTTATTTTTCGCCATTTCACATTCTTGTTCGTAAGGAAACGCTCAGGTATTTTTTTTAACCAAATCCATTCATCAGGTGTTTCGTCAGCACGGGCGATTCGTACCGTATCGGCACCCACATTCATTGCCTTGAGAATTGTTGGGTACATTGCACCAACATCAGCAACAACGACGTACCACCAAGGAACAAAATGCGAATTCGCATCTTTATCTGGTTTGATAGTCATACCGCCGGGCATATGGTAATTAAGACGATCATCGACATCTTTTTCCTTATCGTTATAAATGACATAGGGATCTTCTACCCATGTAGGCATCTCATTGCCATATTTAACCACTCGAACAAAATCATTTGACAATTGCTCTCTTTTTTTCTTTGCAGTTCTGACAATATCTTCTCGCGTTGCGCAATTGGGAAAATGATGCAAAAGTGTTTGTGCAACAGAAACCACTCGACAGATAGGCGGCATGATTTTTTTCTGCATTGCCCCTCTAACAAGTGCCATATGATCCCACATGTTTACTGCTCCAGAAGAGAGTAGCATGTCAAAGGGCATGCAAGTGGTAAATGACAGCGGTAATGTCTGTTGAATAAGATTTAACGTCACTCCCAATTGCTCTTGTACGTCTTGCTTGTTGTATTTCATCGTCTGGGCATCTAGTTTTATCTGTGAAGGAGTAAGCATCAACCGGTTTTTGACCTCAACTCCGAGAAAGGGGGCAACTCCCTTTAAACTAAAATCGTTTAAAAACGAGTAAAATTTTCGCACTCCAAGATACGTATCAAGACTACAGGGATAGAACTGCGCTGCCTCTGAACGGATGCCAAAATGAAAGGATTTATCTGGTCGACTGTACATATTTATAAATGTCTGGAAAGTTTGTTGTTTGGTATCAGATAGCTGGTCCCGTCGACTCTTCAGTAACCATTGTATTCGTCCGATGATTTGTCGGTTATCAAATCCGATGATATTGTGTCCTGAAATGATGTTGTGGTTCATTACTATCTCACAAAAAGAGTAGAGATTATCAATTTCTTCATCCACCGTTCGTGCCATAAGTTGAGTAATTTCTACGTCTTCCCAACTCGTGGGACAATCAAGAATGTCGAAACTAAATTCCTCTTCGTCGAGGTTTTTTTGTGATTCAAAGGTAATATCAAACGGTGCATATCCAATGATGTCGATAGGGATGTCTACTTTTCCCTCTTGATAATTGGTGGTTTCAATATCATAGACCAATGTTTTCAATGTTTTTTTTGTCCCATTAGTGTCAAAAAGCCACGTTGTTTTATCTGCCGCAAGATCAACAAGAGCACGTTGATGATAGGGAATGTCATGTTCTGCAGTGTAGAGTCCATGATGAAAAAACAGTTCGTCACTGATTTCAGGTACAAAATATGATTTTTTGGTATAAACCTTAAAAACCTTCTTTGTTTCGTAAAAATTCCAAAAACTTCGATACGCTTCAATCTCACCAATCTCTTTGATTTTTGAGAGTGGGTTGTTCTCAGTAGTACATTCTTTGCATTTCTGTTGTAATTCTTGACGAGCCGTTTCGATATTTTTTTCTTTTGGACAAAACGCTAAAAAATATGGATTGTGATATTTTGAAACAGGTTGTGGTGCCGATCCATAGAAATAGAGATATTCTGGTGAAATTCCAAGGAGCATCGTATTCATAGGTTCCCCCAAATTTTCCTTTCGCTAAGGGAAAAGAATTAATCTTATATTCATTTACGCTATTTTACTTCTTTGATTTTTATGACAACTGAACTTGTGTATTCTCAAGTGTTTCACAAACATGACAATGCCGCTCATCCAGAGAATGCTCAACGACTGACTGTGATGATGGATGCCGTGAAGCAATCACCGATTGCTGATAAGATAGCAATCGTCGAACCCGAGCTTCTCTCTGAAGACTTGTTATACAAGATTCATTCCGAAGAAATGATTGAACAGGTCAAAGAGATTAGTTCACAGGGAGGCGCGTGGATTGATTTGGATACCTATGTGTGTCCTTCAGATTATGAAACGGCACGATTAGCAGCAGGCGGTCTCTTAGCATTGTGTAAACGAGTGATGGATGGTTCTGTAGAAAACGGTTTTGCCCTTGCCCGACCTCCAGGCCATCATGCAACGCCACGACGATCCATGGGATTTTGCCTATTCAACAATATTGCTCTCTCAGCATATGCGTTGGCAGAGGAAGGAAGGCGAGTACTCATTTTCGATCCTGATGTTCATCATGGAAATGGAACACAAGAGAGTTTCTATCATCGAAAGGATGTTTTATACCAATCGTTTCATCTTTCTCCTCATTTTCCAGGGACAGGTGCTATCGAGGAAAGTGGCTCAGGTCCAGGAAAAGGATATACTATGAATGCTCCCTTTGAATATGGTCATGGGAATACCGCTGTTTCTCAGTTGTTAGATGATATCTTTCTTCCTGTTGCAAAACAGTTTGACCCTGACATTATCCTGATATCATCAGGCTTTGACTCCCACCACACTGACCCATTGGGAGGATTACAATTAACAGTAGATATGTTTGGTGAAATGATTGAGAAGTACCAATCCATACAACCAAGACTTGTTTGCACATTGGAAGGCGGATATAATTTCTCATGGATTGGCAAATGTTTACTCTCCCAACTTGGTGTGCTTACTCATCACCCACTTTCATTTGCTGATGAAACACAAGAAAAAACCGACGCAAGACTAATTCTTAAAAATGTAAAAAAAGAAGTAAAAAAATATTGGGATATCTAATCAAAAATCATTCCCATGCCGGAGGCAGCAGAATCATCCTGTGCATTAATCTTTTCATTTACTTCTTTGGCTTTTTCCGCATCCATTTTTTTCAAGCCCAGCTCTTTTGCAATCTCTTCTGCTTTTTTTAGTCCAGCATCGCTACCTTCAATCTTGAGATATGTTGCTTCTCCTTTCATATCTAATGAACTTGCGTCTCTGGTAGTGATGCTCTGTCTACTGACGATATCGTCTTTTATAATTTTGTTAATCTTGCTTGTTTCTTCTTTTTTGACTTCAAGGATGATGTATGCCATGGTATCACCTAGGGTTAGCCGTGTGTAATAATCCACCCTATATAAAAGTAATTCTTAAACGAGTATGTGTCCTTCCTTGTCTATCTCCCCTTTTCTGATTCTTGACGAACTAATTGGTCGATTATCATCGGCCATTACAAAGGGAATTTGTACAATGTTTAGAGGCTTTTTGTCTAAAGATTTTCGTTTTTGATTTATCTTTTTGGCAGTGAGTAACGTTTCTGGAGAGACGACAAGAGCGTCAAAATCAGAGGTCAGCAATGGTCCATAAATATCGATAATGGGTTGTATCATTACATGTTGTTTGACATCTTTGGCAGCAATGTATTCCTTAAGGGCATGTATTCTTTGTGAGGCAAATCGTACGCCTGTTTTTCCTTTGGTTAACGGACCTGTGGCAACACCGATAAATACTACTCCGTTTTTTCCTGCAAGTTCGAGCGCTTTGTCAATTAATGTTTTATGTCCTCTATGTAGAAAATCAAATGTGCCACCAATGCATACCTTCATAAGTAAGGCATAGAACCTTTTCCTAAAAAGATTATGTTGAATCGTTCTGTTCGTTTTTGTGGTGAGAAAACTATAAATTCTATTACACTATGTATTTAGATTCGAGAGGATGGCATATGCACAAATCCAGAGGAGTAGTTTGGGCAATAATATGTTTTGTATTGCTAAGTAGTATTGTAGGTTTTATGTATTCTCGTACTGTAAGAGGATCAGGGAATACTATATGGGTCGATGATGATTTCATTTATCCTGAAGAATCAGATGGCAGTGTCACTAAACCATATAAAAATATCAGATTGGCGTTAGAAGTGGTGTCGAATGGAGATACTATTAAGGTCCTTCCAGGAACATATGTCGGCGATCTTACTATAGATAAATCTGTAACTATTGTTAGTGAAGAAGCTGCTGAAACAATCATTACCAGTTCCCAGCTAAATTCGTATATGATAGATATTACAACAAGCTCTGTGTCTCTCGAGGGCTTTACGATTTTAGACGAAACTAATACGACACACAGGAGGGCAGTTATTCACGTTTCATCAGGATCAAGCGATGTTGTGTTGACCAATAATGTCATTAATCATAGCAGGGATGCACGAGGGATATTTGTTGATGGGGCAAATAGTATCATTATTAACAACAATGTGATAAATGATACTCACGGCATCAATATTGAACATTCAGACGCGAATAGTATCTATGGAAATACAATAGGTAATTGTAGTAACTATCCTGCAATCCGACTCTATGATTCTGACAATAATCGAATCGAATACAATGGACTTCTTGAAAGTACCTATGGCGTGTATGTTGTCAGTTCAAACAATGCGGTTATCAGCTCAAATCGAGTATATCAAAATGACTATGGGGGCATATCAACAGAAGGTGGAAGTAATGCTCATATAGAGAATAATACCATTTTTGAAACGGGTAACGGTATTAATATCAATTCTCAAAGTTCGACGGTAGCTGCTAACTATCTACATGATTTGGCCATAGGTCTCATCCTTGACTCTTCTGACTGTATATTACAAGATAACGTAATCCAAAGTTGTACAGCGTATGGGTTACATGCAAAGCCCAGCTCTAAAGATAATGTTATTTTCAATAACACCTTTACTAAGAAAACTGGTCAGTTTCATGCAAGGGAGCAGGGAGACAATCAATGGGATAACGGCAGTCATGGTAACTATTGGTCTGATTATTTTGGCCCCGATAACGATGAAAATGGAATAGGAGAAATTCCGTATGTATTGGGTGGAGTCCGTGATTCTTATCCGACTGGAAGATTCCAACAGCCTCCTGAAATCAAGATATCGACGAAAAAAAATGAAGTGAGTCCCATTCCACAACATTTGGCTGAAGGTGTTAGTTTACAACCAGCACTCAGTGTCATTGTGAACGACCCTGAGGGGGAACGGATGGACGTCTATTTCTATTACCTGTTAAATAATGAATCTCATTTTATAGCTGCCAATTATAATGTTGAGAGTGGCGCAAGAGCATCGGTACCCTTTTTTTCTACATTACAGGGACAAAATGCAGTATATACCTATCAAGGAACAGGATATGATTATATCTGTGTATGGTATGTGGTTGTCAAAGACCAATATTCAGAAACAAAATCACCAGAATGGATTTTTTCAACGAAGAACGTTCCCATTGACAATGAAAGGCCTACCGCTGACGCGGGAGGGGGCTATAAAGGCCAGGTTGGAGACACTATCCAATTTGATGGCTCTGGATCTGTTGATAGCGATGGTACAATTGAATTCTATCGGTGGAGTTTTGGCGATGGCACAAGTGTTACTAATGTTGAATCCCCAACACATCAATATACACAGGCGGAAGAGTTTGTTGTTTCTCTTGTCATTATTGACAATAATGGAGCAAGTAGCACTTCGACGGCGGAAGTAGAAATAGAGTCGCAGAAAAATCGCCCCCCCGTAGCTGTTATCAATGGCCCCTATAGTGGACAGGTTGGAGAAGTAGTCCAATTTCTGGCCAGTGGAAGTTATGACCCTGATCCTGGTGACAGCATCACCTATTCTTGGAATTTTGGCGATGGCACAATTGGCAATGGTATCAATCCAACTCATAACTTCTCTGCGAACGGCAATTACACAATCATACTAACAGTAACAGATGAAGATGGATTGGCCAATACCCGCTCAACCTATTGTCTTGTTATTACGCCAAATGAAGGAACACCAGGTTTTGAATTTATCGTGGTGGTCGTATCTCTTCTGTTGGTGTTATATCTTAGTTATAAAAAAAGAAAAAAGCGCCAGTAGTATAAATGAGCCGATGGAGGGATTTGAACCCCCGGCCTGCTGATTACAAGTCAGCCGCTCAACCGGGCTGAGCTACATCGGCAATGTGGTAGCCGTAATATCCATTCCTATATAAAACTCTCTTGGCGCATAAGTCTTGATTTTATTAATCTTAAAACTAACTAAGGATATACGCTTTTTAGCTGCGATTTTTTTAAGTTCTGTTGTCCTTTTATTTATCTCGTCTTCATATAAAACATCATAATAATGAATAGTACACGTCTTATCTATAATTTCTAGTGCTATCTTAAAAAATTTATAAGAAGAAAAAGGGAGGTTCATAATAATTCTATTTGCTTTAACTCCTTTTTTACCCAAAATAACAGAAATATTTTTTGCATCAGCATGAATTATTTCTATTTTATCAAGAAAATTGTTAGTTGATACGTTTTTTTGAGCGCATTTTATAGCATATTTATTTTTATCAACTGCATAAATCAGTTTAGGATCTGCAAACCTTGCTATCATTATAGAAAAAGGAGCAACACCGGCAAACATGTCAACGATAGTTTCACCAGGTTGCACAAGAGATGCCACTCGTTTCCGCTCTGAGGCAAGACGAGATGAAAAATAGGTTTTTTGGACATCAACACAAAACTCGAGGCCATATTCTCGGTGGATGGTGTTTGTTTTTTTCTTTCCTGCAATCACTTCAATAGCTCTTGTTCTCAATTCCCCCGTTACTGGTTCAGTTATGCATACGGTTCTGATGGAGGCATTCGCCTGAAGTAATGCGTCACCAATCTCCTTCTTATATTTTAGAAGAGATGGTGGGAGTTTTATCAAGAGTATCTTTCCGATGACATCATATGAAGTCGGGAGCTCACGTTTCAGTTCTTCAGGGAGAGAAACAAGTTCTTTGTACGAACGGATCGACAATTCTTTTTCTTCAAATGATTTTTTTACAATAGCGTATTCTTCCATAGACGCAGGAAGGTTGGTAGTGATTACCGGAAAATAGACGTACTCTTTATCTCTCGTTATTTTATAGTTTTTACGGAGTAATTCTTCTTTAATGAGATGTTTTCTTACCTGTTCTGCGAATTGCATCTTTACTGCAATGCTCTCCAACATGTGCTGTGTCATGCTGTTATCACTACTCACTATAACACAGGTAAAGATTATTAACTATATAATAAAAGTCCCGCCTCCCGGATTTGAACCGGGGACCTGCCGGTAACGGCCATATTTGGGTCTACAGCCGGCCGCTCCAGCCAGACTGAGCTAAGGCGGGGATATGGTAAGCCGAATAACCATCGCTATATTTATTAGTTAAGGTTTCTTTGTTGAGGTTTGTGAAGTTTGGTATTGTCGTCTGCCCAACGTGCAAACACCCCAAGGGAGTTCAATTGATACATAAAACCACACGATGCATTAGATGTGGAAAGACGCTTACCTTAGCAAAACTCAAGATAGTGTACAAAACCAATTCAGAAGAACAATTACGATGTGCACTTGGAATGGTGAACGCCGATTTAGAAGGAAAACGCAAGGAATTTGAAGAACTTATACGCAGCCAACATAAAAAGTGTAGATAATATTTATTAACAAATGGGGAATATGGCTCTTGGAGTTGAAAAGACGTGACTGATATCAAACGACTGATTCTTGATGTGTTGAAACCACATACACCTTCCATTATTGAACTTGCGGAACGACTAGGATGTTTGGACGGTATTTCTGGAGTTAACATTTCCTTGGAAGAAGTTGATGCAGAAACAGATAGTGTGAAAATTACTATAGAGGGAGGCAGCATCGACTACGAAAAGGTAAAAAAAGAGATTGATGGGTGTGGCGCCGTCATTCATTCCATTGATGGTGTGTCCGCTGGCATGAAGATTATTGAAGAGGTCAATACGCCGCAGGATCGGTAGTCTTTTTCACCTTTTTTAATTTAGAAGGGTACACATACGCCTTATGTGATATACAAAAAGTCGCTCCAAAGCTAGTATATAAAGAAGATTCTTTTGGTTGGTTGTCTCTCTTTGGAGGTATACTCGAGATATGAACACGAAACATACCAACATCCGACAAATGCCGCAATCCGATACGGAAAAAGACGACAGACTGTCCAGCAGTTTAAGAAGGAAATGCGCTCTTCGACAACTGCCGTTTCTATCTGTCCATAAGATAAGGAAAAACGAAACTCTTATAAATAAGGTAGGTATTTAGGGTGAAAGAGGGTCCGGTGAGGACACGGATGCTGAGAGTTCATAGTGCTATTAGATAGGATTATGGGCTTTCATTTCGACTCACGGTGTGAGTTGATATGTGTAACTGGACCATATACTAAGAGAGTAGACAATATAAATTTAGGAGGAAAATAAGATGAAATGTAGAAAAATAGTAGCGACGTTGGTAGTACTTGCAATGGTCTTTTCTACCATGGTAGTACTCAACAAGCTAGATATAGGATTAGTTGAACAAGCAGAAGCAAGCACGATCCCCTTTGTGGGCGGAGCATATCAGGGACAACACCCCTTTAATGCTACGCTTGCCAGTGTGGGGCCCGATGATGCTATTCTTGATAGCGACATAGAGACTGCAGATTTGTATTACGGCGAGACTCTTGATCTGATATTTAACGAAACATTACTAGATCTAGTCAGCGCAGATGGCACTGATGTCTTCCTTTATAAGCCGTATTATAAGTACGGTGAAGTTGGTGGATACAATGCGTATTGGATTACTTGGAAGAAATATGCTGAGATCCCCAATACCGATTGGACCTTGAGTAATGTTGAATTGAATGTATCTGGTTTATGGATCATCTGTAATACAACTGGTTCGGGAACTGTCGTGCGCTCAAATATGACGGTTAACGATCCATCAAAGCTTGGCCCTGCTGGCGGTAACATGAGTTTCTATTATACTGCAGATGGATGGAAAAATATTACTGGTTGGTTCTGGGTTAATTCAACAGATGCTTTTGCTGATGTGGAAATCACCCCTTCAACGTTTTATTATGATACAAACACCTCCGTTACGTTTGACTTTGGGGATGATTTTGTTATGCCTGATGGTGGCGCTTGGATTGACATTCGGAAAAACGAGTCTGGTAGTAACGGCCAAATGATTCGTCACGTCTATACGACAACGACCAGTAAGACGATTTCTGCTGACACGTGGTATGAGATAACTCATAATTATGGGGCTGGTCTTTATGATATTTATATCTATGCTGATGACCCCGATGATGCTGATGGAGACGCTCTGAGTTACGGAACCGCAAATGGCGCGAAAGGGTATAATCTTTCCTTTGGTAATCGAAGCAACTCTGCATACTCCAGTATGAAAATTGCAAATTCTTCTGGTGAATTTAATTATACTTATGAGACAACCTACAACTACACAAGCTGTGGTCCGTTTGACCCACCAGAATACTTCACCATGAAGCAAATAGAAGTACTCGCCACTGCACCAGATGTAGAGATAACCAGCCAAGCGTTGTATTATAACGGAACTGATGGTGAGGTCAACTTTACCCTTACCAAACCCGATGGAGAATATCTTAACACCCAAGATGCAAATACGACCGTTAAAGCAGGCAAGCTCTACGTACGATTATACAACTATTCATACAGGCCAGGTAAATCTCCATCAATCCCGGTATCTGGAGACTACTTCAATATTACCAATGGTTCTGCAGATGGATGGATATCCATCGAACTAAACAATACCGGCGGTGCAAACAAAAACCGTTGGGGTTGGAACGCAACCCATCCTGGAGATGGTGATGTTCATGGGAGATGGGCAAACCCTGGTAAGAGGATATATGTTGTCGTCAGCTACAGCAGTGTTGGTAACGAAACAGAAGAATGGAATGAGACATTTTACTTCACTCTGCTTGCTTCACAACCACACATCAAATGGGTTGATGATGATGGAGCTGTATGGAATGATGCAAACACTGATGGTGTTATACCATATATCCCATCAGCAGCTAATGTTCCGTTGGATATAAAATTCAAGATTTTTGGGGCAGACTACCAAGCCTGGGGTACAGCTCCAAATCCGGCAGGTGGTAAAGCTCATGCAATGGAGAACATTACCATATCTGGCGACAGCTTATTTACGGGAACCTTGGATAACATACCAAACGTTGCTTATGCAGCAGGTGAATGGACTGTTCCGATTGTTCCACTGATGAATACTAATGGTGGAACAATTACCATTACGGCAACTGCGTTCAACACAACACTAGAAAAGACGTTGACGATTGGTGGTAGCAAATACTGGCAGAATGGAAGTATTGTTACGGTAACACCAGATGAATTCATGGTCGATGTTGCAAACCAAACTCTATCTATTACAGTACAAGCGGCAACCGGAGCCAACTTACCAACTGCGAGTGTATCTTTATATTACATCGATGATGGCAGCGTTGGAAATCCTGGTGATATCATAGAAGGACAAGCAATTGACACTGTTACTGCTGACGCTGATGGTAAGTATATTATAATATTCAACTTAACACAACAAACTGACAACCAGACTGATCAGGTAGGTCTTGACGACATAAAAGCACCAAGAAATCTTACGGTATACGCACGTGTAGGCACCGATTACTGCGGCTATGCACTGGTCAAAATGCTTCCGCAAAATGACTTGGAGGTAGAACTCTCTGAAACAACTCTCCTAGCAGGGCGGGTCTATGAGGACTTTACCATTACCTGTACCGTTGGAGGAAACGATACACCAAGCGAAGACGACGAAGCTCAATTCTTTGTTGAAGTATACGACGAAGAAGGAAACGACGTCACTGACACTCTGCTTTCAGAAGGTGATTATGACTCTGATTACCTAGTAGGTACAAATGCTGATGGCTACGAGTTTACCCTTGATAGTCTCTACGTCCTTGAAGCAGGCACCTATACGTTCTACTGCTACAACTACACACACACCAGTGAAGGCCATAATGCAACACTGGTGGTTGAGCAAGTAGAGGTAACCTGTGACAAGAACCCGTTCATCTGGAGCTACGATGATAACATCAGTGCAACCTTTACGATTACCTATAACGGTAATCCAATTAACGGTAGCTTGATGATCGAAAACATGACGGATGTTGGAGATTACAATTTAACCTGGGCAAACTCATCAGAAGCTGGCAACGATTCATTAGAGATCGAAGATATCGTTGGAGGCATTATCACCGTGAGTGATATTACTGCTGAGTACTTACATCCTGGTGAAGCAGAACAATATATCTCCTTCTGGTTCCAACCAGAAGAGGATGGAGAATATGCTCTTGCAAGCACTCAGATGTTAGTTGCTGTTCCAACAGTAATGCCTGACAAGGAGTACATTCCTGTCGGTCGAACAAGCACCGTAAATTGTGAAGTGACTGGTAGAGGAGATTATCTGGAAGACGTCTATGTTCGCTTGCATGGCCAGGGAGTTGACACGAATGGTACCTCTGATGCACAAGGGACGTTGACTTTCTCCATCTTACCAAATACCAATGGTAACATTAGTATTGATGTGGGAGAAGAAGGTCGAACTATTGAGACGGTTATCGTGGTAACCAATTGGGTCCTTGATACCAGCACTGATTCAGAGGTCAATGAAGGAGATCCCTTCACCGTTACCGTCTTGAAAGAAGGAACAACAACGGAAGTAACGAATGCACAAGTTACCTTCAATAGTGTTACAGACAGTGAAGCACCCTATACCTTTACGGCACCTGAAGTAACCAGTGACCGAACCTATACCATAACGGTTACTGCAGAAGGTTATGCACCAGATCCTGATGGACTTACCATCACCGTCATCAACGTGCCAAAACTCATTATCTCTGTTGATGACGAGGTAAACACCGGTGCAACCTTTGAAGTTGCAGTTGCAAAGGATACAGGCGACGCTTGCATTGGAGCAACAGTTACCTTCAATGGTAATACCTATAAGACCAAAGCAGGCGGAGTGGTAACCCTTACTGCTCCTTCTACGGCAGGAGATTACGACATAACCGCCTCATTCGGCTCATTTGGAGACGGAGAGGCAACTGTTACCGTTGTAGCTGGCGGCGGCATTCCAGGATTCGAAGTCCTGACACTGATAGCAGCACTTGGAGTAGCATTTATACTCCTCAGACGCAGAAAACACTAAGAGGGAAATACTTCCCTCAACTCTTTTTCTTTTTTTGTTTTTTTATAAAATCTTTTAACCTCATTGTTTTATACTTGTCTTATAGGAGTGACACACCACGAAAATTAGTGTACTGTTGCCTACCATAAATGAAGAGCAAGGTATAGGTTCAACGATCGATGCTATTAACCGTCAATATTTTAAAGAACAGAAGTGGGATCTGGAACTCATTGTTATTGATGGCCATTCAACAGATAAGACTCAAGAAATTGCCATACAAAAAGGTGCCAAAGTCATTGTCGAAAAAAGAAAAGGGTACGGACGGGCGTACAAAACAGGCATGTCGCAAGCAACCGGTGATATTATTGTCACGGGAGATGCAGATGCAACCTATCCCTTTAATCATATTCATGAGTATGTGCAGCTCCTTCTTGATAAAAACCTTGATTTTATTACCACTAATCGCTTTGCCTCACTCAAACATGGATCCATGTCGGTAAAACATGCCTTTGGAAACTTCATTCTTGCAACTACCTTAAAAGTGTTGTTCTTCGTTAATTTAAAAGACTCCCAATCAGGCATGTGGATTTTTAAAAAAGAAGCCCTTGAAAAGATTCAACCATTGGAAGAGTTTAATGACGGTATGCCGTTTTCGGAAGAACTCAAGATTGAGATGTTTACTGCAAAACACATCAAAGCAAAAGAAATCCCTTCTAAACTCTATGCAAGAGCCGGAGAAAAAAAACTACAAAGTTTTACTGACGGATGGAAGAATTTAAAGTTCCTGCTGAAAAAACGAATCACTCCAAGAGTTTAGAGTATTTTATTAATTTCTTTTTTCAAGATATCGCTGATGGTTTTTCCATCTACCTTTCCTCGCAATTCCTTCATAACAATACCCATAAGTGGTCCTACGGCATGCATCCCTTTTTCCTTGATAAAGTCCTTGCGTTGAGAGATAACCTTCCGTACCAGTGTCTCAGCGTCTTCTATGCCGGTCTCATGCAGTCCACAGGCAGTTATTGCGTCGGTGGTTGTTTGTTGAGGATGCATTGCAAGATAGGTCAGAATGGCAGGAATGGCCTCTTTTGCATATCGTCTTTCAGAAAGTCCCGTGAACACATCGACAAGATGGTGTTCTGTTAGGCGATCAGAAGCTACGTGTTCTTTTTCTAGTTCGGCAAACGTATTTAGATACGTCCGGATAATCGTATTTTTCTGTTGAGGAAACTGTTGTACCAAGCGTTCAAAATCCTCTTCATAACCGCTTGCCAACAGTTGTTTGGTCTGTTCATCATTGAGTTGATATGTTTTCATAAACCGTTGATGTTTTTCTTCAGGGCGCTCTGGAAGATGTTCCTGTATTGTAATAAGACGTTTCCTGGTAATTCGCACTGGCTGTACATCTGTTTCAGGATACATCCGTGCAGCACCAGGAAGCGGGCGCATATATTCAGTGCTATCATCAGGCAGTGCTCTTCGTACTTCTTCCTGCACTCCAACAAATGCACGTTTTGCCCTTTCTATCACCGCAGCAAGGGCTTTCTCAACGACTAATTCTTTGCCCAGAGCAATCACAAACGCATCGCACTCTTTCGTTTGTAGACTCTTGTGTATTTGGTTTACTTGTTGAGGAGTAATGCTATATCCTGGGATCTCGTCGCTATGGATAATACCACCGATTCCTGAAGCCATTTTTGCGTACACGGCACATTCCTTCCCCAATCGTGTTTCTGGTTGTTTTAACAACCCCCGAAATCCAGGAAGAATGCAGGCTTTTGCACACCCTCCTTTTAGGAGTTTTTTAACCACGGTTGAATCATATTGTTTTAGGAGATCGGTAACATCTTTTAGAGGAATATGGGCAAGATCTTCTGGTTGAATTCGTTTTTTAAGTGTATCTGCAAGAGTAATGAGCCCCAGCTGCCGCTTTGTCTCTCTTTCCGCTACTTTCGCAATGGAGCTCAACGATTGTACGCCTTTGATCTCAACCCGTGCTCCTCCAGAAACAGAGATGTTGATGTCTTGGCGGATGGTACCTAACCCTCGTTTTACTTTTCCTGTTGCACGAAGCAGCAGCCCAATGCGTTCCGCAACCTCTCGTGCATGCTGTGGAGTGGTGATATCAGCACCTGTTGCGATTTCAATAAGAGGAATACCCAATCTATCCAATCCATAATTTACCAGTTTTCCTTTCTCTTGTAGCTTCCGTGCAGCGTCTTCTTCAAGGGCGATGGTTTGAAGAGAGACATTATCAATACGTCCTTCAGTAGCAATAAGGGCAGTACGTTGAAATCCGCTGGTGTTAGAACCATCAATAACAATTTTCCTCATAAAATGAACTTCATTAACAGGGATTGCATCCGTAAGCAACGCCATGGTCAAACAAAGATCAATTGCTTCATCATTAGTATCGTGGGGAGGCTCCTCGTCTGCCTCAACGAGACAAGTAGATTTATCTGAAGCGGTATACAAAAATCTCCTCTTCTTTTTTGCTTCTTCAAGAGCAGCCCGATCAACATCGCCCATTTCGCTCTGGGTTGGTCGTAATAACCGCTCAAAGGAATAGTCGATATCTTCCGTAATAACTGATTGACACCGACAAAACAATTTATGGGTATCAAGTTGCTGGTGAATCTCCAACCCTGCTTTAAATCCGATACGCGGGTAATCCATGAAATCGACAGGATGAGAAAGACCGCGGCATTTATTAGAGTTACTGCCTTTCGTTATCCGACCACAGACGTTTCCTGATCTATTTTTTTTCCTTTAAACCTATCGAGATGAAGATCGGTAAGTATGGAAGATGCCTTCCCATCGGCAATATAGTCAGCAAGGAGGGTTGTCACCATGGGAGAAAGCATGAATCCGTGTCCGCTAAATCCATGGCAGTGGATAAACCCAGCAATTGTATGATCTTCTCCTAAGATGGGGCGGGAATCCGGAGTTACATCGTAAAATCCTGTCCAGTGCCGTAACATATTGATGTGGTTCAGACGTGGTGCGTATCTGGTGAGCGTTGACGCCATATGATGAACAAAAGAAATGGTAGGCATAGTTTTGTATCCGCTCTGTTGATCAGGAATAGGGAGACCGCCTACGATATTGCCTTCAGGCTGTTGGCTGAAGTAGATGCCATCCTTAAATGAAATGACCATAGCATCAAATAACGGCTCAAAACGCTCAGTGACCATAATTTCCTTTCGCAAGGGGATATTGGGGAGAGAAATGCCTGCCATCTTGGCAATATCTTGCGACCACACCCCTGCTGCAGCAACAACGATCGGCGTCGTAATGGTTCCTTTCTCTGTGTTTACTGCATGCACCTTATGGTTTTTGAGTATAATATCAACTGCCTTAGTATGAGTGTAGATGGTTGCCCCATGCTGTTGCGCAGCACGGGCGTAAGCAAAGGTTGTTTTAAATGGATTTGCATGCCCATCGGTAGGACAAAACGTCGCACCAATAGCACGCATTCCTTTGACATCAAGGATGGGAACAATATCACGTATGTGTTCAGGAGGTATGATGTTGACAGTCAGACCAAGCGAGCGTTGCATTGCTACGTTCTTTTGTGCTTGTTCCATGTCGTTGTCATTATGGATAGCAATAAGATACCCGCCTTGGCGAAACTCAATATCTTCTCCTAATTCCTTACTCAGTTGCTCAAAAATCTTCACACTTTTAATAGCAAGCTTAGTGTTTTCTTTGGTGGACCACTGTTGTCTAATACCTGCGCCGCACGCTCCCGTGGCACCTGAGGAAAGATATGCTCGTTCAACGACTACGACGTCGATTCCTTTTTTTGCAAGTAGATAGGCCAAGGCACAGCCATTAATGCCTCCGCCAATAATAACGACATCCGCTTTACGTTTCATCGTCATCACCTGCAAGTGTTCCTAACGAAATGGGGACGGTTGGTGGTCGGGCCGTGGGAGGCACCGTTACTTTTTTACCGATTTTCTTTTCGAGAATTTTCATGACTAGTTGAATACACACCCGTCCCTGACATGCCCCCATACCAATGCGTAACCGCTTTCGTAATTCTTCAATATCAGTATATCCTTCATCGATAGCATGGATGACGTCTTCTTCGGAGAGATCTTCACACCGACAGACAATAGCTCTCTTTTTCATGTAATGGCCCGTATATTTCTAATCTCCATGGCGAGTGATCGATTAACTTCAATGGTGATTACCATAGTTTTTCCCTTTTTTACTACTTTTTTGACCACAGCTTTATCCTGTTTTTTACCTTCACGATCAAGTGCATCGACTACATCGCCGACAGCAGGAACTGGTAAAAATTCATACGGCAACGTAATAAGCGCTTTATCTTCCTTGATTTTTACCACAAAAATGGCTAGTCCCGGGCAGATGCCAACACATTTTCCACAAGCAATACAGGCATCATAGTCACACACAGGAGGCGCATTGATATCCTTCATCGATATCGCCTGAACCGGACATGAATTCACACAGGGATTGCAGGGTATTTCTTGTACACATTCAATAATCGCGACTCCTTTCTGCAATTGTTTTGGTGAAGGAGATGCGAGATCCTTTGAGGACAACACGCCAGTCTGCTCGTAATTACGCATGGCGCCCCTCCCATAACTTCCCTATTTTTCGCTTCGCGAGTCGAGACTTTTCACCAAATGGTCCAGCTCGTAAGCGTTGTAATTCTTCGTAATGCTGTTTCATTTTTTTCTTGTCTTTCTTTTGTTTAATTTGTAACGCTGCCGATAATCCTGCGATTTTTCCTTCAATCATAGCAGTTGAAGCTTCTTCAATACCTGATGCATCTCCAGCGGTATAGATACCATTTACTGTTGTTTGCATACTGTTATCATGGAGGGCAACATAGCCACCCGCTTCGGGTACAAAATCCATAACAACTCCTGCCTGAGCGAGGAGTCGTACTGAAGGGGTAAGCCCAACGGCAAGACAAATAGTATCGCACATCACTGTCTCTTCAGAACCTTTGATGGGTTGCCAGTTCTTATCAAGTTTTACGACGACTGCTCCCTCAACGCTTTCCTTGCCCATAACTTCCTTAATGGAATGGGAGGTGTAGATAGGAACACCACATCGCCGAAGTTTTGCTGCATGCACATGGTATCCACCAATGACGGGTGCTGCTTCTACGACCCGGTCGACAGCAATCCCTGCTTGTAGGAGTTGATACGACACAATGAGGCCCACATTTCCTGCGCCAACCATAAGGACGTTTTTTCCTGGCTTGACGCCATATACATTCATTAACGTCTGCACTGCACCTGCTCCGTATACTCCAGGGAGATCATTACCTGGAAACAAGAGCATATTCTCCATGGCGCCACAGGCAAAAATTGCAGCTTTACACCGTACTTCATTAAAGATACTTACATATCCTTCTCGTTTAACAACTCCAAACGTATGTCTCTTTTGTTTTCCTTCATAACATCCAATGACTGTGGAGTCAAGCATTAGAGTAAGATTTCCTTGCTGTTGTTGTTTAATTTCCTGTGCCAATTCTTTTGCAATTTCGATGCCCCGCGTTCCTGCCCGCTCTTGTTTTGAACCAAAGAATTTATGGGTCTGTTTAATGAGTTGTCCGCCAAGCCGTTGATTTTCATCAACCAACACAACATGTGCGCCTTGGCGTACAGCTTCAAGACATGCAGAAAGTCCGGCAGGGCCTGCCCCAATGACAAGAATGTCAGTTTCTAGAGTTTTTTGAGGAGGTGTTTGAAAGGATGCTGTAGGAAGCTTCGGTAGCTTTTCTTGGGTTTCAACACGAACACCTTCTGTTAAGGGAGCAATACAGGTTCTCACATTTGGAATGCCATTTACAGACATTAAACAAGAAGAACACTTTCCAATTCCACAAAAAAACCCTCGTGGTTGATCATATCGGAGACTTCTTGTTAACGTTGTGATGCCTGTAGCATGGAGTGCCGAACCAATTGTATCTCCCTGATATCCAGAGAGCTTTTTTCCATTGAAATAAAATGCGAGTTTCTTTTGCGATTTGAAATCAATAATAGGATGATTGCTGATTTTCAGAAGTACTCCCCACTGTTGAATAGAGAAACCTATTTAATAATTCTTATATTCTGAACTATTTAATCTGAACATCTTTGATGGTATGGTGCCGTTGGGCTAATTTCCGAATAATGTCAATGTTTCTCCCATCTTTACCAATAAGTTTTGATTTGTCACTCGTTTCTACGGTGATTTTTGCTACTATTGCATCATCACTACCTTCTAATGAAACGGTTTTTATTTTATAGGGTTTGCAAAGATTCTGGACAAACCGTTCCTTATCCTCATCATATTCAACAAATTTGATCTGTTTTTTGAACAGGGTTCGTAATTTCTCAAGATTTTTTCCTTTACTACCTATTGCTGCGCCTAATTGACCTTTTTTTACAATAAAGATTAATCGATCATCTGACTGTAGACAATCGAGAATGTCAACTCGAAGAATACCTGAAGCCATATTGATATACTGCATGACTTCGTTTGAAAACAAGATTTCACTCATGATTCTTTACCTTTCCTTGTAAGTTGTAAGATATTTGATCCGCCATCGTCAATGACTGCAAAGACTGAAACGGCAAAAGCCTTCCCACAGGTGTATCCTAAGTCGATGGAATTTGATTTATAAGTATAAACTGGTATTTTTTTCTTTTCAGAGTGCTTTGTAATATCGTCAAAGTAAGGGCAATTGTTTGCGACAACTACCAGTTTTGCTTTCCCCTCATCTATAGCCTTTTTGGTTTGTCGTGTGCCTATTTTCACCGAACCTTTTTTAATCGTGTTTTTCAGCACTTTTTCAACATCAACCATATTACTTTCCCTTCTTTGTACTTTTACGTTTCATGACTAATTCGACAGCACCAGTACCCAGATTTACTGGTTGTCCGACAATAATGTTCTCGGCAACACCATCAAGCCTGTCCGTTTCACCGCGTCTACTTGCCTGGAGGAGATGATTAACAGTAATCTCAAATGCAGCTCGAGATAATACTGATTCTTTTTGCGCACTGACACCATGCCGACCAATTGCTTTAATGGTTCCGTTTGCGGTCATCACATCTGCAACAAGCATAATGTGTCGCAAGTCAACGTTTAATCCTTGTTCCGAGAGCGTATTATTTGCTTCTTCAATAATCATATTTCTTGCCGCTTCAATCCCTAACACGCGGCCAACTGATTGAATGTCATTGGTTGTCGTTCGATAAGGATCAACTCCCTCAATTTCTAATACTTTCTCAAGGTTGCTTCCTTCACTATAAATGATGTAACCTTCCCGCTCTTTTCTGATAATAATTCGTTTAATCCCGTCAATTCCTTTAATTTTCAAATCTTTTAGTGTTTCGTTGACATCTAGCAATTTTTTATAACTTGGTTCATCCATCAGGACCTTGATTTTTTCTTTTTCGATCTTTGCATCAATTCCTCGGACCTTTTTGATACATTCAACGACTTCTTCAATCGTAAAACTCTTCTTTTTCATGGTTTTCATATCAGGATTGATGTAGAGAACAAGGTTAGTCAGATCTGCTTCAATATCAGCAATGTCATTAAGTCTGGTAATTTCGATTTGATTTGCTACTTTTTTTGCAAGATTAGGATTTAGTCGATATTCATCCCGCAAATAGATATTCATCATTGGTGTTGACGGTACAGATCGCGCATCAACAATCTCAATTAATCGAGGCAACCCTAAGGTAACATTAATTTCAGCAACCCCTGCGTAGTGAAACGTTCTCATTGTCATCTGCGTTCCCGGCTCACCTATACTTTGTGCGCCAACAATCCCACATGCTTCAGAAGGGTCGATAACGTTTTTTTCGTAGTCACTTACTGCTCTCTTGAAGATTTCTTTAAGTTTTTGCTTTAATGTTTTATCGTTGGCGACTTTTGCAATAATGGCATCGACGGCAGAAGGAGGAAGAAATACATCACCCAATATCTTGTGAATTTCATCTCGTAATTTTTTGTGCTCTTCAGGTTCTTGTTTTTCCTTAGGAGGCGGTATCATTTTTGGCGCTTCTTCTGGCTTCTTTTCTGCTTTTGCCTTTTTACTCGCCGTTTTTGTCGGTTTCGTTTTTTTGTTGGTTGGTTTTTTATTTATAGTTTTTTCAGGAGAAATTTTCTTCTTTTTTGGAGGAATAGATGGTTTTGTTTTTGGTACTGTCTGTTTTATCTTTTCTTTTTTCTCGTCTTTTTTTGTCTTAACTGATGTAGATTTCTTTGTTGCCATTACCTTTCCTCCTTAACATCAGTGATAATTCGATTTACATCAATTGCCTGTCCGCTCACGCTTCTGGTCGGATCAACACCATCTTCACCATACATGAATTGGATAATTTGTCCACCTGAATGTCTCACCGTACCATCGTTTTCTACCTTGAGATCTTCTAATGCATTAATTAATCGTCGTTGCATATATCCTGAACGAGAAGTACGAACGGCAGTATCGACAAGACCTTCCCGACCTCCCATTGAGTGGAAGAAATATTCGGTTGGCGAAAGACCACTTTTATACGATGAGGCAACAAATCCCTTTGCGCTTGCTCCTAAATCTCCCTTCTTGAAATGAGGTAATGTTCGATATTGATATCCTCGATGGATACGCTCTCCTCGAACCGCTTGCTGACCGACACATCCAGACATCTGAGATAAGTTTAACATTGAACCACGTGCTCCAGATTTCGCCATGATGACTGCACTATTATTTAATCCAAGATGTCTTCCTGCAATTTCTCCAGCCATATCTCTTGCTCGTCCGGTAACACGCATAATTTCCATTTCCAATGTTTCTTCCAAACTTCTCCCTGGAAGTGATTCGAGTTCATCGTTTTCATAGGCTTTCACAAGGTCAGCAATCTTTTTCATCGCCTTTCGTAATCCTTCTTCAATCTGTTGTTTTGCCTCCTTTGGAATGTCTTCATCATCGATACTTGTCGTAAAACCAAAGAGCGTAATAGATGCAATGCCCATTCGCGTTACCTTGTCAATGAATTCTCTCCCAGCATTCATACCGTGATCACGAATGATGCGATCGAGTATTCTCCCTTTGAATGCACCAATACTGTTTTCATCAATGGTTCCTTGTTTTAACACGCCATTTTTAATAACGACATGGGCATCATGTTCGCAATCTTTTCCTTTACATATATCGCAATTAAAACACGTTTTTGCCTTGTATTCTAAGTTAAGACCTTTTGGTAGCAAACTGCTAAAGATGTCGCAGCCTCGTACATAGTGTTTTCCATTTTCAGTAACTGTATCTGGTAAGTTTCCTTCATATCCTACAGCTGCTAAGATGTGAGAAGCGTTTTCAACTGATGTTTTTTTCCCTTTGTGAGTCAGCAGGAAACACCCTGAAATATGATCATGAATGCCACCAATAATTGCGCCACCAAATCTTGGAGAAAGGATATTTTCTTGGACTTTCATCAAAATTTCTGCTTCTGCTTTTGCTTCTTCCCCCTGGATGAGATGAAGATTCATTTCATCGCCGTCAAAATCAGCGTTATAGGGGGGACAGACACTAAGATTAAACCTAAACGTTTTATAAGGGACAATTTTCACTCGATGGGCCATCATAGACATCCGGTGTAGTGATGGTTGTCGGTTGAAGAGAGTAATATCCCCATCCATTAATTGCCGCTCTATAGTGGCACCAATGTCTAACTTTTCGGCAACTTCTTCAGCATTTTTCTCAGTTACTTTTATTCGCTGTTTCATTCCTTCAAGTTCTCTGATGACATAATTGACGCTTGGTGCATAGATGATATGTTCATGCTTCTCAATGGTTTTTGTTTTTTGTCTGATGAGCTGCTTACACCAGTCAATATTATGTGCAGTAACTTTCACAGGAACGGTCAGTTCTCTTGCAATGATGATGGGGACGCCAATTTCATTGATGCTGAGGTTAGGATCTGGTGAAATGACAGTACGGGCAGAGAAGTTCACTCGTTTTCCAGAAAGATTGCTCCGAAATCTTCCTTCTTTTCCTTTAAGTCGTTGTGCAAGAGTTTTCAATGGACGTCCTGATCGATGACGTGCAGGTGGGATACCTGATGTTTGGTTGTCTAGATAGGTAGTAATATGGTACTGGAGCAATTCCCACAAATCTTCAACAATCAATTGTGGCGCGCCAGCGTCTCTATTTTCTTGCAATCGCTGATTAATCCGAATCACATCAACCAGTTTGTGGGTCAAATCGTCTTCTGACCGTTCGCCAGATTCAAGGGTTACTGATGGACGCACGGTTACTGGAGGCACTGGTAAGACTGTTAACACCATCCATTCAGGCCGGGCTGCTTTTTTATTAATATCAAGTAACGGTAGATCTTCATCCGGAATTTTTTCGAGCCATTCTCGTATTTCTGAAGGAGTCAATTTCTTTCCATTTTCTCGTAGTGAGGTTGGTTTGTCTAGCTCAATTTTTCCTGTTTCCCGTCCGCATCTTGGACACGATTCAATTTTTTCACCATCTTTGATAACTTGCTTCAGTAGGTAGGTATTGTCTCGACCTTCTCTTTCATATTTTTGTAGCTCTTGCATATATTCTTCTTTTTGCTTATCGGTGAGCAACAGTCGTCCGCATTCTCGGCAGGTAGATCGGAGACAATTTCGTATCGATTTTACTAATCCAACATGAATGACAGGCATCGCAAGATCGATATGTCCAAAATGTCCAGGACATTTGTCTTTACCAACGCGAAGACCACAGGTTTTACAGCGTAATCCTGGCTCAATAACTCCCAATCGAGGGTCCATTAACCCCATGGCAATGGGAAATCCATCATCGTCATATGTATCTGCAGTAATAACTTTCGTTGCACTTATTTTTCTGATTTCATTTGGTGAAAGCAAGGAAAAAGAGATGCTCCCTATCTTTTTAGTAATGCTCCGCGTCCGTTCCATCTGATTCACCTCATACCAACGACTCCAGTTGTATCCGCGGTGCAATCACCAACGATTTGAGTTCATCTATCAGTAGTTTAAAGGCGTAGCTCATTTCAATAGGATATACATCTGCTTTGTCACCGCACACGGGACACCGAAGCCCCCCATGTCGGTCATGAATGGCAATGTGACCACAGGTATTGCAAACATATTTCACTGTAAGATCAGATTCATCAAGAAGCCGATCTTTAATAACCATGGATGCGCCGTGACCAATTAGACAATCTCGCTCCATTTCACCGAACCGAAGACCACCTTCTCGTGCTCTTCCCTCTGTTGGTTGGCGGGTGAGAATCTGCACCGGACCTCGTGATCGGGCATGGATTTTTCCGGCGACCATGTGATGTAATTTTTGATAATAAATACAGCCAACAAAAATGTCGCATTCCAATATTTTTCCTGTTTCACCGTTATAAAGAACTTCTTTACCATTATGTTTGAATCCATTTTCAATGAGTGCATTTCTCAATACTTCTTCAGATTCTCCGCTAAATGCAGTTCCTTCAACAAATCGCCCTTCCAATGAACCGACTTTACCCCCGATCATTTCCAACACGTGACCAACGGTCATTCTGCTAGGAATGGCATGGGGGTTGATGATTAAGTCTGGAGAAATACCGTTTTCACTGAAAGGCATGTTCTCTTGGGGTACGATAAGGCCTATTACCCCTTTCTGACCATGTTTACTGGCAAACTTGTCGCCATACTCAGGTATTCGCTCTTCTCTGACTTTAATTTTTACCATACGAGAACCATTTACCGATTCTGATAACATGACTTTATCAACGATCCCCCCCTCACCATGTTGCACAGTAACTGATGTTTCTCTTCTTTTTTGAGGGGTTAAAAAATCGGTTGGTTCTTCTAAGAAACGTGGTGGCGAAGTCTTACCGATTAATACATCTCCACCTTTTACATCACATTCGGGTGAAATAAGTCCATCCTCACCTAAATTGACGTATGCTTCTTCACTGCGAACTCCTCGACAATCGGGGTCAGGTATTTCAAAATGATCTTCTTGCCCGCCAGGATAACGTTTTTCCTCGCTACTGTATGTTCTAAAAAAGCTACTTCGTGCCATCCCCCTTTCAATACTTGCTTTACTCATCACTAACGCATCTTCCATATTATATCCTTTAAAAGACGCGACAGCAACAATAAAATTCTGTCCTGCGGGCCGTTCTCTAAATTTGATATATTTCACCGGATGCGTTTGTACGAGCGGTGTTTGAGGATAATGCATTAAATGCCCTCGTGTATCTGGTCGAATTCGATAATTCCCTGCACCAAACCCAAGTGATTGCTTACCCATTCCTGCTCCCATAGTAATACGAGGTGAGGAATTGTGTTCGGGATAAGGAACGAGAGACGACCCTATTCCAAGAATACACATGGGATCCATTTCCATATGGGTGTGATCCTGCGTAATATCTTCTTCGTCTAAGGCAATTAAGGTGTTTTCTTCCTCTTCGGCATCGATGTATTCAACAATCCCTTCATTAATCAAGTCAATCCATTTTTTCTTACCTTCTTCAAGATCGCTCATAGACTTTTTTGTCAACAATAATTTCCCTTTTTCAACAACCACGAGAGGTCGTCGTAATCTTCCACAATCGCAGCTCACGATAATGTCATTTGCTTCTTCATAATAGGCAACGTTAACTTCATTATTGAGAAGACCCTTTCTCCTTCGTTCTCTGAGTTTTTGTGTCAGTTCTGCCCCATTCGGATGCATACCAATTAAATCTCCGTTTAGATACACTCGCGTTCCTGTTGATTTTTTTGTGATATCTTTGATTCCGAGGTCTTTTAGGATACTTTCTACTTCTTGTTCTGGAAACCCTTCCGATATCTCGACAGCTAGCGCAAGATTTTTCACCAGACCGCAATTTGGTCCTTCAGGTGTTTCATTGGGGCAAAGCCTACCCCATTGGGTAGAATGTAAATCTCGTGCTTCAAAATGAGGTTGTGATCGAGTAAGCGGTGAAGTTACTCTTCGCAGATGACTCAATACTGCTAAATTACTGGTTCTATCTAGCAACTGTGAGATTCCTGCTCTTCCCCCAACCCAATTACCGGTAGCAAGTGCATGATGAATGCGCTGGGACAAAACATCAGAGCGAAGTGATGAAGAAATTTTGATTTCTTTTCCTTTTGCATGAATCCGTTCGATTTGATATTTTAAGTCTTTACACAATGCAGTAAATGCTACACGGAATAGGTCTTCCATCAGATCTCCTGCAAGTTTCAGACGTTTGTTTGCATAATGGTCTTTGTCATCCTCTTCTCGTTTACCTAACGCCAATTCAAGCACTGCCATGCCCATACGGGCCATAAAAATCGCTTTAGTTAATCGATCAGTTGGTTCATTTCCTAGGTGTGGAAGAAGATTTTTGTCCATTAGAGTTTCTACTCTCTTGATACGATATTCTTTTGCTTGGCCGCCTGCAAATTTCTTTCCTAGATAAGCAACAGCCTCTTCTTGTGTGGTAATTCCATACTCATTGGCGCATTCTTCGATGTTTGCGAGGACGTATGGCTCCATTTTCGGGTCGACACTAATGACATCAACAATTTCTTCATCGTTTTCCATTCCCAATGCTCGTAAGAGGATCATCAAGGGAATCTGCCCGTATGTAGTTGGTAGTGATACCATGAGCATACCGTCTTTTTTCTTTTCGACAACGGTCAACGCCCGATACCCTTCCCGCTGCGAAAATACTTTAGCAACTTCTACATCGCGCCCATATCGGCTGCTTTTTTCCACAAGAACCCGGTTCGGCGCTAAATCTTCAACGGTGATCAACACACGTTCTGTTCCGTTGCTGATAAAATAGCCACCAGGGTCTAGTGGGTCTTCCTGCATGTTCTGTAGTTCCGTTTTATATTCGTCGTGAGTGAGTTCATGTCCTTTACGATCCTCAATTGAACGCTTGGCAAGATTACACGCTTTTGATTTAATCATAATAGGAAGTTCGCCAACTCTGACTTCCTCAGGCTCATATTCAACATCATCTTTTACGGGGATAAATTCCAACATGATAGGTGCTTCATAGGTAAGATCTCGTAATCGTGCTTCCATGGGGGTGAGTTCTCGAACGGTTCCATCAGCTTCTTTTACCTCTGGCTTTCCTACAGTAATTTTACCAAATTTTATTTTATATCCCTCAATTTCGGGATAAATAAATCCCCGTTCCATCTCTTCTTCTTGACCAATGATAGTACTGTCAACAATACTTTGTAGTCGTCGTTCTAAAAAATCGTTATATGATGCAATCTGGTGATTTACTATGCTGCGATCTCGATAAAAAGCATCAACAAGTCTCTTCATATCCTACACCCATTATTAACTACTTTCCACTACCAGCCGATAGGCGGTTGCTTCCTTGGCGGTATGACTTTTTCTAATAACTTTCACAATTTGTCCCGGCTTTGCCTCGATATAAGCGGCCACTGGATCGGTATTCAGAAGTTTTGGTAGCTGGTCAGCAGTGATATTATATTCCTTAAAAAGTTCCTCTCTTTCCTTCTCAGAAATGATGACGTGGAGCGGGACCAATTTATGCCCCATAATATCAAACTTCTTGTTTTCTGCTGCCATTGCGAGGTTTTTCCTCCTAGTGCCTTGGTGATTGAGGCGGGCCTGAAGGGATTCGAACCCTTGGCCACCTGGTTAAAAGCCAGATGCTCTACCTAGCTGAGCTACAGGCCCTTGAGAGGCCGGGACTCAACCTTTACAGTTATTATTTTTATATATCTCACACTATCCAAGATTAATAGTGAAATAGCCTACCCGCTATAACACTTCTTATATAAATACTTTTACGTTTTTATCGCTTTGCACATTTATTAATTGTTTTTAGGGAATTAATGTACAAAGCTCGTTTTTATTATTCTTCAGCATTCAACTTTAAAATAAGCTGATCTCTACATTTTTTAAAAGTGATTTCGTAATCTTCAAAGATAGGATGTCTTCCCAAAAGTACAGGAATGTCATTTCGAGAAGATACATGAATTTGAATGTTGTTATACGTAGCCGTTTTCCTTCCTTTGCCGATAATCATACTCAATGTTGCTTTAAAGAGTGTGGTCGAACCACCTGCAGTATCAACCGATCCTGCTTTTTTCAATCGGAGACTAAGATATCGAGCAATGGGCATAGGAATAACAATAAAATCACCACCCGAGTCAAGTAACGCGTCAATAAGCGGTGTTTTTTTATCCTTGTAGTAAAACTTTATTGGAACGATGGGATAGCGAAAATAATGAAAAACTAATGGTGGATTTGACATGTGCTTAGCGTAAACTGACATGGTCAGATAATACTTTTGATATTTTTATTTCATCGTTGGGGTACTTGTCTGCTGGAAATTTTTCTTCTGCTGCTTTGAGAATTTCTTCAACGCTACTACTGTGATCGACAATTTCGTCGTTGAAGAGCAAGAGCCATTCTCCAGGCAATTTCTTTGTGAGGTCTTCTTGAGTCATCAGATATGGTTTACTGTTGTCCCCTATATAAATGTTATGCCATTTTCTCCTAGTTTTAGATTTTTTCGTGTTTCCCCCCATCGCAAAGTGGTTGTCAACTTAAGATGTTTTCAACATGAATTATCAGGAGAACACATTCATTAAAATTGCGTAAGTTGACAGCGACGCCGAATTTATAGCAAATTATTTATATAAGAACCGACACACTATATTACTGCAAAACATTTAAACTAGCAACAAGAAGAGGTCTCATTAGTATGAATATTATCACACTGGATGATTTGTCAAAAGCGATAGCAAATCGCGTTGGCATAGACATTGAGGAAGCACGACGAGACGCAGGATTCGTTTTAGATATTTTTGGGTATGATAATCGCGTTATCGATAATGTATTGGATCCTGAGGATCGACAACTCTTTTATATTCTTGAAGAAGAAGGCATGCTTACCACCGAGCGAGAGGAAACTACGCTCTACGACGGACGCGAATGGCGTACTCATTATTGGGTTTTAAAAAAGAACATCATTCTTCAATATGCTAAGGATGAAAACAAGCGCATCAGAGGCGGCATGTTTACTGATAAACGACAACCGGTCATAGACATTTCAGATGAAAGCATCTATGACCTTGAAGATCAAGAGTTGTGGTCACGAAAAATCAATGAATGATCCCTCTCTTCTTTCTTTTTTTATTTTAAAAACATTAATAACTAAGTTCTTTCATTCTTGTTGTTCACATATCTGGGAGGTAAAAACTCAGAGTTATAGGTGGTCATATGTCGACAAAGAAGATCATTAGCTCAGAATCAGTGACGGAAGGTCATCCTGATAAAATGTGTGATCTTATCTCTGATGCAATTCTTGATGAAGCCTTACGACAAGACCCATTGTCTCGAGTCGCCATTGAAACTGGAACGAAGAATGGCGGCGTCATGGTCTTTGGTGAAATGACAACGAGTGCGTATATTGACATACCGCGGGTCGTTCGGAACACCATAAAAAATATTGGATATACAAAATCAGAATACGGTATTGAATGGGAGACCTGTTCCGTGTGGGTGCAAATTACTGAACAAAGCCCCGACATTTCTCAGGGAGTTTCGAAGGGTAAGGGTTTGCATAGAGGACAAGGTGCAGGTGACCAAGGTATGATGTATGGGTATGCCTGTAATGAAACCAAAGAA
This sequence comes from uncultured Thermoplasmatales archaeon, assembly GCA_964638175.1. GTDB lineage: Archaea > Thermoplasmatota > E2 > DHVEG-1 > DHVEG-1 > JAFGDG01. The sequence goes on along the minus strand of CAZWZY010000003.1, from coordinate 74,104 downwards.
CTTATGCCACTTCCTATCGCTCTTGCGCATAAACTATCCATGAAACTTTCTGAAATACGAAAGAAGGGTGAGATACCATATTTGCGCCCTGACGGGAAATCGCAAGTATCTATTGAGTACAACGAGCAAGGCAAACCCATGCGTGCTGATACTATTGTTGTTTCTACTCAACACGATGGCGCTATTGCGCATGAGAGAATTAAGAAAGATGTGGTTGAAAAAATCATTAAACCAATCTGCAAAGAATGGATTGATAAAGATACCAGATTCTTGGTAAATCCCACAGGTGCCTTTGTTCGCGGTGGCCCTTATGCTGATGCAGGCCTTACCGGAAGAAAAATTATTGTTGATACCTATGGAGGAATTGGTCGGCATGGTGGAGGTGCATTCTCAGGAAAAGATCCAACAAAAGTCGATCGGAGTGCCGCATATGCCGCCCGGTACATTGCAAAAAATATTGTAGCTGCGGGTCTTGCAGAAAAATGTGAAATTCAATTTGCGTATGCCATTGGTGTCGCAGAGCCTGTTTCTATCAATATCGATTGTTTTGGTACCAACAATATCCCTCTCAACAACATTGAGAAACTCGCGCGCGAATTTTTCCCTATCAAACCAGGCGATATTATTAAAATTCTAGACCTTCGACGGCCAATTTTCAAGAAAACCGCAGCATACGGTCATTTTGGAAGAAACGATCCTGATTTTACTTGGGAAAAAATCGATAAAGTAGCGTTATTACGAAAAGAAACAGGAATTAAAAAGTAACACAGGGTTATAGACGTAGCTTAGTACATAATATTTATTAATAATATAATAGATAAGGTGTGAAGCCAACACGGAGGAAAGAAGTCCATGGTTGAATTTGAGACGTTGAAGGCTAAAGAAGTTAAATTTGGTAAAAATAGCTTCATTGAAATCTCAAGACGAAAGGTTATTACTCCTGCAGGGGAAAATAAGTTTATTGCTATTTCACGAGGATATTACCTTCCTGATGAAACAAAACGATGGCGATCCTCGATTGCTCTCCCCAATGAAAAAGAAAAACGGGAAGAAATTGCAAAGTATATTACTTCGTTGTAAACGTATTTGCTGTAATCCTCTTTTTTCGTTAGCTTAAAGTAGCTCTGAGATAATGCAGATATGTGGTGTGGACAAGCGATCATGGAGGGACAAGAGGATATGCAGTTCTTGCTGTCTTTGTTTTAATTGTTATCATGTTTGCCGCGTTATTCTCAGGGAGACAGTTAACTGCTGCGTATGTTGCTGATGATGTGTTAGTTGACGGGTGGGGTGAAAACCTTCTAGAACGTGTCGCTGAAATTCGACTCTTTGGATTGGAACAGTGGGTCAGTTTTACCTACGAGATTGATGATTCATATCCTGCTTCACTTACCGTAACAACCATAAAGACGCCAGTAATGATGAGTGAACAAGAACTCCGGACACAGATGATTGATACGATTCAACAGGCAACGGAGCAGGGCGTCATCGTTAATCAAACCTCTGAAGAAACTGGCGAACGCATCCTTAATAATACCCACCAGACCATATATGTCAGGTATTGCGGAAATGATACCTCAACAACACCTGCTGAGGAGATTAAAATAATTGGTGAAGCGTGGAATTGCGGCATTTCAGGTACGTCAGTAATATGCATCGGAGTTGCACAAATAAGTGATTTTACACACAATGTTACCACCATGCATACAGAGCACTGGGAGACCATTATTGGAGATGAAAAGGGATTGATTTTTAACGTTATTTGTCATTAATCAGTAAGTTCTGCTTTTTGTAATTCATTACCAATTGGGCAATCAATTTTTTTGTAGATTTTGGTGATTTTATACTTTTTATCTTTTTGAAGCGCGATATTGTGACAAAGGTCATAATACTTGCATCCTATGTTGCCGCATTCTTGCTGTTCAATTTTTGAAGTGTATCCTTCAGAGAGTTTTTTGTCAATCGCTGCAAGAATTGGTAATTCTTGTACTTCAACAACCGCAGCTTCCCCTTCATGGATAGTACAACTATGTCTTTTTTCTCTGATATTAGTAATTTTATAGCGTCTTCCTATTTTGAGATTAAAACAAACGGTTTTGAGTTTGCAGTTACGACAATCACTATTTGGCCCCAAATAGATAAACTCGTCTCCTTCTTTTGCCAATTTTTCTCCAATTAATGTTACCAACGCCATGAATTAGATGACTCCTGTCGTTTTTGCCAATTTCCATGCAGCTTCTTCGGTAAGCCCCTGCTCACCCAAGATGGTATAGCGATCTGGTCGGATTTCTTGGGCACGAACCAACGCTTCGACAATTTTCTTCTTCGAAATACCTAATTCTTCTGAAGTAGTTGGCGCTCCTATCTTCTTTAATGCATTTTGTATTTCTTCCCAATTTCCGCCGTGGAGAAACGTCATCATAATGGCGCCAACACCACATTGCTCTCCGTGAAGGGGCTGTTTTCCTCGTCTTCCTTTCAACATGATGCCTGGTCCGAGATGATCGAGCATATGAGAAAACATGTGTTCTGATCCTGAAGCTGGCCGGGTGTTGCCTGCTACACTCATTGCTACTCCTGAGACAATCATTGCTTTGACCGCCAGCCATGCTGACTCTTCGGTATCGGGTCTGATTTCATCGGCATGATCGATTAACAATTCTGCTGCTGTTTTGGCAAGCACTGCTGCGTGACTGCTAAATTCTTCATTTTTCAGTCGATGAGCAAGCTCCCAATCCATAACTGCAGAAATATTTGAAATAACATCAGCACAGCCTGAGGCAAGCATACGGAACGGTGCTTTATAAATAACTGCAGTGTCTGCAAGAATGGCTAACGGCGATACTGCTGTTTTTGAGACCGATCCTTTCCTATGTTTTAATGCTGCCCGTGGAGAGGCAATACCATCGTGTGATGCACAAGTGGGGATACTAATGAATGGTTTATTTAAGTCAAATGCTGCAAGCTTCGTGATATCAATAACGCTTCCACCGCCAACACCTAGCAAGAGCTCAGTATCGCCTTTTTTTGCAAACTTAATAACATCATTAACTTCATTTACTGTTGGTGCAGTGACTAGTTTTTCTCTCACGGTATAGTTTGCCTTAGTCAGAATCTTTCTAATCTCGTCTCCAGATAATTTCTTGGTTCTTTTATCTTCAACAATTAATACATTGTGTCCTCTACCAATACGATCGCACAGTTCACCGATTTGCGCTGTCGTTTTGTGACCTACGATGATTTCTCTGGGGAAGACCATCGTTTTTGATTTTGTAAATCGTGCCATACCAGACAAGTAAACCAAGGGTTTAATATATTATTTTTTCCTTTCAGGAATGCAACACATGAACATTATGGAGAGTTTTCAAAAACATAGCCTAATCATCGGCCTTGTGATAGTTGTGCTTATTGTTCTCTCTCTGTTCATTGGTTATCTTATAACGCCGACTCTTGTTTATGATCAATGGATTTGGAAATACTACTGGGGCCCTGTCGTTGCAGATGCCGCTGGAGAACCCACTATGTTTCATGGTGTAATGGCAGAAGAGGGATATACGCTCGTTTCAGAAGTTACCTATGGAATTATTCTTATCATCGCTCTCTTTGCTATCTATAAACTTCTAAAGAAACTCAAGATTGTTATTGACTGGCATTTTTGTCTTGCATTGTTACCCTACATTATTTTTGGTCCAGCAACACGAGTACTTGAAGATGCCCAGTATTTTCAAGAGCCAGCGGTTTATTGGTTTATTTCTCCATTAATCTATTTACAAATCGCCATCTATGCATTAGGCTTTTTACTTTTAGGACACTATCTGGAGAACATATCAAGAAAAAAAACACCAAAAATCTCCTTATATTGTCTTTGTGTCTTGTTTGGTGTCATTGATATCTGCTATGCAATAGTATGGTTCTTAGGAATTTCGTATGGTCTTTACATCATACATCCTGTGGTCTTTTTCTTGTTATCTGTTCTTGCCCTTGTCCCCGTGCTATACACATATCTTAAACGCCGCCATTTTACGACAAATGCTGTGATTTTCGCAGGTGGACTTCTTTGTTTGTTACCTTCGTTGTATCTCATTGCGCGATGGATTGCAGGTGAACAATGGGCATCGTCTTATGGCATTCGTTTTGATGTGTTCGTCCTTGTAATTGGATTGGTTTCTCTCATTATTGCAGGAGTGTACCTTCTCTCATATAAGTACAAATCGAAAGAGAGTCTTGCAGCGTATAAACAACCGTTAAACCTTGCCATGATCGGAGGACATATGATTGATGGCATCGCTAGCTATATTAGTATATACGATCCTCTCAATATGGATCTTATCCAGTATGCAGAAAAACATCCTGCATCTAATTTTTTAATGGAGGTCTGGCCACCATTATTTCCCATTATGAAATTTGTGTTGATTATTGTCGTCATTTATGTGTTTGATGTATTGTATAAAAAAGAACTTAAGCATCATATGCGATTAGTTAATTTACTTAAAATAGGTATTTTAATTCTTGGTTTTTCACCAGGATTGCGGGATCTATTGAGAGTAACAATGGGTGTCTAGATAATGAGTGCAGAAAAAGACGAACCTGATATCATAAAAACGTTGCGAAAAGAAGAACACTATGCATCACAATCTCGATCTTCTAAGCAGCCCATCCCACAAAATACTATCAATAATCAGAGAGATTCAGAGCTCAGAATTAAAGACAGTGCCATTGAATCGTCTATCAATGCTATTGCCATAACCGATCTTGATGGGAACATCTCATATGTTAATCAATCATTTTTGGAGATGTGGAAATACTACAATAAACAGGAGATCTTAGGCCAGCCTGCAGTCAAGTTTTGGCAGATGAAAGGTCAATATGTAGAGATCATGGACACCCTTATGGAAAAAGGTGGGTGGGTTGGTGAACTTGTCGCAGAACGACGTGACGGGTCAGTTTTTGATGTACAACTTTCCTCAACCATGGTGAAAGATGAAGGAGGAAAGCCTCTTTGTATGATGGCGTCATTTGTTGATATCACCAAAAGAAAACAAGCGGAACATGAACTGCAAATATCCAAACAACGAATCGAACAGCAAAATATCCAATTAAAAAAACTGGATCGACTAAAATCAGCATTTCTCAACACTACATCTCATGAGCTACGAACGCCCATGTCTTCAATTAAAGGCTACGTACAAATGTTGCTCAAAGAAAGTCTGGGAGATATTACAGTAGAGCAACAAAGCGCATTAGAAGTTGTTCTGAGAAACACCAATCGCTTGGATCGCCTTATTCAAGATATCTTGGACATTTCTCGTCTAGAATCGGGAACCATGAAGTTTATCCCTGAAAAAACAAACACCGCTGTATTGGTTGACGAAGTTATTGAAACCATGAACGCCGAAGCCTCAGTTAAACACATTTCTTTTACTACCGATATTGAAACTAATATCTTCTATCTTGTTATCGATCGCGATCGTATAAAACAGACGATGGTAAACATCCTCCATAACGCAGTTAAGTTTTCACCAGAAAAATCAACCATTCAGTTAAAAGTCTTCAAAAAAGACAATAACATTGTGTTTTCCATTCAGGATTTTGGACGAGGAATACCAAAGCAACAGCAACAAAAGATATTTGAAACCTTTTATCAAGTCGATTCCGGCGTTGATCGAAAATTTGGCGGCGCTGGCCTTGGCCTTGCTATTGCCCGTGGTATTGTACTTGCGCATGGAGGAAATATATGGGTTGAAAGTACAGAAGGAAAAGGAAGCACGTTTTTTTTCTCTCTTCCGCTTACCCCTGTGCTTGATGCCGAACAACGATTCAAAGAAATTGATCTTTTCCATGTGAACAAATCTTAGTAATGTGGGGGAAACCATTTAAAAATAAAAAACATTACCATACCATTACGAAGGAGATACTATGGCCAAGATAATGATTGTTGATGATGAGCCCGACATTCGAGAAATGATACACCTGATGATGCAAAAAGAAGGTTTTCAAACAGCCACCGCTCAAGATGGTGCAGATCTTCTTGATAAAATAATCGAGTTTCATCCTGACATCATTACCCTTGATGTGATGATGCCGGGGTTGACAACCAAAGAGATTTTAGAAAAACTCGACGAGATGGAAAACGATGCAAAGATTATTCTTCTCACTGTCGTAAGATATTCTGAGGAAGAAAAAGAGAAAATTCTCCAAATGGGAAATATTGTAGATTATATCACCAAGCCCTTTGATCTCGATAGTTTAGTAGCAACGATAAAGCAACATCTTGGTCAGTGATTCCTGGGATGGGAAGAGCAGTATGAATCAAACAAGTACCATTGATGCACATCGACATACTACTATCGATCCTTCAATATCAGATGCCTTGCGAGATTGTCATGGTATTCTTCTCTGTGCTCACCATTCTCTTGAATTTATCGATTTTGTAGATATTCTTAATCTCATCCGACCTCATGAATTCTGTAATGTTCTTTATATTTCGCTTATACGAAGCTATCATTATCTGAAGGCAACATTAACACAGAAACCATTAGAAAACAAAAAAATAAGTATTGTCGATTGTGTCTCAGGGTTTACATTCCCTGTTGAGGATCGCATTGATGATTGTTTGTATCATAAACCACCTCACGATCTTGAAGATATGAAAGATATTCTCGAATTTGGCATCAGTAAAGTACATCCTGATATCGTCGTCTTTGATTCACTCTCACAATTTATCAATTTTGCACAACCTAGCCAAGAAGATTTGCATGCACTAGGTAATTTTCTTCAATCATTACGAAATGAACTATTGACGGTTGAGCAGAAGGCAGTGATATTTTTGTATGATGATCGTCTTGGTGCAAGTAAACATCTTATCAATATGCCTGCAGATATGATGATAGAAGTATCTCCTAAGAGTACATCATCTTCCCGGTAATCTGACCACCTGATCGATGATAGTACACGAATCTTTAAAAAAGAGTTGTTGCTCCCGTTGCGAGGTATCAGGATATCGTGTTTCTGCCAGTCGTGGTGAGTCTTCAAATCGCTGCTTGTTTAATGCATAAAAAATACCTTTGCAACGATTACCTATGAGCCGATTAGTTAGATTTTGTATAAAAAGTTGCACAGAATCGTTTTCATGGTACGCTAGAAGATTCGTTACTGAGTCGAAAATAAGATGGTGAAAGGCCTGTTTCAATACTTGATTAATGACACCAACCAAATGATCAAGATCTCTGGGGGGATTAATATAATAACAATTTTCGGTATCTTCTCTCTGTTTGAAATTTTTCGTTATCCCATCAATAAAAACAAACTGGTTAAAATCTATGTGGTTTCTGGTAAAGAGGTCAGTTAGTGCTTCATGGGTTTTGTTCAAATTTACATAGCAGATTTTTTGACCAGAAAACTGTCGAGCAATGTCAACAATATATTTATTGTATTCTATCTTTGATGGGATAACAAGGAGTACCGTATTTTTATTTAGCAGTTCATTTTTTATATCCACTTTCCTCTTATGAAATAGCTTATTAATTCGAGATATAAAATCATCCATGTCAAATGGTTTCTGGATATAATCAACGATATTTGGTTGTGCTAGTAACTGTTTTTTTTCATGATCAGAAACGCCAACGACCGTTAAAAAAGCAATATTAACATCTCGTATCTGACGAACAAGATCTTTAACAGACATTCCCGGCATCATAACGTCAAGAAGGATGAGATCAGGTTTCCCCCACTCTAGTTTTTTAAGACATTCTTCTCCATTTGTTGCTGTTTCCACAAGATATCCTTCTTTTGTTAAGGCAATGTCTATCATTCGACGCAAATCACTTTCATCGTCGACAACGAGTATTTTTTCCTTAATGGCTACCCCATCCGCTATTACGTAAACACTACTAAACAATTACATATAATTTCATTTCCCCTTAATAAATTTTCTTTATCTTTTTCATAAAAAATGAAGCAAAATGACACCGTAAAGATAAATACGGAAGATCTGTTTAGTTCCCAATGTACACATGAGAAGACACCCTGACTGGCTCAAAGTTCGTATTGGGGGCGGAAAAACCTACGTTCAAATGAAATCACTCCTTCGAAATGCAAAGCTGCATACGATATGTGAGGAAGCAAAATGTCCCAATATTGCCGAGTGCTTTGGCAATGGAACCGCGGTATTCTTGATCCTTGGCGACACCTGTACACGAAATTGCCGATATTGTTATGTCCACCACGGAAAACCCAAACCTATTAACCAAGATGAGCCAAGAGATGTGGCAGACAGTGTTACCCATCTTAAATTAAACTACGTAGTTGTCACCTCAGTCACCAGAGATGATCTTTCTGATGGCGGCGCACAAATGTTTGCTGAAACGGTTACTGCAATTAAAGAACGCAATCCTCAATGCATGGTTGAAGTGTTAATTCCTGATTTTCAAGGAAACAAAGATGCGTTGCGAACTGTTATTGCATCGCACCCTGCAGTTATCAATCATAATATTGAGGTGGTTGACGTTCTTTTTCCTTCTATTCGCCCTGAGGGAGATTACCATGTAAGTTTAGATGCTCTGCGCTCAATAAAACTCTTTGACGATCAGATGAAAACCAAGTCGGGTTTTATGATTGGATTGGGAGAAAACGATATACAGATACAACAAACGATGTACGATCTTCGCGCTGTTAATGTTGATTTTTTGACAATTGGACAATATCTGCAACCATCAAAGGCACATGCTCCTATTAAAAAATATTATACGCCTACAGAATTTGATATGCTGAGGAAACAAGCTCTCGACCTAGGTTTCTCTCATGTCGAATCTGGGCCCTTAGTACGAAGCTCATATCATGCAGAACAAGTATTTTGTTGATGGCTGGAAGACATTTAAAATAGTGAAAGATATTCCATTAAAACTATGCAAGCAAAAACAGTATATAAAGTTCCAAATGGAAAGCTGTTAAAAATCTCGATACATTATGACAACACCAAGAACGTCATTACCGACATACAGATTACGGGAGATTTTTTTGCTTATCCCGAAGAAGCCATCGAACTCATTGAAGACGCTGTCCGACAGACCACATTGAAAAAAGACCATCTATTGCAAACGATACAGAGAGTAATTAATAAACACCACATTGAATTTATCGGTGTAAATGCAGAGGGACTAACGGAAGGCATTATGAGGTGCATCTCATGACCGAACAGTGGCGGTTACTCGAGACAGGAGTCCATACAGCGGCTATGAATATGGCTATTGATCGTGCTGTTCTGGTTACCAATAGCGAGGAAAAGGTTCCCCCTACAGTACGATTTTACGGATGGCAACCACCTGCGATTACTATAGGATATTTTCAAAGTCTCACTGAAGAAGTAGATTTGAATCATTGTCAAAAATATGGGGTAGATTATGTTCGGCGGATTACTGGCGGTGGCGCTGTTTTTCATGAAAAGGAGTTGACATATAGTATTGTTGTATCTGAATCCGATCCACATATGCCAAAGAACATTATGGAAAGTTACGGTAGGATCTGTGGAGCTCTCATAAAGGGATTGTCTCGACTAGGGATTACAAGTACATATGTTCCGATTAATGATATTGTAGCCAACGGAAAAAAAATTTCTGGTAATGCACAAACACGAAAAACAAAGACGGTACTACAACATGGCACTATAATCCTTGATGTTGATGTCGATAAAATGTTTTCACTACTGCGGGTTCCCAACGAAAAGATTAAGGATAAGATGATTGCAGATGTCAAACAGCGGGTGACGTCACTTCGTCACCTATTGGGAAGAGAGCCAACGTTTGAAGAGACTGCCCAAGCAATGAAACGAGGATTTGAAGAAGAGTTTGATATCACATTAGTAAAAGGTTCGCTACTTCCTGAAGAGATTTCTTTAGCAAAACAATTTGAAAAGGAATGTTTCTCTGCAAAAGAATGGAATCACCGACGGTGACACATGACGAACCTTGCTGTGAAATGTGTTCATGCGTTTACTGCAATGATCAATGGTGGAAATCCTGCAGGTGTGGTGCTCGATGCCCCAGCACTTTCCTTTGTGCAAATGATGAATGTTTCAGAAGCGCTTGCTGTTTCAGAAACAGCCTTTGTTTACCCGAGTGATACAGCTGATTTCAAACTTCTCTTTTTTTCTCCGTCTGTTGAAGTAGACTTGTGTGGTCATGCAACCATCGCAACATTTTTTACGATGGCACAGGAGAGGCTACATTCGGAAAAAAACAAGATAACGATAACGCAAGAAACAAAGGCAGGAGTCCTGCCTGTTGATATCAGGTTTTCAGATAATGGGACCGTAGAAACAGTTATGATGACGCAGAAGAAAAGTATATTTAAAGATATACAATTAGATATACAAAAGATAGCCTACGCGCTGGGAATTCACGTTCAGGATATTGATACATCTCTCCCGCGTCAAATTGTTTCTACAGGATTATTTACACTTCCCCTTTGCGTACACTCATTTGATGTATTAAAGACGATGAGACCAGATTTTTCTAAAGTCAATTCTTTGTGCCAGGAATTGGGGGTTGGCAGTTTTCATGTCTTTTCGTTTGATACACTTGAACCATCATCAATATATCATGCACGAAATTTTGCTCCTCCCTATGGAATATATGAAGATCCTGCTACTGGTACAGCGAACGGAGCAGTATGCAGCTATCTTTTGAAACACGGTCTCGTCTCAACTGATCAATTGATGTGTGAACAAGGAGACCTTATGGGAAGGCCAGGTCGCATATATGTTGAATCTACCAACGACGTGGTCAAAGTGGGCGGCAAGGCAATTATTGTTGAAGAAAAAACGCTCAATGTCTAAGTTATTTATAGCTCACGAATGCCTAAAGTATTCGCATATTGTTTTACTGCAGAAACCTCTTCAAATGAGACAGGATGATCGATTTTCCCATAGTTCCTTGCTTGGTATTCTGGTCGATATTGTGCCATGATATTCACAGCAACATCACCAACATTTGCAAAAATCCAGTCCATGATAGGTTTTGAACAGCACGTAACATGATTGGGCATGACAAGATGTCGGATAATCATTTCTGCAGTAGCATATGCCACGCTATGATTCCGTTGTACAACTGATACATAGTTTTTCACCTTTGAGAGTTGCTGGGCGCACTTGTCGTTCCCGTATTTAAAATCTGTAAGATACAGATCAATAACACCGCTAAGTAGTTTCATTGTTTCTCGTGAACAGTACATATTTGAGTTCCAAATCTGCGGAAGATTGGTATTACAGTGGTTCAGTACCTGTAAAATATACGCAAGGCTTGGTGTGGGGTCCCCGCCTACCCAGTTTACGTTTATCGCTCCCTGATGTTTTCGATGTTTGATCATGGTTGCGAGTGTCAGTGGTTCTATATATCTGCCACAAATCTGCTGACTAATGTCCCAATTTTGGCAAAAGGCACATTGAAAGGTACAACCAGAAAAAAAGATAGTATATGAGGGGATGAGCACACGTTCTTCACCCATATGAAGAAACTCAGAGGCGACCAACGGTTGTTGTACGTGACACGTTCCCTTTGCTGTCCGACGATCAACATCACATCTCCGTTCACAGAAATGACAGTTTTGAAATATTCGGTTGGCGAGTTCAACTTTCAGATCGAGAAGGGACTGTGGCGGAAGATCATCAGATAACTTCATAGTTGTTGCTGCGTCATGCACTTGCCATAGTTCTTCTGTTGATAATGAAGGATCATAGGAGACAGAAATGTACTTGCAATTGAGATGGTGTGCTGTTTGTTCTCCTTCAAGGATGGCAAAGTATCGAGGAATGACATGTCTGAGATCTCCCATGAAATGACAATATGGGTTGGCAAATTAAAATGATTTGGTAGTAAACTCCGATACCATATCTTAGAATCGCCTGTCTTTTAGGAAAAGATAAAGCTTATCTCTTAAAAGGTAATTCATTGTTCTTGTTGGGATGGAAAAAAACACGAAATTTAAGGTTGGTATAGGTGCTTCAAAAGCAAATGAAGCAAGAAAAGCAGGCAAAGAGGCTGCTGAAGAGGCACTTGAAAACTTACAAACAAAACCAGACGTTATTCTCTTATTTGCAACAGCCCATTATAATCATCTTGGTGGTTTTAAAGAGCTTTTGAAGGGCGTGTGGGAGGTTTTACCAAAAGGAACATTGCTTCTTGGGGGTGAAGTGGCAGGCTTTATGACGCAAAGAGGGGTCTATGCAAAGGGGGTAACTGCATTGACACTCTCTTACCCAAATATGAATGTGGCCTATGGTGTTGGAGAAAATATCAAACGAAATCCAAAGAAAGCAGCAAAAAAATGCGCCGCTATGATAAAACAACAATTAAAACATACATACGATAATAAGATAGTTTTTACGTTTATTTCACCAACAACCACAATGAGCATACCGGGCATTGAAGATTTTTCGAATATTAAATCTAAACTACTTGCCAATATGATGCTTCCTATGACTTCAATTGCCCAGAAAGTATTCCAAAAAGGTCTTGGAACAGATCAAGAAGTAATTGAAGATTTTTCACGTTACTTGCCAGAGTTTTGCCTCATAAATCTGGCAACAATGGACGGATTAACGCTAGGAACAAATTATCAATTTTTAAATAAAAAAGTTTTAAAAGAAACAGTTTTGGCACTTGCAATTGAAACAGATATTCCCTTTAATTTGGACTATACAAGTAGTGCTACAGAATTGCCTGATAAAACATTCAAAATAACAGATATGACAAAAGATGGTAAAATTGTAAAAACAATAAATAACAAACCAGCTTTTAAAGAACTACAAAGAATAATGAATTGGACAAAAGAAGAAGAGCTACATGACGATCGGTGGTTAATAACGACCTTCAAATACCCGCTTTCTTACCAAAGAAATGGGAAAACACAATTGCGATGTATTGGGATGCTTCTTGGCGATTACCTAGGATTCTTAAACAAAGTTGAAGATACAGACATTACCATGGTCGTTACTTCAAGAGGAAAAATGGTAGAATCTGTCGATAAGGTGCTAACCATGAATCAACCTCTGTTTGGGTATTTTATCTCATGTGTTGTACGGCAAGGATTTTTAGGAATCAAGGCATTTGACGTCCAAGAAAAATTAAAACATTACTTTAAAGATAAACCTTTTATTTTATTATATTCTGGTGGAGAATCGATAAAAAAACCAGATGAGGAGCTAGAATATCTTAACTTTGCATTCACATCAGCAATATTTGAAGATAACAAAGTCCACTCCAATATTTCTTAATCATGTATTTACCTTCTTTCGAGAGTCATGTTTACTGTTTTGGAATGGTAAAGTAAAACGTTGTTCCTTTATTTAGACCAGCACTTTCTGCCCAAATTTTTCCTCTATGTTTTTCCACAATACGTTTACAGATGGGGAGACCAAGTCCACTGGACTCAAGGTCATGTCTTGCCTGATCGACCTTGTAAAATGTTTCAAAAATGCGAGTAATTTGTTCTTTGCTCATTCCGGTACCGGTATCTGAAACGGACACTGTGGTTTCTTTCTTATTTTTCTTTGCACGGATGGTAATGTGACCACCATCAGGAGTAAATTTAACGGCATTAGTTAGCAGATTATCAACTAATTCCTTCAATTGAATTTGGTCTGCTTGTACCACTATGTCCTCATCAATCTTTACATCAACTGCAAGATGTTTTTGTTCAAAGATCAGTTGTTTGTTTTGCACGATATCATTAACAAGCCCAAGCAGATTCAACATATCGATATTTGGCAAGGTAGTTGGTGAGCTTAACCGCTCAAGCTGTAATGTTTTTACCACCAAATCACGCATGTATCGAATATTGCGATTGATGACATTCAGGAGTTCCTGCAACTGCGGATCCTTTTCTCTCTCCATCACCATGGGTAACAGTCCAATCAACGGCGTTAATGGGCTTTTTAAATCATGACCTAATTGTGTAATAAACTCGTCTTTCCGTTTTAGTAACATTTCAATTTCAACGGTCCGCTCTTGTACTTTTTGTTCGAGGTCCTCATTAAGATGTCGTAGTTTCTCTTGCGTCTTTGTTAATTCTTCATTTGTTTTGGTTAATTCTTCATTTATAATTCCAAGACGCTCTGCATGTTTCCGTCGTTCTTCTTCAGCTTGTTTTCTCTCTCGTACGTCCCTAATACTTCCCTGAAAACGAATTTTTGTCTTCCGCCCAATTACTTCTTCACCCTGTTTGATAATCTTTCCCGTAATCTCAACAGGTACCAAACTACCATCCTTATGAATAATAAATGTTTCAAAATTGGTTATGCTTCCACCAGTTAGACTCTTTTTAGATTTTGAAAATAATTTTTTTATAACTTTGTTCCAGCCTTTTTTACTTATTAATTTGTAACAATCATAACCGATCATTTCTGAAGTGCTATATCCAGCAAGTTCCTCGACAGCAGAATTAATATACGTTATCTTTCCTGAAGGGGATAGCTGAAAAATAATGTCACTAACATCACTAAATAAATCCCTCTTCCCAAGGGTAACGACTGCGTTTGAGATTGTTTCAAAATATTCGGCGAGTGAGTCATAACGTTCTTTAGATTCTTTAAGTTTTTCTGTTAACCGTTCGTTTTCTCTTTTTGTTTCCAAAAGCTCACGTTCGATATTTTCTTTTTTTGAGGAAGGTTCATTCGTAGTTTCTTCTTCAACAAAACAAACACTTTCATCTGAATCATATTCATCAGAACTATTGTCTTGTCTATCGAACTTTTCAAAAACGTTCCGAGGTTCCCCCATCAATAACCCTAGTTCTTCCTCTTTTTTCAATTGCTCTACAATTTTTGGAGCATTTCTCACAAGATTCACCTTCATGGGCTTAATTAAGCGTATTTACTCCTCTATTTCAACTAGAGGATAGAGATAAAATGTGAGTACATCCATCTCTCTATTACTGTGGAGAAAACACTTACTTATTATTTATTTTTTTACCCACACGCGTTTTCCGTCTAAGTACGCAAACAATTATCTTTAAGAACCTTTTTTTCTTTACGAAGATACAGTAGGTGAGTGATAGAGATACCGTTTGATTATACTGTCAAGACATACGCATCAATGCGTACACATCGCACGTTCCCGTCTTACGTTATGGGGGTCGATATCGGGGGAACAAATACTACTGTTGGTATTGCTGGTATTGTCGATACATCGACAGAACCACTCTTTTCATTACGGTTTGAAACAAAGCATTTGCCCTCCCTCATACCTGCAATACAACAAACACTTTTGTATGCTGAAGAGCACCATATTGATGTTACCTCTCTATGTATTGGTGCTGCTGGCGTGGTCTCCCCGTCGCAAGATTTTGTAAACTTGACAAATGTGGCATGGGATATTGATGTTCACGATATATTGCATGAGACGACCATTGATACTGCATTTATTATCAATGATTTCCAAGCTATTGGCTATGGCCTTCAGCTTCTCAATCCTGCTGATATAAATGATATTGTTACTGTAAGATCCATAGAAAATACTGCTAATGTCAAGATGACCAAAGCAATTCTTGGCGCAGGAACGGGACTTGGTAAAAGCGTTCTTATACATAACGAGCAGAACGATTTGTATATTCCCATTGCGAGTGAAGGTGGGCATGGGGATTTCCCAATATACAATGATTTTGAACAAAATCTTATTAATTTTGTAAAACAAAAACGTGAATCGGGCGAGCCCGTTATCTATGAAGAACTGTTATCAGGCCAAGGGATCGAACGTATCTATTTCTTTCTTAAAGAAATAAATATGTATCCAGACACAGAGTATACTGAAGAAATTGCCTCAGCATCTGACAAAGCTTCACTTATTTCATCATATCGGACCAGTGATCAAACGTGTGCTGAAGCTATGAGGCTTTTCGCAAAATTTTACGCCAGATGCACGAAAAACTTTGCCTTGGACTGTCTTCCTCTAGGAGGAATTTATATTGCAGGAGGAATTGCCCCAAAAAATACCGAGATTTTTATGGGAGAAGAATTTCTTGATGAATTTACATGTTCATATCAGCGATCACAAGTGTTGAAAAACATACCGATTTATATTATCGTAAATTATGACGTTGGTTTGTATGGTGCCCTTGTTGCTGCTATGCAACATAGAAAATATACTGGAAATAAATGAGAGAATATTATGGATGATGAGAACACTGGCACTGATTTGTATGAAAAGCATTTTCGCGTAGCCATTTTTGGTTCTGCTCGCATCACCGAAAACGAGCCGGCCTACTGGGAAGTGTATAAACTCGCCCGTTTAATCGCTGCAGAAAATATCGATGTCGTGACGGGCGGTGGACCAGGCATTATGCAGGCAGCGTGTATGGGGCACAAAGACGGACGAATAACTGAGGAGGCACATGCTATTGGTCTCAATATCAATATTCCTTTGGACCAAAAACCAAATAGACACCTAGATATTAAAAAGGAATTTGACCGTTTTTCTGGTCGCCTTGATACATTCATGGTATTATCTGATGCTGTGGTTGTAGCACCGGGAGGCATTGGAACATTGTTAGAATTTGCCTATACTTGGCAACTGGTACAAGTGAAGCAGATTTGCAATATTCCTATTATCTTATTGGGGGAGATGTGGAATGAGTTTGTAGAATGGGTTGAAAAGCATCCTCTTCGTCGAGAATTTATATCAAAGAAAGATCTCACTCATTTATTTTTAGCAAAGGATTATTTAGAAGCCTTTAAGATCATTAAGCGATTTCATGAAGGTTTTGTGAGCGGAGACAATATCTGCTTGAATTTTAAAAAATACAAAATTGAAACAAGTAAACTGTTGGATAGTGAAAAAGAATGAGACCACAACCCATTATTCCTGCCATTATCGCAAAATCCCAATCTGAATTAAACGAAAAAATTGGAAAAGTTGCAACTTATGTAAATCTTATTCAACTTGATATTATGGATGGAAAATTCGTTCCCAACACGTCCATAGATTTCGATTTTACGTTGCCCACTACGTCATGTGAATATGAAGCTCATCTTATGATTGTAGATCCCGTGTCTTGGATTCGGCATCATGCAGATAAAGTACACACCATTCTTGCTCATATCGAATCTGTCCAAGACCCTGCAGCTCTCATAAAACAGGTCCGACAAAAAGACAAGAAGGTGGGTTTTGTGCTCAATCCAGAAACATCACTTGATGCTATCAAAGCATATCTTAATGACATTGACCAAGTTCTTGTTATGACGGTAAATCCTGGTTTTTATGGCAGTCCCTTTTTACCACAGATGGTAGATAAAATAGCTGCGTTACGGAAAGAGGCACCGGCATTAGACATTGAAGTTGATGGAGGCATTACCCCAGATACGCTCTTACAAGTCTATCGTGCTGGAGCAAATATGTTCGTTTCTGGTTCGTATATTCTTAAAGCTCCTGATGTCGAAGAAGCTCTTCAACACATGAAAAACATGTTATAAACGAAGATAGTGTCACAAAAAATCATTGATAGTGCTATCATAAGTTATTGTCATGTGTTATATTATAACATTTTTATATTCGTTGCTTTGAGACCTTTTTTTGTCTCTTCTTTTTGATACTCTAGTTCATCCCCAGGCGTAAGAAAGATTGTCCAGAAGGGGACATCGCTTTTGTGTACGAACACGTCAACGCCATCCTCTCCTTGAATAAATCCATATCCTAGAGGAACATTGTACCATTTTACTAATCCTTTCATTGTTGGTTCACCTATCTTGTAAAAAAATCTATTTGTTTTTGCTTACGTTCTTAAAAAGAATGTTGGCAATTCTTACAGGTTGTAGTATTTTCTTTATCTTTTGATACCATAAAATCTGAACAAGTTTCATGCTCAAACACTGGTTTCATGTGTATTTTACATCTCGTAATATTTTTTACTGGTATTTGTTGTTTTGCTGATTTTCTTCTTCGAGCCATTAGATAACTCCGTAGTTTTTGTATAAGGTGATAAAAAACAAAAACAGGGCATTCACACATCCTGCTAAGGAATATTCAGAACTCTAATCTTTATTTTCTTATCAGAGATACCTTACTGTGTCTATCCTTTATATACTTTTGGATGGAATTTCCTGGAGTATTAAGCAACCTCGTTGAAATCATTTTGGTTGTTATCGCACGCTACAAAATTTTAGCAGCACCCCTGTTCCCTTTAGGCTATCTTGAATGCGATTAATAAACGCCAATTCTTCTTCTATGGCAACGATACCTTTCCAGGCATAAAAAAAATCATGCTCGCCAATTGTAGGTTTCAGTCCTAATTTGATAAGTTTATCGTGGACTACCGATGCTTTTTCACCATCCGCGGCGAGGATAAGATCTACGTATGTTTCCATTGCCATTCACAACAAACACAAAGCCCCATTCATGATAAAAAGGTATGCATGCCCGATCCAATTAAAAATGAAGTTAATATCCTGCAAGAAGATTAGATAACAATCGCTCCTCAGCTTTTCTTAAATGCTGGATAACTGTTGGTTTACTCAAGCCAATCTTGTCAGAAAGTTGTTGGCTGGTAATTTCTCTTGGATATTTGTAATACCCATGCTTTTTTGCAGCAATCATAATTTCTCGCTGTTTTTTTGTTAAACAAGAAAGTATAGTCCGTTCATCGAACGTCGCTATCTGAAAACTAATTTTTGTCACCTCTCCCAGATTTTTAATTAAGTCTAAAAATTTCTTGAGATTTTCTTCAG
This sequence comes from uncultured Thermoplasmatales archaeon, assembly GCA_964638175.1. Lineage (GTDB taxonomy): Archaea > Thermoplasmatota > E2 > DHVEG-1 > DHVEG-1 > JAFGDG01. The sequence continues at coordinate 55,395 of CAZWZY010000003.1, read as the reverse complement.
ATCCAGTCACACTCATCACCATAGTGTCTTTTTTAAAGATTGATGGCGTATCCCAGATAATATCTATATCAAATTGCTTTGCCATGCTGGAAAATTGTTTGAAAAATTGCACTTTGGAAACAATGACATATCGATTTCCTTGCTTCTTTAAAACTGTTAACATGTCCATATACTCTGGTATTTTGATATCATCAATGGTATAACCGTCTTTCATGTTGAGAGCAGCAATCCCCATCTTTGTTCCCTGCTCAAAATCAATTTTTATGAGTTCGATAAGTTCTATCGATTCCACCTTTTCAAGGAGAAAATCAATCATTTTTAAGAGTTCTTCTTTTACCTTTAATTCAACCGTTAATTTTCTCATAAGGTCTGAATTAAAAAGTAATATATAAACTACCATACATGTATGGCATAAATAACAAATAGGGATCTATTGTATATATCCTTGGAGTGGACGGATAGCAACCACACTCTTACTAAAAAATGATGAGGATGTGGGATAGATTGATAACAGTGGAAAATCTTCAATTTACATACCCTAAAACACAAAAGAGAGCAGTAAATGACATTTCTTTTACCATCAAAAAAGGAGAGATTTTTGGTTTTCTAGGCCCCAATGGTGCAGGAAAAAGCACCACACAAAAAGTCATTATTGGTTTACTCAAAGGATATCAAGGAAACGTTACCGTATTGGGAAAAAACCTTCTGCATTGGAAAACTGACCTCTATGAGCGTATCGGCGTCTGTTTTGAAATGCCTAACCACTATCAAAAGCTTACTGCACTTGAAAATTTAGAATTGTTCGCCTCATTTTACAGCAAAAAAACAATTGATCCTTATGAGCTTTTGAAAATGGTCGACCTTCAAAAGGATTTCAATCAACGTGCTGGTTCTTTTTCAAAAGGTATGAAAACGAAGTTAAACTTTGCCAGATCATTATTAAATGATCCTGAGATTTTGTTTCTTGATGAACCTATCACGGGTCTTGATCCCTTAAGTGCTCGCCTGGTAAAAAATATTATTTTGAGTAAAAGAGAAGAGGGAAAAACTATCTTTTTGACCACGCACAATATGACTGATGCTGACGAACTATGTGATCGGGTTGGGTTTATTGTCGAAGGAAAACTAGTACTCGTTGAAAATCCAAAACAACTTAAGATAAGTCATGGTAAAAAACTTGTGCGTGTCGAATACCTCAAAGAGGGCAGGCTTGTTCCTGAAGAATTTACCCTTGCCAATCTTGGGACAAATGATACGTTTATCAGTTTACTCAAGGGGGGACAGGTGCAAACTATTCACACTGCTGAAGCAACATTGGAAGATATTTTTATTGAGGTGACGGGAAGGCAATTGAAATGAGCCAACTCAAAGCAATGCTTAAGTGGGATTTTATACTACAATCACGATATAAAATCATCCACATTTCTATCCTAAGCGTTGTCATGTATTACTTGGCAATTGTTGCTATCCCCTCAGCAAATAATGAAGAATTTCAAACCCTGTTCTTGTTTTTCGACCCCACCATCATTGGTATTATGTTTATCGGAGCCTTGGTACTATTTGAAAAAACAGAGAATACGTTGCAGGCATTGACCGTAACTCCTATGGAAACGCGAACCTATTTCCTGTCAAAGATTATCTCACTTACGACGTTAGCAGTTATTTCTGCACTCCTCTTTTTATTCCTTGTTCATGGTCTTGAATTCAATTATGTGTACATGCTTACTGGCGTGATTCTCACATGTGTCTTTCTCATTCTTGTCGGGTTTCTGTTTGTCGCCCGATGCAGTAGTATTAATGAGTATTTACTCATGATGATGCTAGCGTTTCTGCTCTTACTTGTTCCTCCGCTTCTGTATTCTACTGGTATCTATGAACATGCACTTATTTACCTCTGGCCTACACAGGCATCATTTATTCTCTTTGACGGCGTATTTGCTGATATTCCTCTTACTGAATCAGTGTACGCGGTTGGATATCTTCTATTCTGGATACTTGGCTGTTACTATCTTGCAAACAAAGCATTTTACAAATATATTGTGCTTGGAGGGAAGTAAGTATGGTATATGTTGGTAAACTCTTACTCAACGATTTAAAAAATATCGTAAGAGATCGGTTTTTATTGTATGCTGCCGTCGCGCTCCCACTTGGTGTTGTCATCCTCTGTCGGCTGGTTCTTCCCTGGCTTTCAGAGAATATGTTTCCCTTGGAACCATTTTACCCTATTTTATTTATGCTCTTTGTGATCTTTGTCCCGCTCATCTTTGGGTTCATTACGGCATTTTTAATTATGGATGAACGGGATGAAAATTTGCTGACCGTCCTACGTGTGATGCCTATTTCTAGGAGTGCCTATCTCATTTATCGTATGTTTTTCATGATTGTGCTTTCATTTTTGTACGTGCTCTTCTTTCCGGCACTCACCGGTCTTATCGATATTGGCATTATTGAGTATATGCCTATTGCTGTGTTGCTTGCATTGTTTACTCCCATTATGGCGTTGATTGTCAATATCTTTGCCAATAACAAAGTACAAGCTTTCGCCATCTTTAAGCTACTTGGCGGTATCTTTTTCCTCCCTCTTTTTTCCTTCTATATCGCAGACAATCTCAAATATGTCTTTGGCGTCATTCCCAATTTTTGGACATTCATGGCTCTTGATACCGTAATTGCTACAGGCTCTAATGATTATGCCTACATCGGTATCGGTGTTATTATTCATCTCGCATTCATTGCTGTTCTGTTCTATTTTTTCAATAGGAAGTATTAGTCATACCGATGTACAGAAATTATTTACGGATGATGACAAATTACAGTCTATGAACCTTGTTGAGTATACCTACTACTTAGTACGGCAAGTTCCTCCTGGTAGAGTATCAACTTATGGCGCTGTTGCTAACGCTCTGGGCAATAAAGGCTATGCACGGGTGGTTGGGAGATATATGCATAACAACCCTAACGCCGATACCATGCCTTGTTTTAAAATTGTCAAATCTGATGGGAGTATTGGTGGGTTTGGTCTAGGAATTGAGGATAAGATATGGCGATTACGTCAGGATGGTATCGAAGTAAAGGACGGTAAAATCGTTGATTTTGAACGCGTATTTTTCAATTCATTTACTACAAATTATCCATTAAAAAAATAATCAAAGATCTTCTAGATCCTTGCTCGAGAAAACGGTAATATCGTTTTCTTCGAACCATGTTTTAAAGGCAGTAACCTGTGATTTCTTCAGTGATTTCTTATGGATGTAGACACCGTTAACGTTGGGGGTGGCAGCAAGAGCGTGTTCAAACAACTCTTTAGGGATCGTATCTTCTTTAATGTGATATGTCGGAATCATATGGCCAAAAGCTACCCTTTTTTGCCACACAATATCACTAAATCGTGGCGCGTAATGGCCCCCACCTATGCCAATGAGTACGGGAATGTCTTCAGGCATGTCTTTTTCCGCGTGGTATTGAGCTAACAGATCAGCTACTGCAGAAGCAATGAGGGCTGCTGGTTTCTTTTTTTGCCATTCCTCTTCTGTACTCCCCACTTCTGCAAAAAGTGTTGGAACATTTAGAGAGGGACCATGATGAGTTACCTCAAAGCACACCTTGTGGTAGGTCTGTGTGTTCACTGCATGCTGCTTTATCAGCCGGAGAAGATGGGTCATTAATCGTGGAGCGCAAGGGACTAGTGTATGAGGATCACCACCAAATTGAGCATCACTGTAGTTTCCAATAGGATGGGTAGTTAGCGTCGGTTTTCCTGTTTTACTGCGATGTCTGGTAATAAAGATCAATTGGGAGGGGGTTATGCTTAATTCATTTTTGATATCTCTGTCAAGATGTTCATGAAAAATGGTTTGTTTTGTAATGCTAATCATCACCATGTCATCCATCATAGTATGCTGGTACACAGGATGGTTATCAAAGGCTCCGATTTCTTTCCAAGATGACCGTTTTAGAAGACTTTGTTTGATATTTGTCCCTGCAGGGTCTTGTTCAGAAGAAATGATAACAACGGTCATCGTTCCTCATCCTTAGAAAGGATGAAACACCTCACTTTATTTTATGCTTTCGTGTATGTTTGTCTTCTTCTTTCAATAATGTTTTAATTTTTTGCATGCGGACGATGAAATGAATGCGATCTTCCAGACTACATACCTTGGCAATGTATTTGATTTCTTCTGCTTCTTGTTGGCTTGAGAGCAACCCGATGACTATCATAGTGACAATTGAGCGTTTCGTTTCAAGCGTATATAAATCATGTTGTACAAATAGCACCAATACTATTTATTAAAGGTTATAAAAATAAACGGAACTTTTCATCATCCCACTCGTCAAGAAAATATATCTATTAATATATGAAAAAATATGTCTTTATTGACAAATTATTCTTTATTTCGATACATAATGGCAACGAGTAGCCCAAGCCCAATGGGTACCATGACCGTATAATAAATAATATCGATCTTTCTCAAAATTACAGTGATATCGTATCCAAAATAATAGAGAAGTATGGCTCCCACTAGTACAGAAGGAATTGCTAAGGCTCCAATAAGAGGCAAAGCCTCTCTGTTTACCATCCACCATCATCCCTTTCTAGAGTTTTAGATATATGAAATAATATTCTAAAATATATCTTTAAATGTATATTTTAGAGGCTAATCCTCTCTCTTGATAGGAGAAAAACGATCTTTTCCCTTGAAAATCTCATCGACTGCACAGTTAGTAAATGCCAGATCAATTTCCCCAGGGCGATACTTGCCATCTTTGGTATCCCAATAAATTTCCATCGTCTTATCTTCGATGGCTAATACAATGCCCTTATATTCTCTGGGGTTTCCTTGTTCATCAAGCATGACGCGTTTGACCCGATCTCCAAGATTAAATGCATCATACAAGGAAGGATACTTGGTTTTTCTCTTTTCATGACCAAACATACCTCTCACCTACCATCGTGATAATGTTTAACAATAACAATATATAAACCTATCCTGAAAAAATGTCAAAATGAACATATTGTCATTTCCCCTCGCGTTCCACAATGTATCTAATGCCTTTTTTGGTAATTTCAACTTCATCATCACTTGTATATTTCATCAATCCATCCTCTACCAACTCTTGCACAACTTGTTCTAATTCAGGCATCGAAATCTGTAAAACATTCAGAACGACAGATGCATCAACGTCATCTGCATATACCATTTGTAGTAATCGATGTTTCGTTGGGTTATGTTCCTGTGCAAGTTCTGTGTCCTGAGGCGTACATTCATTGATAAAGGTATCAACATCTTCCATTGTTCGACGAATGATTCGTATTTTGTCTTGTTGTGGTCTTTTCTTTCTATGATGGAGGATAAGGGCCACCATTAATAGAGTAAGACTTCCGATTGTTCCTCCGAGTGCTGCAGAGAATGGATTGATGACCAGCGCTCCGATTGTTAATGAGTTTGCACCAGCAGCGACTGCACGATAAATAATATAATATTCAGTTTCAGGGTCATCAAGAATAGAAATCGTACCGTTCTCTCGCCATATCATTTCAGATCCAATCGTTCGATTATCTGATGATTTTACCACTATCTCGTTGAGGTCAGGATAGAGATCCTCAACGGTGATATAAATCCAATCAGCTTTTTGCACATGAATGGTAACAATAATCGTTTCGTCCTGTGGATTTACTACAATATCTGACACAGTTGCTGGGGCATAAGTAACCGGCACCATTTCTTGTGTGGTGGTATCAACAAGATATTCTGGAATGATGTCTTCATCAACTGAGTACAGACAGAATGGCGTTTGTTCTACCGTTAATGAACGCACAACACCCTCCTCATTTGCATATATATTTGTATATATAGATGATACACTTTCTTCTGAATTAGAGGCCAATTCTTGATCGCTTTGACTGAGTTGCAGTTCTGGAGGTATCTCTTCGTTGCCTTCATAATTGGTGACAAGAGCACTCACGTCTTGATAATCAATACGTCCATCCTCATTGATGTCTTCAGGAATCCATCCTGGCTCACCAGTTTCTCCATACTGTTCTGTCACCAGTTCGACATCCTCGTTATCGACAATACCATCCTTGTTGACATCACAATTGATTCCGAGAACTGGTGGTTCTCCCTCCGACTGTGCTTCTGGCGTCTCACCTCCCAAAAAGCTCCAACTCCAAGAAACAGTTGGCACAGACACATACTGTATCGAAACGTCGCTCATGCAATTGATAAGCCTATCGCCAGGAGTAACATATGCGCCAACATTGTTCTCAAGAGTAGCACCAGTAATTGCAAAATCGCTCCATTTAAGCCCGTCCATATAGACTGCGGTTACCGTAAGTGTACTTGCTGCCTTATCTTGTTCAAACTCAAGCACATAAGCCTCTCCATAATGATTGACAAAAATTATCAAATCAAGAATATTAACTCTTCCATCACCCATAATGTCTTCTCGTATCCAACCAGGTACGCCAGTCTCACCATACCGTTCGACAAGAAGCTGCGAGTCGATATCATCGACACGACCATCACGGTTAATATCCCAATCGTATGCATCTACTGTAAACCACCACTGAGGTCCAACAATTTCATTTAATCCATCATCAATAACGACATACCAGCTGATGTTGGTATAGCGAGGTAACTCGTCGATTTCTACTGATGCAACTGAATTATTTGTTACCTCAGTATCAGTACCGATTAACGCACCATTTCCCCAATAAAAGTGAACATCAAGCGATCCTTTTACTTCATCATCAGGTTCTGTTCCTTCACGGTTGACAAAGTCAAGAGTAGGATCTCCAAAAAGATTCAATCCGTAATAACACCACCGCATACAGGAATCCCAGATACGATAAAGATTATCTTCTTTAGAATCTTGATTTGCCTTTCCCATTGATGTAAGATTTTCATTGAAGACCGCATCCCAGAATTCTCTATCAAATCGTTGCGATGGGCCATCTGTCGAATGGTATCGTCCCCATCCGTATCGTGCGTTCCAGATTCCAGCTACAGCACCGTGTGCTGTTTTGGCGGTGAAGTACTCAGCAATACAATCCTTACCATCAAATCCACCAGCCATACATCCTTGTGAATAAATAAAGCAATACTTGTCATTGGTTAAACTTTGCACATCTGATGTTGACATTTTCATGTTAGAATAGTAGTTTGCATGTCCAAGATGATTAATGATATGGACGCCATTGTTGATTCTATTTTTTAGTGACGTTTTTGACCAGTACCCGTCTCGGTCATAGAGAGTATCAATGGTATATTCCCCTGATGGTATACCAACGGTTGTATAGTCATGCATACTTGAACCATCGATCATTTCATCCTTATGATTACCACCCCAATTTGAAGGCCCACCAAAACCAAGATATTCGCCAACAAACAAGACCTCATTGAGATACTCATCCTCGTCAGCATCTATATACGCAATGGTCTTACTGACAAAATTCTCAACTTCTGTTTGCGAACCAACACACGCTCGACCAACATAGACCTCAGCTAGTAAATCTACATCACCGCCACTGTCACCATCGGTTGGTTCTCCCCAACGACCATCATTATCTCGGTTGAATGATCCATCAAGACAGCCGTAATAAATATCTGATGGTTTAGTCACAGTATATCCTCCATACCATGATTGCACCCACAAATGACGTGCGGGGACAACATTGTCATCACCACCAAGTAACACATACTCAATTCCAAGATTTGTGTAAGCATCTCGAATGAAATTACGAACCTTCTCAGCATTGTCAACGCCAGTATATCCACTATAGATTTCCTCAGTTGTTGCAATAAACGTCTTGATCCCTTCGGCGTCGTGTGCCTCTCTTAATGGCTCAAATCCTTCTTTTAGAGAATCAGTTGTAATAATAACAAGATCATATTCTCCTGTTGGAGATTCACCAGAGCCATCACCCAATCCATATAAGGAAGCGACCTCGGGGTTATCAACAAAGTCACCAAGCGCTTCAGCATCACTGTCAAACTGACGATAAAACGTATCTATCGTTCCGGATCCCGAAGTTTCTACCTCGACAAGCATATCTCGATAGTAGAATAACTCTCTAGACGTTGGTTTGTATTGTACAGGATGAAGAGTCAACACAAGAACATCATATCCTCTAAACTGATAAATGCCAATTTCAGTGTAGAGTTCTCCTGGAAACATCTGATCAGAAGCATAAATGGATTCGTCAGGTACAGGATTCGTTCCTTCATAATCACTCGACAATTGTGCCGGCATAGGCGAAGGTTCTACTAGGTATGTTCCTTCTAGTTTTTCTTGGTCGCTGGTGGTAATAGTAATGTTGCAAACTTCAGAACCAGGCGGCAAGAGTAAGTACACTCCACTTGAAGGGAGACAAGGTTCACCGGGATCTCCTAGACCTTGCGCACCATCTAAGGTTACCCTGTCATAGAGTGTACCGCCAAGAGAAACCTGTTCGACTTCAGGTTCCTCAAATGAGTATGGCTCAGAAACAACACAACTCAATAGTCCGATAGTAGGATCAACCCACTGTGAACGATTTGCTGGAAATTCAAGGGTTGGCTTGTTAGGCACACTATAGAGATTCTGAATTTCTTGTAAAGAGAGCGCTCTATTCCAGATAGCAACTTCATCAATCGCACCTTCAAAATGTTGTAATAAATTCTTATTTGTACCAATAATAAGAGCACCTGTTGCCCCTTCTTCGGTGACATTCATACTATGGTGTTCAATTCCATCAACATATATCGTGACTCTGTCGCTATCATATACTAAGACATAGTGATGCCACATCTCTTCTTGAGGTAAGAATCCTGTTGCTTTTACAACACCGCCAAGAGAAGTGACCAGCTCCCCATCATCTGTTGCGAGAACGTCTCTTCCCATTCCTCTGCCGTTTTGTCTTGATATTAGCGTGTGATCCCCCTCAAGATCATCGCTCTGTGCCCATACTGAAATGGTAAAGACATCATAACTTGCGGTCATCCCAGCAATAGAAACATAATCATGTTCTCCATCAAAGTATAACCCTTTGTTAAATTTCCCTTGAGCAAGCCAAGACGCTCCATGGATAATGCCATGATTGTTGCTACCAGAGGAGTCATAAACGGTAAACCCAGTTCCTTCGTTAAAATGCCATAACCCTCGTAAATATCCATCAGTAATAGTTACTGTTGCACTATTAGTCGACTGAGCACCATCATTATCTTGTACTTGTACGGTAACAACATAGGTACCTGCAAAACCATATTGTCGTGTTACATGAGATGTCGTTGACCAGCTTGTATCATAGACACCGTCATTGGTGAAGTCCCATCGATACCCAACGATAGAGCCATCTGAGTCATAACTTGCTGAGGCATCTAACGAAATTTCATCATTAACAAATCCCGAATACGGTCCACCGGCATCGGCAACAGGAAAATTATTTGATGAAATCGTTACCGTGGCCGTATCAGTATCAAGTGCATCATCATCATCTTTGACTTGTACTTTCACGGTATAGGTACCGGCAACAGCATAGGTGTGTTGTGGAGCGGACATAATCCACGAGGTATCATAAATACCATCACCAGTGAAGTCCCATCGATGGCCAACGATATATCCATCGATATCGCTACTTCCCGATGCATCAAAAGTGACTGGAATATCAGTAACTCCTGTATATGGTCCACCTGCATCAGCTGTTGGTGGATTATTGACCGTAATGGTTGCAACGGCTGTATCACTGTCTGTTGCCCCATCAGCATCTCGCACTTGTAGCAGAACAGTAAACGTTCCTACTACCTCGTATTCATAGGAAAAGAGAGGATCAGGTAGCCAGTTGGTGTCCCACACCCCATCGCCGGTTACATCCCATCGATATCCGGTAAGTGGGCCGTCACTATCTCCACTCGCAGAACCATCAAACAAGAGTTCTTCTCCGACATCTGCGTTATATGGTCCACCCGCATCAGCTGTTGGCGGACTATTTGAAGTGATGGTTATAGTGGTTGTATCGGTATCAGTTGCGTCCTCATCATCTTTTACTTGTAGTACCGCCGTGTATGTTCCTGTTTTACTGAAAGTATGGGTTGTTGTTGCGGTGTCTAGCCACTCAGTGTCGTACACTCCATCACCAGTGAAGTCCCACCGATAGCCGGCGATACTCCCGTCAAGATCGACACTTCCCTTGCCATTGAAAACAACTATTTTATTAATACGAGCAGTATATGGTCCACCCGCATCAGCGGTGGGCGGACGATTTGTTACTTCTGTGATAAGTGCAGTTGTGGCATCTTCGTCGTATTGTTCCTCATCATCTTTTACTTGCAATTTTACTGTGTAGATTCCAGCAGCAGAATAACTGTGAGTTGTTGTTGGTGAAGATACCCATTCAGTATCCCATATTCCATCACCAGTCCAGTCCCATCGATACCCAACAAGACCGTCTTCTGCATCGGAACTACCTGATGCATTAAATGTCATGCTGCTCAATACATAACCATTATATGGCCCACCAGCATCGGCCATGGGGGGTTCGTTAATTTCTTCTCTTATGTGAACGGTTGTTGTGTCTGTTGCTGTTTTTCCTTCATTATCAATAATTTCTAACTTTACGGTAAAGTATCCTGGTACAGAATAGCTATGACTGGTCTTTGTACTTGTCAACCAATCAGTATCATATATACCATCATTGGTGAAGTCCCATCGATACCCAACGATAGAACCATCGCCATCACGGCTTTTTTCCCCGTCAAATTGCAACGAAGTATTTATTGTTCCTACATACGGCCCACCTGCATCGGCAATAGGTCCTGTATTTTCAGAAATAGTCACGGTTGTTGCTCCCATATCGATTGCCCCTTCGTCATCTCGCACCTCAAGCCGTAATACATAGGTAATCACTCCACCATATCGATGAGTGATAGTTGGATTGGTACTCCATTCTGTATCATAGACACCGTCATTGGTGAAGTCCCACCGATAGCCGACAATACTTCCGTCAGGGTCAGTACTACCAGAGCCATCTAGCACGAGCTGTTCATTTGGTCGTGCAGTATATGGTCCTCCAGGATCGGCATGAGGTCGTGTATTGGCGACAACCTCAACTGTTGTATAATAGACATCGATCTCACCGCTATCATCAGCGACTGTTAAACTTACTCTGAATGGTCCAGGTGCCTGATAGATATGAAGAGGATTCTGTTTGGTGGATGTCTCTCCATCTCCAAATAACCAATACCAAGAAATGATATCTCCATCCCCGTCGGTTGACTGGTCGATAAATGATACACCATCGCCGACTTTGGGACTGAGAGGAATATATGAAAATTTTGCACGAGGACGAGCATTTCCAACGGCAATGGTAGCTCTTGCAGTATCTTGTGAACCACTATTGTCAGTAACGGTGAGTGTCACTGTATATGTTCCGTTAAACGAATACCGATGAGTCGGATGTCGACTGCTTGAATGTCTGCCATCTCCAAATTGCCATGCCCATGAAACAATGGTTCCATCTTCATCTATTGATTCATCAATAAATTGGATACGTTCAGCTTGAACAGGACCACTTGGTGAAAAACTGAATGCTGCATTTGGACGTTGATTGGGCGCAATAGTAATGTACTGTGAAGTCGTATCTCCTCCACCAGTGGAATCTTTGATAGTAAGATTTACTGCATAGGACCCTGGTTGAGTATACCGGTGACGGGGATTCTGCATGGTAGATGCTATACCATCGCCAAAGGACCAGTACCAAGAAACAATTTCATTTTCTGGATCAACAAATGACACATCAGTAAATTGAACAAAATCATTTGTGCTCGGTTCATTTGGGCTATAGGTAAAATCTGCAACTGATGGCAATGTCTCTACATAGACATATTTGGATATTTGGTCACTTTGTCCCCTCTCGTCAGTAATAAGGAGAGTAACCATGTATGATCCAGAGTTTTCATAGGTGTGCGTTGGATGCTGTTCACTGGATGCTTCATCATCACCAAAGAACCAATCCCAAAGAACAATCTCTGTCCCTCGTTCTATTGAAAGATCGGTAAATTGAATGGTTTCATGTTTCTGCGGTACTTGTGGAGACCAAGACATATCTGCTACAGGTGGTCCACTTTGTGTCGTAAACGTCCAGAGAGGACCTGGAGCAGAACGCCCATAGATATCTTCTGTATCGATTTGCCAATAATAGATTTCTCCGTATGTTATATCTGGATTGTACTGCGCTACTGAAAGATTATTTGCTACTAGCGGCGGAGGATTGGTAGTGCCCAAATAAACATCAAAGATAACAGGATCTCCTTCCGGATCACCTCCCGTCCAATTCAATACTATATCTATGGAAACGTCAGTGGCTCCATCTGTAGGCGAAGGATTGCTGGCAGGATAGGGGCCATTATTCCACCCATGTTGCTCCATAAATGGATAATGATCACTATTGCTACTACCAGGAATTTCGTAAGGAGTGTCACCAATACCGTCTCCATCATCATCGATGCCATCATAATCACTCCAATAGTTACCACCGACTGCCTCTCCGTTATCCCAACTGTTTACCGCCTCGTCATAGACACTGACAAACTCAGTAATGAAATTATTGTGATAAAAGAGATTTCCATCTGATCCACCCTCAAGATAGACATTTGCTTTGTGAGGACTAAGTTCACCATTCGTGTTGAAGGTATTGTTGGTAAATGTATTTGTGGCACAGTCGCCCATCAACCAAATACCGCCATGGGGGTTTCCAGCAATTACATTTCCATCAACAATGTTACCTTCACAGTAATTATGGAACCATACCCCGAAGGTGTTATCAACGATGTAATTGTCGCGTATCATATTGTCTGATGAATCATACAGATTAAGACCGAGGTCCGCCTCGGTAATACGATTGTCTTCAATTATATTTGTTGATGACTCCCATATATCAATACCATTTTCAGATAAGGTATTGCTCATAATATCGTTTTCTTCAGAAAAGTAGAGCTGAATAGCACTCTGAATATTTGCGGTAAATGTACTATTCGTAATGGTTATTTTTGAGGAATATCCAACTTGGACACCCACATCAACATATGAAAGGGTTGCACCGTTAATGAACATGTTTGTACAATCGGCTAAAATAATCTGTCCTGCATCCGATGGTACCCTGCTATCTTCTTCATTTTTATAGAAATAGAGTGGTTTATCATTTACGACATTATTGCTGATGGTATGGGTTGTCCACGCAAGACGTGGACCTGAAAGACTGATTCCATTGTATTGGAAGGTATTCTCTTCCACCAATGCATTGTAAGATGACTCGAGTAATATTCCTTCCCATTCATTTATGACAAATGCATTTGCAGTGACCACTGTTCTGTTGGTATTTCGTAAGCGAAGGCCACCTTTGTTGTTTGAAATGATATTACCGGATATTCTGTTATCTGTTGTTTCTTCAGCCCAAATGCCGTAATAATTCTCGGCAATCTGATTATATTCAATGATGTTTCCATTTGATTGTATGCTGATACCTGCTCCCGATCCACTGTTCTGAATTGTGAAGTTTTGTATCGTACAATTGTTGACTGTAAGAGTGACAACATCTCCTTTCTCTCCGCCGTCAATAATAACATTTTGATTTTCTGCAACAAGCCGTGCTGGTCTGTTTATTCTCACATTTTCTTGATATTCTCCTTCAAAAACAATGACGGTTCCGTTTACTGAGACGTTATCAAGACCCTTTTGAATAGTATCAAAATGAGTTACTCCCCACCCCGCTGTTTCATTGGTAAACTCATGGTCAACGTAGACGGTCTCTCTCAGCTCCTCTCGAAATTCTTGCTTCCCTATCTCCATCAATGCATCATCAGAGCCGATATATGATGATACAAACCACCAATCAATTCTATTATCAATCCATGAAAGTCCACCGTAATGGTCACCTTTACAAAACGATCGCAACCGCCCGTCTGCTGCTAACCATTCAATTCTCTCCTGTTGACAACCACCATGGTGGTGATAGTCAAAATGGTAGATTGAAAGATAATTGAGAAATGACGGCGCTTGTTCAAGAGTTCTATCCCACCTCAAATTATATGCATTATCCCATATGCGACAAGTTGATCGATTTGTTAACGAGTTAATAGTAAGCTCGTATACATACTCATTCCCTTCTCTGGTCTTGCGTTCCCGACCAGTTGATGTATCAAGCGAGCTTAATTGTAATGCTGATTGAGTTTCTGTTGCGTCAACATCCCAGTTGTAATACATCTTAAGAAAGATGGATTCGCCTGGTTCAGAATTATTATACTGACAGGCACCAAAGTCTGCGTGTCCCGCCCACCCTTCCGCATCAATTTCATACAAATTGCTTTTCCAACGAATTCGAGACTGCGTTCCAATCGTTGCTTCCCGAATATAATAATGACCACCTTCTGTGTCGTGTTTATAAAAATAGCGGGTGGTATTGCTGGTAAAATCATCAAAAAAGGGGAATGTTTCGTAACCATTGCTGTGATCAACAGCAAAAAGATTCCCATAGTAGAAATAGATTGTCTGATTTCCATCTGTCTTTATCCAGACCTTTGCATAGTGATCACTACCATCTTCACCTATTTTTTCAATCCAATAGGGCAATTCTTTACCATTACTGATAAATCGCATGTCGGAGAAATCTTCGTTACAATTATTCTCACAATCAACACTGTTGTCTTTATCATGACCATTTTCTTTATAGATAGTAAGAGGAATCTGGCCTCCCACAGGAGCAGCAACCAAAGTCAATGCCTTTCGATAGTTCCAGTGATCATTCCACCAGGGAGTAGTATCTTCTTCAGCAGACGCTATGATGTTTCCTTGTCCAATCAAACCTTCCACTAGAGAAAAAAGCAAAAGGAACACAATAACGCCGGATACTATCCTTCCTCTTATCTCCCCACCAACTGCCAATTATAGCATATGCTAATCATTGGCATGACATACTTTATCATTTATACTATATATATTTATGGTGTAAAACTAACAATATGGAAAAATACCAAAAAACCTAGGTTGTTTTAATGGTCCCCAAAATAGGTTCGTAAATCAATCCTTTGTCCATCAGTGACGTTAGTGCTTCCTCGATGGCATCTTTTTCTAGCCCTGCTTTTTCACACTGCTTAGTAATATCATCCCAGGGAGCGCCGTCATCACCCTCAATCTTTTTAATGGTTTCAAGCACGGTGTTTTCAACCTCTCGAAAATCATCAGACTCCTCTTTTTTTTGAGGAGGCGTGTCTACCTTTTTCTTAGTTTCTTTTGTCTGTTTTTTTTCTGGTTTCTGTTGTCCTACGTTAGGCAACTCCTCTCGACCCGGAGTCAGATATTGAAGTGATTCCTGGATGACAGTCAGATATTTGTTTACGTCAATGTTTTGGTAATGATTCACTGCCGCAACAACTCCTTCAGCAAGGTCTTTGCTATACCCAAGTTTTCGTAAATCATGAACATTGACAGGGTTCATTTTCATAGCTTCAATCATTGCTTCAATACGGCCTTTTGTCGATTCACAGGTTTCAAGAATCCATTGGTCTCTGGTGTTGGCATCCACTTCGATAACCTTTTCAGGACGAATAGAAACGTATAGTGTCCCTTCTTCAGGTACATAGGTTCGAGATTTTCCAACAATGGCAACAAATGCAGGAACATCTATTGCTGACAGGGCAGTGGTCGCTTCTTGTTGATACTGCCCGGAATATAAGGTAAATACTCCTGTTGGATCAGAGATATGTGCACGAACAAGATCTCCTCCTTCTGACACGTTTTCAACATCGGTGAGGACACCGATAATAAAGACACGGTTTACTTTGGCGCCAAGTGGAGTAACCACATACGACGGTGTTTTTTCCCCTTCTCCTTTCAGCTCAATGGTTGCATCGTTATATTCACTAGCAAATATCCGCCAGGCAACCTCTCTATTCATCGCAATGCCTCCACTGATTCTAATAACGCCGTTGCTTTTTTGTTTACATCAACAGGAACTTGCTGTACCTGTTTAGCGATAACAGTCGTTCCAAATGAATCGCCCAGTGCATTGCCCTGTATCGAAAATCGTGCTGCAAAAACCTTTTTTTGTAGATTATCCATAAGTTCTTCATTACCTTTTTTTTGCCATTCTTCTAATGTCGCCCCTAGTAATTTCTCAGTTATTTCTCTGTTCAAAATAACATTGACTGCTCCTGTTCCATCATCAACAATTGCTTTTACTCGGAGATCCGGTTTTCCTTTTACACTTCCATGAATCTGACAGGTCTCGTTGAGAAGTGCACGATTGCATTCAGGACACCTGCTAATAAGTCCTGATCCATCTCGAATTTCAATGGTGGTACCTTCGATTTTTACGTCTAAGGCACCGCCTTTTTCTACTAATTGGTGGAGAGGCATATGTTTTGCCCCCATGTCTGTTTTTGGCATCTTGGTTTTATCGACCTTTTTGACGGTTGCCTTTTCGTCAAAGGTAAGTTGTGGAATCCCTTTCCACGACTTCACATATCCACCAGTAATACGTACAACATCATCACTTTTCAAACCAAAATCATGCCATGACGTAAATTGTGCTTTTCCTGTCTCATCACCAATAATGCCAGAAAATACAGCCTTGGTTTCCCCGCCAACCTCTGCATCTCGTTTATTAACATCAAGAATGCGCGCAGTCACATCAACGGCACCTAACCCTGATCGTAACTCTCCAATTTTCAGTTCTTTTGGTTCATAGGTACTTTCAGGAAGTTTATCTTTATCGGTTTTGGTGATTGTTACCCTGTCACCAAGGTTCACTTGGACATTACCTTGCCATTCTCTCGTATACGCGTTCGTGATTTCAACAACATCTCCTTTTTCAAAATCGAATGTCCCCCATGAGGTAAATGGAATGGTACCACTTTCGTCGCCTAGAATGCCATAAAAGATAGTCCGATTTTCTCCTTTGACGGTGATTTCTTTTGGATTGACAGTCACTACCCGACAAAGCAGATGAACATTTGGTTCATTCGATTGTAAATCGGCAATAACTTTACGTTCCATCACTGTTTGGATAGGTACAGTTTTTCCATTTCCAAATTTCTTAATTAAGGTTTGTTTTGCCTGAGTAAGGGGAACACCGTATTCTAAAAATTTCTTCAATTCCTTTTTAAGTTCTTCTTTGCTCACACTTTTTTCCGATTCCTCGCTGAGAACATCTAAGATATCCTCTATGTGTGCGCTGAGATCATCAATTGGCATAAGGGTAACCTCCCAAAAATGGATAGATTATATGCTATATCAATCTATCCTTATTTTTATTCTATTTAGTTTTAATATAATCCAGTAATGGTCCCGTCATGGTTAATATCTATACGTTCTGCACTTGGTTTTTTTGGTAATCCGGGCATGGTAGTAATTTTTCCAGTCATTGGAACAAGAAACCCCGCACCTGCAGAAAACTTAATGGAGCGAACGGTGATTTTAAATCCTTCAGGCCTCCCTAGACACTGCGGGTCGTCAGAAAGAGAATATTGTGTTTTTGCAATACAGATTGGTAAGGTATCTAGCCCTAATTCTTCGCAAAGTTTGATGTCCTGCTCGGCAGCAACAGTGTATACGACACGAGCTGCGCCATACATATTTGTGGCAATAATTTCAATCTTTTCTTTTACGGATTTTTTTACATCGTACAAATAAGTAAATTTGGATGGAATGTTATGCATAAGATTTACCAACTTTCCAGCAAGTTCAATCCCTCCTTCTCCACCTTCTTTCCACACATAAGTTACTGCAAAGGGGATTTGTTTTTTCATACAAAATGCTTCGACTGTCTCAAGATCCTTTTTAGTGTCTTTGGTGAAGTGATTGAGAGCGACAATAACAGGAACGCCAAAAAAGGAGATATTTTCGATGTGCTTTTCCAGATTTGGTAATCCTTTTTCAAGGGCACCATGCCCATTTTTCTTCAGTGCCTTGATGCTCACTACCAGCACAACGGCATCTGGCTTGAAATTGCCTGTTCGACACACAATATCAAAGAATTTTTCTGCTCCTAGTTCAGAACCAAAACCTGCTTCAGTCACAAAATAGTCGGCAAGCTTCAGTCCTACACTCGTAGCAATAATGCTATTTGTTCCATGAGCAATGTTTGCAAAGGGGCCGCCATGAACAAGTGCAGGAACGCCTTCAATTGTTTGTACAAGATTGGGACATATCGCATCCTTCAATAGTACTGCCATGGCACCTACTGCTTTCAAATCTTTTGCAGTCACGGGCTTGTTATCATAGGTGTATGCGACGATAATTTTTGCAAGTCGCTTTTTCAAATCCTGTAAATCTTTTGCCAAACAAAGAATCGCCATAATCTCCGAAGCAGGTGTAATGGCAAATTCTTCCTGGTGGGGTACACCATCTTTTGGCCCTCCCAGACCAACGACAACATTGCGTAATGCTCGGTCACTGATATCAAGCACTCGTGGCCACACAATGTATCGTGGGTCGATATGAAATTCATCACCATGATGAATGTGATTATCAAGAAGACTTGCTAAGAGGTTATGAGCACTTGTCACGGCATGCATATCGCCAGTGAAATGAAGGTTAATGTCCTCCATGGGAAGAACTTGAGCATAGCCACCACCAGTTGCACCTCCTTTAATGCCCATCATCGGACCGAGTGATGGTTCACGAATCCCAAGCATCGTTTTTTTCCCAAGTTTTGCCAGCGCTTGGGCAAGTCCAATGGTGATTGTTGTCTTTCCCTCTCCTTCCGAGGTGGGATTAATTGTGGTTACCAAAATGAGTTTCCCCTGCTTTTTTTCTTGTAGACGTTCCAACAGACGCAGTGAAAGTTTTGCTTTGTAATCACCACAGCAGGTAACCTCATCGTTGCTAATGCCGGCTGTAGCGGCAATGTCTCTTATGGGCCTAAGGGCAACTTTTCGAGCAATCTCAATATCTAACTTCATACTGGACAAAGAAGAGAATAAGTCCTACTTATATATTATCCGTTGCGAAATGCCTTTTACATCTTGCCATTAACGATATCTAAGATTTTTTGTGTTTTTGTCTCTGTTTGCCGCTCAATAACGTCAAGTTCTTGCATGAGTTGTTTGGTAAATTTCTCATCTTTAATAGAACCAAGATTAATTTTCACATTCAACAACGCTGCTTGAACACCTGCCTTTGCCATAAGTGCAGATACTGCGGCATCAGTTATCGACTGTTGATTCCCTTTTTCAGCAACTATCTGTGCAACATCAAGAATCTGTTCGCAAGTCTTTGCTGTTTGTAAAGGAACTTGTGCAGCAGTCTTGTATCCCTCCTGAATAGCATGGGATCGTTTTTGTTTTTGTGAATCTGTCTCTTTTGGCATTTTAAACGCTCTTATAACATCAGTAAACGCTTCTGTATCTTCATCAATAAGGATAGTCAACTCCTTCCGCAATTGTTCACTTTTTTTGAGTGACTCCCCCATGTCATCTTCAACATTTTTGTAGGAGTCTTTTCCTATGGTCAGATTGCATACCATGGAAGAAAGTGCAGCACCAAGTGCTCCTGAAAGAGCAGCAACGCTCCCACCACCAGGGGCAGGGCTCTTTGATGCGAGTTCAGATAAGAAATCACAGATAGTCATCGAAGCAAGAGGCCCTGTTTCCTCAACCATATATTCGATTACTTTTTCTCCTGGTTCAAACTCATATAAATCCGAAAGGTCTAATTGATCAATAGCCAACATGACCAACTCTTCTTCATCTGATGTTGTGATGTGCTGTTTTTTTGCATAAAATTTTCCAGCAAGTATAAGAGCATCTTTTGGCACTAATCCAACAATTTCACTGCCTGTTACTTGTACACCAAGCTTTGCTGCTTCTCGTTTTGTTGCTTCAAACACGTCATGCAAATTCACGTCCCGATACTGCAAGAGGTTCATCGATACTTGAGCGATGTTTTCATCATACATCATCCCTCCTGCTTGTACTCCCCTAAATCGTCCAGGAATCCTCTCGGCCTTTCCATCTGGCCCTATGATTTTATTTCCCTTGCTATCTCTTTTTACAACCCCGCTTGTGCGTATCTTCCCCGCAATTGCTGATGCAATGGTTTTGTCACTGGTGTTAAGATTGATATTGTAAGCAATGAGAATTTCTCGTGCACCTGTTGCAGTTGCTCCACTTTTTGGTACAAAGACAGGTTTGCCAAAATCAGGTTTGAATGCAGGATCTTTGAATTTTTCTTCCAGTGCTTCATACTCGCCCTTACGAATATCAGGTAATCTCACGCGTTCTGGTTTGGTTGCCGATTTCGCATAGAGAAAGACAGGTATTCCTAATTCTTCTGCCATTTGTTTGCCAAATCGTTTTGACAGTTCAATACACTCTTTTTCGGTTACTCCTTTGATGGGAATAAATGGCATGACATCAAGGGCCCCCATCCGAGCATGTTCTCCTTTATGTTTTGTCATATCAATAAGAGCTACACCAACTCGTGCCGATTGTAAGGCTGCTTCTAATACAGGTTCAGGCTCTCCAACAAAGGTATACACGGTTCGATTAAAGTCAGCACCAGGATCGACATTGAGAAGTTTTACCCCTTCAACAGCAGTAATTGCTGCATCTATTGCGTTAATCACTGCGTTATTTCTCCCTTCGCTGAAATTGGGAACACATTCGACAATTTTGTCCATTATGCCACCGTAAACCCTTAATCTAGGTTCTTCTTTTAACTGTTTGGTAATCGCCCATGGAGTCAGTTGATATTCTCATCAAAAATGCAAACGAACTTGTTACGCTACAAGGAAAAAACGCTCCAAGAACAAAGCAGGAGATGAATCAGTTATCTATCGTATCTCATGGTTCGATTGCCATTACTAATGGAACAATCGTTACTGTCGGAAAAAACGTACGCGTTACTGCAGAACAAACCATCGACGCCTCTGGTAAAACAGTATTACCGGGTTTTGTCGACCCACACACTCATGTTGTCTTTGCCGGTTCCCGAGAATTTGAGCTTGATATGAAGCTGAAAGGACATTCATACATGGATATTTTACAGCAAGGAGGAGGCATTTTTTATACAGTTGAGCAGACAAGAAAAGCATCCGTTCAACAGCTTCTCAAAGAAAGCACACACCGTCTTGATACGATGCTTCCTCATGGCACAACGACTTGTGAAGCAAAAAGCGGGTATGGTCTTGATATGAAAACTGAACTTAAAATTTTACAAACCCAGCGCACACTGAATCAACATCACCCTGTTGATATCGTTTCAACTTTCCTGGGTGCTCATGCCGTTCCTAAAGGCATGAATTCAGAGGAGTACACAGCCGTGGTGATCAATGATATGTTGCCAAAAATAAAAAAATTGGCAACTTTTTGCGATGTGTTCTGTGAAGAAGGCGTTTTTACGCCTCAACAAGCACAACGCATTTTGGAGCAAGGAAAGACCCATGGACTTATTCCAAAGATACATGCCGATGAGATTGTTGATACGGGAGGTGCAGATCTTGCGGCAAAAGTTGGTGCTATTAGTGCTGATCATTTGTTACGATCATCAAGAAAAGGGCTTCAAGAGATGGCTAACAATGGAGTCGTTGGCGTTCTTCTCCCCGGTACGCCATTTTCTTCGATGATGAGCAATTATGCGGCTGCTCGTGACATGATCGATATGGGGGTATCTATCGCACTTGCTACGGATCTCAACCCCAATTGTTGGATTGAAAATATGCAATTTATTGTTCAACTTGCTTGTGTAAAGATGAACATGACTCCAGCAGAAGCACTCACCGCAGCGACGTTCAATGCTGCCTGTGCATTGGGTATGCAAGAAACAATTGGTAGCCTTGAACAAGGGAAACAAGCAGATGTTCTTGTGCTTGATTGCCCGTCTCACAAATTTCTTCCGTATCGTGTTGGCGTGAATCTTGTTGATGCTGTAATTAAAAAGGGAACAGTAATTTACGGTCCAAAGCAAACATAAAAATAGGTTTAAACAATTATAAAAATGAGATGGGTACCAAAAACAAATACGTTGCTCTTAAAAGAGAACTTGGACTTTTTGAAGTTTTTTGTATAGCATCTGGCGCGATGATTAGCTCAGGGCTTTTTGTATTACCCGGATTAGCCTATGCAAAAACAGGAGCATCAGTTATCCTTTCTTATCTTATTGCAAGTCTTTTAATAGTTCCCACATTACTTTCAAAAACTGAGCTTGCGACAGCTATGCCAAAGGCGGGTGGAGACTATTTTTTTATAGACAGGAGTATGGGACCTGCGATTGGTACTGTTGGTGGTTTTGCTTCATGGTTTTCTCTTGCGTCTAAAACAGCTTTTGCACTGATTGGAATAGGTGCCTTTGTGCAGTTATTCAATCCTGGTTTAACAGATGTGAATATGAAACTTATCGCAGTGGTATTTTGTATTATTTTTACTGTGATAAATCTATTTGGTGTTAAACATGCTGGTAAAACACAAGTCATTTTAGTAACAGGACTTGTTAGCATCCTTGTTTTTTATGTTATCGTGGGTTTTTTCCATATCGATCCTTCAAGGTTTCAACCTTTTACAACTCATGGAATTGGTTCTATTTTTGCAACTGCGGGTTTTGTTTTTGTTTCTTTCATGGGTCTTACCAAGGTTTGTAGTGTCGCTGGAGAAATTTGTAAACCTAAAAGAAATATCCCACTTGGTATTTTTCTTGCATGGGGTGTTGTCTCAGCATTATACATATTAGTTATCTCTGTAACTGTAGGATTATTGGATCATACAACACTTACTAGTTCTTTGATGCCTATTTCAAAAGGTGCTGAAGTGTTCATGGGGGAGTTTGGGCTTATAATCTTGGGTGTTGCAGCGGTTCTTGCTTTTATTACCACTGCAAACGCAGGCTTGCTTTCTTCTTCTCGTTATCCTATGGCTTTGAGTAAAGACCAGCTTTTACCAGGTTTTTTCTCTAAAATATCTAAAAAGGGCACACCAATAATTTCGATATTATTTACTTCTGGTTTTATGATAACTATAATTCTTTTTTTAGATTTGGAAGGACTTGTTAAAACTGCATCTACTCTTGTTCTTTTGCTGTTTATTTTTGTTAATCTGTCTCTTATTATGATGCGGGAAAGCAAACTCAGGTATTATCGTCCAAGTTTTTGTTCACCGCTTTATCCTTGGGTTCAGATCGCAGGTATTATTGGGTATAGTTTATTAATCTTTGAGATGGGTGTTGTTCCACTGGTTTTTATTGGATGTTTCATATTGGTTGGTTTTCTTTGGTATTGGTTTTTTGCTCGTGATAAAATTTGGCGAGAATATTCTCTTCTTCATGTGGTTGAACGTGTTACCGGTGAAAAAAATACTGGTTATTTGTTGGATGAGGAACTTCGGGAAATTCTTATTGAAAGAGATGATGTTACTGAGAAAAGATTTGAAGATATTCTTAGAAAATGTGAGATTATTGATGTTTTCAAATACGAACGGCCCGATAAATTTGCATGGATAGTTGCTAATAAATTGGCTGAACGGTTGGATATCGATAAAAATAAGTTGCATAATCTTATAGTGAGACGTGAGAAGGATTCGAATGTTATGGTGCATCCAGGTATTGCTATTTTATCAAATATTATAGAGGGTCGTGATAAATTTGAAATAATTTTGGTTAGAAGTAAAAAAGGCATTATACTTTTTGATGATACACCACCGATTCATGCTTTTTTTGTGGTGATCGCAACTTCTGAACAGCAGAGTTTCTATATGCATTCTCTTATGTGGATTGTTCAGATAGCTGAGGAAACTGATTTTGAAAAAGAATGGTTACATGCTAAAGATGTTGATGAACTAAGAGATATTATTTTGTCTTCTTGGAAAAAACGAAAACCACTCTAGCATTCATCCTTTTAATTGACAAATTTTTTCGTAGGTTTCCCCCCGATATTTTTTATAATTGGGATATTTTGCTAAAAACTCTTCTAGCAGACTGTCAACCGTCTCTTGTTTCCTCCGGTTCACAAATGGTTTAAGTATTTTCAACAACTCCTTTTCCCATGCTTCCTCTTTGTGAGTTTCCATGATCTGGCAGCAGATATGATAGATCTCACTTCTTTTGTTCGTATATCGTGGATGAAGCTCGATAAAATCTTCGACAATTTTTTTCACATTTTTTGCTTTATGTTGTAAAATAAAATCGTCCAGTTTAATGGTTAAGATCCGGTCAAGCATGTTGCAGACATAGTGTTCATGGATTTCTCGAGAGACCAGGATGGTTTCAATAATGGAAATTACCAGTAAAATGCTCGTCAGCTCGATGATAATGAGGTTATCTGGTAAGTTTGGTGCAGTAGCGGCATGAATGAGTAGAATAAGTTCAAGAGCAAGAATCAAAAACGGAGGAATAAAGGATATTTTTTCCACTCGTGACGAATCGGTAAATTCTCGTATGTATCGTCGTAGCCTCCCCGAACGCGGCATGATGGAGTGGAATGAGAAATCAATCATTTAATTATTTCTTTTTCTTTTTTGGCTTGATTGCTTTTCCTATTGCCTTTCCGCCATGCAAGTACACTTCAGATATATCTTTACTTCGTTCTATCGCTTTTTCCATTTGTTTTGTTTGAATTTTGTCTTTTTTCCCCAGTTCGTCAAAATACTGTTTTATATATTTCACACACACAATATCATCTCAGAGACTATAGTAATATTCCCCATCTTTTCGTTGTTTTCTATCCATGAAAGAATCTGGTTTATTGACACGAGGTCTTCTGGTATCTTCATCTCTGCGAAAGGTAATATCCACGTCTTTGAGAAATCTATTCATGCCTTCGTGTAGGCTAAAGGGACCTCTCCCCCGGCCATGATTGCCCGGCTCTCCATCAAACACGATTAATGCATCACTGATCATATCGATGAAGTATACATCATGGTCAACCACCATTGCTGACTTCCCTGATTTTTCAATGACACGCCGTACGGTTCTTGACGTTATCATTCGCTGTTCACTGTCAAGATACGCCGAAGGCTCATCAATCAGGTAAATATCTGCATCCTGTACTAGGCAATGAGCAATGGCCACTCGCTGTAACTCTCCTCCAGATAGCGTATCAATCTGTTTGTCGAGGAGATATTTGAGATGAAACGGCTCAAAAATTTCTGCTTTAAATAACGGAGATGTAAACAACTGCTGTGCACTCATCTCAAAAAATTCCCGAACGGTCCCCGAGTAATCAGGAGAGATGTATTGTGGTTTATAGCTGACTTTGATATCGTATTCTATCTTACCTTTTGTCGGTTCAACAACACCAGCAAGCATCTTGACAAACGTTGTTTTTCCAATGGCGTTTGGTCCGACAATACCGATAATTTCTCCTTGACGAATGATTCCTTTTTCAATCTCAAGGGTAAAGTCTTCAAAGGATTTTGTTAGGTTATCAAAGGAAATAAGAATGTTCATTTCCTGCCGTTGTTTTGGCGGGTGTGCAAAAAACTCTATTTTTTCTCCAAATCTGATGTTTTCTTCTTTAAGGTATCCTGAAAGATAGGTGTTAATGGCATGACGAACCCCGCGTGGATGGGTGACCACTCCATAGGCACCTTCATCGCCATACATCAGATGCACATTGTCACACAAGAAATCTAAGACGGCAAGATCATGCTCGATAACCATCACTTTCTTTGTTTCGGCAAGTTCTTTGATAACGCGGGCAACTTTTAATCGTTGGTGAATGTCGAGATACGAAGAAGGCTCATCAAACAAGTACAAATCAACCTCTTTCAAAAGAGCAGCAGCAATGGAGACTAATTGCAGTTCACCACCAGAGATGGTTCCTTTTTCAATACGTTTTTCAAGCAGAGATGCTAACCCTAATTTCTCAACGACAGTATCAAACGATCCTGAATTGTCTGCCTTTTTCAGCACGTCCTTGATTGTTCCCTTCATAATTTTTGGCAACTTATCAACATATTGTGGTTTGATGACGCTTTCCATCTCCTGTTCTATGATACTACTAAAATGATCTTGTAATTCGGTGCCTGCGTAATATTCGAGAACATCTCCCCATGAGGGTTTCTTTTTGTATTCTCCTAAATTTGGTAATAATTGGCCAGCAAGAATCTTAATAGCAGTTGTTTTTCCGATGCCATTGGGGCCAAGAATACCAATGCATGTTCCTTGCTTTGGTATGGGAAGACGAAATAAGCGAAATCCATTTTTTCCAAATTGATGAACAAGATCAGTTTCTAATGCTTCAGCAAGACCAATAATTTTGATAGCATCAAACGGACATTTGTGAATACAAATCCCGCATCCTACACAAAGATCTTCAGAAATGATAGGTTTGCCATCTTCCCCCATAATAATCGTTTCGTCACCAGCGCGTACTCTAGGACAAAATTTAATACACTCTATAGCACAATTTTTTGGTTTACATCGATCTTTGAGGAGTACCGCAATGCGCATACTGTCAGCAATGAGAAGAGACGTGTTTTTAAAAGGTTTGTTCTCTCATATCTCTCTTACAGAAACGAAAAACTATAAGTTCTCGAACTCGATGTACCTGCTATCATAGGTGGATGAGGAAATCATGGCAAAAGAAGACAACATTCATATTAGGCTTGAGATAAGTAAAGATCCTTCTTCAGGTGATATTACTTTATTAACAAGGTTTGATGCAAATGCCCCTAATTTTATAAAAGACGAAACAGGATTTAAGTGGTTCCCCACACCACAAGAACGGGCATTTCTCAACGAAGCATTTGATATGATTACCAAGCGGAAGTAAAACAAATCTTTCTGTTCTTTTTTCTCGCGTACTCTAGATAATGCTATAGATATTTTCTAGATTGAAAAGGTATAGCAATTCGTCAATACGTTCATTATCAAGATCCCGTTCTAGTTTACTGAGCATCTCGTGTGCCCGCTGAAAAATCTGCTCCTGTTCCACAACACCTTGCAAGGTCTTTTCAATTGCATTTTGATAGATGTGTTTGCACAGTAATACCCCATCCTCAAACGTTAATGCATCTCTCATACTCCACCTGCGTTGTGGTAATAAATTATCTACTTATAAAACTTCTTTTAGAATTATAATATTTTTTCATTTTAACTCATGTTCATCTGGCAATGGGTACGAAGTGAACAATGGGCACATCGATGGATGTCGTGATGGTTTCTTTTCAGCGTTCCTGTTTTCAACATAGTTCTCATCTCTTTGATGGTAGACTCAAGTTCAAAACGAAGTTTTGGGTCAAAAGATATTGTAAATTGTTTTGCTGTGTCGTAGTACACCAGTATGCCATAGGGAACAAGATCGCCAATGTGTTCTTCCAACAGATGGCAATACGCTGCAAGCTGGAAGATATGATGTTGTTGGGGTTCGTGGTGGTTTCCTGTCTTTACTTCTACAGGGATGTAACAGTTTTGCAATTTGGTGACGTAGTCAGGTTTGCCCGAAATTCGTTGACGCGTAGAAAAAAATGGTTTTGCAGGAACATTCAGATCGGTATACATTATCTTACCGTTCTGGACAGAATGCGTTTTTTTGAGAAACTTTACTCGGTTACGAGCGTTCTTCGCATAGAGGATACATGCTGCTGCGAGAGCAAAACATACGATACCTATCAAAAAAAAGGCCAGTATGTAATCACCCCTGTGATGGTCATTAGAATGGCGATAATGAGGAGAAGATATCCTACAATCCGCAGGGCGTTTGACCTTCTGGTACTCTGTTCCACTTGGTTGACGATTGCGCCAAGTGTTTCATGTTTTTGCGCACCACGAGTAAGAGAAGATGACCGAGGTTTATAGCCACATTTTTGTAAATACCATGCTACTGAGCAGAAGCGGTATTGTCCAATTTCTGATGCACTGATAATGTCTGTTTTCCTATTCAATGGCTGCTGTGTTTTCCCCATCGCTAGATAAAAAGGATTGTTGGTATTTATGTATTCATCGTAGTTAATCGAAAGTAAACCAGCACCTATATAATAGCATGTTTGGATACGAAAGCGATAGTATGGCTGCTGAGCTACAGAAAGCACTACGAACATTATCTGACGTGTATGACGCTGAAAGTCACGATACATTCGTTTCATACTATATCAACGCCCATGATGATCCTAAATTTCTTCAACGACGAGAATATGTGTGCGCATCACTTTTGAGTCGGGAAGAGCAAGAAAATTTCCACCAAACGATAAAAGAAATTAAACAATTTCTTCAAACAAAGAAGGTGACGTATGGTGCGATTTTCGCGTCCCATAAACATCATTTTTTTCAGTATGTGTCACTGCCTGTTAGGATTAACAATTTATTCGTCGTTGATTCTTCTCCATATATTCGTCCTCTCGCACGCATTCTTGACGAATGGGAATCCTTTACGCTGGTTCTCTTGGACTCTCACTATGCCAAGGTGTTCTCTGTTTCGTTAGGAACGGTGGATCAGACAAAACGGCTTTCTGCAGATATCATGAATAAGCACAAGAAAGGTGGGATGTCACAAGCACGGTTCCAACGACTGCGAAAAGGAGCAATTCATACTTTTTTTACAGAAGTTATTGAACATCTCGAATCAGTTGTCGATGATCGTATTATTCTTGCAGGTCCGGGTCAGGCAAAAAAACAATTTCACGATCTACTCCCTCAGCATCTTGCCGATCGCGTTGTTGATGTTCTTGATATCGATATTGATGACAAACAAGAACTTCTTCAAGAATCCATTCATCTTATTTCTCAGAGAGAAGATACAAAAAGTTACGATGCTGTCAAACAACTCAGGGCAGAAATACTTAAAGAAGGACTTGCCGTCTATGGTATTGATGAAACGTTACAAGCAGCAAAAAATGGTCAGATTGACATTCTCATTGTTGAGAAGGATTACAAAGTAAAAGGCTGCTTGTGTGAACATTGTCAAATCCTTCGTGCTGGTCCCATCAAAGATTGTCCAATCTGTGGTGGGAAAACCACTGAAGCAGATGTTATCGAAGAAATTATCGAGTTTGCTGAGCGGACTGATGCAACCATTGAATTTAGTGATGATGAAGATTTAGCAACTCTTGGTCACATTGGTGGAATTCTTCGATATAAAATATAACATACGTATCAGTCTCAAAATCTATTTAAGATAAGAGCAGATGCTGGTTTTGGGCATAAACAGATGACTTTTACCATAGGAATACGAAGAGAAGACAAAAACAAATGGGAGCGCCGTACTCCTCTCACACCCAAGCATGTCGGCGACTTGCAAGAACAGCACGATATTCATACGATTGTTCAGCCCTCCCCTATTCGTATTTTTCCAGAATCGGCTTATGAATCTGTTGGCGCGACCATACAGGAAGATTTGTCTCCCTGCCCAGTCGTTTTCGCTGTCAAAGAAATCCCGCTTACTGTTTTTGAGCAAGGAAAAACGTATGTCTTTTTTTCTCATACCATTAAAGGACAAAAAAACAACATGCCGATGCTCAAGAAGATGATGGATCTTGGATGTACGTTAATTGATTATGAAAAAATTCTTGATGAACACGGCCGTCGTTTGGTATTTTTCGGTCGCTATGCTGGTCTTGCAGGCATGGTTGACACGTTGTGGGCTTTGGGTCAACGATTGCAGTCCCAAGGAATTTCATCTCCCTTCTCCGATGTCAAGCAAACCATCCATTATGAGACACTCGACGAGCTTAAAGTAGAACTAAAACATATCGGCGATAGGATTGTTTCTGAAGGATTGCCCGATGAGATAACCCCCATTGTTGTTGGGTTTGCAGGATATGGAAACGTTTCTACAGGCGCACAAGAAATCTTAGGGGCATTTCCTGTTACTGAGGTTGCTCCCCAAGAACTCAAAACATTGAATAACAACCCTCCCAAAAATCGCCTTTTTAAGGTCGTCTTCAAAGAAAAAGACATGGTTGCCCCTCTCTCTACAACGAGACCTTTCGATTTACAGGATTATTATCATCATCCTGAACACTATGAATCCATTTTTCATGAGTATATTCCTCATCTAACAATTCTTATGAATTGTATCTTTTGGACTAAAAAATATCCACGATTGATCACCAAAGAGTTCATCAAAACACAAGATCTTGACACTTTGCGTTTGCAAATTGTCGGTGACATTAGCATCGATATCAATGGCGCCATTGAATTTACTCAAAAAGTAACTACGCCAGATAGTCCCGTATTCGTGTATAATCCACAGACCGATACTATTCGTGATGGATACGGAGGAAAGGGTATTGTAATCATGGGGATAGACAATCTCCCTTGCGAGTTACCACGTGCATCATCGCGAGCATTTAGCAAGGCATTAGTGCCGTTTGTTCCTGCTGTTGCACAGGCACGATATGATGTTTCTTTTGATCACCTGCAACTGCCACCCGCCATCAAAAATGCTGTTATTCTTTATCAAGGAAAAATCACTCCAGAGTACCAATATATCAACACCTTTTTATGAGCGGTGCTGTTACCCCATGCGTGACATTTTGCAGGTTATGAGGTTGATGTAAGTGGCAGCGCACATTCTTGTCCTTGGCGCAGGCATGGTTTCCAAACCGCTCGTTCGTTTTTTACTCGAGAATGCGGGATTTTCTGTTACTATGGCAAGTCGTACCATCAGTAAAGCAGAACGTATAATCGCAAACCATCCTCAAGGAACAGCATACGCGCTTAATGTTGATGATGATAAGCACCTTGAAGAGTTGATAGCCAACTCCGATCTTATCATAAGCCTTCTTCCGTATACCTATCATGTCAAGGTTGGAGAATTGTGTATTGCGCATAAGAAGCATCTCGTCACTACTTCTTATGTTAGTGATGCGATGAGAGCACTTAATGATCAGGCACAACAAGAAGGTGTGTTGATATTGAATGAATGTGGTCTTGATCCTGGCATTGATCACATGTCGGCGATGAGAATCATACATGATGTTGAAGCAAAGGGCGGTAAGATTGTCAGTTTTAAATCAACGACGGGCGCTCTTCCTTCTCATGAGGTGAACACGAATCCCTTTGGGTATAAATTTTCTTGGTCTCCTCGAGGAGTTCTTCTTGCCTCACGAAACGCTGCAAAATGGCTGGAACACGGAAAAGAAGTATCAATTCCTGGTGACAATCTTTTTGAGCATTACTATCTGCAGGATGTTCCTGGTGTTGGCACCTTTGAAAATTACCCCAATCGTAACTCAATTCCTTACAAAGAAATCTACGGTCTTAACGATGCACACACCGTCTACCGAGGAACCTTTCGCATGACAGGGTGGTGTGAGACGATGAGGGCTATTGCTGCGTTGGGATGGTTACGAGAGACCACACTTGATGGTTTTTCTGGTACAACCTATGGCCATCTTACTCGGTACCTTATTGGTGCTGGTGCAAAGGACGATCTGGCAAAAGCGACAGCCCATTACCTTGGCCTCAAATCGTATGCCGCTGTCATTAAACGGTTATCATGGTTAGGTCTTTTTGGTGATGAACAACTCCCTACGGATAGAAATACGCCGCTTGATTATCTAAACGTTCTTACGCTCAAAAAAATGCCTCTCGGCAAAAGCGAACGAGACATGGTGGTGATGCATCATGAGTTTATTGCCCGGTATCCTCAAAAGAAGGAATACATCACGTCAACCTTAGTTGATTACGGCATCTCCGATGGCGATTCATCAGTTGCACGAACGGTCGCTCTGCCTGCAGCAATAGCAGTAAGAACGATTCTTCAAGGAGATATTGACCTTTCTGGTGTACACATTCCTGTCATTCCAGAAATCTATAACCCCATCCTTGATGAATTAGAACAGATGAATATCACGTTCCATGAGCAAATACAATTACTGTAGGTCTCTTTGAACGTTGTTTGGTTTTTTCCGAACGTTTTCTGACAGCATATAAATCATACCAGATATAACGTGATACTAAGAATGAATTAAGGTTTGATTGATATGGAAACAACAAAACAACTTGGCGGATTGATGCTGATTGGCTTTCTCGTAACAACAGGAGTTATTTATGCAATAAGTGTGCAACCTGTTGTTACAGGTACATTGAATTTTAAGGATTATGATGTGAAAACGTTTACTTCGTACGAAAAGTTGACTGAATTTATTTCTGGAAGCTCATGGCAATCATTTTATTATGATGGATGGCTTGATAGTGCAGTTACCGTTCCCAATGTAGCAGCAAGTGAAAAAATTGCCATTGGTACAAGGGAAAGCGATGATATATGCGGAGGAGCTACGGTCGATTTTTCTAAAACCAATGTACAAGTCGCTGGTGTGGATGAACCAGATGTTGTGAAAACTGATGGCACGTACCTGTATATTGTTTCACAAAATAAAGTCATTATTGTCAAGGCATTTCCTGCTGAAAATGCAACCATAGAAGCAGAACTTTCTTTTAATGAATCAACTACCGTTCAGAATCTTTTCATTTATGGCGACAAACTCGTGATTTTTTCCATGAACTATGGCCACCCTATCGTATATACAGAACCCACGATTAAGGAAGAAACAACTATCCAAATTAGTGAAGATGATAAAGGCGACGAAATCGGGATGCCGGCACCCTGGTATTCGACACCAACCACATTGATAAAAATATATGATATGACCAGCTTGCAAGAGCCAGATCTCATTCGAGATATTAGCGTCGGTGGTACGTATTCAGGTGCCCGTCTTATTGATGCCTATGTCTACGTGATCACGACTCAATATTCCTATGACTACTACCTTCCCGAAGATGAGCCATTTATCCCGCGACTGTTAATCGATGAGGAAGTAGTATCGGTGCCTCTCTCTGATATTTACTATATTGATCTTCCTGAAAAAAGTAGCACTATAACTAATATTCTTTCCATCAATCTTGATAATGATGATGAACCCGTCACGACTGAAGTCTTTTTGCTTGGCAACAGTCGCACCTTGTATGTTTCTCAGGATAATATTTATGTGGCCTATGCAACCAGTAACTATTATGATGAATTATTCCAAGAAATTCTTGATGAGATTCTTGCTCCTGTTCTTCCCAATTCATTCAAAGAAGAAATCGATCAAGCCGAATCCTTAAGCTTAAATGACCACCAAAAACAGACGGTTATCCAATGGATTTTACAACATTATCTTGATGAGTTGGATGAGACGCAACAATATCGACTTTCTCAAGAGGTTACGAGTCGTGTGGAGCGAACCATCATCCATCGTATTGCTATTTCTGATGGTGATATCACCTATGAGGCGCAAGGAGCAGTACCAGGAAGTCTCAATAATCAATTCTCCCTTGATGAATATGATGGGCATTTGCGTGTAGCATCGACTGTGCAGGGTTGGGTCGTCCGTGGCTTTTTCTTCTCAGGTGTTGAAGAACAAACCGGCATCTATGTGCTTGACATGGATCTTGATATCATAGGAAGCATTTCTGGTCTTGCACCTGGGGAGCGTATCTTTGCCTCTCGCTTTATTGATGACAAATGTTACTTAGTCACCTACGAACAAGTCGATCCCTTCTTTGTCATTGATCTCGACAATCCAGCAAATCCAACTGTCCTTGGAGAACTGAAAATACCTGGTTTTTCAACCTATCTTCACCCCTATGATGACGCTCATATCATTGGTATCGGACGAGATGAAAATATCGTGAAGATTTCACTCTTTGATGTCACTGATGTTACCGATCCCATCGAATTGGCAAAATACGAAATTACTAATGATGACGAGGATTGGCACTGGATGCAATCATCTGCACTTTACGAGCATAAAGCATTCCTCTTTGATCAGGAAAAAGATCTCTTAGTTATTCCTGTTGGAGATTACTCAAAACAGTCTGCGTATGTCTTTGATATCACTTCTAAGGATGGCATTTCTCTCAGAGGGACGATTACCCATGATTTTGACAATGACGAACCTGAGGATGAGTGGTACTATGGAGGCGATTATGGTAACTCTATTCAGCGAACACTCTACATCGATGATGTGCTCTACACCATTTCAAACAATCTGGTCAAGATGAATGATTTGACTGATCTGCATGAAATAAACAGTGTAGAACTGACATAATATCTCCCCCTTTGCATGTTGAGAGAGGGCTGCATCCCATCATCTTGTTTCTTCCGCCCCTCTCTCTCCTTTTTTGCCTTCTCCACCGATAGCATTTTATAAGCTCGAGAGATACGGCTCTCACAGCTAGAAAAAACCTGAAAATTGGGATAGATTGCCATGATGATAGCACCTACCAACGTCCATGCTATACTTGATCGATATATGCTCGTTGACGGATTTAATCTTGTTTTAGATTTAAAAAAAAGCAAGGGATGCCGTATCTACGATTCAAAACAAAACACCTATCTACTTGATGGTTTTTCCTTTTTCGCCTCATCACCATTGGGATGCAATCACCCAAAAATGACTGCGCCAGAATTTATAAAGAAGCTTGGTGAAATCTCTGTGAATAATCCCACGAATTCTGATCTGTATACAACAGAGATGGCTGAGTTTGTTGATGCATTTGGCAACTATGCGGTGCCCGACTGTTTCCATCATCTCTTTTTTGTCAGCGGTGGAACGCTT
Source organism: uncultured Thermoplasmatales archaeon (assembly GCA_964638175.1). Taxonomy (GTDB): domain Archaea; phylum Thermoplasmatota; class E2; order DHVEG-1; family DHVEG-1; genus JAFGDG01. The sequence goes on along the minus strand of CAZWZY010000003.1, from coordinate 20,890 downwards.
GCTATAGAAAACGGATTGAAAACTGCCTTTGATTGGAAAATACGAAAAAACTTTGCTGCAGGAAGTAAAAAAGAATTGGGAACACAAGTCATCCATTTCAAAGAAGCATTTCACGGGCGTTCTGGCTACACCTTATCGCTGACTAATACCTTCAATCTCGATAAAACAAAATACTTCCCCAAATTTGATTGGCCTCGGATTATCAATCCTAAAATTACATTTCCCGTAACATCTGAGCATGTAGCGCAAGTGCAAGACCTTGAGAATCAAGCATATGACGAACTTGATCAAGCACTTTCGTATGCTGATGATATTGCAGCACTGATCATTGAACCTATTCAAGGCGAAGGAGGAGACAATCATTTTAGAAATGAGTTTTTTATGAACCTGCGCAAGATATGTGATGAATATGACGTCATGTTTATCATCGATGAAATCCAATCTGGTGTTGGGATTACGGGTAAAATGTGGGCATATGAACATTTCGATTTCAAACCAGATATTCTTGCGTTTGGTAAAAAAACACAGGTCTGCGGTATTATGGTTACGGATCGAGTGGATGAGGTCAAAGATAATGTCTTTGAGGTTTCTAGTCGCATCAATTCTACATGGGGTGGTAACCTTACCGATATGGTTCGCTGTCAAAAATATTTAGAAATCATCGATGATGAACGTTTAGTGAATAATGCTGCAGTTCAGGGAAAAAGACTACTACAAGGTCTTGAAGAGATCGCTCAAAAATATGACACTATACTTACTGCTGTGCGAGGGCGTGGACTCATGTGCGCCGTTGATTGTTTTTCGCCTGAAGAACGCGATTCTTTACGAAACAAACTCTATGCTAACGGACTGGTTGTACTAGGATGTGGAAAAGAAACCATTCGATTCCGTCATCCCCTAGTTGTTACTGAAGAAGAAATCGATGAGACACTGGAAATTATCGAAAAGACACTGAAGAACTTCTAGCATACTAGTTCTTTGAAATAATGAACCAGTTCTCCTTTTCCTTTTCGAATTTGTTTCGTAGTATCTCTATCCCTGATAGTGACAGTATTCTCCTTAAGAGAATCATGGTCAATAGTGACACAAAATGGCGTTCCCGCCTCATCCATCCGTGCATACCGTCGTCCAATAGTCCCCCCATCATCATAATAGGTGGCGATACCTGCTGCTCGGAGTTTTTCGTCGATTTTTTTCGCAAGTTTAATCAATCGTTTGTCAGAAATTAGTGGGAGAACACCTACTTTGATGGGGGCAACAGCAGGAACAAGCTTGAGGATGCGGTAATCCTCTCCCTTTTTTTTCCCTTCGTGATAGCTCTGTTCTAAAATACAATAGAGAATACGGTCGATACCATACGATGGTTCAATGACGTGAGGAACAAATTTTTCCCCCACTCTCTTTTCTTTCACTTCAGTAATATTGTAACAGTCCTTAGGAATATCTATTTTTTTTCCATCAAGAGTGATCGTAATCGTTTTGGTACTTTTTGCCACTTCCATGGTTTCCAGGAGTTGTTTTATCTTTCCTGCTTTGCCTTTGAACATGGGACCCAAAACATCCATTTTGGGAATAATCTTGGTAACTGTAACCATCTTTGGTTTGTCGAATTTTCGTAGAGCGTACATGTCTGTTCCGGATGCAGTAATATGAGCGTTCAGGTCATAGGCAGAACGATCTGCAATACCTACGCATTCAATCCAGCCAAAGCGCTCACTAAAAAGCTCTGCATCCCAACATTCTGTTGCATAGTGAGCAAGTTCGTTATCGGCATGTTTTCTAAATCTGAATTTCTTAGGATCAACGCCAGCAGCAAACAGAAACGTCTGTGTCACATACATGTAGTAAGCAAGTGCCTGATTATTGATGAGCTTCTTGTTCACCGCTTCTTTCAGTGTAATTTTCCAGTCCTTGACGTTATCAAAGAGATATAGTTTGTTATCTTGTACTTTGTGAAAGGAGGGATGCGTTTTGTCTTGAGGATCAAAAAATATTTCTGCCTCTGCCATGGAAAACTCTCGTAATCGAATCATTCCTTGGCGAGGCGACACCTCATTTCGGTATCCTCTTCCAACTTGAATGACCCCAAAGGGTAGTTTTTCTCGAGCGTAGCGATAGAGAAAGTGAAAGTTCGTAAAAATTCCCTGTGCTGTTTCAGGCCGAAGAAACGCATCTCGGGTTTTTCCGATACCGATGGTGGTGGAAAACATGAGATTCACGGGGTGCGCGTCTTCAAGTGTTGCGTCACAAGAGGGACAATGCACCTGATGTTTTTTCACGGCTTGTTCAACGGTAATGTTCTCCCCAATGATATCTTCCACTTTGAACGATTGGTTGCAGGTGGGACAATCAACTGTTACATCAGTAAATTCTTTAACATGCCCTGAAGCATCTAGTACTTCAAATAACGTAATCGTTGGTGTGTGTATTTCGATACAGTTGTCTTTTAGCAAATAAAATGACCGCCACAGCATCTCAATGTTGTTTTTCAGCTGTGAACCTAAGGGGCCATAGTCGTAAAATCCGGCGACACCACCATAGATATCAAATGAAGGATACAGAAATCCTCTTCGTTTGGCGAGCATGATGAGTTTATCGTAAATATCCTGAGGCATATCGAAAATACTCCCAGTTGGTGTTCTCCACTACGAATAGTGTTATACAATTTAAAACATGCAGGCCATAAGATCGATATCGGTCACCATGCCGATTAACCGGTCACTGGAATCAACGATAGGAATGTGACTGATATCGTTTTTAATCATTTTTTCTGCAATTTCTTTTACCGATGAATTCTTAAATCCTTTAATAACATTTGAAATCATGACCTCTTTGACAGGGACCGGTGGCAAACTCACCTCTGACTTGGAATGATACATTCTGACCGTATCTCGAATGCCTTCCCAAGTCCACTGATCTTCATCAGAACCCATGCCCATGTCAGAACTCTCAATACTCTCACGAATGTGACTTAATTTAAATAAATCTCCATCACTGACGATGCCACAAAGTCGTAATTGATCGTTGATGACGGGCAAGGCATTTTCGTGGGTAATATTGACAATTTCCATTACGACATTGAGGGGCGTATCCTGATATACGGGGACCGCTAAATTGGTAATGTGTGGTTCAATAACACCTTCACTTTGTTTTAATATCACCCTTCTTAAAATGTCTGTGGGGCTGATAATGCCAACAATGTTTTTTCGTTTGTTGATGACTGGAAGACCATGAATGCGATTTTCAAGGAGAAGTTTTGCTGCATCTTTGACATTTTGGTCCTTATCGACGGCATGAACATCGGTACTCATAATAAGGGCAAGTTGTTCTTCGTCAAAATTTCTAAAAATATCTGTTCTAGTGACAACACCGACAACAGTTTTGGTATCCTTTTTCAATACTGGCATCCCTGAAACATTATGTTTTGCAAGAACACTCAATGCATCTTTTACATTTCCCGGAACATAACCAACAATTAACTCTTTTGACATTACCTCTTCGACTTTCATTTCATCCCTCTCTTTTTGCCATTGAAACGTATAACGGTTGCAACGACTTCCTGTCCAACACAATAAAATTGGCCGGGGAATTGGGACCAAGAATGTGGTCATCCCAATTTAAAACTTTCCTCGGAGTATAGGTAATCATTGTCAATACTTCTTCAAGAGAACATGGCATTTCTTTTTTTATCAAATACTTAACTTCATCTACAACATTTGGTGAAGTAATCATAGCATTATCAGTACCTATCATGAGATCCACTCCCGCACGTTTCATCAAATCGACCGGTGGCTGCAGATCAAAAAAGGCATTAGATCGCGGACACATCACAATAGCAATGCCTTCTTGTTGTACTCGCATAAAATCTGACGATGTTGCCTGTATCATGTGAACAAGGATATCAGGTTTTAAATCGAGAATAGCATCGATATCCTCTCTAATTCGCTCACTGGCATGTAGTGCAAATAGTTTACCTCGTTTTTTGGTATGGTGGGCTATTTTTTCTAGTTCAGAATATTCCCAATCAGAAATGCTGCTCACTCCTATCCCTTGGGCATGTGATAACAACCGATCCATCTCGGAAGCATCATAGATAAGCGTGGCTGGTCGTGCGAACATAAAACAGGATGTACCCCCTAATCTTAACGCACGTTGCAGTTGATGAATTCCATCTATGCCCCCTTCTCGAAAGTCACAAAAGAGACCAGTTCCACTATTCTTCATAAGTGTGATGGAATGTTCCATTCCAGCAATGACATCATCATCACTAGCCTCTTTGAGTAATTGATGCTTGAGACCGTGAGGAGGTGCAACAAGTTTTTTTATATCCCTTGGGAGATCGATATTCTTTGTGGCAATAAAGGAATCGCCAATATGAGTGTGTGCATTAACAACAAGAGGAACGATTACTCCTTTACACCGTGGTTTTTTTGGAGGGTTGCCCAGTCCAAGTTCAACGATTGTATTATGTGCAAAGCCAATATATCCTTTCCTAAAACCCTCCTCTGAAAGAATGTCTCCTGAAACGTACTCCATGGAAAGTATGTAAATACTGATGATGTTTAAATCTTATTCACTTCTCTTTTAGTGTTTTTACCCATTCATACACAGGCTCAACAAGTTGCCGTATTCTCTCCTTTTCTTCGTTCATTGGTGAGGCGCTCCACTCATCTGCTGGCTCAAAGTGAAAATCAGTAACGGTTCCTGTCCGCTCTTCTTTTGGCTTAAACACGATTTTTAAGGGCATACCAAACTCAACATCCCATGGTTCAATCCCATGAAGTTCATTGGCAATGGCCACTTTGCTATCTCCGATTACTGCATAGACGAGTACGATAGGCAATCGTTTTAACGAAGACCTCCCGCTCCATCCTGCAATGGTCCATGTATGCACTTTTGCCGTGAGCGGCATTTCAATCCATTCTGTTTTTTCAAGATCACAATCAAGATTCCAACAGTGTGTTCGTATGGGTACCCATGTATCACCACATTTGGGACACCGCGTTCCTAGGATTTTTCCTTCAAGTAATCCCTTGAAAAATTTACTATTCTGCCCATGCCGAATAGTGTACAGTTGATCGTAATGAAGGAATTGATTCATAGCATTTCCATCTTCAGAAATTTCATGTCCTATGAAGGCAAGTCCCGTTTCCTTTACATCTTCTGGTCGATAGTTTTTTCTCGTGGTAAAATTGGGAGCATCAGCAAATTTTCCCTTCTTTTTAACAGCCACTGTTTCAGCCATTAGTTTCCCCTCCTCAAAATAAAATTAGAAATACTTGTGCCTGTTCCCGCGTGACTATTCACAATGCCACACTGTGCATCAGGAACTTCTGTTTTTGAGCTGAGATGCTTTTTTGGAATTAACCCAGCAAGTTGATAATAGCATTCAATAGTACTCATAATACCTGTTGCACCAACAGGATGGCCATATCCCATCAGACCACCACCAGGATTCATAGGCAATTCTCCATGCATATGTGTTTGTTCGTCACGTAAAAATTGAGCAATGGCGTGCTTGTCTGCAAGACCCAATGCTTTATAGATTTGTGCTTCGGATGTGGAAAATGCATCATGGATTTCACCAACATCAATTTCTTTCAAAGGATCTTCAATTCCGGCCATTTTGTATGCTTGTTCTGCCGAATTTCGACAGGCACCAAATTCAGTCATTTCGGGATAGTCTTCTCCATACCGCTCAGTCCAACCCGGAAAATTCAGACGATCGCCTGCACGAATCGTGCAGCTTGAAAGCCCGATCCCGTCAATCGTCACATAATGATCAGGATTAACCTTCTTTGCATATTCTTCGCTACATACTAGCGTGAAAGCAACACCACGTGACATTAGACAACAATCATATTTTTTAATAGGATAGGAGATTAACCGGGAATTCATCACATCATCTACCGTGAGATGCTTGTGCTCATTGCGGTACCACTGTGCTTTGGGGTTATCCATCGCATGGTTACGGTTTTTTGCTCCAATTGAGGCTACATCTTCTTCAGTGACCTTGTTGTCTTTCATCCATTTATTTGCCATCGCCGCGTAATATATTGGATAAATGCCACCCACGAGCAGTTCGTATCTGATGTCTGATGCAAGCGCAATAAACTCACTTCCCTGTGACTGAGAAACTGAGTCCATTGTTTCCCAGCCCACAATACCAACGACGTCATGATGTCCTGACATGACTGCAAGGGCTGCGGCGTAGAGGGCCGATCCACCTGTGTTTCCACCATTTTCGACACGATAATGAGGGACACCAACCAATCCAAGATGGTCATGAATGATCCATTCCGAGCACAGTTGGTGGCCAAAGTGGACAGAAAAATGAGAATACACCATTAAATCAATATCTCTCATAGTAAATTCAGGAATATCTTTTTGTGTTTCCTTAATACATTCTGCTGCGCCGCCTTCAATACTTTCAAATCCCGTTGGTCCATAATCAAACGGAGTAGTTGCCCCTCCAACAATACATACTTTCCTTGTCATTTGTCTATCTCCTCTTCGACATGAGACGAAAAATAATACAACATGTCCCCCGTCTCACTTATAGAAGTAATACAAAATGGGTTGAAAAATGTTGTCGTTTATTGCCGTATACAATGAATATCATTATTTTTATAAATCCGAATTATACTAGTATGAATTTTGTAGGCGTTACACTGCGTTTTTTATTTCTTCGATGGCGCTAGTATTCTCAACTGATGAGACATCCTTGATCTCTTCACCAAGGTACGTTGCCTTGATGATTCTCCGAACAATCTTTGCAGACCTTGTTTTAGGTAACTCTTTGACAAATTTTATATCACGGGGTTTCAGCGTCTTTCCCATGATTTTTACGACTTGAGCTTTGAGTTCTTGCCTCAATTGATCCGTTGGCTCGTACCCAGGTTTCAATACCACAAAACAGACAATATCCTCGCCTTTTATTTCGTCAGGAACACCAATGGTTGCCGCCTCAGACACAGAAGGGTGCTCAATTAACGCCGTTTCAATCTCTGCAGGCCCCGTCCGTCTTCCTGCTATTTTGATGGTATCATCACTTCGTCCATGGAGTGACCAAAACCCATCATCGTCAATTTTTGCCCAATCACCATGATACCACACATTAGGCCATTTTGACCAGTAGGTTTCGATATACCGTTCTGGTTCGTTCCAGAATCCTCTGGTCATTGATGGTGCTGGCTTTTTTGCTACAAGATGCCCCATTTTTCCACGAATAGGCTTGCCTTCATCATCAAACACATCAATATCCATTCCCAAGCCTGGTCCTCGAAGCGTACATGGTTTAAGGTCTGTAATGGGAAGAGGTGATAAGAAACACCCGACAATTTCTGTCCCTCCCGAGATGTTGATAATGGGAATTTTTTTACCTCCAACGTTTTTAAAAAACCAATTCCATGAATCAGGGTCCCATGGTTCACCCGTAGAGCCTAAGATCCGTAGCGAGCTCAGGTCATGTTTCTTGACCCATTCGTCGCCATAGGTCATAAGCAGACGAATAGCGGTTGGCGAGATTCCGAATGTTGTTATCTTGTGTTTTTCGACCAGTTCCCACAGTCTATCAGGGTTTGGGTAATTCGGTGCACCTTCAAAGATAACGATATTCCCACCAAAATTTTGAACACCAATGATCATCCAAGGCCCCATCATCCATCCAATGTCAGTGAGCCAGAAAAATACATCATCAGCTTTCACATCAAAATAATACCCGAGTTCCTTTCCTATTTGCGCCAGAGCCCCTCCGTGAGTATGAACTGTCCCTTTTGGCGTTCCTGTAGTCCCGGAGGAAAAAATAATCATGGCATAATCTTCTGAATCCATGTGCTCAGTTTTACACGTGTCTGACTGATGAGAAACGATATCCTGCCACCATATATCTTTTTCTTCGTTCCAAGAGATGTCAATGTCTTGGTGTTTATACACAATCACATGTTCTAGACTCGAGACGCTCTCAGCAGCCTTATCCGCTTCGTTTTTAATATTGACTGGTTTTCCTCTCCTCATAGAACCATCTGCCGTGAGCAATACCTTGGCACCCGCGATTTCTAATCGAGAGGCAAGTGCATGTCCACCAAAGCCAGAAAAGATAGGGATACTAATGGCACCAATTTTTATAGCTGCCAAAAATCCGACAACAATTTCTGGTACCATGGGCATATAGATGCCAACTCTATCTCCCTTTTTGACACCCAGTTCCTTTAATGCGTTTGCAAATCTGTTAACCTGTTTGTACAACTCATGATAGGTAAGCTTACGCACATCTCCTTGTTCGTTTTCCCAGGTGATCGCAATATTGTTTTTATTATCAGATGTTACATGTTTATCAAGACAATTGTGGACGATGTTGATTTTCCCACCAATAAACCATTTGGTCCATTGGATTCCCTGTGAATCATCGAACACCTTCTCATACGGTTGGAACCACTCGATGTCGAGATCTTTTATCACCGCGTCCCAGAACCATGCGATATCGTCAGTTGATTTTTGTATTAATTCATCATAATCTTTGATATCATGTTTCTTCATGAATCTGGTGATGTTTGCATTTTTAATATAGTCCTCTGTTGGTGTCCACACAATCTCGTCCATTACAACTACTCCCCTGGCACCATCTGAATTGGTTATGCGTTCAAAAAAGCTTCGAAAAAACAGATGAACGGCGACTGAAAGAAACTATAAAATAGGATTACCCTTTTACAGTATTCCACCTAGATATCTTTGGGGGTTTATGAGACATGAAGAAAGAATTTAAAGAAGGAGACATCATCATCACGGTTGATTATGACAAATGTACCGGCGTAGGAGAGTGCGTGACTGCCTGTCCAGTTGAAATCTTTGCGCTTGAGGGTGGCAAAGCAATAGCACAAAACATTGGTGAATGCATTGAGTGTTGTGCATGCGTCAGTGCGTGTCCGAATGATGCCATCGAGCACAGTTCGTGCTAAGTGATCGTCAAACTATGTTTTAACTCCCCCTCTTTTTTGAAGTGATGATGTGGATGTAAAAGAGGCAATACAGAAAAGAAGAGCATACCGCTCGTTTATCCCGATGACCATTACAGACGAGCTTATTGACGATATTGCTGAATGTGCACAACTCTCGGCATCGTGCTTCAATAATCAACCATGGCAATATGTGTTCGTATACGGTCCTGATGTATTGAAAAAAATGCATGAGGCGTTATCGGCAGGCAATGAATGGGCACAAAAAGCATCCATGATTATTGCTGTTCTCGGCAAACAAGAAGATGACTGCGTGATTTACGATAGAATCTACTATCGGTTTGATATTGGGATGGCCACTGCACTGATGATTTTACGTGCCACAGAACTCGGACTTGTTGCTCACCCGATTGCTGGCTACAGCCCGAAAAAAACACGGGCGATTCTTGGCATTCCTGATGACATTGACGTAATTGCCCTTGTTATTGTTGGTAAACATGCAGATACACTTGATCCTGTTCTTTCCGACAAACAACGGAAAGATGAACAAGAACGTCCACCGCGGAAGAAAAGAGATGAGTTTGTATATATGAATAGATATATCCCAAAGGAGAAATAGTATGAAGGTAACACACGTCAAAGGAAAAGACAAAGGAAGCATCATGCTCTATGCACTCAGTACCTGCGTCTGGTGTGGTAAGAGACAAAAAAATTACTCGATGACTTGAGCGTCTCCTATTCCTATGTTCATGTTGATCTTTTGGAAGAAGGTGACCGAACAACCGCCATGAAAGAAGTGGAGGTATGGAATCCTAAGTGCTCGTTTCCGACGCTGGTGATCAAGAATAAGACCTGCATTGTTGGATTTAAGGAGCAAGACATCAAAGAGGCGATAGGTACTTGAAGAGGGAGAAAGAGGTATTTCAACAAGCGATTGACACTCTGTATTCTCGGCTTAAACGAGACGCAGAAGCAGCAGGCTATCACCTCAATCCTGACGAAACATTTACCAAAGATCTGGTTAAAGGCTTGTTGGTGAATGAACAACGGTACGGATACTGGGCGTGTCCGTGTAGGCTTGCTAGCGGTAAGAAGCGGGAGGATGTTGACATCGTCTGTCCGTGCGACTATCGTGATGCTGATGTGGAGGAGTATGATGCCTGTTATTGTGCGTTATACGTCTCACAAGCGGTTATTGACGGTAACAAGGAGGAGAGTCCCACTCCTGAACGTCGTCCGCCTCGTGATGAACGTGCCCAATTTGTACAAACATCGTCACGTGCTCTTACGACTCTTGAGGTGCCGGTGTGGCGATGCAAGGTGTGTGGATATTTGTGTGCACGGGATGAACCACCTGGCGTATGTCCTATTTGTAAGGCAAAAAAGGATCGATTTGCACGGTTTATGTCGTAACAAGAAACTTTCAGGCACAGATTGTCCTTGGGGGCAACGATACTATACTTATCCCAGGAAAAGAAGTTTACAAATTTTACATAAACGCGTTTCATGCCTCTGGTTTTAGAGTATGGATCGCAGTAGGTCATACCTCGTACGAGTTCTCAAAACAGCTAGAAACCTTTCCTTCTGAAAACCTCCAAACGTTTTATGACCTCTCTGAACCCCACATATTAGAATGGGAAAATCTCGCTGAGAATTACTCTGTTTCTGCTTTCATACCACTGGAAGAACCTGAAGATTTCATAGAGGATGAAAGTCCTCCTCGTTTAAGTGATGATCAGCAGAATGCTCTAAGTAATTGGTTTCAAGAATTACTTCAGAAGGTAAAGAGCAGATACTCTGGCGTTGTCGCTTTTTCTGTCGAGGATTGGAACTCTATGTGACCTTTCCTTACTCCCTCAGGTACTCCCTATGATAAAGGACCAGGATTGAATTATAGCGGTTATTCCTATATCGCTTTAAAGGGTAGCTACTTTAACAGCATGGATCGTGACATCTGGTTAAACGATATGAATGCACGCTTGACCAATGCAAACAGCTATGCTGAACGCGATAACGTTAGTGGTGTCTCGTATGGTATGAAGCAGGTACTCCTATGAGTCGCGGATTAAATTTAGATCTGGGGGAACACTTAGTACAGTTAACTGATCAGGAACAAGAAACCGTTTTCAGCGACATTATCAATCTCTCTACTGATAACGAACTGAAGGGAGTATTTTTCAAGTTATCTCCAGAGCAACCACACGAGGGTACTTGGAATTTCCTTGACAAACCAGCTGAGCTCGTGTTACGAGAAGCATTCGCAAACGATGGTCACCTTGAGGAAAAACCGATTGATGGTCTCTGGGTCTCGTTAGGAGAAGAACGGCTGAAAGCCATTCAACTCGCTATCGCAGATGATATTCCGTTTGATCCAGATTATCCTCTCGATAAAGGGTATTATGATGGGTCCTACCATGAGCTAGAACTTGCAATAGACGGCGAGTGTATTGGATGCGAGCTTTACCCATAAGGTCCTTTTTATTTATCCTACCTAGCAGATTTTAATCAATGTACAGTGATACGAATCTTAACTTGTTTTTCTCGAAGAAAAATACTGCTCTAATTACAGAATATGATTAGAATATAAAAAACTCCAAAAAATTATTACATTGAAAAAGATTTGTATCTGGTGAGTATGTGGTAAGCATGAACAGAAATAGATGGTTATGGGTTTTTGTGGTGTTAATAATTTTAAATCTACTATTCGTTGCAATAACAGCTTTAAACATTGTAGAAATTGAATCAATATATGTAAATAGTATACGTGCTCCTCTTGTTCTTATTGCTATAGCTGTACTTATCCTTGCCCTTATAGTGAAGAAGTAGAAGAGACTGAATAATTACCTAATTTATATGTACAGTGATAGAATCGTTAATACTAACCCTGTTGAATGAAGAGGAATCTAGTTTATTATATCAATATCTTTAAAAACCTGCTAGGTAGTATTCTAATACCTAATTATAGGCTATTTCAAAGGTACACCTACCAGCTAACGATACAAAACATTAAAATTGATAGTATACCTACTACGTTATGATGTCCATGGCTGGAGGGTTAATAAATAACATCACAGACATATCAGAGACACTACTTATTCCCTTATATGCACGAGCTGTCGAGTCTCAAACAGACCATCCAATTTTGATTGATAAAAAAGCAATAGAAATAACACAACACCTTAATACACTCTTTGCAACATCGGATTCAAAACTGCATAAAACACTATCGAAAGGACAAGTGCGAAGAAGACTGGGAAAAAAATTAAATGTCACATTAACGCTGAGAACTAGAAAATTCGATAGATACTGTATTGATTTTCTCAATAAAAACCCTGAAGGAACTATAGTCGAATTAGGGTGTGGCCTAAGCACAAGATTTTCAAGAATCGATAATAAAAAACTTACATGGTATGATTTAGATTTTCCAGAAGTAATTGAAATAAGAAAACAATTTTTCAAAGAAACAAACAAATATCATTTCATAAAATCCTCAGTCCTTGATTTCAACTGGATGCAACAAATACAAAATCATAACAAAAATATTCTTTTTATTGCAGAAGGATTACTTATGTATCTCCATGAAGACGAGGTAAGAAATCTCATATTACAATTACAAAAAAGATTTCCTGGATGTGAACTAGCATGTGAAATTGCTAATTCATATGTTGTAAAAGTCTTAAAAAGAAAGATTTGGAGGAAAAAATTCCAAAGAGATTTTCATCTGGGAAAAGATGCTACCTTTCATTTTGGAATAAAAGATGGAAAAGAATTTGAAAAATGGAATGAAGGAATAACATTCCTGGATGAATGGACATATTTTGATGACAAAGAAAAAAAACTTGGTTGGATGAATTTTTTTGGACGATTTGAAAAAATGAAAAAAGCACAATGGATCGTTCATTATCAACTACACTAGTAGACCTCGATGTTAGCTGCCGGTATTGCTCATTATCTTTTTAACAACCTTTAGGATATCCAAAAACCAGGGGCATATAAAACTGATATGGATGTAAAATAATCCTGTTAGATATCACTCTCGTGTTCGAATAAAATAGAGGTAGAAACCTATTTATAGTATATGAGTGGTTCTTCTTAAAAAAAGAATGAAGGGTATTATTCCATATTTTTGATTTTTTCAAATGTAGGGAATTTTTCTTCCGATTCTTTTTGAAAAAAGAGTAAAAAATACATGAGGTAAAAATATGAAAGGAAAAGTTAAATGGTTCAATCCAAGAAAAGGCTTTGGATTCATCGTTGGTGAAGACGGAAAAGATATCTTTGTTCATCAGAACGACATAGCCGAGAACACACAGCTTAATGAAGAAGACTCTGTTGAATATGAACCGGAAGAATCTGAGAAAGGTCCAAAAGCAACAAATGTGAAAAAGATCTGATATCTATCAATTAATCAACAATATATCAGTACATTTGTAAAAAAATTCCTTTTATTTCTACATAGGTTTGATCTAATTGAAAGATGAAAAGAAAAAAAAGAAACAAAACAAAAATAAACAGACGATAGAAGAAACAACGAAATGTCCAAAATGTAGTAGTACACATCTCACAAAAGATTATTCTCGTGCAGAACTTGTTTGTGAAAAATGCGGGCTAGTAATTGACGCTGAAATCATGGATCATGGGCCAGAATGGCGTGCATTTGATAGTGAACAGCGTGAGAAAAAAGCCCGAACTGGTTCTCCAATGACCTATACCATACACGACAAAGGCCTATCTACCACAATTGGTTGGCAGAATAGAGACGCGTATGGAAAATCTATTCCGCCAAGAAATAGGGCACAATTATATCGGTTACGAAAGTGGCAGAGTAGAACGAGAATCAGTGATGGTACGGAAAGAAATCTTGCACTTGCACTTTCCACTCTTGATAGGATGTCATCAGCATTGAGTCTTCCAAGAAATGTGAGGGAGACGGCTGCTATGATCTATCGAAAGGCGGTAAGACAGAATCTGATTCGAGGGAGAAGTATCGAAGGTGTTACCGCTGCCGTATTGTATGCTGCTTGCCGTCAATGCAATGTACCACGGACTCTTGAAGAAATAAGCAGCGTAGCACAAATGAAAAAGAAGGAAGTTGGGAGGAATTATAGAAATATTTCGCATAAACTCGAATTACGATTGTTGCCCACTACACCTCAGGATTATATTTCTCGTTTCTGCAGTCAGCTAAAACTTGGTAATGATGTTCAAACAAAAACCATAGAAATATTAAAACAGGCAGCGAAAAAAGAGCTTACCAGCGGACGAGGACCAACAGGGCTTGCAGCAGCCGCGTTGTACATCGCTTCAGTTCTTTGCAGTGAACGCAGGACTCAACGTGAAGTAGCAGAAATTGCTGGAGTTACAGAGGTTACTATTAGAAATCGTTACAAAGAGCTTGCAAAAAAACTGGATATTGATATTGTTATGTAAAAATGCGTTTGGTATCAATATCGTACTAAGCACATGTAAAAAGTATGGAGGACATTCTGGAGAATTTAAAACAAAGAATGCAAAACTATATAAGTAAGGTATGATGTTATTGTAAAGCAGAAGAAATAGAAATGTGAATATTCATTTTTTTAAAAAATGAATTTAGTTTTTTTATTTTTTTCAAAAAATGAGAACTCTAAAGAAAACAAAGAAGCGTGTAAACACATGAATCGACATAATATACAATGTATAAGCACTGTGAACATTCGTTTTAATTAAGTAAAGTAATATAGTTTTTAAAAAATGGTGATAAGTATATGAAAGGATTTGTAAATTGGTATAACGATGCGAAAAAGCATGGTTTAATAGAAGGTGAAGATGGAAAAGATGTTATGATCTATGAAAAAGATCTTCCGTTTTTAACCATACTTCATGCAGGAGATCACGTAGAATATTCGATTGCAAAAACAATTGATGGATCAAAAGCAACAAAACTTAAACAAATAATGAAGTGAAGGAAAGAGAGGATATCTATGGATTTTAAAGAGATTACGATGAACTCAAAATTACAGAGCAAAATAGATGAATTTGGGTTTACTGAGTTAACAAGTATTCAGGAGAAATGTATCCCTGAAATACGTCATGGAAGAGATGTCGTGGGTCAGGCAGAAACTGGTTCAGGAAAAACACTCGCGTTTTGCCTCCCGATACTTGATAAGATACAACAAGGTCGAGGATTGCAAGTTGTTGTTCTCACACCAACTAGAGAACTGTGTTTGCAGGTTACTGATGTTTTTTTAGATTTTGGAAAAAACCTAGGAATTAGAACAGCAAGTGTGTTTGGTGGTGTCGGTATAGAGCCACAAATACGAAACATACGACGTTCTGAAATTGTCGTCGGTACACCTGGGCGAATGCTTGATCACATACGCAGAAAAACAATTGATTTTAGAAACGTAACCTTCTTAGTAATTGATGAAACTGACAAAATGTTGGAAATGGGTTTTATTGATGATGTGGAAAAAATTATACGGCATGTGCCAAGAAACAGACAAACCCTCATGTTTAGTGCAACGATAGAGAATTGTATGCAAAACCTCATGAGAAAGCATCTAAAAAATCCTGTTGTTGTTAAAACCCAATCTCAAGTTGATAAAACTAAGCTCGAACAGGTTTACTATGATATCTATCAGCAAAATGACAAGTTTTCAATTCTTCTCCATTTGTTAAAACACGATAACGCAGGGTTATCAATAGTATTCTGTGCAACAAGAAGAGAATCAGACATTGTTGCAAAAAATCTGAGACGTCATGGAATTAACGCATCGGCGATACATGGAGGGATGAGTCAGAATAAAAGAACGCAGTCCCTTGATTCGTTGAGAAATCAGAAGACAGATGTACTCGTAGCAACTGATGTGGCAGCCCGAGGTCTTGATATTAAAAATGTTACCCACATTTACCATTACGATGTACCAAAAACACCTATAGACTATATCCATCGGATAGGGAGAACAGCTCGTGCTGGCGAGAACGGTAAGGCAATTACATTACTCACGCAGCCAGATCATGACAATTTTAGGAGAGTGCAGAGTAACGATGAGCTTGACATCGAAAAAGCAGACGTGCCGAACTTTGAAAAAGTAAGTTTCTTCAGAAAGAGTCACCGGCAAAAAAGAACGTTCTATAAGAGACATTGGAATTATAAAAAGCAGGGAACTAGGTAGATAGAAAACGCTACCTTCCCCCCTAGACTAATTTTTTAATACCACGTCATTTCTGTATAAAGGGGCATGAGGCAAAAGGAGAGTGCATTAGCTTAGCATTGTTTCGTTATATCAAATACGGCTCACAAGCAGGATGCCGATCGAAATCAATGAACGGAGGGAAAAAACGAGGATTAATTATTGCAGATCTGACTCCAAAAATAACCTTTGGGCGCCATCTCAGTAAAGGGTGATCATTCCCTTTCCATTCGCTCCAATAGTTTTCATCAAAGGTATTAAAATATGAATATCCACTTAACAAGACATCGCCTCCTATACTTCTGTTAAGCGTTCTTTTCAGCGATGACCCTGCAATGTTGTTTTGCCTGACGACATTCCAATTGGACTTGTCTATTAACATACTGCCAATTTTTTTTCCGCTCAACGAATTTCCCACAAACAGATTATGGTTTGAATTGCGCATAAGTGTTATCGCCGCTCCACCAGCGTGGATAACATTATGACTAAACAAATTATAGCTTGAACAATCAAGAAACACAAAATCAATGCAGTCATTTCGTAATAGAACACAATTTCGAACAGTATTTTTATTTGAATGATCCATATGTAACCCAGTCGACTTGATATCGACGAGTGTGCAATTTTCTATAGTGATATTCATTGAGTAACATACCTGGATACCTGCGGATACATTATCGATACTTACCTGCATAACCCGACTATTTTGACAATTAACAAATATGATCTGTCCGGCATCTTCGTTGTGGTTAATGGCTGTTTCATTCCGATAATAATACACTGTTTTATTATTCACTTGATTGCTCTGATCGATATTATGAAGGAATGCCTCAAGGTTTCCCCTTCCGGGCCCATCCCATACCACGATGCCACATCCTTGCATATCATTTCCCGATACCACACACTCATGACTGTGCAAAAGCAATATTGCAATGAAATTTTTTGTAAATCTGTTATTTACTATACTTACATTATAGGAATTGATAATAGATAATGCCCCCAGTTCCCAAATGTCTGGCCAGTAAAGATCGGTTGCATTGGTGACAAAGAAATTTTCAAAACAAACACCGTCACACATGATTTTTACGGCAACATTCTTCCCGCAAGCATCTATTATGGTGGAATTTTTATCTTCACCAATAACCTTCATTTTTTTATTTATTACAATATCTTCATAATACACCCCGCTATAAACAAAAACCGTCCCACCGGGAGCGACATCATGTATAGCTTCTTGGATACTAGAATAATTCTCGGGGCCTGATCCACCAACATAGGCTACAGATGGATCTGGTACTGTGGTTTCGGCAGAGCAAGGAAAACAACTGAAACTGACGAGCATCGTGATAATAACGACTACTGTTTTTCCAACGAATATACTCTTCATTCTAACTATAACCTATTAATTATTAAAATATGATAATATTTAAATTTATTGTAAAATAAGGAGATTGCCATATACTGGTTCAAGTCCTTCTGTTTCCTTTATCCTGCTCTTCCATCATCACATGCGTCTTCGTCATCCATGGGTCGTGCATGCTCCGCGTGTGCTGGCTGCAGACACAGATTTGATGGAACCAGTTTCATGATATCTCCACAACACTCTGGTACTTTGTCATCATATGCAGTTGTCTTCTTACCGCAGCGTGTACAGGTATACTCTTTTGTTTTGGTCATCTCATATTCCTCCTACATTATCTCTCTTATTTTTGTCACAATGGTTTGTTTCTGCTCTTCAGTTAGTGCCTGATCAAGTTGTGGATATACCCCTGATTCCTCAAATGAACGGTGTCCCACGAGTAACCTTTTAAAGCCAGAGACGTCAGTGATGTTTTGGCGACTCCGTACCTGTTTTCTCATAATATTCAGCCGATTAAGAATCTCGTTGTGTTGTTTGGTAAGCTCTGGCAACATCCGATACCCTTCAACCACATTGTCTGGATGATATGAGGTAAAGATGGCCTTTTCTTCGATGAAAATATGTTTTTCAAGCTCCCATTCAAAAGTTGTGAATGCCTTTAGCATCACTGAATACTCTTGTTCAACCGCATGCTCTAAATCAGTTAACAACGCTTCAATTTTGCAATGATCTTTTATCATCAATGCAGGAATATTCATAGTCAGTAACCTCCCACTACACCATATGTGCTTCTCTGTTTTATAGTTACGGTATCGCAAGTATGTTCATAACACTCTTATAGGACTGCTCTCATCTGCTGTACATTAATGGTTCATATGAATGCACATACTATAGAAATTAAAATTGTCGATAGCTGGCCTGATGAAGATATCGTGGTGTTGTACAAGGCAGGCGGCTGGTGGAAGGACACCTATGATACAGCTCTCATTCCTGCGATGATACGGGGGAGTTTTGCCTTTGCTGTCGCGGTTGAGAAACAGACGAATGAGGCGGTTGGCATGGGTCGTCTTCTTTCCGATGGTATTTCCGATGCCTATATTCAAGACCTCGTGGTCTTACCGTCCTACCGCGACAAACGTATTGGCAAACGTCTTGTTTCTACGCTTGTTGAGTATGCCAAACGACATGGTCTTACGTGGATAGGATTAATTGCAGAGCCAGGCCAGGAATCTTTCTATGAGCCATTGCACTTCAAACCGATGAAAAACTACGTACCGATGAAATATGAGGGTGATCATGCTTTCTCTTGAAGATTTTCAGCCCCTCGCACTAGAGGACAAACCACTCTTTGATGATCACTATAAAAAATTTCCACCAGTACATAGTGATAACCTCTTCACGACGATGATCAGTTGGATGGAGTATGGCCATTATCACTACGCAATTGTGGATGGTACTCTCTGTATCATGACCAACATTGGAAACGCCATTCGATTCAGACCCCCCATCGGAAAACGCTCAAAAGCCGTTGTTGACCAGGTGCTTCATCTCGCAAAACAACAGGATTCAGATTATCCGTTAGGTATTATTGATACACCTACTAAAGAGTGGCTTGCAACAATCTATCCTGATTTGGTGATTTTACCACATCGTGATTTCTTCGAATATATTTATCGTGCGTCTGATCTTGCCAAACTATCAGGATCTGCGTACGCAAAGATACGAAACAGACTCAATAAATTCACCAGACTGTATGCCTATACAATTGAACAGATTGGTGAAGACAATATAGAGGAAGTAAGAGAATTTCTGCACCGCTGGTGTCTGTGGAAAGACTGTGCATCCGACCCCTTTCTCGAACATGAGAAAAAAGCGATTATTTTATCCATGGACCTTTTTTTTGAACTGGATTTGTGTGGGTTGGCAATTCGTATCAATGATGCCATTGAATCTATCGCCGTCTATGAGCAGATGAATCAAGATACTGCCGTTGTTCATTACGAAAAAGGATCTCCTGATTATGACGGAATTTACAAAGCAATTAACGCAGAAACAGCCAAAGCCTTACTGAACGACGTCACATTCATCAACCGAGAATCGGATATGGGTATTCCTGGTTTA
This sequence comes from uncultured Thermoplasmatales archaeon, assembly GCA_964638175.1. Lineage (GTDB taxonomy): Archaea > Thermoplasmatota > E2 > DHVEG-1 > DHVEG-1 > JAFGDG01. The sequence continues at coordinate 1,280 of CAZWZY010000003.1, read as the reverse complement.
AGAAAAGCAAAAGTATCATACCGTCCCCATCATATGGTCGAAGTCTTTCATATTGCCAAAGAAAACCTTCTATAATGTAGGTATGGCAATATATGTCTTTATAGATATGTGGAGTTTCTATTTCTTGTCATTACAGGCTGGACAGTTGAATGATAAAAATGACGAGCGTATTAGCTTACAGATCCTGCACGTTTCTGGAATGACAGAATCGTGCCCATCTTGGATAATACGCTCGGCAGATATTCTAATCTCTTTACTTACTCCATTATCGTTAATTTCTATCCTGCCTCGTTTTTTTGAAATATACTGACAAACTGCTGCAGGAGTCACTCCAAGTTTTTCTGCAGTTTCTTTTTGGTTTAATCCAAAATTTTTGATCATACTCTGTGCAATTTCCCGTCGTATAACAGGCAACCCATTCCACATCATGTATTCACAGGGAGTGCGCCTCATAGTCATGAATGATATTGTATATACTTATAATTAACGATTGTTTACGAACTATTCTTTGGCGTTTTTTTGCGTTCGGAAGTACTGATTTACAGTACTCCCGAATGTAAAAATCTACCACGGAAACCATCAGTCTCTCCTGTAGAATTATCATTAGAGCTATGCCTTTTACGATTAAATTTACTCTGTTTTTACCAACGAATCGATGTTTATCCTTTTTTGAAAGATTAATATCAAAAACTTTTGAAACACTTGCAAGATCATAATAACTAATAACCTTCTTATTTGTAGATTCAAGTAGTGCCTTAGCTGCAAGCTTTGATTTATCATCCAAATAATAAATCATCTTACCATACATTTTTGTTCTCCTTATCTTTGGAAAACATTTTTTCATTTTAACATAATGTGTTGTGTTATATTTTTTAGATGAGAAAGCATAACCATTCTCCATTAGTTCTTTCAACAAAACCAAAGATTTTCCATAAATTCCTGAATACTCTGTATCCATTTTTCTTGATTTTAATTTAATATCCTTTGTATAAAAACAAACAGTATCATAAGAAACCCCTAGTTTATTAGCTACGTTTATTTTAGAATTATATTTGTTAACATAATATCTTATTTCCACTATCAATTCTTCAGATATTTCTTCAGGCATTAGTTACTATGGAAGAAAGTATTATATAAAGATCATTTAAGATTAGTTCTTTGGCATTAATTAAAAATTACGAACTATATTTATATCAATATCCAACTTGTTATTTGGGATCAGTTTGCAACTTTGATCAAGCCTTATCAATTTGTTTTAAGGTGTTTTTCATCTGCTGATA
>CAZWZY010000002.1:0-123362 GCA_964638175.1 uncultured Thermoplasmatales archaeon | reverse complement strand
TCCATGTATTATGGGATACAAAAACATTATTTAAATTTTGAGACAAAGCCGTATTATTTTGCTTACTGAAGAATAGTAAAAAAAGAGGATGGGGGTCGGATCAAAAAGCAGGTTTGGTGATTGAACCAAGAAGGTTGGCATCTTGGACAGTCGATCCAGACCCCTTCGTGTTTGGGATGGGTGTGCCAAGACGGCCATAATTCTATTTAAAGCTATCTTGACAAAATAACATTTTGACAAAATACCATTAGAAGAAAAAAGGTGGAAACGATAGGGTGCTATCGTTTTTTACCATCGAGGTATTGATAACATTCGTCCACACTGGAAAGTAATTGTTGTGTATCAAGTGGTTTTGTTAAATAATCACGAATGTATGATTCAAGACCAATCATTTTCTCATGGTCCTTGGTTCCTTTTCCTGTAATAATTTCAATCGCAACTCCTCTCATCAGGCCTCGTTGCAAAATTGCCTTAATTGTTTCCCATCCATCCATGCCCGGCATCATGATATCCATCAGAATAACTCCTTTGAATCCTTTTTCTAATTCTTTGAGACACTCAAAGCCATTCTTGACGGTGATAACTTCAAAGTTTTTTCGTTCAAAGATAGTTCGTAGCGCAAACAAAACATCAGGTTCGTCGTCAACAATCATAATTCTCTTATTCATATCGTGTCACTCCACCTCAAATATTGACATAATATAACATGTCAAGTTTTATCACTAACTGTATTTAAAACTATGCTGGAAAAATGTCAATATGATAAAATCATAAGTCGGAGAAGATGAAAAAAGTAAAGGAAATTGAGGAGAAAATAGCTCCTCAGCAGCTAATCGTTATTCATGTTTTTCTTGGAATGCTTTGAGGAATTCAGCCAGTTTCTGTACACCTTTAATCGGCATCGCATTATATATGGATGCTCTCATTCCACCAACTGATCGATGTCCTTTTAACCCTACCATGTCTTGTTGCAGTGCTTCCTGAACGCATTGCTGTTCAAGTTCTGGCGTAGGAAGATTAAAGGTAACATTCATCAGTGATCGTGAGTCTTTTTCTGCATGTCCCTTGTAAAAGCCATTTGAGGAATCAATGACATCATACAATATCTTAGCTTTTTTCCGATTGGTCTCCTCAATTTTTGGAACCCCACCAAGGGATTGTAAATACTCCAAGCAAAGTTTACAAACATAAATAGACCAACAAGGAGGGGTGTTAAATAAGGAGTTTTTTTCTGCATGGGTTTTCCATTTTTGCATCGTTGGTGTAGTATCGCTTACTCTGGTGAGAAGGTCGTCACGTACGATCAACAGGGTAACGCCTGCGGGACCAATATTTTTCTGAGCCCCTGCATAGATGACACCAAATTGAGAAGGGTCAATGACTTTATTAAAAATATGTGATGACATGTCACAAACCAGTGGTACTGACTCAGGAACCTTTGGCCACGTATGAAATTCGGTTCCATAAATGGTATTGTTTCCTGTGATGTGTGCATATGATGCATCAGTATTGAACGTAATCTTTTCAGGTATGTAGGAAAAGTTTTTGTCCTCAGAACTGGCAACAATCTTCACATCGCCGTAAAGTTTCGCCTCTTTAATCGCTTTTTTTGACCAAACGCCAGTGTTAACATAATCCATTGCTTTTCCTTTTATCCCAAGGTTTACTGGAACCGTGTAAAACTGTGTTGAAGCTCCCCCTTGAATCCAGAGAACTTTATAATTATCTGGAAGGTTCATTAGATCTTTAACAAGTTGCACAGCTTCATTATGCATTGCATCATATGGCTTAGAACGATGAGAGAGTTCCATTATTGACATGCCAGTTCCTTGAAAATCCAGTAATTCTTTTTGGGCCTTTTTTAATGCCGGAAGGGGCAATGTTGCTGGGCCTGCATAGAAATTGTATACGCGTTTTGCCATCATATTCACCTCTGTTCTTGAAGCTGAGTATAGACAAATCAGATTTAAAGCATTCGGAATGGACTTTTGGTAACAGTTGTACAACAAGTCCTTTATAAGGAGAACCATAAAAAGGATAATGTGAGGATACAACATGAAACGATTGCTCGTACAAGCATTGAAAAATAAATTTAACATGGCAAAAGAAGATGCCGTTGCCCTAGCAAAAACAGTTGAAGGAATTTTTGATGGCAAAGAAGAAATTGAAGACATGACCATCGATAAATACGCCCGATCTTTATTTTATGAACTGCAACGAGAGCGATTGTTAAAACTTCGGCGAGAAGAATTCAAAGAGAAAGGGAAATTTATACGAAAATATTATTGGTCATTTAATAACGATATTATCAGAGAAATTGCCTATAAAAAGTTCAAAGAGGAAAAATACAAGATTTACAAGAAAATACCGGAAAGTGCGTGGCTTACACATTCCTATTGTAACTAATTATTCATAACAGGTGGATTGAGTAACTGTTCATACTGGTAGCACTCTTTGACGCTCTTTTCTTTCTCTTTTCCATCATTGAGTTTTAGTCTAATATCATTGAGTAGTGAATAGAAAGAGGAGAGGCAAAGAACGAGATTTGCAATAACAATCAACACAAGAATCATATTTGATGGTTCAATAAGTACCTCGCCATCTTCAAACATTACTATACTTACCAATATACTAGAAAAAGTAATACATAGTAGTAATGAAGAAAGAAAGATCATTACCAATGCTTTTCGGCGCGTCATATCTACCTTATTGTGTGGTTGTTTTGTAAGTACTTAAACATTTGCGTAGTTTCTGTTCCAACCGTTCAATCTTTTGTTGAGACCGGTGTGTCACTTCATTGGCAATAGTTACTAAGAGGTCAAGGTATTCTTCATCACAAAATAAGGTACCGTTATTTCCAATAGGTGCATCAAGTCGTTCGGTGCTACAAATCTCAACCATGAATTTTCTCCCTGTCGATTTGAGAGTGGAGTGTTTAAATCCGCAACTATTGGCAAGTTTTACCAAGTGATCTGCTGCCGCATCTGTTGTTGCACCAACATGCAAAATAGGAGATTGTGCCAATAACCAGATAAGACCACTTTTTGCCTTTGTAGTCGCCATTGTAATATCTTTTGTGGAGATGGGATGATGCCACTTTCCCAAAAACCGTGCGTGCTGTTTATCGCCAATTCTGGGAAGCTCCAAGACTACAATTCTGCCTGCACAGCTACTTGACGTATAGTAATCATCTAATGCATTCAGATAGTCAAGAAGAGAGAGAATCTTTGCATCGATATGCTCATCTTTACATGCTTGATCTAATGCTGCAAGGGCTTTTTCTTTTGCATCTAAAAATTCCGGATTCATGTTTCTTGCCTGTTAATGATGATGTTTCGTTTTTGTAGTTCAGTAAAAAACGGCTGACAAGGAACAATGTCTTCAGAACAAAAGACACCGTGATCATAGATGACACCATGTTCGATCATCTGAGCTATAATTGAAATAGGATAGGCAGTGGTTCTCATCATGGACGTGATATAGTGCTTCTCGTCATAGCAATCAATCATGGTGTACTCTACATCAAGGAGGTTGCCATTACTGTAACCTTTGCTAAAAACTTTCATCAAAACCGCGTCTTTGTTGTTAGTTGGAAGAGTTTGTATTAAATAATCAATTAATTTTTCACGAGGTTTCATCGTTAATAACGGTTTGAATGCCTCACAATGACCAGGATATCTGATAGTCTTGTAATCGAGATATCCTATGCATTCTTTGTATGTATAGGGGAGAGTTGAACATCCGCCCGATGTAGTAAATGCCTCCAATTCTCCAAAAGGTTCTGGGAATGTTATTTTTTCAATCTCAGTCATCGACTTTTTAGTAATAATGTTGCCATGATCAAGAACAATAGCATCTTCAACATATTCATTTATCAATCCGTTTGGCGAAAAAACAAGTTGATAGTTGAGAGGAGGTTCGGGGCGCAACGGTAACCCACCCACCCGTATTTTTACAAACTCGGTCGTGTCAAAATAAGCAACGATATCTCGAGCGATAACAGATACAAGACCTGGTGCAAGCCCACAGTCAGGAATAATCGTTACATTGTGATTCTTTGCTTTTTTATGAAGGTTTTTTTGTTGCTGTACTACGGTATTGTTACCGCCAAGATCAAGGAAATGAGTCTTTGTTTCTATGGCAACTTTTGCTAACAAAACGTTAAACGTATAGGGAACTGCAGATAGCACTACATCATATTTTTTAAAATATGTTTTAGCCTTCTCTTTGCTGTTGATATCTAAGACATCAAACGAAATATGTTGGTTTCTTAAAAATTGTTCAGCAGAGGCAAGCGTTGGTGTATCCTTGTCGGCAAGGGTAATGTTGTCAAACTGAGAATATCGAGCAAGGTCGTAGGCAATAGCTCGGCCCATCATACCAGCGCCAAGAACAAGAACATTCATAGGTGATACCTTCAATACTACCAGAGAATCATTGCCACTCTTAAAAAGAATTGGCCTACAATTTTTCATAAGCATTATATTTGGCTATGTTATTTCGGGAGCACCGAGGGAGGTTAACAGATGACGACAGAATTATGGGATTCAAAGAGTGAATCGATGCCTATTGCCGAGTTAAAAGAATTACAACTTACTCGTCTGAAAGAATTGGTCCGCCGCGTCTATAACACAAATAAATATTACAAGGGTGTGTTTGATACTGCAGGCATAAAGCCGAGCGACATAAAGCAACTAAAAGATATTGAGAAGCTACCGTTCTTAACCAAGAACGAGTTACGCGAATACTACCCGTTTGGTCTAGTATGTACAGAACTGGATGATATTGTTGAAGTTCACGCTTCTTCCGGAACGACAGGAAAACCGGTTGTCGGTCCCTATACTCACAATGATGTTGAACTATGGGGAGAAGTCATGGCCCGATCGCTCTGGGCAAATGGATTAAGAAAGCATGATAGGATGCAAAATTCCTATGGCTACGGTCTATTTACTGGAGCACATGGATTTGAAAAAGGGGCACAAAAGATTGGTGCAATGGTAATTACCATTAGTTCAGGAAACACCAAGCGTCAGATTGATGTAATGAAAGATTTTGGTAGTACTGCTCTTGCTGCAACGCCGTCATATTCTCTCTACATGGCTGAAGTCGCTGAGGAACATGGGCTTGATCCCCTAAAGGATTTTAACCTTAAACTAGGGTTGTTTGGGGCAGAGGCATGGAGTGAAGAAATGAGAAGTAACATTGAGAAGCGATGGGGAATTGCTGCTCATGAGCATTATGGATTGACAGAGATTATTGGTCCCGGTGTCGTTTCAGAGTGTGACCATAAAAAGTTACACGTCAATGCCGACCATTTTCTCCCAGAGATTATTGATCCAAAAACTGGTGAAACCCTTGGACCTGATGAAGAGGGAGAATTAGTATTTACTACGTTGACAAAAGAAGCATTTCCTGCCATTCGTTTTCGCACAAAAGATCTTGCCTCACTGAGCGAAGAAACGTGCCCCTGTGGTCGTACCCTTCCCATTCAATCAAGAATCAAAGGTCGCAGTGATGATATGATGAAAGTGAAGGGGGTAATAGTCTTTCCTTCACAAATCGAAGCAGCACTCATGCAGGTAGTTGGGGTGAGTGATAACTACCAAATTATCAAAACCAAGAAAGGCGATACTGCCTCATTATCTGTTGAGGTCGAACCTACTGAAGAACGGTATAAGCAAGGACACCTTGACGATTTAGAAAAACAAGCCGAAGGAGAAATCTATAGCATTCTCAATCTCCACGTACCGGTAAAGGCAATCGAACCGAAAACAATTCCAAGAAGTACTGGAAAAGCAAAAAGAGTGATTGAACGATAGGTTAGGGGAACGATCTCATGATAGATATATTAAAAGATATACTTCCATATATATCTGGTCTTTATACACTGCCCTGGATACTAATTGGGTTTATTGTAACTGTTGCTATTGCAAAAGTGATAGGACGAGAAAAAATAGACAGAATAATGAAAAAAATAGGGCTGATCCTTCTTTATTTCTTCATACCTTTACTTGTTTTTAGAATATTTTTAAATACCAATTTTGGTGAAAGGGAAATAGAATTTGCAATTGTGGTAGGCATACTCATTTTTCTGATGTATCTGTTAGCATATGTTTTTGCAAAATACAAAGCAGAAAAAATAGGGATAAAAAAAGAAAAAAAATCATTGTTTATAAAAACAGTTCTAACCAACCAAGGAAGAAGCTCGGCATTTATTGGTGGTGCTCTCCTAGCCTCCCCTTGGAAAGTTGAAGCGGCAATATATATCGCGCTTGTTGGCATCGCGCTTTTTTCTGTTATTCCTTATGTTTTATCATATGTACATAAAAAAGAAACGAAGAATAAAAAGGAACATGTGAAAACATTACCCTGGTTTTTGAAACTATATCCGTGGTATCTTATTTCTTTTGTACTCGCTGCTGTTATCGTCCATGCTACAACAGGCATTACCACAAAAAGTTTGAATCCTGATCACGAAACGTTGTTAATCTTTTATACTGCAGTAACAATTCCTGCCGCATTATTTTACGTTGGAGCAGGCATTCACCCTTCTGATTTGAAAAAAAATGAAATTAAAAAATTGATGGGAATTGAGAAAGCAAATGAAAATGAAGATCATTGGCTCTGGGTAAGAAATATCTTTTTGTTAACGGTGATAATAACTCCCGTTCTTACAGCGCTGTTTTTCACACCCCTCTTTCTGTTTAGCATTATTACAAATGCGTGGTTTGTCGTAATAATAATAAATTCTATTCTTCCAATCACAAGTACAAATATGTTTTTACTTCCCTATGGAATTGATAAAAAATCAACAGCACATTCTGTTACATGGACGACAATTGTGTGCGTCCCTCTAGTTGTTTTATTAATTTTTGCATTTGGGACGTATTTATAAAAAATGATCATAACCACTTTTTTTCAATGCTGTCTCTTTTCCTTGAGAAGACAACAACACTTCTTTCTTTTTTGTTATTTCACCAACTAAAAAACCAGTTATATAATCGAGATGTTCTTGTGATACCGTAAAAACTAATTCAAAATCTTCGCCACCAAACAGTGCATACTGATATGCATCTTCATCTAAAACCTTAGCCACAGCTCTGACTTCGTCAGATATGGGAATGTTATCTTTAAACAGTATTGCGCCGCATGTACTTTGCTCGCAAATATGATGTATTTCAGGAGCAAGACCATCTGACACATCAATCATTGCATTAACGTAGGGAGCTATGGTCAAAGCAGTATGAAGTTTTGCTTTTGGCTCAAGGTACAAGTTTCGGACTTCATTAAATCCTTTTAAGTTATGTTGAAATACTTGTAATCCTGCTCTTCCGTTTCCCAAATGACCTGAGACAAAAATGAGATCACCAGGTTTTGCCCTAGCTCTCAAAGACAAATTTTTTTTATCAATTTCTCCAATCAAAGTAATTGATAATACAATTTTATCTGAGTGGGCCATATTCCCACCAATTATATCTATTTTATAATTATCGCAGGAAGCCCACATCCCCTTATATATCTCCTCGACAAATTTTACATCTAAATCGTTAGGCAAAGCAAGTGAAACCAATGCATACCTTGGAACGGCACCCATTGCTGCAACATCAGACACATTAATCTCAATCGATTTCATACCAATCTGTTTTGCTGAAAACCATTCACGATGAAAGTGGTCTCCTTCAACAAGACAATCGGTTGTCAAAACCTGCATCCCCTTTTTTGTTTCAATTACTGCAGCATCATCGCCGATTCCAACTAAAACGCTTTCATCTTTAGTTTTTCGAGTAATTCGGTCAATAAGGCCAAATTCACCAATATCACTAATTTTCATTTAAAGCACATTTACTAGTTTTAACAGAGCAAAATCTTCCACACATCGAGCACACATCTTCATCTGCATCAGTACATCTTTCACGAATTTTAGTTGCAAGCCTTGGATTAATTGAGAGAGCAATCATCTTCTTCCAATCCAAGTTTGATCTTGCCTCACTCATTGTATTATCCCAGTCTATTGAACCAGGTAAGCCTTTTGCCACATCTGCTGCATGAGCTGCTATTCTTGCCGCAATTACGCCTTCTTTAACCTCTTCTACATTCGGAAGGCCCAAATGCTCTGCAGGTGTTACATAACACAAGAAATCTGCACCATAGAATGCAGCCAGGCATCCTCCTATTGCACTTGTTATATGATCATAACCTGGAGCAATATCTGTTACAATCGGACCCAAGACGTAGAAGGGAGCGCCATGACAAATTTCCTTTTCAAGTCGAATGTTTTCTTGTATTTGATGAACTGGAATATGTCCTGGTCCTTCAATCATCACTTGTACATTTTTATCCCACGCTTGGACTGTTAAATCACCTAAGACCTTTAATTCTGATAGTTGAGCTTCATCGGTCGAATCCTTCAAGCAACCTGGTCTTAAGCCATCTCCAAGACTTAAAGTCACATCGTATCTTTTAGCAAGTTCTAATATTTTATCAAAATTTTCATACAAAGGATTTTCACGTTTATGATGAATCATCCATTTGAGAGTTAAAGCACCACCTCGACTTACTGCACCCATTAGTCTTTTTTTGATAAATGGGATTGACTCTCTAGTAAGACCTGCATGAATGGTGATAAAATCAACGCCGTCTAAAATATGCTTTCGAATACCTTTTATAAAATCTTTTTCAGAAAGCTCAACAATATTTTCAACGTCACAAGCGGCTTGATACACTGGAACAGTTCCAACAGGAATTGGGCTATTTAGAATTATCGCATGTCTAATTGCATCAATATCACCACCAGTTGACAAATCCATAACTGTGTCTGCTTTTGCCTCGACACAGACCTTTAATTTCTCAAGCTCGAAATCAATATCAGCTTTATCAGGTGATGAGCCGATATTTGCATTTACTTTAACTTTAAGGGTTTCACCAATTCCTACCGGATTAAGATTTTTATGAAGAATTGAAGCAGGAATTACAACTTTTCCGCAAGATATCTTTTTTCGTAAATCTTCGACGCTGATATTTTCTTTTTTTGCAACAATTTCCATTTCTTTTGTAGCATTATTATTTCTTGCATCTTCAAGTTGAGTCATGTTTTTTAGCCTCCTTTATAATTATAATAAAGTCATTTATTTCAGAAAAAACATCATTTGAGTCTAAGACCGCAGATACTGCTACAATGCCATCTGCACCTTTTGAAATTACATCTCTAACATTTTTTTTATTAATTCCTCCGACAGCAATTAGTGGTATCTTTACCTTTTCTTTTACTTTTGAAATCATATCAACACCACAAGGAATGCCAGAATCTTCTTTAGTATCCGTTTTAAAAATTGGTGCTAAGCTGATATAATCAACACCCATTTTTTCAGCAGCAAGTGCTTCCTCAACAGTATGAACGGTAAGACCGATTATCTTATTTTCACCAAGAAGTTTTCTTGCCAAATCTATAGGATAATCGGATTGGCCAAGATGAACACCATCTGCATCAACTTCAAGTGCCACATCCACATAGTCATTTATTAGAAAAATAGATTTATCTTTACAAATATTTTTCAATAATTTGGCTTCTTCAATTAATTGTTTTTTACTTTTATTTTTTTCACGATATTGGACGATATTGCAGCCTGATTTTACTGCATTTCTAACATCAGATTTATTACCCTTTCTACTGGTGGAAGAATGTGTTACCAAATAAAAATTGACATCTTTCAAATCATTCAACTTTTATCATCTCTTCAACATTTTTATTTGATCCTAATTTATTTGTAAGAATATCTGCTAATTTTTTTCCAGAAAGAAGCATTCCTCCAAAAATTGGACCCATTCTATTTGCACCAAATGCTGCATTTGCAGCCATTCCAACAACAAATACATTTGGAAAAATTTCTTTTGTGTTTTCAACAACTGTTCTTTCACCTATTTCAGCGTTCATTGATTTTTCACCTATGATTTTTCCAGTTTTTGTAAACAGGTCACCTTCGACTTTTTTCTCAAGAATTTTCAATACTTCCAAAGGATGACCAGTTGCCTCAACAACAAATTTTGAGCGTATGGATAATGGGTCGACATGAAGGCCTGCTAAATCTACTGAACTCCAATTAATGACAACCCCACACACTCCTTTACTATCTATCATTACGTCTTCAACAGATATACAATTGAAGATCTTTACACCTGCTTTTACAGCTTTTGAGCAAATACTAGTTACTGCTTCGATTGAATCTGCGGTATAATAATCCTCTTCATATTTTTCGGATTTAATATCAAATTCATCAAGTATTTTTTTACCTTCCTTACTTACTACAATTTCATTGAACATCATTCCACCACCCCACATTCCGCCCCCAATGGACAATTTCCTCTCAAAAATAGAAACTTTATATCCTTTTTTTGCAAGATAATATGCAGTAGTAAGACCAGCGGGACCTGCTCCTGCGATAATTACATCTTGGTTCAAATTATCAATAAATTTTTTTACATATCGTTCAATAATTGCCTTTGTTATTTTTTCGTCTTTTAATGTCATTTAATTACCTCTTTTATTCTAATTATTTTATTTGCTACATCCACGGCATCTTTTCCCAATATGTATGTACATGGTTCGATGCCAAAATCGCCTTCATGAAATAAGATATCAAAATGTTGATTTTTATCTTTAAGTTTAAAATTTTTTGTCAGATAACTATAAGTAAAATCTGCTTCTTTTAGATCTTCTACGTAAGCAATATTCATTATTGCATTTATGCCAAGACGATTTTTTAAATATAAGAGAATTGATGAAAGGTGCTTACTTTTTCCAAAGTGTATACCGTTATTACTAGTTACTCTGTCATCGGCAATAATTAATCCATTTAAAAAAGATGCTACATCATCAGAATTTTCAGCATGATGTTTTGCCATTGCGATATTTATTTTTATCTCTGGCAATATTGTTTTAAGATTTTGACCTTTTAGAATGAGAAAGGCTTCTGTTAAATTATCAATAATTTTTACTTTTTCATCGTTTATTATTTCATTGTTTTTTGCAATGAAGAATCGCCCTTCAAAGAGCTCATCATTAAAAGAAATACAGGTATGAAAAGATGCTGATTTTGCATCAATTATTTTTTTAGAAAAAACGTCTGCTAAATCTAAAATATGTTTAGGGATGATTTCTTTTGAGTTTAAGTAATTGCTAACCATTGGTTGAGAAAGATTTAAAATTTTTGAAATGCGAACTTGATCGATATTTTTTTTATAGAGACATTTGGAAATGGCTTTTTTTAATCGAATGGTATCATCTGATCTTATGAGAATTGCTTCCTCCACCATATTAACTATTAATAGAGATGTATTAGATATTTATAAGCCTGTCGACTTGTCATTTGTCGAACCGCTAATACTTTATACTCCACATCTCTGATATCCTGCCGTGTACACAATTCGGATGTTTCAACCGATCGACATGTTTCCCGTGATTAAACTTGTTTCCGAAACCTTGCCAGAACGATACAATCCCAGCATGTTCAATTATTTTTATGAGACGTTTCCTCAAGGGGTTCTTGTAGCTGAACACTACCATAAAATCGCTGGCTTTATCGTGAGTGTTATACTTAACGAGGATCTCGCAAAGATTCTTATGATTGGTGTTGCTCCAGAACATCGTCGAAAAAAGGTCGCAACGAACTTACTCACGACCCTTCTAGACACATTAGCACATGAAGATATCAAAACAGTAGAGCTAGAAGTTCGCGTAGATAATCAAGCTGCCTTTGCTTTTTATGAAAAACATGGATTTACTAGACAACATCGATTAAAGCATTTTTATCAAAATAGGGAGGATGCATATTCAATGCGCCGGTCCCTTTAGGATCGTATAAGTTCTTTTTCTTTGTTGGTCATAAATCGTTCAGACATTTGATCCAAGCGATTCGAAATTTTATCTAGCCCTGTACAATGGTTATTGGCTAAAAGACACGCGATTCCTCGGCTAAGAGTGAAGACCGCAAGTTTGTGTTCTCGCTTTGACTTATACACTTGGTAGGGGGTGACATCGAGCTTTTGGTACGCCATGAACTCACTTCCACCATTGTGTTCAACCATATCTTCCAGGTGAGTCTTCAGTTGAAGTAAAAACGTGTGCAATTGAATAAGTTCGTCTTTCTGCATCACAATCTTCCACCATCAGAATGATACGGTGACATACCGCGCCGACTTTTTATGTTTTTCTATGTGGGTTTTAAATATAACTCCCACGAACTAATTTATGTTTGTAAAAAAAATAAAAGGAAAGGATCAGTCAAGATCCTTTTTGGTTAACACTTTCACCGATGAGGGCATCTTAACGACATTACCAAGTTTAATACCAACAATCTCTTTGACGTTTTTGTTGTTAGCAATGTCAAGCAGTCGTTGGGTAATGATGCCGTCAAACACAACAGTCGAAATATTGTTGCTTTTTTTAAGTGCATCAGTTAATTCTCTAACTGGTATTTTTTTGAGTTCTTTTTCGTTTTCATCAAATAAGACTGCTTTAAGTGACCCTGAAATACTGTCTAAAATCTTGCCATAATTTTTTTGAGTGTCCGTCATGATTTTCTTTTTGTCTTCTTTAGTTTGCTCCGATTTTTGTGGTTTTGATTTCTGTGAGTCTTTTTGCTGTTCTTTTTGTTCTTTTGGCTGTTGTAGTTGTCTTGCTTCTTTATCTTTTTTCTCAATTTTAATGTCGTACATTTCAGCATATTGTTCAGCAGGGATTTTATTTTTGAGTGCTTTCATGATGAGCTTTTGTGGAATCTCTTCGACCTCACGAGTTTGTGGTGCACGGGCAACAAAGTCAATATCTGCTGTTTGTAACAGTTCCTTTAAGATGAGTTCTCCACCACGGTCACCATCTACAAACGCAGTCGTAATGCGCTCTTTTGTTAAATCAAGAACCGTTTTTGGAATGTTTGTTCCACCGACAGCAATGACATTTTTAATGCCGTATTTCAATAGATTTAAGACATCTCGTCGCCCTTCAACAATAATAATTGCATCGCTTTTATCGATATTAGGGCCAGCAGGACAGTGGTCTTGTCCAAAATGGACGATTTCTTCAACTTGCACGGCCTGTCTGACATTATCGGCAATACTCTCACCTTCAACCTTGCCTTCTTCAATTACTTTATTGAGCAGTTCCTTAGCTCGCTCAATAACTTTCTTTCTCCGAACGACACGGACATCTTCTACTTCGTCTGCTACAATAGTTGCTTTGCAGGGGCCGACTCGATCAATACTTTCAAAGGCTGCGGCTAGAATGACGGTTTCTACTTTATCTAAAGAGGTGGGCAGCGTAATAGTGCCTTCAGATTTTCCATTCTTTGATTCAAGTTCTACTTCAATCCGGCCAACACGGGCTGATCGTTGCAGTTCTCGTAAATCTAACTCGTCGCCGAGAAGGCCTTCAGTTTGCCCAAAAATCGCTCCGACGACATCAGATTTTTCAATAATTCCATCTGCTTTAATATGAGCTTTAATCAAATATTTGGTTGTTGCTGGATCAATCACCATAGTATTCACCTTCTTTATTCTTGTTGAAAAATAGCACCTTTATCAGCTTCGTAGCAAATAGAGGTGGTTACCTTCTTCCATTGCGTGTAATGACACGAAGTATCAGATTAAACGGTAAATCGATTAACTCGAAGTTAACAACATATCATGTGCTATTTTTCATGATATTTTTTACGATATGCTATTATATATGAGGGTTGCGCCATATTTAAATGTTATGCCCATATTCACCGATAGGGAATTGTTCCTATGGCTGAAAAAATTTACATTGGTGTTGCCTGGCCGTATGCAAACGGTTCACTACATCTTGGTCATATTGCTGGTTGTTATTTACCGGCAGATATCTTTGCTCGATTCCAACGTATGACCGGCAACGATGTACTCATGGTATCTGGGAGCGACGAGCATGGAACACCGATTACTATTACGGCAGAAAAACAACAAACTACGCCTCAAGTTATTGTTGATAGATACCACGAAGAGCATACTGAGAATATGAAACAATTTGGCATTTCCTTTGATCTATTCACCAGAACCACAACAAAGAATCATGAGGAGACTGTGCAAGATATCTTTTTAACTTTAAAAGAAAAAGGACACATTTACCGACAAGAGATAGAAGCATTTTACTGCAAGACTTGTAAGCGATTCCTTCCCGATCGCTATCTTGAGGGAAGATGCCCTCACTGTGGCAAAGAGAGGGCAAGGGGCGATCAATGTGACGAATGTGGAAAACTACTTGACACTCAAGAACTGCTTGATGTCACGTGTAAACTCTGCGGGGGAACACCAGAACTTCGCACCACCGAGCACTTCTTTTTTGCATTAAGTTCCTTTGAAAAAAGACTGAATACATGGATTAAAAATAAAAATTATTGGAAAGCGAGCGTCCTTCATTTTACGAAAAATTGGTTAGAAAAGGGATTGAAGGACCGTGCAATCACCAGAGATATGTCCTGGGGCATCCCGGTGCCAATCAAAGGATTTGAAGACAAGCGCATCTATGTTTGGTTTGACGCAGTCGTTGGTTATCTTGCAGCAAGTAAGGAGTGGTCACAAAGACAAAATGACCCCAACAAATGGAAAGCTTGGTGGACAACAAAAGAAGTCAAACATTACTATTTCTTGGCTAAAGATAATATTCCATTTCATAGTTTAATATGGCCTTCGATGTTAATGGGATATGATCCCAATTTACAGCTACCCTATGACATTCCCGCCAATGAATATCTACGACTCAAAGGAGAGCAGTTTTCAAAGAGTCGAGGGCTTGCCGTATGGGTTCCTGATGTTTTGAAGAAGTTTGATGTTGATGCAGTACGCTATTATCTTTCCATTAACATGCCCGAAAATAAAGATACGAGCTGGGTGTGGGAAGATTTTGTTACAAAAAACAACGACGAGTTGGTAGGCACCTATGGGAATTTTATCCATCGAGTGATAACATTTACGGCAAATAATTTCGGTGAAATACCGCCAGCAGGTCCTGCGGATAAAGAAGTTGACACAAAAATTGCTAAGGCTTCCAAGGATATCAGTGATGCTCTTACTCACTGCGAATTTAAGAAAGGATTGAAGGCTGTAATGGCACTTGCACACTTTGGGAATGTTTATTTTGATCAACAGAAACCGTGGGAATTAATTAAGACTGAAAAAGAGCAGTGTGGGTTCGTGTTACATCACTGCCTCCGTATCACACAGGCTCTCGCTGTCTATATGGCTCCTTATGTTCCCTTTTCTTCAGATACACTTTGGAAAATGCTTGGTCATGAGCAGTCTATCTCCGACACGACATGGACTGATGCTCAGACGCCATTAAAAGTTGGAGTTATGCTGGAAAAACCAAAACCATTATTTAAGAAACTTTCATTGGAGGAGTTCATGGCGGAGGAAGATCCCTTTGAGAAACTTGACCTTCGTGTCGCACAAATATTAGATGTAAAAGAACATCCTCAAGCAGATAAACTGTATCTTCTGCATCTTGATCTAGGGGCGTTGGGAAAACGAGTCATTGTTGCGGGCATGAAGCCGTACTACACAAAAGAGGAATTAAAGGATAAAAAAATCGTCGTGATCTCTAATCTCAAACCAGCGACCATTCGGGGAGTAAAATCCAATGGCATGTTGCTTGCTGCAGAGGAGGGTAGTGTGTGCTCACTGCTTGACCCTGGTGACGTCAAACCAGGAACAGAAGTATTTGCTGAAGGCGTTGCTCCTCACCCTGCAGGAGTTGTAGAGTTTGAAGAGTTCAAGAAAATACCATTACGAATTGGAGAAAAGAATCAAGCAACATATGGGGACAAAGTTCTCCGAACGGAAAAAGGCGTTCTGATATCCGATAAATCCATGAAAAAAGGAACGAAAATATTGTAAATAAGGAGGAAAAAAGATGGTTGTTGTAACACAAACAGAGTTACCATTACAAGTATTCAAAAAAGGAAAAGTGCGCGATGTTTATGGTGTAAATGACAAATTATTGTTGA
The DNA here is from genome assembly GCA_964638175.1 of uncultured Thermoplasmatales archaeon. Lineage (GTDB taxonomy): Archaea > Thermoplasmatota > E2 > DHVEG-1 > DHVEG-1 > JAFGDG01. The sequence goes on along the minus strand of CAZWZY010000002.1, from coordinate 107,349 downwards.
TTGTAACTGATCGTATTTCAGCATTTGATGTGGTATTACCAAACCCCATTCCCCACAAAGGAGCATGTCTGACTCAAATTTCAAAATTCTGGTTTGATTTTTTTAAGGATATAGTGCCAAGTCATATGATTACAACAGAAGTTAACCAGTTTCCAGAATCACTGCATGCATATGAAGAGATGTTGAAAGGAAGATCGATGCTTGTCAAAAAAGCAAAAGTTTTTCCTGTTGAATGTATTGTTCGCGGATATATTTCTGGTTCTGCGTGGAAGTCGTACAAAAAAGATGGGACCGTTTGTGGCATACAGCTCCCTACAGGGATGAAAGAATCAGAACAGTTTGACGAGCCGCTTTTTACTCCTTCAACAAAAGCAGATACTGGTCATGATATCAATATTTCCTTTGAAAAGATGGAGGAGATTATTGGTGAAGATGCTGCTGAAGAAATCAAGCGATTATCTCTGACTATTTACGATATTGCATCCAACTACGCTCTTGAAAAAGGCATTATTATTGCTGATACGAAATTTGAATTTGGAAGAATTAATGACAGAATTGCCATTGTAGACGAATTATTGACGCCCGATTCTTCGCGTTTTTGGCCTGCTGATCAATATGAACCTGGTAAGAGTCAGCCTAGTTTCGACAAACAGTATGTTCGCGATTATCTATCTACTACTGGCTGGGACAAACATTCTTCTCCGCCCCAATTACCTGAAGAAGTTGTCACAGGGACGCAACGGCGATACCAGGAAGCATATGAGAAGCTTACTGGCAAAAACTTTATGTTTTAATGATACATCATACTTTTATGAGCACATTAAAATATTATGTCTCTTTGTTTTTACTTTTTCTTCTCTTCATTTCAGCAAGTTGTAGCATAGGAGAGATCTATCAACAGTCGATTGGAGGAAAAGGAACCATCATTTCTTCATCCCAAGCATCTTCTCATCTCACTATCAATGATTTTTATTTTATTCACATTACTGACACTCACATTATGCATAAACTCTACGATCCTGAAGAAGTCACAACAATAATCTTTAAAACGGCAATGGAAACGATCACTTCTTTTTCAGAAAAGCCAGCATTTGTCGTGATTACGGGAGACCTAGTTGAATGGGGTGGAAGTGGACTATCAGGTGCATTGAATTATAAAGCACTAGTTGATTGTCTGTATAAGAACAATGATCAGTTTTTTGCGGATGCTTCGTATACTATCCCAGTGTATACAACCCCTGGAAATCATGATTATAATTTCAATAGAAATCTAAGCAATTATCATCGATTGATTGATAATGCTCATGTTTCAGACCACGATCGGTATGTGCTCACCTATAACGATATGAGTTTATTCTTTATGGATTCCGGTCCCAATTATTATGCAGATCCTACCAAGTGGTTTCATGTTCTTGGTGACGGTCTTTATGATGAGGACATCCAGTGGCTTGAGGGGGGGTTGCAACAGTGTAATTCTCAGCAAAAAATAGTGTTGATGCATCACCCTGCAATAAATGATCGAAATGATCAAGGGAGGATGGAGAAGGTAATCGCACGAAATAGGGAGGTATTTATTTCACTGTGCCAAGCATATGACGTGGAAGCGGTATTAACTGGTCACACTCATCATGCTCGAGTCTTTGACGGTAATGAAAATAGATATGATGCTCTTCCCTTAAACTGCAGTCAATATCCTACTCTTTTTGTACAAACGGATGATTGTAAACAAGGATGTCACTACCGCAATATCAGTATTCGTGGTGATGATGTGTGGCTAGAAGATTCTGTCGAACTTCAAGTAACCGATATCCAATGCATGAATGAGCCAGACATGCCGCAAGACCCATGTTTAATCTCATCTGCTAATGATAATTTTAACAACAAACAGCATTGTTTTTACTCATTTTTCATATATCAAAATCTAAGAGTATGAACACTTGAAAACTATCCTCCCTGTATGGGACTGCGCCAATCAAGTCCTGGTGTTCGTAGTCCAATCTTAGGGATTAACGGTGATCGTCGCTTGTGTTGACTCTTAACACGCATTTGTTTTATTCGCTTAACCTCTACCAAAGGAACGTTTGAGTGTCTGCCTATCTCTTCGAGTGGTTGTTTTTGTTCAAGTCCCATCAGAATCATATCAAGTGTTTCGTAACTCAACCCTAATTCTCCTTCATCGGTTTGATTATGCCACAGACCGGCTGTGGGGGGTTTGTTGATTATTGGTTTAGGGATTTTGAGATAGCGAGCTAGTTCCCAGACTTGTGTCTTGTACAGATCGCCAAGCGGTTGAATATCGACTCCCCCATCACCATATTTTGTAAAATATCCGACAAGCAATTCGGATTTATTAGAGGTACCACACACCAGCAAATTATTCATATTAGCATACGAAAACAATATCATCATGCGTATTCGTGCTTTGAGGTTAGCTAAGGCATACTTGTTCATCTCTAGTGGAATATGTTTTGAACACTGATGAACTAAGGTGGAAATATCAATTGTTTTACAAAAAAGATCAAACTGCTTAACCAAAAGTGTACAATGATTGTGATCTCTTTGAGGTGTTGTTTTTTCTGGTAAAAACAAACAGCGTGTCTGTTTTTTCCCCATTACTTGTTGAGAGAGCACTGCAATTGCCGCAGAATCAACACCACCCGAAAGACCAATCACCACTCCTTTGCATCCCGCATTCTTTACATAGGTGGCAAGAAACTCTTTAATGATGATTGTCGCTTCTTCTACTTGAAAGGAACGATTATGGCTTGGATTCATACTTCCCTAGTGGTATCTCTTTCATGCCTTTAGGATTTTTGCTTTCAAAAAATAGGAAGAAGGGCAATAGCTACTGCCCTTTTGACAATCCATCCACTGCTTCGGGATTTGCAAGCGTTGAGGTGTCCCCAACATCCTTACCCATTGCTTTTGCGCGAATAACTCGTCGCATGATTTTTCCACTTCTGGTTTTGGGAACATCATTGACAAACCAAATCTCATCAGGGCGAGCAATTTTGCCCACTTCTTTACCTACATGCTCACGAAGCTCCTTCTTAAGATCTTCACTAGGATTTGTTCCTTTACGAAGCACGACAAAGGAAGTAATAGATTCTCCTTTGATTTCATGTGGTCTACCAATAACCGCTGCTTCGGCAACAAGCGGATGGCTTACCAACGCTGATTCAACCTCAGAGTTCCCAATCCTATGGCCAGAAACATTGAGAACATCATCTGCTCGTCCCTGGATCCAGAAAAAACCATCTTGGTCTTTTCTGGTGACATCTCCAGCAAGATAGATATCTTCAAATTTACTCCAATACGTTTCTTGATACCTCTCTGGATTTTTGTAGATGCCTCGTAACATACCTGGCCAGGGGTGAGTCAGCACTAGATTACCGCCAGCATTTTGAATCGGTTTTCCTTCTTCGCTAAAGACCTCGGCTGAAAGTCCAGGAAGAGGTCTCGTTGCTGAACCAGGTTTTAATGGCGTGAGTGGTAAGGGTGAAATCACAAAATGCCCTGTTTCAGTCTGCCACCAAGTATCCATAATCTGGCACCGCTCTTTACCAATGACTTTGTAATACCACATCCACGCTTCAGGGTTAATCGGTTCACCCACAGAGCCCAATAACCGAAGCGTACTCAAATCGTGCTTGTTTGGCCATTCCTCACCTTGGCGCATAAAGGATCGGATACTGGTTGGAGACGTGTACAGTAACGTTACTCCATAGCGCTCAATAATATCCCACCAGCGATCCGGTTGTGGCCAGTCGGGAGCGCCTTCATATAATACTGATGTTGCTCCAAGAATAAGTGGAGCATATACAATATAGGAATGCCCTGTAATCCATCCGATATCAGCAGCACACCACCAGACATCTTCGTCTTTCATATCAAAGACCCATTTTAAGGTATAGGAAATTCCCACGGCGTAACCTCCATGAGCATGAATAATTCCCTTTGGTTTACCTGTGGTGCCTGAAGTATATAAGAAAAATAAAGGATCGTTAGCGTCAAGATGCTCTGTTTCGCATTCTTTCGGCATGTCTTTTATGACATCACCCCACCAGATGTCTCTACCTTCATCCCATGAAACGGCGTCACCAGTTCTCTTATAGACGATCATGTGTTTAACACTCGGTGCTTGCTCTAATGCTTCATCGGCTTGTTTTTTTAATTGTACTTTTTTACCACGACGATAGAAACTATCACAGGTAAAAACCACCTTTGCCTCACAGTCATTGACTCGGTCTCGGAAAGCAAGAGCAGAAAAACCAGAAAACACGACGGAATGAATAGCACCAATTTTTGCACAGGAAAGCATAGCAATAGGAAGTTCAGGGATCATGGGCAGATAGATACCAACACGGTCACCTTTTTTGACACCCAGTTTTTTGAGTGCGTTTGCCATTTTATTAACTTCAATGTACAAATCATTGTAGGTATATTTTTTGACTTCACCAGGCTCGCCCTCATAGATAAAGGCAACCTTATTTTTTCGCCAAGTCGTAACATGTTTGTCCAAAGCATCATGAACAATGTTGTATTCTGCACCGACAAACCATTTGACCCAGGGAGGGTTCCACTCGACTACCTTCTTGTAGGGTTTGTACCATTCAACAAGATCCTTTGAAACTTCTTCCCAGAACCATTTCCAATCTTCACTTTTTTTATAGAGTTCATCGGGCGTTCTGATATTATGTTTCTTCATCCACTGCTTGACATTGGTATTTTCAACAGATTCTTTTGAGGGGGCAAATACCCTCTTTTCGTCCATTAATACAGAGATATTTTCTTCAGCCATATGTTCTACCTTTCCTTCGTGCGTGATGTAGAGGTACAACAGATATACAAACACATATCTGTTAGGCATGTTGAGTGATAAATTTTCCCCCTATGCCCAGGGGTGCTGGAATATACTTTGCGTATAAGAAGTTTTTGTAAAAAGGAAAGGCAGCTATTGAAGAAAGTACGGTGTAATGGGTGTAAGGTCATAAGCGAAACACTGAAATGCTAAAAGTCGTTGTAGATAAGGGACTCTATGGCTGAGGTGGGTGATGCAGTCACACAGCGGGACGATGGCGTCCATCTTAATCTTTTTGTTACATCTGGTGCAAAAACAACAAAGTTTCCTGCTGGCTTTAACCCTTGGAGAAGACGGATAGAAATTAAAGTGGAACCATCAGCAAAAGATAATAAAGCAAACGCTGAAGTACTCACCACTGTGGCCTCATTTTTTGGAGTGCCAGAACGAAAGGTATTCCTCATCCAAGGGGAAAAACGGCGGGCAAAGACGATATTATTAAAAGAAGTATCGGGAGCACTCGTGACTCAGAAATTACAGGAGTCTCTTCATGGATTATAACGCTTCTCTTGAAGTTTTGGAAAAAATGTTAAAAGAACTTCGGGAGGAAAATATCACTGTCCCTATTCTTGTTGAGGGAGATAAGGATACCGCAGCATTACGAAGGCTAGGAATGAACGGTACCATCGTCAGTGTCAACGTCGGCATGTCATTGATCAGTTTCTGTGATATGATCGCTCGTCAGTACACTGAGATAATTTTACTAATGGACTGGGATCGACGGGGTGGACATATATGCCACACCATCCGTAAAAATCTTGAAGGACGCGTGCGCTGTAATCTCAAATATCGGGAAATCATCGCCAAGCATGCTATGATCCGAACCGTTGAAGGATTACCTTCGTGGCTTGAGACACTTAACCGTAAAATAGCAGGGAATCTTAACTCTTAATGGTAACTACACCTTTATGAAACGAAGTGCGATGGGAATGCGTCGTTGTTTCTTATTTCAATTCAAATTTAATGGGCGATGTTTTTACTTTTACCGTTTTGGCATTTAGTTTTCCTTCTCGAGCCAACCATCCCAATGCGGAATAGGCATCCAATGAATTAATGCCTGCCAGCTTTGGTAGATGGGTGTCATCTAGCTCCCCCCATGTATCAAGGAGTCGCCACATCTTCCCCGCGTTTTCGCCGATTGTCGGAGTTAAATTGGTTTCTCCAACATAGTAGTTAGTTCCATCGGTATAGATTTTATTTTCTTTGGCAAGCCACCCGATAGCAGCATAGCATTCTTTTTCAGTTAGTCTTGCTGTCTTCATGAGACTCGTTGGTGTTAACGATCCATGAGTGGTTAGCGCCTTCCATACTTTGCCAGCATTTCGGCCAAAGTTATCGATAACATCTTTCATTTTATTCCTCTCTATCCTCACAGACAAGTATAGTATTTGCTCAGGTGTTAAATATCTTGTGATGAAAATCGAATTAAGTTTCTCTTGTTGTTCTCTAAATGTCTCTATAGTATAGCAATATAGAGTACATAACTATAAAAGAGACCATCATTCTTTTATACGATACCGATCGTTACGGATAAAAATCATATCTTCCTGAAGCATTTTCTCAAGTATTTTCTGGAGTCGGGGCATGTTTACCTTTGTTGTCGTTTTCAATTCTTCAAAAGAAGAAGGATGATGTAATAAATGTCGGAGAACCATTCCTCGAATTTGCCGATCTGAACCTTCAAATTTTGATTGCGTGGTAAGGGGGCGGATGCCTGTTTTTCGCGAGGTCATTAACAATGCTCCATAATCCATTAATGCATTGTGCCACTTGCGACTCTGATCTTTGGGTAGGCACTGTTCAGCAAGTGACCACAACTCCTTAGAGGAGATGTTCTCTGGTAAAGAGAATTCATGAATGAAAATACGTCGTATATTAGTATCAACAGTAACGATACCGGCATTGCTTGCAAAAATTCGTACCGCTCTAGATGTATAAGGTCCAATTCCAGGCACCTCCTCATAGTGCTCCATAGCTTGTAATACATTGCCAGCAAATATTTTAGTAATAGTCTGGGCGGCTTGATGAACATGTACTGCCCGGCGATTGTATCCTAACCCCATCCATGCTTTTAACACATCCTTCCGAGATGCTTCTGCGAGCGCCCCAACAGTTGGCCATCGTCTAATCCATTGCATATAATATTCGATGACACGGGAGGCCTGTGTCTGCTGCAACATCACCTCAGACAATAAAATCTTGTAAGGATCGGTCGTTTTCCTCCATGGGAAATCGCGGCCATACTGTCTATAAAATGATAATACCTTCTCTTGAAACAAGCAAATTTGTTGGTCAGAAATTTTCACACATGACACCTACGATGATATCATCTCATCAACCATGGGAACCAGTTGTTTATCTTTGAATCCTTTTTGTTGCATGGCACCGGAAGGACAAGAGCCAACACACGCACCGCATCCCATACAGAGTGCCTCGTTGACCGTGGCATGTGATTTTCCATCCTCTTCTTTCACAAGATCTATCGCGTTATACGCACAGACTGCAAGACAGGAGCTACATCCAGAACACAGATCTTCCTCTACAAAGGAGACCAGTGGCTCTGCTTCTAGCTCTTTTTTTGAAAGAATGGTTGCTGCCCGAGCGGCTGCACCGCTTGCTTGCGCAACGGAGTCCTGAATATCTTTGGGTCCTTGGCAACAACCGGCAATAAAGATACCACCCGTAAAGGTATCCATGGGGCGAAGTTTGGGATGAGCTTCAAGCAAAAAGCCATCAGCACTTGTTGATATGCGCAATACTCGGGCAAGTTCATCTGCATCTGTTCTCGGCATGAGTGCAGGAACAAGCACGACAAGATCAGTAGAAATTTCAAAAAGTTTATTGGTAGTTGTATCAAAGATGTCAATAGTAAGGTGATCACCTGCGTTTCGAACTTCTGAAGGACGCCCTCGGAAGAAATTGGCATTCATACCACGGATCTTACGATAAAATTCCTCATAGCCTTTTCCAAATGATCTGATGTCTGTATAACAAATATTGATTTCTGCATCATCGCCACATTTTTCTTTTAGCAAATATACTTGTTTTAACGCACTCATACACCCAATTCGACAACACCACGTACATGCGGTTTCATCACGTGATCCTACACATAAGATATAGGTAACACTTCTTGGTTTTTCTCCGGTTGAAGGGCGTACAATTTCACCACCAGTCGGACCCGAGGAATTGATCAACCGCTCCATTTGCATAGTAGTGATTACATCATCAGAGCGAGCATATCCATATTCGTACATACTAGACGGATCCATGACGTCGTACCCTGTAGCAACCACGATGGCACCGACATTCAATTCCATTGTTTTGTCTTTCTGTTTGAAATCAATAGCCCCTGCTTCACAAGCATCTACACAAAGTGGGCCAGTTCCACATTTACCACGGGTGAGCATCAAGCAATGGTCTTTATCAATAGTACATTTTAGTGGCACTGCTTGTGGAAAGGACATGTAAATAGCACTTCGTTTCCCCATACCTTCATCAAATTCACTAGTAATTCTTCCTTTCAATCGACATGCTTCCACACAGTCTCCACACCCAGTACATTTGTCGAGGTCGACATAGCGTGCTTTCTTGTTCACCGTAATCGCATAATTACCGATACTCCCGTCAACACCAGTCACTTCAGCATAGGTCAATAGTTCAATATTGGGGTGATTGGCAACCTCCATCATTTTTGGTGTTAAAATACATCCAGAGCAATCGAGAGTGGGGAACGTCTTATCAAGTTGAGCCATGCGTCCACCAATCGTTGGACGTTTTTCAACTAAATATACCTTGTGTCCTTCTTCCGCTAAATCAAGGGCTGCTTGAATACCCGCGATACCACCGCCAATAACCAATGCATTAGGATTCACGCTTATCTTTGACGTTTCAAGTGGTTCTAACAATTTTGCTTTCGAAACGGCACCACGCACCAGCGCCTTTGCTTTGTCTGTTGCCCGCGCTTTATCTTCATGGGCCCATGAGCATTGCTCTCGGATATTCGCGATTTCAAGATTAAATGCATTGACACCGCCTGCTTCAACAACATTTCGGAAGGTATGTTCATGCATTCGCGGAGAGCAACAGGCGATTACTACGCCATCGAGTTTGTGTTTTTTTATAGCATCTTTAATGAGAGTTGCGCCGACATCAGAACACATATACTTGTAATCCTTACTAACGACGACTCCATCCAATGTTTTTGCATAGTCGACAAGCATGCTAACATCAACAGTGGATGCAATATTAATTCCGCAATGGCAGACAAATACGCCGATCTTTCTGTCCATACTAATCGCCCCCCACCATCGTTAATTTGTTCACTGGACTAAGATTCAAATCAAGACCAAGTTTGTCTTTTGAGATACCAAACGAAAGACCAAGGAGCTGAGTAAGATACAACACAGGAACATCAAGCTTTGCAGCAACAGTCTCACCTGCTTTTTTCTGTTTGGAATCATATTGTCGATGACACCAGGGACAAGTATCAACAAACGCGTCAAATCCCTGTTCCTGAACCTTCTGCAATTTTTGACCTGTTTTGGTCAATGCTGACTCAGGGAGATTTGCCGTAAGCAAACCTCCACAACAATCTAGCTTTTCAGGATAATCAATGGGTTCTGCACCCATCGCTTTGAGAATTGTTTCCATCTTCTGAGGATTCTCTGCATCATCTACCCGTCCAATCTCAGTGGGTCGTACAAGGTGACAGCCATAGTGAGTCGCAACTTTCAAATCTTTCAGTGGCTTCGTGACTTGTTTTTTTATCGTTTCAACACCAATTACATCGTGCAATAGATCAAGAGTGGTAACGATATCAGAAGTTCCTGAATAGTGAAGTTCTTCGTCTTTGAGAAAAGCATTTACTTTTTCATTCATCGCCGGATCAGAGTCCAGTATTCGCTTACACTCAGAAAGTGCCAGATGGCACATAGGGCAGGGAGCAAAAACGTCAAGTCCTTCTTTTTCAGCAAGGGCAAGATTTCGTGCAGAAAGGGCAATCGTAAGCATTTGATTGACACTTTTTAGCGGTTCCCCGCAACAAGAAAATCCGTTGAGATCAACAAGTTCGATATCAAGTTTTGGAACCACTGCACGCAATGATAATTCATAGGCATACTGTTCCGTTGGCACCACACAACCAGGATATAACGCATATTTTTTCATCATAATCCCCTTATACCTTTTCAACGGCAAGTTTTGAAAGCATCGTCTGAAATTTCATTGGATCTGTTGGTTTAGAAATGATGGGAAGGCCAAGATCTGCTCGTGTTTTGGTTTTATTATCTCGAGTGGAAACACTTTTTACCTCTTGGAGAAGGCCGCTAGACAATACTGATTGAAGCCAAGCAGTATAGTTTCCAGGAATTTGTTTACCACTCGCTACTGCGAGATTTTTTAATGCAAATAAAATCTCAACTGGCGCCACTTTCTGTGGACATCGCTCACGACATTTAAAACAGCTCATGCAAGTCCAGATAACATCGGAGTTCGTCATTTCATCAATGAGACCTCGTTTTAGAAGAGCGACTATTTTGTGTGGTTCAAGTTCCAGCAATTTATGTGCCTCACAACCAGACGTGCACTTCGCACACTGAAAACAATAGTCAGAATATTCGTCTTGCAATCGAGCCAAGCGATCATTAATTTCTTGTCGTAATTGAGTTTGTGCTTCCCCCATAGACGTTAAGTCAACGATACTCATGAATGTACCTCCCTACAATTAACAATCGTTAATTATTTAAATTTTTGGAATCTACTGATAGCTTTGCCATCCTCTTATCAAATATTGCTATATAAAAGCTGCTAAAAATCTGGATAGCGGATCGGAAAAACAGTTATTTTTTTACCTTATGCAGATGGATATTGCCATCATCAAACACAATCCATCGAAGCTTATCACCGTCATGTAATTTCAGCAAGTCTACAACTTCTGAAGGCACAGTAATTCTGCGGCGTGATCCCCTAATGGTCAATGCCGTATCCGTAATACATCTGACATCATTCAACTCAACTTTCATAGTATCCATAGTATCAAACAGCCTCGCTTCATAAATAATTTGTCATTTTTACAATACATATTGTTTTGCTTTCAATATAACGTTTTACCTGCCTTTTTACATGAACAATCTCACCAGAGTGTAAACACCCAAGAGGATAGTGAGAACCGCAATAGAGATTGTTAGTGATTTTGTCGGTACTCTTTTAACAATTACTGCAGAAAAAGGCACGGAAAGCATGGCACCAATAATCAGTGATGGAGCTAATTGCCAATCAGCAGATCCAGGGGACAACAGGAAAACAATAACACCAACCACACAAGTCAAACCTTCTGCAAGGGAGGTAATTCCTACAGCATGATTGCCTTTAATTCCAGAAAGAATTTGTCCACCCGTCACAACAGGACCATACCCCCCACCACTCATTCCCTTATTAAACGCAGCGATTAACCCCAGACCAGTGATCTTTTTCCAAGAGAATCTAAACGTTTTATTGAGGGTTGCTACCATCACAACACCCATACCCAATACCATGATGCCGATATAGGCGTTAAGCCAAAGTTTTGGAATATTAATTGCAATAAAAACAGCGAGAGCTGCACCAACAATACTACATATTGCTAGGACAAGAGCTATTTTCAAATGCAGAGATCCGCGAGTGAAATTCACATTACCTGCTCTATGATGTGCTACGCCTGCAGCAAGTCCTGTAAAAAGTTCAGAAAGTAAGATACAAGGGACGATAGCAAGAGGATTAAATCCTATAATAAGCAGGACAGGAGTCAATGTTGTTCCATATCCCATGCCCAATGACGAGTCGACTAATTCACAAAAAAATGCGAGAATGATTACAGCAATAAATAGTTCAAAACCAAATAGGTCGATACTTGTAAATTCAATCATATGGTGATCACCGTCATCTTTACTTAAGGATAGTTATGTTGCTCATTGTTTATATTGTTATTGGTAATTTTCATATAAATATTGGATTTTAACCAAATTTTATATTGAACATTTAAGATGCGGCAACCCGGACCTGATAAGCTATATACGAAAGAAGGTGATGCGCATGCTTATGATAGGTGTCGTCTACCATCAGGATTATAATAAATATGATCTCGGAACAACTCATCCTTTAGTGGGAGATAAACCAAAAAAAACAATGGAATATTTGGAAAAAACAGGCATATTAAAGGAATTAATTCAATTTACTCCCACAAAAGCAACGGATGATGATCTGCTTCGTGTCCATACCAAACAGTATATTGATAAACTAAAAACCCTTAGCAAAACTGGAGGAATGCTAGCTTTTGATACTCCTGCACCAGTAGGTATCTATGACGTTGCAGCACTGGTGACTGGCGGTACTATACTGGCTGGCAAAAAATTATTTGAAGATTTTGAGTGTATGATCAATCCCCTTGCTGGTTTTCACCACGCAAGTAGCAGTACCTCCTCAGGATTCTGTTTCTTCAATGATATTGCCGTCACTATCGAATATCTACGACGACAATATCGTCTTGAGCGGTTCTTAATAGTTGACCTTGACGTTCATCATTGTAATGGTACACAAGACATCTACTATGATGATCCAACAGTAATGACTATCTCATTTCATCAAGATGGGCGAACATTATACCCCGGAACAGGAGCCATTGATAAAATTGGCAGAGATGCAGGAGAGGGGTACAATGTAAATCTTCCATTTCCTCCTGGAACCGGAAGTCAAAGCATTCGGTATGCCTTTCGTGAACTTATCCCCCCATTGGCCACTCAATTCGACCCACAAGTAATCTTCTACCAATCTGGCGTTGATACTCATCACTCAGACCCCTTGGCAAATCTCAGACTGACCTATCAAACGTATTATCAGTTGGGAAAACGCATGAAAGATCTCTCCGCCAAAACATGTAATAAGTTGCTTGTTGCCTTTGGTGGTGGTTACAACAGCGATGCCAGTGTAAAATCATATTACAATATTGTTTGTGGACTGCTTGAAAAGCACACCTATCTGAGTGAAGAAGACATCGCTGATCCTCACATACAAGAAGTCGAACATCGAGTTGTTGAGGTAAAAACTATATTGGCAGATCACTGGGCATTGTAATCTATCTAGGTAATGAAACGATAAGCTTATTAACACCATTTAATATGGGGGCACGACCGCATTTTCTTGATAGGGGAATGACTATGGGTGTCGAAAAACTAGATAACATTTTTAAGCCGAAAAGCATCGCTGTCGTTGGAGCAAGTGATAAAGTAGGGTCCGCAGGATACCGCATTTTTCGAAATTTAATTGGCTCAGGGTATGAAGGAGTGGTCTACCCGGTCCATCCAACAAAAGAAAGTATCCAGGGCGTTCAAGCATATCCACATATTGATAACCTCCCCAAAGCCGTCGATTTAGCAATCATTGCTACCCCCTCAAGAGTGGTCTTGGATGTTGTTGAGCAATGCGGAAAAAAAGGAATCAAAGGAATCTTGATTATTTCGGCAGGTTTTAAAGAAATTGGGAAAGAAGGAGCATCTCTTGAAAAACAACTTGTAAAAACAAAAAAGAAATATGGGTTGAGAATTGTTGGTCCTAACTGTGTAGGATTTATTCTTCCGTACCTTAATTTAAATGCAACGTTTGCAGGATCAATGCCTGAGCGAGGGAATATTGCCTTATTTTCACAGAGTGGAGCTGTCTGTGGGGCCATTCTTGATTGGGCAGCAGCAGCAAAAGTTGGCTTTAGTTCATTTGTTTCAGTCGGCTCTATGCTTGATGTCGATTTTGGTGACCTCATTGATTATTTTGGAACAGACATTCATACTCGAAGTATCGTTCTCTATGTGGAGTCTATTACTGATGCGCGGAAATTCATGAGTGCAGCACGAAGTTTTGCTCGAGCAAAACCCATCATCGTCATCAAATCAGGTCGATTTAGTGAAGGGGCAAAAGCAGCTGCATCTCACACAGGAGCTATGGCAGGAGAAGATGCGGTGTACGATGCAGCATTTAAACGAGCAGGTGTTGTTCGTGTAAAAGAAATTAGTGATTTGTTTAATTGCTCCTCGATTCTGGCAAAACAACCACGCCCCACGGGTCCAAATCTTGCCATTGTCACAAACGCAGGAGGGCCGGGAGTGTTGGCAACGGACGCTATCATCGAACTAGGAGGGAAATTGGCGAAGCTTTCACCACAAACAATGGAAAAATTACATGCAGCGTTACCTCCTCACTGGAGTAAAGGAAATCCCATTGACATCATCGGAGATGGGGATGAAAATCGATACCAAAAAGCCATTGAGGCCTGTCTAGACGATACTGGAATCGATGGGTTGCTCGTCATTTGTGTGCCTCAGGTAGTGGCAGATCCAAGAAGATTGTCAGAACGGATTGTTGATATAGCAAAAAAATCAACAAAACCTATTTTAGTAGCCTTTCCTGGAGAAGAAAGCGTCTACCATGCCCGGCAATTGCTAAATAGAAACGACATTCCTGCATATTCAACACCTGAGGAAGCAGTAGAATCCTACATGTATCTTTATCACTATGCTCGGAATCTTGAATTATTATTTGAGACACCGGAAGAACGTGATGTAAAACCATCTGCTGCCAATCAAGAGAAGTTAAAGAAAATCCTTACTAATGCATTGAATGAAGGAAGGGCATTACTGACTGAAAAAGAAGCAAAGGACTTTCTTGAATTGTACAATATTAAAACCACAAAACCAGAAGTAGCTACGTCGGAAAAAGAAGCAGTGGCTCTTGCAACGAAAATAGGATATCCTGTAGTAATGAAAATCCATTCACCACAAATCACACATAAAAGTGATGCAGGAGGTGTCGTCCTTGATTTGCAATGTGAAGATGCAATATATGATGCATACAAAACCATGATGAAAAACGTGAAACAAAACGTTCCCAACGCGACAATTGAAGGCGTTACCATACAAAAAATGGTGAAAAAGAAAGGTGGCGAATTCATTCTAGGATCGAAAAAAGATCCGATTTTTGGGTCTATTATTTTGTTTGGTATGGGAGGGATTTATACGGAGCTATTCAAAGATCGTTCTCTTGGTTTTCCTCCGTTAAATCAAGTTATCACTCAACGCATTATTGAAAAAACAAAAGCATATCAATTACTCAAAGGATTTAGAGGAATTCCTCCAACACACATGGAAAAGGTAGAGGAAACAATGATGAATTTCTCCCAATTAATCATCGATCACCCAGAAATTCAGGAAATTGATATTAATCCTCTGATTGTTGAAAGGGACGACTTAATTGCAGTTGATGCGCGTATTGTTATTGATGAACATCCAAAAGAAAAACCACATCTTATTATTAGCCCCTATCCAACAAAATATATGAAAACCATTATGTTGAAAGATGGAACCGAGGTTTTACTGAGACCAATAAAACCGGAAGATGAGCCACTCTGGCTTGAGATGTTCAAAACGTTTTCTGAGGAGTCGGTTCGATTTCGGTTTTTTAGAATTATCAAAGATACCCCGCATGAAATGCGCACGCGGTATTGTAATATCGATTATGATCGTGAAATTGGTATTGTTGGCGAAGTAACAGAGAAGGGAAAACGACGATTACTTGGAGTTACTAGACTTATCGTAGAGCCGGGGCGAGATGACACTGCAGAATTTGCTCTTATCGTAAGCGATAAATGGCAACGATTGGGATTGGGATCAGAGTTTCTTGACTACACGATTCACATTGCCAAGGACAAAGGGCTAAAGAAACTGTATGGAATCGTCATGAAAGACAATATTCCCATGATTAAATTATGCAAAGAAAAGAAGTTTACTTTTTCGGAGGGGGATCCTGGGCAATATTACATAGAGCACGAGCTTACCAGATAGAAAAAATACCAATAAGGTTTTAATAGGGACGTACGATACGATGTCACCTGCATAGGGAGGAATATTATGGATAAAAATGTTGAAAAATTTATGGAAGATATTGTTGCAAAAAATCCTGGTGAAAAAGAATTTCATCAAGCAGTGCAAGAAGTAGCAGAAAGTATCATGCCTTTTATTGATAAGAATCCAAAGTACAGGAAGGCAAAAATCTTAGAACGAATAGCGGAACCTGAACGTGTTATTATGTTTCGGGTTCCCTGGCTAGATGATAACGGTGAAATCCAAATAAACAGAGGATACCGTATCCAGATGAATAGTGCCATTGGTCCATATAAGGGAGGGCTGCGCTTTCACCCAAGTGTGAACTTAAGTATCCTGAAATTTCTTGCCTTCGAACAAGTATTCAAAAATAGCTTGACTACCCTACCAATCGGTGGCGGAAAAGGAGGGTCTAATTTTGACCCCAAGGGAAAATCTGACAATGAAGTCATGAAATTTTGTCAAAGTTTTATGAATGAACTGTACCGGCACATTGGACCAAACACCGATGTTCCTGCAGGAGATATCGGTGTCGGTGGACGTGAAATAGGCTATCTCTTTGGACAATATAAGAAGCTTCAGAATGAATTCAGTGGCATACTTACCGGAAAGGCATTGAATTGGGGAGGAAGTCTTATCCGGCCAGAAGCAACGGGCTATGGTTGTGTTTATTTTGCCCAAGAAATGATGAAACTTGATGGGAAAACCATGAAAGGAAAGACCTGTACGGTTTCCGGATCGGGTAACGTGGCACAGTATACTGTTGAAAAATTAATTGAATTAGGCGCAAAAGTAGTAACGTTGTCTGATTCATCAGGCATGATTTACGATCCTGAAGGCATTGATGAAAAGAAACTTTCCTATGTTATGGAACTGAAAAACGTGAAGCGAGGTCGTATCAAAGAATATGCAGAAAAATATGGCATTACCTACGAAGCAGGCAAGCGACCTTGGCATATTAAATGTGATATGGCGTTTCCCTCCGCTACACAAAATGAAATTAGCAAAGAAGATGCAAAGACTCTTGTTGATAACGGGTGTATCTGTGTAGCTGAAGGAGCAAACATGCCAACGGAACCAGAAGGAATTGAGATCTTCCAAAAGAATAAGATTCTCTATGGACCTGGCAAGGCCGCAAATGCTGGTGGTGTTTCCACCAGTGCGCTTGAAATGTCACAGAATTCTCTACGTATGTCCTGGCGTAGAGAAGAAGTTGACGAAAAACTGCAATGGATTATGAAGAGCGTCCACGAGAATTGTGTCAAATATGGTAAAGAAGGCAACTATATAAATTACGTTAAAGGAGCAAATATCGCTGGCTTTGTCAAAGTTGCTGATTCCATGCTTGACCAGGGCGTTATGTAAAGAAGGTTTTCTGCCTTCTTTTTTCTTTTTTTCGACAATATATGTAAAAAGAAACAAATGGTTTATATCGTAGTTGTATATATCCGCTCTTCGACTCCAAATTTTACGGGGGAAAGTCTATGGCAAAAGAAGGGTACAATCCATTTAAAATGGCACAACAACAATTCGATCGAATTGCCGATATGTTGAATCTTGATGAACCCTCAAGAGAATTGTTACGAAATCCCTTACGAGAGTATCACGTAACTATCCCTGTTAAAATGGACGATGGAAAAATTAGAATTTTTAGGGGGTTTAGAATACAGCATAACGACGCGCTTGGGCCCTGTAAAGGAGGGATACGATTTCACCCGCAAGAAACCGCTGATACGGTTCGTGCACTGTCCATGTGGATGACATGGAAGTGTTCGGTTGCAAACATTCCTCTTGGCGGGGCAAAAGGAGGCATTATTTGTGACCCCCATGATCTGTCAGAAGGTGAACAAGAACGATTGTGTCGTGGATGGATACGACAGATTTTTCGAGATATCGGACCGGTACGCGATGTTCCTGCACCTGATGTTATGACCAACAGTCAACACATGCTCTGGATGATGGATGAATACCAGACCCTTACTGGTGGTCAATATCCTGGAATTATTACAGGTAAACCAGTAGCTCTTGGTGGATCTTTAGGAAGAACCGAGGCCACAGGATACGGATTAATCTATCAGTTGAGAGAGGTTCTCAAACAAACGGACATGGATATCACTAAAACGAAAGCATCAATAGAAGGATTTGGAAACGTTGCACAATACGCCGCAGAGTTGTTTATTGATTATGGCGGTACCGTCGTATGTGTTTCTTGCTGGGATCAAAAAGACGGGTGTGCCTATAGCTACTACAAAGAAAATGGCATTAACATGGAAGAGTTGAGAAAAATCACTGATCGTTTTGGAACTATTGATAAACTAAAAGCAGAAAAACTTGGGTACATCATAATGCCTGGATGTGAATGGCTTACACATGATGTAGATGTGCTGATCCCTGCAGCTCTTGAAAATTCCATCACGAAGAACAATGTGAATGACATAAAAGCAAGTGTAAAAATTATTATCGGTGGAGCAAATGGTCCGATAACTCCTGAAGCAGAAGACATACTCATCAAAAAAGGAGTATTAGTAATTCCAGACTTCTTAGCAAATGCTGGTGGAGTGGTATGCAGCTATTTCGAGCAAGTGCAAAGCAACCAAAACTACTATTGGACTAAAGAAGAAGTATTGGGAAAATTAGATAACAAGATGACCGACGCATTTTATAAAGTGTGGGAACTTGCACAACGTAAAAAAGTGAGAATCAGTGATGCCGCATACATGATTGCCATCCAGCGGGTAGCTGAAGCTTGTAAGTTGCGAGGATGGGTATAAGTAGTTGCGATCATGGCTTTAAATAATAAAGAACAGGAAATTCAACAACAAATTGAAGAAATAACAGGTCAATCAGTAGGGATAAACCAAGATACTTGCTATGATTTAGTCAAACAGTTTCGTCGATATCACATCAAAAAAATACTGTTGCTTTCTCCTTCTTTTGAATACTTCCTATTGGAAGAAGAGGGGCGACTCATTACCCTTTTTGCGGAGTGGTGTGCATTTGATGAACAAGAATCACCACCAACAATTGTCCATGTAGAAACCGTAAAGGAAGGAGTATCGCTACTTGAGAAAGAAAATTTTGATTTAATTATTCTTTTTTTCTTGCCTCAGAATGATTCAATCCATTCTGTAATTCAACAACTGGGAGAAAAAGCACAGGCGCCGATGGTGCTGTTGGGCAATAATAACGCCGATTTAGCCAAGATTGCGGATAAAAAAACACCTGTCACAAAATTCTTCACTTGGAATGGTGATGGAAAAATTATTCTCAGTATCGTTCAGTATTTTGAGGACAAACAAAATGTTAAATCATCTTCATCAGCAGATGGGAGGAAATGTATATTACTGCTAGAAGATTCTATTCAACATTATTCGAGTTATCTCGCGCTTATTTACGAAGAAATATGCCTGTTTTTACATGATGTTTTACAAGACGATCTCTCGTGTGAACAAAAAACCCTACGATTTAAACGAAGACCCTTTGTTATTCATGCAGAAAACCTCGAGGAGGGCCTCTCCTTATATGAGCAATACAAAGATGATCTCATTGGCGTTGTCACCGACAATTGTCTCGGGAAAAAACAAGATGCGGGCATTGCATTTACTAAAAAAATAACCCAGGAAAAACCAGAGATGTCCGTGCTCATTCAATCATCAGATCCCATCGAAAAAAAAGGGATTGATAGTAAAAATATTCAATATATATCAAAACTTTCTCAAGGGTCTTCTTTTACCATACGTAATTTCATTCGGCAAATTCTTGGTCCTCGAAAACTTGAGTTTACAAATGAGACGGGAGATGCTGTCTTTCACGTTCAGACGATGAAGGATTTTAAACGAGCTCTTACAACACTTGATAGTGAACTTATTCTGCAGGAGGTAAAAAACCACAAAATTTCCAAATGGTTGAAAATGATAGGCGAAGTGGAGTTGGGAGAAAAATGTTTGACACTAGAGCGTGAATCCCAAAATGGAGACTTACTAAAATCTCGTCTTAATGAGGCACTGGAAGAATATCATTATTCGATTAATCGGACAGCAATTTCAAGTTTTGCCCGTAGTGCCGTCGATCCATTAGTAAAAATGAGCCGCATCGGCGATGGGGCACTTGGCGGTAAGGCCCGTGGGACAGCATTTTTAGCAAAAATCTTGTCAAAATATCTCTCTGAAGATATGTTTCCTGGTCTGAGAATTACCATTCCGCGGAGCGTCATCCTCACAACAGATATATTTGACAAATTTATACAGCACAATCATCTTTCTGATATTGATGTATTGCATACTTCTGACGAACGTATTGCTGCTAAATATATGGAAGCAAGTATTCCTGCGACAGTGATTGGGGATCTCCGGGCATTTATCAGAACCATGCGTAAACCGCTCATTGTTCGCTCTTCCGGTCTTCTTGAAGATTCTCTTATGCAGCCATTCGCAGGCATTTATGCATCAATGATCCTCCCAAATGAGTCATGGGAAACTGATTTTCGCTTTCAAGAAGTGTGTAATGCGATAAAATATGTCTATGCATCTACCTATTTTGAACGGGCACGGACGTATATCAAATCTACTCCAAAAAACATCGGTGACGAAAAAATGGCTGTTCTCATTCAAGAGTTGGCTGGTGACCGTCATGGGCCGTATTTCTATCCCCCTATTTCTGGTGTTGCAAAATCATATAACTACTACCCTTCAGGGCCGTGCAAACCAGAGGATGGTATTGTTTATCTTGCTCTAGGACTTGGAAAAGAAATAGTAGGCGGGGGGAGTACGTTTGCGTTTTGCCCAGAACGACCAAAAGCACCATTATTTGGCACACCAAAGGACTATATGAAATATGCACAAACTCATTTTTATGCGTTAAACCTCAAATCAATCTACAGGTTTGTAGATTATAATGAGGAAACGTCGCTGGAAAAACTTGATATCGATATTGCAAAACAACACGGCGTTCTGGATAAAATTGTATCAACCTATGTCTCTCAAGATGATAAGCTATATCCTGGAATCTATGATGAGGGATCAGTTGTTGTTGATTTTTCTCCCATTATTAACTATGATGAAATTCCTCTCACAAAAGCAATCAAACTCCTCTTGCGAATTAGTGAATTGGCATTAGGCTACCCTGTAGAAATTGAATTTGCCGTAACAATTCCTCAAGACAAAAAAGAACCTGCTGAACTGGTTATTTTGCAGATAAGAAATATGATATCTCCTGATAAAAAAATTGATATTAATATCGAAAATATTCCCAAAAAGGATACGTTGATCTATAGTGAAAATGCGTTAGGTAATGGAATCGCCAATAATATTCCAGACATTGTGTACATTAATCAAGATGTATTTGATCTTTCTCAGTCAAGTTATGTAGTAAAAGAAATTCGAAAAATAAATACTAAGCTCATGAATGAAAAGAAACCGTATGTGCTTATTGGCCCAGGTCGGTGGGGATCATCCGATCCATGGCTGGGCATCCCTGTCATCTGGAGTGACGTTGCTGGTGCAAAAGTAATTGTTGAAACACCATATAAAGAACGGCATATTGATCCTTCACAAGGGTCGCATTTCTTTCATGATATGATTGCCTCAGAAGTAGGATATCTGATCACAAAAAAGGAAGAAGACATAGATTGGAAGTGGCTTGCTTCCCAAGAAAAAGTAGAAGAAACAAAATTCATTACTCATGTGAAAGCTAGGAACAATCTTCAAGCGATAATAGATGGGAAAAAAGGAAAAGCAATTATCAGACAACAGCCAGACAAGAAAAAAATAAAGGAAAGTGGAAGATAATCATGACAGAACCAAAGAAAGAGAAAACACTCGAATTTACTGATGCTGAAATTGATGCATTAAAAGAGCGAGTAAAAGAACTCAATTGTTTGTATGGTCTTAGCACTATTGTCAAAGACAAAACGCTTTCGTTTGATGAGGCGTTGCAAAAAATTGTTAATCTTATCCCACCAGCATGGCAATATCCAGACATAACATGTGCTAAAATAACTATCGATGGTCATGAATACAAAACGAAAAATTTTCAAAAGACAAAATGGGGACAGGTGGGTAAAATCGTCTCTGATAACAAAAAAATAGGCACATTAGAAGTTTACTATCTAAAAGAAAAGCCCGAGATTGATGAAGGGCCGTTTCTTATTGATGAACGTCGATTGATAGATACCATCGCCGATCTTCTTGGAACATTGGTAAGCGAAGCACATGTTCGAGAACAACTTACTCGCGCCGAAAAAATGATCAAATCTGGCAGAAAAACGAAGAGGAAACAGCTAGACGACGTTGAACAAAAGCAAGATTGGGAAGTAATCATCGATCTTTTAATTAAAACAGATCCGCGAACATTGCTCAGGCTGACAAGAAAAATGGTGTATTGCCTTTACCGATATGAAAATGAAAAAATTACCGCACTTCTGGGTAAACTCTGTCCCGTTGATAGAAATGCCGCATCAAGTCAGTGGTGCGGCATTAATATGCCAAATCCACGACAGGATTTAGAATCGCTCAAGCACGTGCAAAAACAAATATTTGAGATAGCAAAGGAAAGTATTCCTCCTGAAGAGATTTCCAGTATGTTTCAAGAGTGGATGAAACAAGATAAGGCGCGCCCGTTGTTACTTTCATCTCAAAAACCAGGCATACCTCTAGTGGAAATTACTGATGAACTGAACAGATTTTTTGAACAAGAAGATGTAGAAACAACTCTTGCGTCTGAAGATAAAATCAGTATCAAAACAGCACTTATACGACGGTTCTTTACTGACCGATTAGAGTATGTCAATGTAGGAAAACGATACATTGAACTCGAGGATTTTATCCATCTCTTAAATCACGTCGTCGGCCCTGCACAAGGTTCAGGGAAATTTGGTGGAAAAACATCTGGTGTGATGCTTGCAGAGAAAGTTATTAAAGAAGCAATGAAAACAGATGAGATTCTCAAAGATATTGCGTTCCCAAAAAGTTGGTATGTTACTTCTGATACTATCCTCAATTTTGTCCACTATAACGACCTGGATGAAGCATTTCACATCAAATATCTTCATCCTGATCAAATACGACAAGAACAGCCATTTTTAGAGCAGGTGTTTAAAAATGCGACTTTCCCTCATGAGATTGTAGAGGGTTTTAGGAAGGTCATTAGGGAGTTTGAAGGAAGGCCAATTATCGTCAGATCATCCAGTCTTCTCGAAGACAGTTTCGGTGCTGCCTTTTCAGGAAAATACAAGAGTCTATTTGTTCCCAATACGGGTAGTGAGGAAGAAAGATTGAATTCCCTTATGGATGCCATTGCAGAAGTGTACGCGTCAACCTTTAGTCCAGATCCTATCGAATATCGCCGTGAGCGTGGCCTTCTTGACTTTAGTGAAGAAATGGGTATTTTAATCCAAGAGGTGGTGGGAACAAAAGTCGGTCATTATTATGTTCCGGCATATGCGGGGGTTGCCTTTAGTAGAAATGAATTTCGATGGTCTCCCCGGATACGACGTGAAGATGGAATGATTCGACTTGTTCCGGGCTTGGGCACGCGAGCAGTCGATAGAGTGGGCAACGACTATCCCATACTCGTATCACCTAACCGACCAAATCTACAAGTTAATACGTTACTGAGTGAACGAATTCAATATTCTCCCCGGTACATGGATGTCATTAATCTAGAGACGAGAGCAATTGAAACTGTTGACGCGATTGAATTTTTTAGAGAGCAGACAGATGAACTTCCTTACATCGACCAGATTGTTTCGGTATATAAAGACGGGCAATTGAGCCCGCCAAGTGCCTTATTCAACCCTCAAGAAGAAGATATGGTAATCACCTTTGCCAATCTCTTTGAACGGGGAGACTTTCTTGAAAAAATGAAGCGAATTATGCATCTTCTTGAAGAGAAAATTGGAACTCCAGTAGATGTAGAATTTGCCTCAGACGGAAATCATCTTTATATTCTTCAGTGCCGACCCCAAAGTCAAGGCAGAGGTATTGAACGAAAACCGATTCCCAAAGATATTCCTCAGAGTCGGAAAGTATTTTCGACAAATAAATATGTCACGACAGGGCAAATAGAAAACGTCGAATATCTTGTCTATGTGGTTCCCGAAGAATACACAACGCTAGAATCGAGAGTAGACATGCAAAAAGTAGCCACCATCATCAACGAATTGAACACGAAATTACCAAAAAGAAAATTTATTCTCATGGGACCTGGGAGGTGGGGAAGTAGAGGAGATATCAAACTTGGTGTCCCAGTCAAGTATGGGGACATTAATAACACGTCAATGCTGGTTGAAATTGCGAAAGAAAAGGGAGAATACACGCCAGAACTTTCATTTGGAACACATTTCTTTCAGGATTTAGTAGAAGCAGAAATACGATATTTACCTCTCTACCCAAATCAACCAAAGAGTATATTCAACGAAGACATCTTGCTCGATGCAGAGAATCACTTATCCTCACTGCTTCCTGCTTACAAAACGTTTAAGAACGTAGTAAAAGTAATAAAAACATCAGATTTAGAAGAAAGTTCTACGCTTTCGGTTATTATGGACGGAGAGGCAGGAGAAGCACTTGCATTTTTAAAGCCGCCAGATCATTGGAGCTGGCGTATGCAAAAGGTAGAAGAGATTGCCGAGGCGCTCGACCCCGAGATCTATGGAATTGAATCAATATACTTAATTGGAAGTACCAAGGATGGAAGTGCAGGCCCTGCGAGTGATATTGATCTTTTAGTTCATTTCAAAGGAACGGAAGAACAACGAGAAAAACTTCAAGCTTGGTTTGAAGAGTGGGGCAAAAAAATTGATGAAGAAAACAAACAGAGAACGGGCATTGCAACGGGCGATCTGTTAGATGTGCATATTATCACCGATGAAGATATCAAGAAAAAGACCTCATGGGCATCACACATCACTTCTCCATATATGAGTGTGAAAAAAATCAATCTGAAAAAAGAAAAAACTTAGAGATCAATGAGCTCTTTTGACGCTTTGCTCAAATCATCAGTGTCAAAGGAAATAACGGCAAGTTCAGGGCCGTCGTGAGCTGCAGAAAAGGAATACGTTTGACCAAACTGCTGTTTCCATTTGCCAGTCAATCGAGCAGATTCATGAACGTGTCCGTGAAGTGTCAAAAATGGTTGTTTCTTTTTGATGAAGCGTTGAATGGCAATACTGCCAACATGAACGTCCACTGGCGCATGATCTACCATCTTACCATTCAATGCCGCTCGGTCTAAATCTGACCCATAGGGGGGAGAATGGAACAGGAAAATCGTTCGATCAACAGGAGCATCTTGAGAAAGTCGATCGATATCTTCTGCGATAGTAGCATATCGTATGTCGTCTAGGGGAATATCAATCGTTCGATAGCCGCTTTCAGGTGACATTGCACCAACATCAAGATGGCGGGAAACATCATACCGTTCCCAATCTTTTAATTGAAAAGGGGTTGGTGGTACATAGGAGTAGCCGGTAACAAAAAAATTTCCAAAGGCAACGGTTTTATTGTGGACATAAGTAAGAATACTATTGCTATCTGCCTCCAGAAAGAACTTCTCACAGAGTCGCGGATCATCGTTACCAAGGATGAGGAAAAATCTGATTGGTTTTTTTGCGACAGTATATATCTTCTGTATTTGAGAAAAGAGATGATAAGAAAGGAATGATTCGGGAGAGTCATTACCTAGATGAGAATGTGGTAATAAATCTCCGCCCATAAACACGCCATCTGGTTGTTGTTTCTGTATGAGTTTGAACAGGGAGTCATATCTCTTGATGTTTCCATGAATATCGGAGACAAAGATACATTTCACATTTTCCACCAGCAATCGTATCGCGAAGAGAGCTCCACATTTAACTATGTTGTTCAACTAAATCTGCGATATCAGTAGGAAATTGTGCCAAAGGCACATTTGCTTTTTTAAACGCTTGTATTTTTGATGCTGCGGTTCCCTTTCCTCGAGCGATAATAGCTCCAGCATGTCCCATTCGCTTGCCAGGTGGAGCCGTTCGTCCTGCAATAAATGCAAACACAGGTTTGGTAATATGCTCCGTAATATGTTCGGCAGCATCCTCCTCAGCAGTGCCACCGATCTCGCCAACCAACACTACTGCTTTGGTGTCCTTGTCCTGCTCAAAGGCATCCAGCGCATCAATAAAGGTAGTACCGATAATCGGGTCGCCACCAAGACCAACACAAGTACTTTGTCCCATGCCTTTTTCACTCAATGCATTCACAATCTCATAAGTCAGCGTACCCGAACGACTCGCAACACCAACGGTACCTTTTTTAAAGATACTACCAGGCAAGATACCAATTTTTGTTTTACCAGGACTGGCAATACCTGGACAGTTGGGACCAATCAATATTGCATTGTTGTATTTTGCATAATGGACAAACTCCATTGCATCATGAAATGGAATGTTTTCAGTGATGGTAACAACCGTTTTAATTCCTGCACCAAGTGCTTCAAACACCGCATCCTTAGCGAAGCGAGCGGGGACCAAAACAAGGGAAGTGTTTGCACCAGTTTCATCAACAGCTTCCCCTACCGTATTAAAAATAGGTACACGATGGACCTCTTGGCCACCCTTGCCAGGTGTTACACCAGCGACGACCATGGTACCAAAATTTAGCATTTCGCCGATATGAAAAACGCCTTGATGACCGGTTGCTCCTTGAACAACAACGGTGTTTTTTTTGTCAACAAAAATAGACATTTACGCACCTCCTGCCATCGTAGACGATTGCTCAGCAGCATCTTGCAAGGTAGTTGCCGTGACGAGTCCTGCATCCTTTAAAATTTCCTTTGCTGCTTCTTCATTCATTCCTTTGATTCGAGTGATAACCGGACAATCAATGCCCTCCTTTGTAATAACTGATTTAACCCCGGTTGCAACAGTATCACACTTAGTTATACCACCGAACAAGTTTAAGAAAATAACCTTGGGTTTGGCTTTTTTCATGAGTTCGAAAGCTTGTTTGACTTTTTCAGGATCATCAGTACCGCCAAGGTCTAAGAACACCCCGCCTTTCCCTTTATAATAAGTAAGGGCATCGAGCGTTGCCATGGTGAGACCTGCGCCATTGGCAATCACGCCAATGTTTCCATCGAGTTGAATGAACGAAATCCCTTTTTCCTTCGCATCTTTTTCAAGGGGCGTGAGTTCAACATTTTCAGGGATAATATCTTGATGGCGAAACATCGCGTCATCATTAATAATCACTTTAGAATCAAGGGCCATTGCACTACCGTCTGTCTTGATGATAAGCGGATTAATTTCAACGAGTTCACAATCATATTCTCGAAACATCTTGTAGCTCTTTGTAATTATCTTTGAAACTTCTTTTCCTTCTTCTTTCTCAAGATTGAGTTTAGAAACAAGGTTACGAATATTGAAAGACTGAATGCCAATTAAGGGATTGATCCACTCCTTGAAAATTTTCTTATCTGGAACACTTTCGATATCCATGCCTCCCTCCCCACTTATCATAATAAGGGGCATCCTCTTAGTTCTGTCAAGCATAATGCTCAAATAGAGTTCCTTTTTGATAGAAACTTTCTCTTCAGCATATACTTTTTTTACCGTGTATCCTTTGATATTCATTCCAATAACTTGAGAAAATTTTTCTTTAGCATCTTTCAAATCCTCTGCTGATTTTATCCCTCCTACTTTACCACGACCGCCAATTGGAACCTGTGCCTTAAGAACAAAAGGAAACCTCAAACCAGAAAGGTCTTTCTCGCTGTTTATCAGCTTACCATTTGGAATTGCAATACCATATTTATCAAACAATTCCTTCCCCCGATACTCAAAAAGTTTCATAGACTCAGAAATACAAATTCTCATATATAATAGCTTTTTAAATTAGCAAATCAGAACCTAATACCTTCCTAGCGATAGGAGCAAACTTAAAATCTTTTATGAACACCAACGTGTTCAATCCATATGTTCGTATCAGAGGATCTTTTGCAATCCACTTATTTTCTTTTAACACCTGCATAATCCTTGTCTTATCTAGTTTATACTCATCATAATCACTATAGACAGAAATCATCACTGCTTCAAACATTCTCCTGGCCAAAAAAATAGTTGAATCGCCCATTAATAATGAGGCTTCATATTTTTCCATATCCGGTTGGTTGCGTGGATCGAATCGGATGTGGAAAAATGTCAAAATCTCAAAACCCAATTTCTTGAGATTTGGCAAGTTAATCTTCCGTATGAGATTATCATCTTCAAATCCTCTTCGTAATCTTGAGACCGTGTGACGTGAAACCCCTAATTCTGATCCAACAGCCCCATCTGACAACTCGGGATATCTAACCAACATGCAATACACATCTTTTTCAGTATCAGAAAAGGAAACATCCTCTTTATTTCTAAAACCAACGTCTCTTACCACTTCATCTATCTCTAAATCCAACGCGAAACTACTTTTTAGTAAAGGTGCAAAATCAAAAAAATTATGGATTGCGCTTATCTCAAAAGGAAACACCACCATGTTTGGATATTCGTTCTCCAAAAGCCCACGCCCGCCAAATGTCTGTGTTCTAATATCATTAATTTTTCCAATGGTGGAATAATCTTTTGCAAGACTTAGAGAGAATCCTTTATCTTGTTCACCAATAGAAAAAAATATTTCGTCAAAAACTTCGATAGTCTTTCCTGTGATTTCAACTCTTTCTTCTAAAGGTATCAAGGGATTAAAATTTGTATAAATCACAACCAACATTTCACACCCCATATTCTGAAGTCTTGGAATAATAAGAGTTCTAAAATATTCATTTTTTCTTAATCGGTGTCTAATAGAAGTAACTGTAGAATGGTTCAAATCAAGTTTTTCTGAGAGTTGTTTGTCCGTCATTTGAGGATATTTCACTAGTCCATACAGAATGAGTTTTTCTTTGTTGGTCAAATCAAACTTTTTCATCATTTGAGAATAAGTTTTTTTCAATATAAACTTTTTCTCATTTTAACAAAAATAAAGTAGTTAATTGTTAAAATGGACACAATAATGTCTACATTTTAGCAAAAATACAATCATACTACTGTCTTTTGCTATTAGGAGAATTTTATCAAAAGATTTATATGATACATTTTTCATACGAATTTAGATTTTAATTTAGGAGGAGTTGCCTTGTCTGATCTAATAGCAGGGAATGCCATCCATAAAAATATTAGAAGGGAAAAACTCTCCTTAGAACTTTTAGCTAACATATTGAAAAAATTTGGTTCTGTTTTGTGGGGATAAATGTATGAGTAAAGAAAGTCAGGTTCTTGTAGAGAAACCGGACGTAAAAAAAGCAGCAGATGTAGAAAAGAAAGCAGGAGTATTAGAAGTATTCATAATGGGTAAAAGCTACCAAGTTCCAACGGGTCTAACGATAATGAAGGCCATCGAATACGCAGGTTATAGATTTATTAGGAGTTGTGGCTGTAGAGCTGGATTTTGTGGTGCGTGTTCTACAGTATATAGGATAGAAGGTGAACAGAAACTCAGTTTTGCACTTGCATGCCAGAAACTTGTAGAAGACAAGATGTATCTTGTGCAACTTCCTTTTGTTCCTGGAGCCAAGGCCGAATACGATATCGAAAAGCTTGAGCCAAGTGAAAGCACCCTTTTGACCATCTATCCTGAGATCGCACGATGTGTTTCATGCAATACCTGTACGAAATCATGCCCTCAAGACATTGAGGTCATGAAGTATATCCAGATGGCAATTAGAGGAAACATTACGAGATGTGCTGAGATTTCCTTTGATTGCATCCAATGTGGTCTTTGTGCTATGAGATGCCCTGCAGATATTAAACATTATCATGTTTCACAGCTTGCTAGAAGACTGCGTGGGAAATATATAGACAAAAAATCAAAAAATCTTGCAAAACGTCTGGAAGAAATTGAGAATAAAAAGTACGATGGGGATATTGAAAAACTAATAAAAAAGGACAAGAAAGATATTATAGAGATGTATACCAACAGGAGAATTGAAGCAGAGGGAGAGAGAGACTTGGGAGGCGATTAAATGAAGTTAATAGATGGGTATCCAGACTACATGCTGAAGTCCATAAAACTGGTTGAGAAAAAACGAGATAAGAATATGTCTACCGCAGTCAAACCTATGAGCATGAAGGAGCGAGAGCAAGTACTTAACAAGTATCATCCTGATTATATGGAGAGCACCAAGAGAAAAGTAAGTATCGGTGTTGACAAGGGGAAACTACTGTACAATGGTATCGTGGATCTTCTTGAAGCAAAGCCCATTTTAAACCCAAATGATGTTGATCTAAGTAAGATTGATTATGATATAGATTTACTTATTGTAGGAGGTGGCGGTGCAGGAACTGTTGCTGCACTCTTCGCGTACGAATCAGGAGTACCAAAAGACAATATATTGATTGCGACAAAGCTTCGTCATGGAGATGCAAACTCTATGATGGCCCAGGGTGGCATTCAAGCAGCAGACCGGCCTGAAGATAACCCAGCATTGCATTATCTAGATATTTATGGAGGAGGGCACTTCATGAATAAACCAGAACTTGCAAGGGCACTTGCACTAGATGCACCAAAAATCATTAACTGGCATGAGGAACTTGGAGTAATGTACGATCGACAAGACAATGGTGAATTTCAGGAGTTGTCTGGTGGTGGAACCTGCAGGAATCGCATGCATAGCGCCAAAGACTATACTGGCATGGAACTCTTACGAAACATCAGAGACAAAGCGAGAAACTTAGAGATACCTGTCTCGGAATTTTGTCCCATAATCGAATTTCTAATGGATGACAAAGGTCGGGTTGCTGGTGGAATTGCATTCAATATAGAAACATTTGAATATCATGTCATCAGAGCGAAAGCCACTATTCTTGCTACGGGCGGTAGTGGACGGCTGCATCTTTCAAATTATCCAACGACAAATCACTATGGTGCAACGGGTGATGGTCTCATCATGGCGTATCATGTGGGAGCTAACCTTCTTGATTTGGATACTATACAAATCCATCCAACAGGAGATGCATATCCGGAACCAATAGTGGGAATTCTTTCAACAGAAAAAATCCGTGGGCTGGGTGCAGTACCACTCAACAAGAACGGCGACCCCTTTGTATTTCCTTTAGAGCCTCGTGATGTGGAATCAGCAACATTTATTCGGGAATGCAAGAATGGTAAGGGCATTGTGACACCTACAGGGATGCCTGGAGTATGGCTAGATTCACCAATGATCGATATCATTCATGGAGAAGGTACCATAGAAAAGAAACTTGCGGGTGAGGCGAGAAAGTTTAAACGATTTGATATTGACATGAAAAAACATCCAATTCTTGTCTATCCAACGTTACATTATCAAAACGGTGGCGTAGAGATCAACGAGCGAACAGAGACAAAAGTTCCAGGACTTTTTGCTGCTGGCGAAGTTACTGGTGGTGTACATGGAAAAAACCGTCTCATGGGTAACTCCCTTCTCGACTATAACGTATTTGGCCGCCGAGCTGGCATCTATGCTGCAAAATACGTTAAAAAAGCTAAAATTGGAAAAATTACTCTAAATCATATTAATAAATATAATAGAATGCTGGAAAAGGCAAATATTAAGACAACGAAAAAAGCCCCTGTATTATTGCCAGAGTACCGGGGTGAGATGGCGATTTCCAGAGCGTTAGATATACTTTAGGTGTAGTAATGATAGAGATTAAGGATGACTGGTGTAAGGGTTGCGGTATCTGTATTGAACGGTGCCCTGTAGGCGCTCTTGAAGAGTCAGAAGGATTTAATAAAAAAGGTATTCACCCAGCACGACTTAAGGAAAAAAATGAGTGTAATTTTTGTAGGCTCTGTGAACTAATATGTCCAGATTTTGCAATAACTGTAATTTCAGATGAAGGAGTTAAAAAAGATGCGGAAAAAATCCTTCTAAGTCCAACCGGAGGAAAATATAAATGAGATATAAACGAGATCCTGAACTAATAAGAGAGGTTTTAGGTAAAAAAATACAATTTATACTTGGAGATATGGCCTGTGTTTATGGTGGTCTCCTTGCAGGTTGTTCGTTTTTTGGCGGGTACCCAATTACTCCTGCATCAGAAGTTACCGAGGGTATGGCACGTATGCTTCCGAGAGTAAAAGGAACATATATGCAGATGGAAGATGAAATAGGTAGCATCGCTGCTGTTATCGGTGCATCATGGGGTGGCACTAAATCTATGACTGCGACATCAGGTCCAGGTTTTTCACTTATGATGGAAAACTATGGTTTTGCAGCAATGACTGAAACACCTTGTGTTATTGTTAATATTCAACGAACAGGGCCGTCAACCGGCCAACCTACTCTCGGCGCTCAGGGCGATATGATGCAAGCTAAATGGGGAACCCATGGTGACTTTGAAGCAATAGCTCTAGCTCCTAGTACAGTACAGGAATGCATGGATTTTACAATAGAGGCATTTAACCTTGCAGAAAAATATCGCAACCCTGTTTGTGTTATGGCAGATGGAGAAATAGGGCATCTTAGGGAGCGAGTAGTTATTCCAGATGAAAAAGACATTAAGATAGTTAATCGAGTCACTGCAACAATTGATAAAAAGAAATTCATACCCTTTACAAATTCTCAAACGAGAAAAAGCAAGGTTCCTGATTTCCCAACATTTGGAACAGGTTATCACACGTATGTTACTGGTCTTACTCATAATGAGAAAGGTTTTCCAGCAACTGATAAACAACCAGATCATGAAAAACTAGTGAAAAGAATTACTTCAAAAATTACTGATGATCTTGATAAGCTTACAATGGTTGAAAAGCTATATTTGGATGATGCGGAAACTGTTTTTGTCACTTATGGCGCATCAGCAAGACCTGCAGAGTCAGCTATGGAGATGGCGAGAGCAAAAGGAAAAAAAGTTGGATTGCTCAGATTGAAACTTGTCTGGCCATTCCCGTTTAAAGAAATTCAAAAACTAGCAAGTAACGTTAATGAAATAATTGTTCCAGAGATGAATCTTGGTCAAATTGTTCATCCAGTTCGAGAATACGTAGAAGGTCAATGTAAGGTCGTTAGCGCTCCAAAGATCGGTGGTGAGATGCATCTACCACATGAACTTTATAAGTATTTGGAGGGGGAATAATATGCCCGAGGTTAGAACAGCTGATAAACTTAATAAAAAATATCTTCGTGAGGAGATGTGGCCTACTATTTTTTGTAATGGCTGTGGCCATGGAGTAGTTCTTGATTATACGTTTTGGGCAATTGAAGAACTTAATTTAGACATGGATAAAACCGTTTTTGTCTCAGGCATTGGTTGTTCATCTCGTCTACCCGGCTATATTAATGCAGATGGTTTGCATACAACCCACGGCAGAGCTATAGCATTTGCAACTGGCATTAAAGCAGCAAACCCTGATTTAAACATCATTATTTTTACAGGAGATGGAGATTGCTCAGGAATAGGTGGTAACCATCTCATTCATGCAGCTCGGCGAAACATCGATGTGACCGTCATTATGATTAATAACTTTACATACGGAATGACTGGTGGTCAACTTGCACCAACAGCTCCACTTGGCAGTATTGCAACTACTGCCCCATATGGAAATATTGAGCATCCTTTTAACATATGTGAACTTACAAAAGCACTTGGTGCTAATTATGTTGCTCGATGGACCGTTTCCCATCCATATCAACCAATAAAATCAATAAAAGAGGGCATACAGAAAAAGGGTTTTTCAATTATTGAATTTTTAGCACCTTGTCCAACTGCTTATGGCCGCCGGAATAAACTTGGTGATATCAAAAAACATTGGAAATGGTATGACGATAACACGATTCTTATTGAGGATTATAACAAAATTATGAAATATGGTTCAGATGAGGAAAAAGAAAAAATCAAAAACAAAATACAAACTGGTGTTTTCCAAGATATAGAAAAACCAGGATTCTTCGAACAATATGAAAAACTTGTTGAAAGAATACAAGACAAAAAAGTTAAGGGGGGGGAAAAATGAAAAAAGAAATTCGTATTTGTGGTTTTGGGGGTCAAGGAGTAATTCTATCTGGTTTCATTTTTGGTAAGGCAGCATCTGTTTTTATGAAATATAATGCTGTTCAAAGCCAGTCATACGGACCAGAAGCACGTGGCGGAGCTGCTAGATCTGAAGTCATTATTTCTGATGAAAAGATAGGTTATCCTCGACCGACAAGTGTTGATTTTTTTATCGCCATGTCACAGGAGGCTTTTGATACTTATCGAAAGGATATCCGTAAGGACACCTTAATTATTATCGATCCGGATTTAGTCCCTAAACACGACATTGGACGACCGGTGTATAAAGTTCATGCCCAGAGAATAGCTGAAAAACTTGGTAATAAGATTGTTACCAATATTGTTATGGTTGGTGCAGCTACAGCGATCTTTGATGTGTTAAAGCATGATGCTGTAAGAGAAGCTGTTATTGATAGTGTACCAAAAAAGTTTATTGACCTTAACAAAGAAGCTTTTGAGAAGGGACTTGAGGCAGGTAAGAATGCCAGAAATGAGTTATGATAAAAAATTTGATCATGATTTGGGAATTCCCCTCCAGGATGATTATTTTTATGATGAACCAGAGGAAATCATAGAAACAAACCAGATGGAAGAAGTAGAAAATGAGGCGAAGCTTTCTGAAAAAATTAAAACAAAGAAAGAAAAAAGGGTGATAAATGCTGATGTTCTCATAGTTGGTGCCGGTATTTCTGGAATGCAGGCAGCTCTTGACACGGGTGATAAGGGTTACAAGGTTGTAATTATTGATAAAACTTCGACCATTGGTGGGTCAATGGTCAAACTTGACAAAACGTTTCCTACAAATGATTGTAGTATTTGTACTGCAGCACCAAAGATGGTTGAGATGTCAAGGCATCCCAACATTGAGCTTATCACTTATGCTGAACTCAACTCACTTGAAGGTAAAAAAGGGGATTTTAAAGCAAATGTTTGGAAGAAAAGCAAATATGTTGATCCTGATAAATGTACTGGCTGTAATGATTGTGTGGAAGTTTGCCCTGTTGATGTAGTAAGCTCTTTTGATGAAAAAATTACAACACGAAAAGCAATATATATTGAGTTTCCACAGGCAGTACCAATTGTTTACACAATTGACTATGAAAACTGCGTAGGCTGCGGGTCATGTGATCGTGTTTGTGAACCCGGAGCAATAAGTTTTCTTGAAAAATCAGAAGAAATAGAGGTAAATGTGGGAAGTGTCATTGTTGCAACTGGCTTTGAAGTGTTCGAGCCTACTGAGATGAGACGTGAATATGGCTATGGCAAATATGAAAATGTGATAACTGCAATGCAATTTGAAAGATTGCTATCCTCTTTTGGTCCTACTGAGGGCAAACCGGTCCGACTTTCGGATGGTAAAAAACCAAAAACAATTGGCTGGATTCAATGTGTGGGAAGCCGTAGTAAGCAACTAGGTTTCCCATATTGTTCACGTGTATGTTGCATGTATGCAACCAAAGAAGCATCTATTGTCAAAGAGGCAAACCCTGATATTGATATCTCAATTTATTACATGGATATACGTGCATATGGAAAAGATTTTCAGCAGTATTATGATCATGCAAAAGATTTGGGAGTAAATTACATTCGCGGAAGGCCGTCTTCAATCTATGAAAATAAAGACAAAAGCCTGACAATACGATATAAGGATACGCTGACTGGCGAGATAAAAGAAGACAAAGTGGATCTGCTTGTTTTATCCACTGCGATAATCCCTAACCGAGATAACAAAAGACTTGGAAAATCCATTGGTATTGAAGTTGATGAAAATGGTTTTTTCAAACAACAATCTTTGCTAAATAATCCGATTCAGTCAACAAAAGATGGTATATTTCTTGCAGGTTGTATCCAGGGGCCTAAGGACATCCCCGATAGTGTATCTATGGCAAGTGGTGCTGCGGCAAAAGCAGTTGAACCAATTAAAAATCGGGAACGTCATATTGGTAAGGAGTTCCCACCCGAAATAGATGTGACTAATGAAGAACCTCGTATTGGTGTGTTTGTTTGTCATTGTGGTAAAAATATTGCTAGTTACCTTGATGTTGAAAAAGTTACTAAAGCTGCTGAAAAATTACCAAATGTTGTGTATGCTGAGCATGTGATGTTTGCTTGTTCCGAGGATAGTGGTAAAAAAATTAGAGAGACTATTAAGGACAAAAAACTGAACAGAGTAATTGTTGCTGCTTGTTCTCCGAGTACTCATGGCGGACTATTCCAAGATACACTCATGGATGCAGGTTTGAATAAGTATCTTTTTGAGATGGCTAATATACGCAATCATTGCTCTTGGGTTCATTCTGATGACTGGGATGCAGCAACTAAAAAAGCAACTTACCTGATTAAAGCAGCTGTTGCAAAAGTAGGCTTGCTTGAACCGCTTACCGAAGAAGAGTTTTCAATTATTCCAAAAACACTTGTCATTGGTGGCGGTGTCTCTGGTATGAAAGCCGCTCTTGCTCTTGCCAATATGGGTGTTAAATCCATTCTTATTGAAAAAAATTCAAATCTTGGTGGAAGGCTCAGAGAGCTCCATTCAATGTTTCCATCTGATACAAAATCTGAGGATATTATTAACCCATTGATTAAAGAGGTTACGAAAAATAAGCTAATAGCAGTTATGTCTAATGCTGAGCTAGTTGAGATTGATGGTTTTATAGGTAATTACGAAGGTAAAATAAAACAAAACGGTAAGAACAAAAAAGTGAAGTTTGGAACAATTATTGTTGCAACTGGTTTTAGAGAAATTGATCTCGATGGAGAATACCATTACGGTAAGAATAACAATATACTTTCTCAAACTGAACTTGAAAAAAAGATTAAAAATAATTCTTTGAAAAAGAAACCAAAAAATGTTGTTTTTATTAATTGTGCTGGTGCAATGGATAAAAAACGTCCCTATTGTTGCAGAGTTGGCTGTGGCGTATCAATTAAGAATGCAAAACTTGTCAGTCGGAAGTTCCCAGATTCTAAGGTCTATATATTATATAGAGATATGAGAGTTTTTGGTAAAGAGGAAGAGGAGTATTATTCAGATGTTTTGAAGAATCATCATGTTACAACTATTCGTTATGATGGTGATAAAAAACCAAAGGTTATTCTTGACGAAGATAACCCAGAGGATGGTTCTGTAACTGTAAAAGTTTTTGACGATATTTTAAACGAGGAGATGACAATTTCTGCTGATCTTGTGATCCTTACAATTAATACTGAGGGAGAGGCTTCAACTGAGGTGTTAAAGAATATGCTTAAAATTCCAGCTGATGCTGGTGGTTTTTTCATGGAAGCACATGCAAAGATTCGTCCATTGGATTTTGCAACTGATGGTATTTATTTGTGTGGTGCTGCACATTATCCAAAAAATCTGGTTGATTCAATTGCACAGGCAGAAGGCGCTGCTTCTCGTGCTGCTATTCCCATCATGCAAGAAACAATGAAAGGCGAGGGTGCAGTGTCAGAGGTTGATGAAGATCTTTGTAGTGGTTGCGGGACATGTGAGTCTGTATGTACCTATTCTGCTATTGAAATTCAGCCTCGTTCGGATAATCCTGAACGTTCTGTTGCGGTTGTGAACAAGGCATTGTGTAAGGGATGTGGCGCTTGTGCTGGTGCGTGTCCATCTGGTGCGATAGATCAAAAGGGATACAAAAGCAATCAGATTGATGTAATGTTGGATGCTCTTCTAAAGGAGGTGGCTGTCTGAAAAAAAAGTTGGAGAGTAACAAAGAAATCGATGCTATCAAGTTTAAAGAAGGAGGGCTTGCAGCAGAGGTGGAGGAGCTCTCGGGGGAAAATCTGTTTGCATGTTATCAATGTGGAACTTGTTCAGCCGGTTGCCCGTTTATTGATGATATGGATTTAGGTCCTGATGAAGCTATTAGATATGTTATATTGGATCGTAAAGAAGTATTGAATTCAAATACGATTTGGATGTGCGCATCGTGTTATACTTGTGCAGAAAGATGTCCTCGTGATTTGAATATTACAAAGATTATGGAAGCATTACGTCAAATAGTTCTTAGGAAAAAAATCGATCGGACTAAAGTTGTAAAAATTTCAAAAAAAGAAAAAGAAACTATTCCTCAGTTGGCATTTGTTAGTTTATTTAGAAAAAATGTAGGCTGAGATATATAAAAATATATATGAAAGAAGATGAAGAAAGATATGTGAATATAGTAGGGTAATATCATGAAGCTATTATACTATCCTGGATGTACACTCAAAACATCTGCAAAAAACCTTGAGAGATCCGCATTTGCCGTTATCGAAGCCCTGGGCCATGAAATGGTAGAAATGGAAGATTGGAACTGTTGCGGAGTAGTTGCATCTCTTACCGATGACGACCTCATGCATCATTTAGCACCACTTAGAAGTTTGATACATGTAGAAGATGCTGGTGAAAACAGGGTTGTAACGCTTTGCGATATGTGCTGCAACACACTTAAACAAACCAACCTGCGGGTTAAGGAAAACCCTGATGACCTTGAGACACTCAATGCGTTTATGGATAGAGAAAATGATTACAAGGGGACCGTAAAGGTCATTCATTTTCTTGAGTTTTTAAGAGATGAAATTGGTTTTGATGTAATTAAGAAAAAAGTAAAACGTCCTCTTAAGAGTATAAAAATTATGCCTTATTATGGATGCATGCTTCTCCGTCCACGTGAAGTAGCAATTGATGATGCAGAAGAACCTACCATTCTAGGAGATCTTCTTTCTGCCCTTGGTGCAGAAGTTGTTGATAACCCCTTTAAGATAGAATGCTGCGGTTCATATCATACCGTTGAAAATAAAGAACTGGTTTCAAAAAGGGCGCATCGGATTACAGGTTTTGCAACTGAAGGGGATAGTGATGCCATGATGCTTTCGTGTCCACTTTGCAAGTTTAACCTTGATGCACGTGGAAAAGAAGCAGAAAAAATGTTCGAGAATTACAAACAAATACCAATTTATTATTATACTCAACTGATAGCAATTGCATTTGGGTTAGATCCAAAAGTGTGTGGTTTCGACCAACATGTTGTAGATCCACTTCTATTGTTAAAGAAAAAAGGAGTCTTCGAAAAGGAGGATAAAATAATCAAAATTTGATAAAGATGGTGTTAGCGATGGTTAAAGAAAAAAAGAAGGAAGAACCGACAAAAAATAAAAAACTGCAACTTGCATTTTATTGGGCGGCAAGTTGCGGCGGATGCGAAATAGCAGTACTTGATATTGATGAAAAAATCCTAGATGTCGTAGCAGTTGCAGATATACTTTTTTGGCCTGTGGCAATGGACTTCAAATACAAAGACGTCGAAGCAATGAATGATAATCATATTGACGTCTGTTTTTTCAATGGAGCCATTCGGACATCTGAACAGGAACACATTGCAAAACTGCTGCGTAAGAAATCAAAATTACTTGTAGCGTTTGGTTCCTGTGCAGTCAATGGAGGCATCCCTGGACTAGCGAATATTTCAAATAAAGAAGAAATCTTTAATGTATCCTATCTAGACAATCCATCTACCGAAAATCCTGAGAAGACCACTCCAAAAACCTCAGTTAAAGTTAGAGAAGGGACACTTACACTTCCTGAATTTTATGATACCGTAAAAACCCTTAACCAAACAGTCGATGTCGATTATTATCTCCCAGGATGTCCCCCGACACCAGATCTTATAATGACAGCTGTAGGTGCCATTGTTGAAAATAAGCTACCTCCAAAAGGATCTGTTATCGGTCCGCTGAAATCCGTCTGTGATGAATGTCGTTTTGAAAAATCTGAAAAGAAAATAACGAAGATAAAACGCATCTATGAAATTGACAAGGTTGAAGATAAATGCCTTCTTGAACAAGGCATTATCTGTATGGGGCCAGCTACCCGAGGCGGATGTGATGCAAGATGTTTGGATGCAAACATGCCTTGTACTGGTTGTGGTGGACCTGCGCCTAATTCTCTTGATCAAGGGGCTAAGATGATGTCTGCACTAGCTTCAATCCTTGGTATAGAAGGCGAAGAGAAAATGAGTGATGAAGAAGTTGACAAGCTAATTGATCAGATTGTTGATCCAGTTGGCACATTTTACAAATACGGGTTACCTGCTGCTATACTAAACCGGAAGGTGATAAACTGAAGACAATAACAATTGATCCGATAACACGACTTGAAGGTCATGGTAAAATCAGTATCTTTCTTGATGCACAAGGAGACGTAGCAAATGCGTATCTGCAGATTCCTGAACTACGAGGGTTTGAACGATTCGCACAGGGCAGACGTGCAGAGGATATGCCACAGATTACATCAAGAATTTGCGGTGTATGTCCTGTCGCACATCATTTCGCAGCGACAAAAGCACTCGATGCAGCGTTCAATGTAGATCCACCATCTGCTGCAAAGAAACTCAGGGAGCTGATGTATTGTGGATATTACATCTACGATCATATCTTACATTTCTATTATCTCGGTGGGCCAGATTTTGTTGTTGGTCCTGATGCACCACCTGCAAAAAGAAATGTGCTAGGAGTGATTGAAAAAGCTGGTCTTGAAATTGGTAAGGAAGTAATAAAACATCGGGCATACGGTCAGAAAATCACAGGTATACTTGGTGGAAAAGCAACACATCCAGTATGTGGGCTACCTGGCGGAGTATCAAAAGGACTCAACAAAGATGAGGTAAAAGACATAGAAAAAATGGGTAAATCATGTGTAGATTTTGCAAAATTTTCATTGAAACTTTTTGATGATATCGTTCTGAAAAACAAGGACTACGTTGATCTTATTCTTAGTGACCCATACACTCTTAAAACATACAACATGGGACTTGTTGACAAAAACAACAAGGTAAATTTCTACGATGGAAAAATAAGGGTAACTAATCAGGAAGGCAAGGAGCATGTAAAATTCGATGTCAAAGATTATTATAAAAACATTGGTGAACATGTTGAAGAATGGAGCTATATCAAATTCACATATCTAAAAGATATTGGATGGAAAGGATTCAAAGACGGAAAAGACAGCGGCATCTACCGAGTAGGACCACTTGGCCGCCTTAATGCTGCAGAAGGGATGGCCACTCCACTTGCAAACAAGGAATACAAAAGATTTTTTGAAACCCTTGGCGGCAAAGCAGTTAATTCAACCCTTGCATTTCATTGGGCACGACTCATAGAACTCCTTTATGCCACGGAACGAGCAATGGAACTAATAAAAGATCCGAAAATTACCTCAACAAAAATCAGAAACCCGGTAGGCGAACCTGGTGAAGGAATTGGTGTAACAGAAGCAGCTCGAGGCACACTTATTCATCACTACAAACTTGATAAAAACGGACTAATCGATAAAGCAAATCTTATTGTTGCTACAACAAATAATGCTGGAGCCATCAATATGTCAGTCAGAGATGCAGCAAAAGGGATTATAAAAAAGGGAAAGGTCAATGATGGATTGCTGAATATGGTAGAGATGGCTTTTCGTGCCTATGATCCATGTTTTGCCTGTGCAACACATACGCTGCCTGGCGGTATGCCACTTGAAGTAAATATTTATGATAAAAATAAAAAGTTATACAAAACGATGAGGCAAAATCTGTAGAAGGAACTAAAAGATGAAGACGATAATACTAGGTGTTGGAAATCCGATTCTTTGTGATGATGGAGTAGGAATTCATGTTGCAAAGCAGCTAAAGCAGCATATACATGACCCAAATGTAACTATAGACGAGGCGTTAACTGGAGGAATGAACCTACTTGATCTACTCTTGGGCTATGACAGGGCAATACTTATAGATGCGGTGAAAACAAAAAACGCAAAGCATGGTGAGGTGAAACGATTTTCTCTAAATGACATTTCATCGGTTCATTCCTGTAACCCGCATGATGTTTCTCTTGTTGAGGCGTTAAAGCTGGCTGAAAAACTAGGAGAAAAACGCATTCCACATGAAATCATAATTATCGGTATCTCACTCAAGGAAACACCTTGTGAATTTGGAGAACAGCTTAGTTCAAAGATAGCTGCAGCTGTACCAAAAGCTATAGATATGACATTATCTGAACTTGAAAATTGGAGTGATAATAAATTAACATGAAAATATAAGGTGAAAAAATGGAAAAAGAATTTGAACCAAACGTTATAGGTTTTCTGTGCAATTGGTGTTCCTATGCAGGTGCAGATCTTGCAGGGACAAGTCGGATAAAATACCCTCCAAACATCAAATCAATCCGGGTGATGTGTTCAGGGCGAGTTGACCCTGTATTTGTCCTTGAGGCTTTGAAGAAGGGTGCTGATGGGGTA
Source organism: uncultured Thermoplasmatales archaeon (assembly GCA_964638175.1). GTDB lineage: Archaea > Thermoplasmatota > E2 > DHVEG-1 > DHVEG-1 > JAFGDG01. The sequence goes on along the minus strand of CAZWZY010000002.1, from coordinate 65,284 downwards.
CTCATCGCTGGTTGTCATCCCGGTGACTGTCACTACCAATCTGGGAACTACAAAACAAACAGACGTATCAAACTTTTGAAAAAATTCCTAGAAGAAATGGGAGTAAAACCAAACCGCGTACGGTTTGAATATATCTCTGCATCTGAAGGGCAGAAGTTTGCATCAGTTGTCACAGAGTTTGTAGAAGAATTGAAAAAATTAGGTCCAAATCCAATTAAGGTAGAAGCATGAAAATAGATGTTAATAAGCTAAAAGAAATAGTTGGTGAAGATAACGTTACCGACGAGGTTGCTGATCGTTACATATATGCTTCAGACTCTTCAGTACACCAGAGTATGCCTGAGTGTGTTGTAAGACCTGGGAGTGCAGTGGAAGTCCAAAAAATCATGAGGTATGCAAACAAGAATAAAATCCCTGTTGTACCGCGTGGTGCAGGATCAGGTATGTCAGGGCATGCAGTTCCTATTGATGGCGGTATTGTTCTTGACATGAAACGTATGGATCGTATCCTTGAAATACGACCTGCAGACGTTCTATGTAAAGTTGAACCTGGTGTTATTAACGATGAGTTGAACAGACAACTCAAACCATCTGGTTTCTTCTTTCCACCCACGCCCTCTTCTGGAAAAATATGTACTATAGGCGGCATGATCGGTACTAACGCATCAGGCATCCGATCTGTTAAATATGGTGCTACTCGAGATGCAGTTATTGGTATGAAAGTAGTACTTGCAAATGGTGATCTTGTAACAATGGGGTCAAATACAAGAGTTGACTCATCAGGATATCAACTTTCAAGATTAATGGTTGGATCCGAAGGGACTCTTGGCATTGTTGTTGAGGCAACGCTTCTGATTTCGCCTCTTCCAAGATATCGTGCTATGGGAGTTGCTAACTTTGCTACATTAGAAGATGCTGGTAGAATGATATCCAGTGTTATTGCAGAAGGAGTTACTCCATCTATGCTTGAACTGATGGATAATGTAGCAATTACTGCTGTAAATAATACGCAAAACCTAGGTCTTCCAGATGTTGCTGCAATTGTTGTCTTTGAATGTAATGGCATGGTAAAAGAAGCCATAGATTTTGATATGAAACGTATCAAAAAAATCTGTGAAAAAAACAATGGGACCGGAATTAGAGTAAGCAATGATCCTAAAGAGATGACCCGTATTTATGAGGGGCGGAAAAAACTGTTTCCCTCACTTTCACGATACAAAGAAGGCCTTGTCACTACAGCTCTTGCAGATGATATGGCAGTTCCCATGTCTAAGATTGCTGAATGCGTTCATGAGATTCATGAGATTGCAAAGCGTAACAATGTGGTAATGAGTGCATATGGACATTGCGGTTCAGGCCTGATTCATACGAAGATACTGGTGGATACAAGTAAAAAGCAACAATGGGAAGACGCAAAACATGCAGTAGATGAGGTCTATAAATACGTCTATAAGATTGGCGGGACAACCTCTGGTGAACATGGTGTTGCGTTATCAAAAGCACCATCGTGGAAAGAAGAAAAAAAGGATTCACTTGAGATGATGAAAGCTATAAAAAAAGCACTTGATCCAAATAACATCCTAAACCCACATAAACTAATGGATGCACCTGATGATTGGGTTACCGCAACCGATTTACGCTATCAGGTAACATCATAAGTCCAATAAAAAAGTAAAATATAATAATCGAGGGAGCTAATGGTAGCCAAAAATTTGAAAAAGTTTGATAAAGAGATGAATGTCTGCATACGATGTGCGTATTGTTTTGAAGAATGTCCGGTTATTAAGCAAATAGGCTGGGATTCCGATGGTGCACGTGGAAAAGTTATCCTTTCGTATGGATTACTGACTGGAGAACTTGCGCCTTCTCAGTATATCGCAGATAAATTATATCAGTGCACGTTTTGCAGGGATTGCATGGAACGATGTCCATCTAATGTAGAAATACTTGACATTATATCTTCAGCACGAGCAGACATCGTCAACGCTGGTTTTGCAACTGATACACATAAACATGTGATTAGTAATATCAAAAAAACTGGTAATATCTACGGTGATACTGAAGTCATCTCAGCTGAACGTGAGGGTAAAACACCGCTTTTCATCGGATGTCAATATCTTTCCCGTCCAAATAAGACAAAAAAATACATAAAAATCCTTGAGAAACTTGATATAAATCCAGTAGTCAAAAAAGAAATATGCTGTGGTTTCCCCATGGAAGCACTTGGTTTTAGGGAAGAATTTAAAACACATAAAGAAAAATTCCAGAAAGCGTTTCCATTCAAAGAGGCAATTACTTTTTGTCCGACTTGTACCGTGTTTTTAAGAGAAGGCTATGGGATAGATGCTAAACATGTGTTACAGGTTATTTTAGAAAAACTTCCAAAGGCAGATCTTGGAATGAAAGTTACATATCATGATCCTTGTGACTTCTCACGGGGATTGAAAATAATTGATGAACCACGAAAAATTTTAGAAAAACTTGGTGTCGAAGTTGTTGAAATGAAAAACAATAAAGAACAATCTAGTTGCTGTGGTGGAGGAGGCGGGATACTTATGTCCGATCAAACACTGTCTGACAGTATCGCAAAAAAAAGGATAAAACAAGCAATAAATACAGGTGCTGATACCGTGGTTACTTCTTGCCCTACATGTGAAACAGTACTGAAAAAAGCTGCCACAGAGATAGGTGAAAGCGAGGGAAAAAACATCGTTGTAAGAAATATCGAGGACATTATTTGGAAGGGGTTGAAGAAAAGTGATGAAGCTACTTAAACTTGAAAAGCTACCCGATCAACAATCAATGCTAGTGTTTCATGCACTTGCTAGAATGGGCTTTGAAGGAATGGTAATAGTATCACCAGATATTCCATTGGCATCTGTAGGGTATTTCCAGGATGCTGAAAAAGAGATAGACATTGCATACTGTAAAAAGGCAGGCATTCCTGTCATGCGACGTGAGGTTGGTGGCGGTGCAACATATCTAGATGAAAATCAGATTTTCTATCAACTCATATGGCAAAAAGGACGATCAAAGTTTCCAAATAAAATAAAAGATGTATTTCCTTATCTATCGCAGCCAACATGTGATACCTATCGTGATTTTGGTATCAAGACTCATTTTAGACCTGAAAATGATATAATTACAGAAGATGAACGTAAAATAGCTGGTGAAGGCGGTGGAGACATCGGTGATCGCATGGTTTTTGTTGGCGGCATCCTCATGGATTTTGATTATGGAACAATGAGTAAAATACTCAAAGTTCCTGATGAAAAATTCAGAGATAAAATCCATAAATCCATGAAGGAAAATCTTACAACTATGAAACGAGAACTTGGCACTATGCCAGATCGAGATGAAGTTGTACAGTCACTTATTCAAAATTATGAGGGGCTTATTGGAAAACTAAAACCCATTAATCTTACAAAAGATACGATTGATAAGATGATTGAGATTGAACGCTGGTTTACCTCGGATGAGTTTCTTTATAAAAAAACTCCAAGGATTCCAAAGGGTGTGAAGATACGTGAAGGAGTGGAAATCCTTTATACAATTTATAAAGCAAGAGGCGGGCTCATCAGAACTGCTCAAGAGATCAAATCTGATGTAATTGAAAACATAAGTATCTCTGGTGATTTCCAGCTTTACCCGAAATCTGAGCTTTCAGGTCTGGAAGATGACTTAAAGAAAACAAAACGAAAAGATAAGAATATCCTCTCAAAAGTTGAAGATTTTTATGATAAACATGAGATTGAAAGCCCAGGCGTAGAACCTGAGGATGTAACTGATGCCATTATGGAGGTTAAATAGTATGATTGACTCAAAAGATTTGGATCCAAATTTCAAATACGAAGTGGCTGCTGAAATAGGCGGTGCAAACATAAATCGATGTTTTGCATGCGGAACATGTACTGCTGGTTGTCCTGTCAGAGAAATCGATGACAAATACAACCCGCGTAAAATTATCCGAATGGTGCTTCTTGGTATGAGAGAACGTGTCCTCAAAAGTGATTTCATATGGCTATGTTCAACGTGCTATACTTGTTATGATCGATGCCCTCAAGATGTACAGTTGACAAGTATTATGACTGCTTTGAAAAACATAGCCGCCAGAGAAGGATATATCCATCCATCCTTTAAGGAACAAGCACGATTGGTTAGTAAGTTTGGACGACTGTATGAGGTTGAAGATTTTGATAACAAAAAACGTGAGAAACTTGGCCTGCCTCCGATAAAAAAGAATTTTGATGATATAACAATGATTACCAAGGATATTCTTCCTAAGGGGGCAATTCAGTGAAATATGCTTTATTTTTAGGTTGCACTATTCCCGTTCGTGGGCAGAATTATGAAATGTCTGCACGAGAAGTTGCAAAAAAACTAGATATCGAGTTTGTTGATCTTGCTGATTTTTCATGTTGTGGTTTCCCTATTAAATCTACTAATGCTGAAACATCTTTGATAATTGCCGCTCGCAATATTGCCATTGCTGCAAAGAAGGGTGAGAAAATTTGTACGCTTTGTAATGCTTGTACATCGGTTCTTACTGAAGCTAATAAGGAGCTTTCTGAGAAAAAAGAACTTCGTGAAAAGGTAAATAAGGAACTCGGGAAAATTGGTTTGGAGTTTAAGCCTGGTGTTGAGATTAAACATTTCTCAAGGATTCTTTATGAGGATATTGGTATTGATAAGATTAGTAAGAAAATTGAAAAAGACCTTGGTAAGTTGAGTATGTCTATTCATTATGGTTGCCATTATCTCCGCCCTAGTGAGTTGTATGATTGCTTTGATGATGCAGAAAACCCTTCTACTGTAGAAGACCTTGTAGCAGTTACTGGAGCAGCGGTTGTTGATTACAAAAATAAACTTGAGTGCTGCGGTGGTGCGATTCTTGGTGTTGAGGAAGATATTGCATTGTCGATGGCAAAGCATAAACTTGATAATGTAACGGCTAACAAGGTTGATGCTTTGGTTACGATTTGCCCGTTTTGTTCTATCATGTATGAGGACAACCAACGGAAGATTGAGTCTAAGTTTAACACTAACTATAGTCTTCCAGTCCTATATTATCCCCAAGTATTGGGGCTGGCTTTAGGAATCAACCCGAAACTACTTGGTTTTCGGTTGAATAAGGTTAAAACAGATGCGTTACTTGAGAAAGTAGAGGTGGAGTTGTGAGCAATAAATCTTCTCGATCAGGCAAAGTTGGATCTGTTCTTGTTGTTGGCGGTGGAATTGGGGGGATGCAAGCTTCTTTGGATCTTGCAAACTCAGGATTTAAAACCTATCTTCTAGAAGAAAAACCAGCGATTGGCGGTGTAATGGCGCAGTTGGATAAGACATTCCCTACGAATGACTGCTCCATGTGTATTATGTCTCCAAAACTTGTTGATGTGGGGAGACATCCAAATATAGAACTCATAACGTATGCAGATTTGGAAGAAGTAAAAGGAGGAGCAGGTAATTTTAAAGTTAAAATTCGGAAAAAAGCAAGTTATGTCGATCCAGATAAGTGCACGGGATGTGGTGAATGTGAAAATGCTTGTCCCGTTTCACTAAGTTCTGAGTTTGATGAAGGGTTAGCCGATCGACATGCTATTTATAAATTATATCCTCAGGCCATTCCTAACGTCTATACCATTGATAAAATCGGTCTCCCCCCATGTGTCAATGCTTGCCCAGCCCATGTTAATGCCCAAGGTTATGTTGCACTGATTAGGGCTGGCAAATTCCAAGAAGCAGCTGATCTAATTAGAGAAAGAAATCCATTACCTAGTGTCTGTGGTAGGATCTGTACGCATGTCTGTGAAGAAAATTGTAATCGAAATGAGATCGACGATCCAGTGGCTATTCGGGCATTAAAACGATTTGCAATTGATTGGGAGCGAAAGCATGGACAAAAGAAGAAAGAAGAGAAAAAAGAAGAGAAGGGTCATGGGAGAAAAGTCGCTATTATTGGCTCTGGGCCTGCAGGGTTAACTGTCGCTTATGATCTTGCCAAAATGGGATACAAACCAACGATCTTTGAGGCACTGTCCAAAGCTGGTGGTATGCTCCGTGTTGGTGTTCCTAAATATCGTTTACCTGCTGATGCACTTGATTACGATATCAAAATAATTGAGGAAGCAGGAGTGGAGATAAGGACTAACACTCCTATAGGACCCGATTTACGGTTAAATGATTTACTTAACGCAGGGTATGAAGCAATTTATATTGCTATTGGAACGCATAAGAGCAGAAAACTTGGTATTGATGGTGAGGATTTGGAAGGTGTTGTTCATGCAGCAGGAGTCTTACATGATCTTGGCATTGGAAAGAAACTGGATTATCATGGAAAGATCGTTGCTGTCATCGGTGGTGGAAATGTTGCTATTGATTCTGTTCGTACTGCGTTACGCCTAGGGGCAAAAACCGCATTTGTTATCTATCGGAGGTCAAGAGAGGAGATTCCAGCGGTTAAAGAATGTCTTGAGGAATGTGAGAAAGAAGGCATTTCATTTTATTACCTCGCTGCTCCGACGAAGATTCTTGGTAAAAACGGGAAGGTTACAGGCGTTGAATGCGTTCGGATGAAGCTTGGTGAACCTGATGAAACTGGACGGAGGCATCCGGTGCCAATTGAGGGCTCTACGTTTAAGCTTGATGCAGATATTGTTATCTCGGCTATTGGTCAGGCACCTATATTATCACCATTGGCAGAGGCTGAGGTAGAACTGGGGCTCAATAAAGACGGCATTACTTCAATTCCAATAAAGGATCTTGATTTAGAAGGGGTTTATGGATTTACTGCTTTCCTCCGTGCGCTGAGTATGGGAAAGAAAATAGAGATTGGGAAAAAAGTATTGGTTGTTGGCGGTGGTAATGTTGCTATTGATGTTGCCCGTTCAGCAGTGCGTATCGGTGCCGAAGAAGTGCACATGGCATGTGTTGAATCTCGAAAAGAAATGCCGGCGTTTGATTATGAAATAGAAGAGGCGGAACAAGAAGGAATTACCATACATACCCGTCGGGTTCCTAAACGTATTGTTGGAGTAAGTGGCAGAGCAGTTGGTATTGAAACCCTTGAATGCACAGCAGTGTTTGATGATAAGGGAAGATTTAACCCGCAGGTGCGACCTAATACAGAATCGATTATAGAAGCGGATACCATCATTGTGGCCATAGGACAGGAAGTCGACTATACGTTGTTGAAAGCCGCCGATGGCGTCCTTGTAACGAAGAGAGGGTTGCTTCAAGTGGATCCGTTAACTATGCAGACTAATATCCCTGAAGTGTTTGCTGGAGGAGACTCTGTATTTGGCCCTGGTCTTGTCATCGAAGCTATTGCCCAAGCCCATGAAGCAGCTACCTCCATCGATCGGTATCTAAGAGGAGAGGACATCTACAAAGATAGAATTGAAGAAGAGGCAATTGTTGCTCCTCTTCCTGACAGAAAAATCGAGAAACAACCCCGAGTAGAGATACCGAAACTACCAGCTGATAAACGGGTTCAAGGTTTCGATGAAGTAGAACTTGAACTTACAGAAGAGATGGCCATCAAAGAAGCAGGACGATGCATGAATTGTAACTTTTGTTCTCTCTGTAAACAGTGCGTAGAGGCGTGTGAAGCTGATGCAATTGATCATGAAATGAAAGAACAGACCCTTGAACTTGATGTTGGATCTATTATCCTTTCTCCAGGCTATGATAAATTTGATGCATCAATAAAAGGAGAATACGGCTATGGCAGATTTAAAAATGTTTTAACCTCATTAGAGTTCGAGCGAATTCTTTCTGCGTCTGGTCCTTTTCAGGGTCATGTAGTCCGTCCGTCTGACGAAAAGGAACCTAAGAAGATTGCTTGGATTCAATGTGTTGGCAGCCGAGACAACGCGTGTGGCAACAACTACTGTTCCTCGGTGTGCTGCACATATGCCATAAAAGAAGCAGTAATCGCTAAAGAGCATTCTCCAGGAATTAAACCAACGATTTTTTACATGGACATGAGAACGTATGGAAAGGGATTTGAGCAGTATTATAACAGAGCAGAGGAAGAATACGGTGTTCGTTTTGTCAGATGCCGAGTTTCTCAGGTCCAGGAAGACTCGAAGACAAAAAATCTTCTCATCAAATACGAGGATGAAGAGGGAAACCTCAAAGATGAAGAATACGACCTTGTGATACTCTCTGTTGGTTTCACTGCTAACGAAGACATGAAAAAACTTGCTCAAAAAGTAGGAATCAAACTCAACGAATTTAATTTCTGTGGAACTACAGAGTTTTTACCAGTTAACACCACGAGGCATGGTGTCTTTGTCTGTGGTGCATTTTCAGGTCCTAAAGATATCCCTGAAACAGTGATGGAAGCATCCGGTGCTGCAGCTAAAGCAGGGATCCTCATTTCTTCTGAAAGAAATAGTTTGATAGAAGAAAAAGAGTATCCTCCCGAAATTGATGTTACTGGACAAGAACCGCGTATTGGAGTTTTCATTTGCCACTGTGGGATCAACATTGGTGCCTATGTTAATGTTCCCTCAGTGGTAGAATTTGCAAAAACTCTTCCATCTGTTGCATATGCAGAGGAAAATATCTATACTTGTTCTCAGGACACGCAGAAAAGGATCGTCGAGAATATAAAAGAACATAAACTTAACAGAGTAATAGTTGCTTCCTGTACACCTCGGACTCACGAACCATTATTTCAAGAGACCATCAGAGAGGCAGGGCTAAACCCTCATCTTTTTGAAATGGCCAATATTCGGGATCAGTGTAGTTGGGTCCATATGAAAGAACCAGAATCTGCGACAGAGAAAGCCAAACATCTTGTGAGAATGGCTGTAGCAAAAGCACAACTGATAGAGCCATTGCCAACAATCACTCTAGATGTCACTCAGAAAGCATTAGTAATTGGTGGAGGGCTAGCAGGGATGATATCTGCCTTGGCAATCACGGATCAAGGGTATAATGTTTATCTCGTTGAAAAAGAAAAGGAACTTGGAGGAAACTTGAGAAACATCTACTGGACCCCTGAAGGTGAAGATGTCCAGGCATATATGAGATCCATCATTGAAAAAGTCGAAAAACATCCTCATATTACAATATATAAAAATGCTACTATCGAAAAAGTTGATGGCTACATAGGGAATTACAAGACCACATTGAAAAACGGTTCGGCGAAGCTAACCATTGAGCATGGCGTTGTTATTGTAGCAACGGGTGCACTAGAATCAAAACCAAAAGAATATCTGTACGGCAAAGATAAGCGTGTAATAACCCAACTTGAATTAGAAAAACAGTTAGCACATGCTACTAACTATAGCAAAAGAACCGTTGTTATGATACAATGTGTCGGTTCACGGGAAAAGGAGCGCCCATACTGCAGCCGGGTATGTTGTACAGATGCAGTTAAGAACGCACTTAAAATAAAAGAAAACAATCCTGATGCAGAGGTTTTCATTCTCTATAGAGATATGAGAACCTATGGTTTCCGTGAGATATATTACGAGAAAGCACGAGACAAAGGAATCATCTTTGTACGATATGATGAAGATGAGAAACCTGTGGTTAAAAAAGGTAAAAAAGACCTGGAAGTGACTGTACGCGATCGTATCTTAAATGAAAACCTGTTGATGCATGCTGATGTTGTGGTATTGAGTCCTGCCATCATTCCACGTCCTGAAAATGCTACGCTAGCGCAACAGTTAAAAGTACCACTGAACGAAAACGGATTTTTCCTTGAGGCACATGTGAAACTTCGACCAGTAGATTTTGCAACAGAAGGGTTTTTCCTAGCAGGTATGGCTCATTCGCCGAAATCGGTTAGTGAAAGCATTGCGCAGGCTTACGCAGCAGCATCGAGAGCTCTCACCATTATATCTAAAGACAAATATACAACCGAGGCAACTATTGCAGAGGTTAATGAGGAGTTATGTAGTGGATGCGGGATTTGTGAAACCACCTGTCCCTATGGTGCCATAGAGATGGTTACAAAAGTCAAAGATGGCAAGGAGGTAAAGGTTTCTCGTGTTATCGAAGGGGTTTGCAAAGGATGCGGTAGTTGCACGGCAGCATGTCCATCGGGTGCTATTGAACAGAAGGGATTCAAACGAGCACAGATATCCTCAATGGTTTGTGCAGCAATGGCATAAACCTAAAAATTTTGTAGTAGCTTGTAGTTTTTCAAGTCTGCTATCAACAAATAACAAGAGTGTGAAAACATATGAATTCCAAATTTGAACCAGAGATCATCGCCTTTCTTTGTAACTGGTGCTCTTATGCTGGAGCAGATCTGGCTGGAACAAGTAGAATTCAATATCCGCCAAACGTAAAAATAATACGGGTGATGTGCTCCGGTCGTGTTAATCCCATTTTTGTTCTTAATGCGTTACAGCAGGGGGTGGATGGTGTACTTATCGGTGGCTGCCATCCGGGAGAATGCCATTATGAAACTGGTAACTATCTTGCACGGCGACGTGTCATGATTTTGAAGAAATTGCTAGAATATATTGGAATCGATCCACGCCGTGTTCAGATGGCATGGATTTCTGCTTCGGAAGGAAGCAAGTTTGCAGAGGTGATTAGAACTGCCACAGATGAAATAAGAGCCCTTGGTCCAGTGAAGAAGATTAAAAGGAGAAATGAATGGTAGACAATAAAGAACTTCAAAATGAAATCCAGAACGCACTAGATGAAAAGAACATAAAATACGTTATCGCTTATAAAAAGGGAACATATGGTTTTCAAACCACACCTTTTTTTGTTTCTAGAAAAGAAGATGTGTCCCACGTTATCTTTTCTCCATTTTGTTTGAATAATCTAACAATGTATATTATAAATGAATATGGAAAAGAAAAAATTGGAATTGTGGTAAAAGGCTGTGATTCTCGATCACTAATTCAAATGATAAATGAAAAAAGAATTCTTCGTGACCAGTTGTTCATAATTGGGATTCCTTGCAGCGGAGTAATTGATCCTAAAAAACTCAGTAAAAGAATTTCTGAGCCGTTGGAAAACGTTGATGTTGTTGAAAAAGATGATAACTTTGTTTTCACGATTAATGGTAAAAAACATGAGATTCCGAAAAAGGAGATTGTTTTTGATAAATGTCTCCATTGTGAATATCCAACACCGTTGATTTATGATGTGTTGGTAGGAACCAAGATAAAACCGTCAGGTAAAGAGGGATACGATGGCGTAAAAGATTTTGAAAAAAAATCACAAACAGAGAGATGGGAGTTCTGGGAAAAAGAGTTTGACAGATGTATACGTTGCTATGCCTGTAGGAACGTCTGTCCGATTTGTTACTGTGAAGAATGTATAGCTGAGCAGTTGAACCCGCAGTGGCTCCGCCGTTCAGTGAATCTCTCTGAGAATGCAGTATGGCATATTATACGTGCTTTTCATCTGGCTGGCCGGTGTACTGGTTGTGGAGAATGTGAGCGCGCTTGTCCTATGGATATACCCTTGATGTTGTTGAATAAAAAAGTGGAAAAAGACGTGAAAGAACTTTTTGAGTATACCGCTGGAAAGGAAGTAGATAGTAAACCAGTTCTGGCACTATTTAAACCTGATGACCCTGAGGAGGATATCAAATAAAACATGGAAGAAATGATCATTTACAAGAATAAAATTAATGATTTTATCACTCACATTATTTCAGACTATAGCGTTTTTGCCCCAGTAAAAGATAAGGATATGATCTTATTTAAGAAGATAACAAAACCAGATGAAATGACACTTGACTATGACAACAGCAGAATTCCTCCAAAATCGATTTATTTACCTCAAACTGAGACATTATTTAGATTTTTTAAAGATGAAAACGTACATCTCGAGACACCAGAAAAAAATGAAAAAACAGTTATATTTGGCATACGACCATGTGATGCCAAGAGTTTAAAAATCCTTGATCAGGTGTTCAGTGGCGAATATGAAGACACTCTGTATGTATCAAGAAGAAAAAACTCGATTCTAATTGGTTTAACATGTCATAATCCATCCTTAAATTGTTTCTGCACTTCTGTCAACAGTGGCCCAGCAGATATAGAGGGAGTAGATGTTTTACTAACAGATATCGGAGATAAATATCATGTTGAATTGATCACTACAAAAGGAAAAAAACTTGCGAAGAGCATTCCATTGTTTAAGCCTGCAACAAAGAAAGATATAAAGAAAAAAGAAATAATAGTGAAAAAAGCCGAAGAAAACATTAAGAGACACCTACAAAGTGAAAATCTGGTGTCTGTTCTCGACTCAATTTTTGAGCATGGGTATTGGGAAGATATCGCCAGAAAATGTTTGGGGTGCGGCATTTGCACCTTTTTATGCCCTACCTGCCATTGTTTTGATGTACAAGATGAAATCGGAGGAAACAAAGGCGGTCGAATACGTGTTTGGGACTCATGCATGTACCCAGAATATACCATGCAAGCATCTGGCTATAACCCCAGACCTCATCAGATGAACCGTATTAGAAACAGAGTGTTTCATAAATTCAACTATCTCCCTAAGAACAATCAGGTTTTTGGCTGTGTAGGTTGTGGGAGATGTATAACTGAATGTCCGGTGAACATTGACATAATAGAAGTATTACACCAGGCACAGGAGGTCAAAAACGTTGAATAATCCCTATAAGCCTTGGCTTGCTAGTATAGAAAACATTATAGATGAAGTTGACGGCGAACGTGCGGTCAAAACGTTCAAACTGAAATTTAAAGATAAGAAGATCCAGGAGGCTTTTTCTTTTAAACCCGGTCAATGCATCATGGTAAGCCTGTTTGGCATAGGAGAATGCATGTTTGCCATTTCCTCCTCGCCCACTCAAAAAAAACATGTCGAAATCAGTGTAATGAGACATGGTAAGGTAACCAGTGCTCTTCATGAGGCAAAGATTGGTGACACAATAGGTGTGCGAGGGCCGTATGGCAATAGTTTCAATGTTGAAAAGTGGGTCGGTAAAAACATGGTTTTCATCGGTGGAGGAATCGGACAGGCACCATTACGATCTGTTATACAGTATATAATCAACAACCGGGACAGATATGGAAGAATCGATATTATCTACGGTGCAAGAAGTTCTAATGACTTATGTTTTAAAGAAGAATTGGTTGCATTAGAGAAAAAAGGAGACATCAACGTTCATCTTTCCGTCGATAAGAAAGAAAAGGGGTGGACTCGATTTATTGGCTTTGTGCCGGATAATCTCTTAAAAATTAGTCCTTCTCCAGAAAATACCATAGCGATTACTTGTGGCCCACCAATTATGATAAAATTTGTAATTGAAAATTTGTTGAAACTGGGTTTCCCAGCTGACCGAATATTTACCACCCTCGAGATGAGAATGAAATGCGGTATTGGTAAATGTGGTAGATGTAACATTGGAAACATATATGTCTGCAAGGAGGGGCCTATCTTTTCTTACCAACAATTACAAAATATGAAAGGTGAAAAATGAAAAACTCCGTCGATAAAAACAGTGTTGATTCAAAATCTGTTTCAAAAGTGTTAGTCGTAGGAGGCGGCATATCAGGAATACAAGCTTCTCTTGACTTGGCAAACTCAGGATTTAAAACCTATCTTCTAGAAGAAAAACCAGCGATTGGCGGTGTAATGGCGCAGTTGGATAAGACATTCCCTACGAATGATTGCTCTATGTGTATTCTCTCACCTAAACTAGTAGAAGCAGGCCGCCATCCAAACATCGAACTTATTACCTATGCAGATGTAGAACATGTCAAAGGTGCCGCAGGTCATTTTCAAATAGACGTTCGTAAACGCCCCCGTTATGTGGATACCGAGAAATGCAAAAGCTGTAATGATTGTGGCGATGTATGCCCGGTTACTCTCCCCAATACCTTCGAAGAAAACTTATCCGACCGGCATGCGATTTATCAACTATTCCCCCAAGCAAATCCTAGTGCATTCGTAATCGAAAAACAAGGTACTCCTCCCTGTCGTGCCACGTGTCCACTTCACGTTAACGCTCAGGGATATATTGCATTGGTTTCTGCTGGCAAATATCGAGAAGCTTTTGAGCTTATTCGTGAAAAGAATCCTTTTCTGGGCATCACTGGACGTATTTGTACTCGCCCATGCGAAGCTGCTTGTCGACGTGGGGATCTAGATGACCCCGTTGCTATTGATCATCTAAAACGTTTTGTTTATGACAAAGAGGGTAATAAAAAAGTGCAACCTCCTGAAAAAGCATCTTCTACCAACAAGAAGGTTGCTATTATTGGTGCTGGGCCTGCAGGACTGTTATCTGCTTATGACCTGGCATTAAAAGGTCACGAACTCACTGTTTTTGAATCTCTGCCAGTGGCTGGGGGCATGCTTGCTGTAGGAATTCCAAGCTATCGGCTCCCTCGTAATATTTTGAGAACAGAGATCGATGCAGTGAAGAATCTTGGTGTCAAGATTAAAACCAATGTTTGTGTCGGGAAGAATGTGACGTTCTCTGAATTAAGAGATAATTTTGATGCTATCTTTATTGCAGTGGGAACCCATATTGCTCGTACATTAGGCACTCCTGGCGAAGAATTAGAGAATGTCGTTTCAGCTACTGATTTCCTGAAGAGATATAACCTTAATAGTGATGTTAAGGTAGGACGACGGGTTGCAGTGATTGGTGGTGGCGATGCTGCCGTGGATGCCGCTCGGACATCGCTTCGTTTAGCTCAACAGAAATATGGTGAACATGCTGAAGTTTCCATTATTTATCGTCGTTCAATTGAGGAGATGCCCGCACAGAAGTCAGAGATTGAAGAGGCCCAACGAGAAGGAGTACACTTTATTTTTCTATCTAACCCCATTCGTATACTTGGGAAAAATGGTAAAGTTGTTGGTCTTGAATGTCAGCGGATGAAACTTGGAACAGCAGATGCTAGCGGTCGGAGACGTCCTATTCCAATTCCAGGTTCAGAGTTTACTATTGATGTTGAGACGGTACTGCCTGCAATAGGACAGAAACCTGACCTCTCATTTTTGGCTGGAGATGAGAGACTTAATGTATCTGAACGAGGCACGATTAAGGTTGATCCAGTAACCCTTGAAACAAAAATTTCTGGTGTTTTTGCTGGTGGTGACGCAGTTACAGGCCCTCGTACGTATATTGAAGCCATGGCCGCTGGTAGAAAAGCAGCTATTTCAATTGATCGTTATTTACGTGGAGAAAATCTTAGATTAAATAGAGAAGGGGAAGGGGCATCTGACGACTATGTAGAAGTTGACATTAAAGGACTGGAAACGGTCCCACGTGTGGAGATGAATACACTCCCGTTGCATAACCGCAAGGGGTCTTTTGACGAAGTGGAACTTGGTTTTTCTGAACAGGATGCGGTTTTCGAAGCAGGACGTTGCCTGAATTGTGGTGGTTGCTGTGAATGTATGCAATGTGTAGATGCTTGTGAGCCTGAAGCAATTTTTCATGATATGAGAGAGGAACAAGTTACTTTGGAGGTCGGATCAGTAATTCTTTGTCCCGGATTCGATGAGGTTAATCCGATAATTAAAAGTGAGTACGGTTATGGACGTTTTCCTAACGTTGTTTCTAGTATTGAGTTCGAACGAATCCTTTCTGCCTCTGGTCCTTTTCAGGGCCATGTGGTCCGTCCGTCTGATAAGAAGGAACCCAAGAAGATTGCTTGGATTCAATGTGTAGGCAGTCGAGACCCCCATATCAATAAGGGCTATTGTTCTTCGGTATGTTGCATGTATGCAGTAAAGGAAGCAGTGATAGCCAAGGAGCATGCACCAACAATCGAACCCACAATTTTTTTTATGGATATACGTGCTTTTGGTAAAGATTTCGATAAATATATTGATAGAGCAGAACGAGAAAGCAAGGTAAGATTTATTCGATCACGTATTTCAAATATTGATGAAGACCCAAAGACGCATAATCTTGTCATTAAATTTGAAAACGAAAAAGGTGCGCTGCAAAGTGAAGAGTTTGACCTAGTAGTATTATCTGTTGGTCTCAATCCTCCGCACGATTCGATTCATTTAGCAGATAAATTTGGAATAAAGTTAAATAAATATAATTTTGTAAAAACATCTACGTTTCAACCTTTGGAAACCAACAAACGTGGTATTTATGTGGCTGGGGTTTTTTCTGGCCCAAAAGATATCCCTGAAACGGTAGCCCAAGCTAGTGGTGTGGCTGCTATGGCATCGGGATTACTTTCTGATTCGCGTGGTGAACACGTAACAACGAAACAGTACCCTCATGAGAGAGGTGTGAGATATGAACCCACTCGCATCGGTGTTTTTATCTGTCATTGTGGAAGTAATATCGGTGGCTATCTTGATGTACCCTCTTTGGTCAAGTATGCAAAAACTCTTCCAAAGGTGGTATATGCTGAGGATAATTTGTTTACTTGCTCACAGGATACACAAACCCACATCAAGGAGATAATTAAAGAAAATAACATTAACAGGGTAGTGGTGGCCTCCTGTACACCTCGGACTCACGAACCACTATTTCAAGATACAATTAAAGAATCTGGTTTGAACCCATATCTTTTTGAAATGGCCAATATCCGAGACCAATGCAGTTGGGTACATATGAAGGATCCTGAGAAGGCTACAGAGAAAGCATGCGACTTAATTAAGATGGCTGTTTCCAAAGCTAGTTTGTTGAAACCTTTAACAATAGTCAAATTGGATGTGATTCACAAAGGACTAGTGATTGGAGGCGGTCTTGTCGGATTGACAAGTGCTCTGAAACTTGCTGAACAAGGGTTTGAGACATTTTTGGTTGAAAAAGAAAAGAAACTTGGCGGAAATCTTAGGGATATTCATTTTACTCTCTATGGCGAAGATGTTCAAGATTTTTTAAAGAATTTAATGCAGAATGTTCAAAATAATGATAAAATCCATATTTTCACTGGGGCCAAGATTGAAAATATTTCTGGTTATGTTGGGAATTTTAAGACCACTATTAGAGACGAAACTACAAAGATGGGGCTAGAGCATGGTATCATCATTGTTGCAACCGGTGCCCAGGAATATAAACCAAGGGAGTATTTGTACGGTAGAGATAAAAGAGTAGTAACACAGAGAGAGTTAGAGCGCGAAATAGTTACTGGTAGTTTTAACATTGACGACAATAAAAATGTAATCATGATTCAATGTGTCGGTTCACGTGATAATGATCATCCCTATTGCAGTCGCGTATGTTGCAGTGAAGCGGTAAAAAATGCTTTGAAAATTAAAGAGATCAATGATAAAGCAAATGTGTACGTTCTTTTTCGCGATATGAGAACCTATGGTTTTCGAGAGGAGTACTATCAGAAAGCTCGTGAAAGGGGGATACTTTTCATCAGATATACACCAGAAAAAAAACCAGTGGTTAAAAAAGAGAGGGATAAACTTTTAGTGAAGGTGCACGACATATTATTGAATGAGGACTTAGTTATTGATACAGACGTTTTAGCTCTGAGTGCAGGTATTGTTCCGTTGGAAGAGAATCAAAGATTGTCTCAGCTGTTAAAAGTACCACTGAACGAGGATGGTTTTTTTCTGGAGGCACATATGAAATTACGTCCTGTGGATTTTGCAACTGATGGTATTTTTCTAGCGGGTATGGCCCATTCACCAATGTTTATTGATGAAAGTGTGTCTCAGGCTTGTGCTGCAGTATCAAGGGCGTGTACTATTCTTACGAAGGAATACCTTGAGCTTCCTGGTAAGATTGCAGAGGTTAATGAAAAGCAGTGTGTAGGCTGTGGGCTCTGTGTAGAAGTATGTAACTACAATGCAATAGACCTTGTTACAAAAGAGATCAACGGTACGGAAAGAACTGTTGCACAGGTAAATGATGTGTTATGTAAAGGCTGCGGAGCTTGCGCTGGTGCCTGTTATTCAGGTGCAATTCAGCATAAAGGATTTACAGATGAGCAAATTCTTACCATGCTTAAATCTCCAGAAAAGAAACAAAAATAAGTTTTTTTCATTTATCCTACACATCCTCCACAAAGAGACAGTTCGTACACTCGACTTATTGATAGTACATGATTAAGAAAACTATTATACCCAAAGCAGATACAGGTTCGTGATATCGTCAGGGAGCGTAGTTGGTGATAGCATATGCTCAAAGCTAAATCAGTAAGATCCACCACGACAAAAGAGCTTGATATCTTTGTAAACAATCTTATCAAAGACAAGAAATATGATGTTGTTGGTGTCAAAGAAAAAGGTATGCGCTTTGCATTTGGTAAATTAGAAACGGCAAGTGACCTTCGGTTAGATTATGACGTGACCATTCTTCCACCAAAAAAATATTTTCTTCCACAATACGAAAAACTTATGGATTTTAAACTTGGAAGAGGATTTGATGTCACCAAAGCAAACACCACAAAACCGCTTATACTCCTTGGCGTTCATCCCTATGACATTATTGCTCTGCAACAGACCGATAAATTATATCTTGATGACCAGAAGGATGATTTTTATCAAAATCGACGTGAACATGCAATTATTATCGGTGTTGATATGCAAAAGGTTTCAGAGAGGTCTTTTGCAGCAAGTATGAAAACTCATGTCACTGAATCAGGATTTGATGTATTGCTTACTAAACTTGATAACGACACCTATGCCATGACTATCAGCTCCGATAAGGGTAAAATATTACTTGAAAAATACGCGAAAACGAATGAGGCCACCGCTGCAGAGATAAAAAAAATGAAGGAGGTAAGAAAAACCATTGTCTCTCGATTTAAAAGAGAAGTGAGAGTGCCTAAGGAAGAGTGGTCTGAGTTGCTCGTGGCAAATTATGACCATCCAATATGGCAAAAAAGAGCTCAGAAATGCATGGAATGTAGCTCTTGCACCATGGTTTGTCCAACGTGCTTTTGTTACGACATACAAGACGATGTTTCATTGTCTCTTAAGGATGGGAAACGAGTGCGCACTTGGGATGGGTGTCTCTTGCGTGATTTTACTTTGATAGGTAGTGGGGAAGTCTTCCGGGAGGACATAGGTAAACGCTACCGACATCGTTTTTATCGTAAAGGAAATTATCTTCCAGAGCGATACGATTTTGTAGCCTGTGTCGGCTGTGGACGATGTGGTAGTGCTTGTTTACCCGACATTGCCGATCCCTGCGATGTCATTAATGATCTTTCTCACTTTGGACGAGATAAAGATACGGGACGATTTTTTGTTAAACAAAAATCTCACGAAGCTACTGACAAAGGAATCATCCATATTCCTCGTAGTGCAACCATTAAGCGGATGGAACAACTAACAGAAAACGAGATGTTTTTTGAAATCGAACTCGATGATAAAAAACCGTTACATCACAAGCCAGGACAGTTTGTTGAAGTATCTATTTTTGGTATCGGTGAAGCACCAATCTCAATTTCATCTGGACCTAGGGACGAACCGACCTTTGAGCTGGTTATTCGACGAGTGGGGGATGTCACCTCCCATCTCTTCAAAATGAAACCAGGTGATAAGTTAGGAATACGCGGACCGCTAGGGAACGGATTTGATGTTAAATCATTCGAAAAGAAACATCTCTTATTGTCTGCAGGAGGACTTGGTATCGTACCAATGAGGTCCCTTATTCAGTATGTGCTGGACAAAAAAAACAGAACAAAATTCAAGGATGTTACTATTTTATATGGGGCAAAAGAACCCAGTGCCATCCTCTTTAAAGATGAAACTGAAGAATGGAGAAAAGTCCATGATGTTAAATGCGAGTTAACAGTAGATAGATGTCTTGAAGGGGAGTGTTGGAGTGGTTGCGTTGGATTAATCACCTCGCTGTATCCTAAAATCCATTTAGATAAATACGACTCAAAAAACACCATCGCAGTCATCATTGGACCACCGGTTGTCTATCAATTTATCATTAAATGTCTACAAACGTTGGGGATACCAGACAAAAATATGTATGTGTCTCTGGAGCGTCGAATGAAATGTGGTGTAGGAAAATGTGGCCACTGCCAAATTAACGGTGTATACGTCTGTAGAGAGGGGCCGGTGTTTAACTATGAGCAAATTAAAGATTTGCCCGAGGCATTCGAATGAAAAAGCGGGTTGCTTTTTTTGATTTTTCAAGTTGTGAAGGATGCCAACTCCAGATTGCAAATCTTGAGGAAGAAATCTTAGATTTGATCGAGATTGTAGATGTTGTGAGTTTTCGAGAGGTTATGAAAGAACATTCTGACGACTATGATATTGCCATCGTCGAGGGGTCAATCATGCGACCGATGGATGAGCATCGGTTACGTCGCATCAGAAGTCATGCAAAAATTATCGTTGCGTTTGGTGCCTGTGCCACGATTGGCGGAGTGAATAAGATCCGAAACCAATGGCCAGTTAAAAAAGTCATGCAGGAAGTATATGGTGATGCAGATACTGAAAATAATGAATTCTTCAAGGTATCGGCTACAAAAGCAGTAAATGAAGTTGTTCCAGTAGATTATTATATTCACGGTTGTCCACCAACCCGCGATGAAATCAAGCAGGTACTTACCGCTCTTACATTGGGAAAAAAACCTAAGATTCCAACATATCCTGTGTGTGTAGAATGTAAGAAAAAGGAAAATGTATGTCTTTTTGAACTAGGAAAATTTTGTCTTGGGCCAATAACGCGGGCAGGGTGTGGCGCGATTTGCCCAACCAATGGCAGTCCCTGTGATGGATGCCGTGGCATTTTAAGTAAACCTGACGTTGAGTGTGTCATGGACCTCCTCCAGCGGTATGATTTAACCTATGAAGAAATGAAGAGTAGGTGTACGATTTATAACACTGGTCTCTTTAATCCAAAGGATGGCATGACGCTAGTACGGAGGGAGAAACGTGAGTGACACCGTGGATATTAACATTGAACATGTCACCCGAGTGGAGGGGCATGGAAATATCGTTCTCAATGTAAAGAAAGGAAAAATCGAAAAACTAGAATGGCAAATTTCTGAAGCACCTCGATTTTTTGAAGCGATGCTTCGTGAACGTAACTACGATGAGCTCCGTTCGATTACATCACGTATTTGCGGCATTTGTTCAATTGGTCACTCGCTCGCATCTTTAAAAGCAACAGAAGACGCTCTCAATGTAACTGTTTCTGAACAAACAAAATTGCTACGAAGACTTGCTATTAATGGCGAAAATATGCAGAGTCATATCTTACATATTGGATACCTTGCCCTCCCAGATTTATTTGGTGCAGGTAGTGTTTTTCCGTTAGTTAAATCAAAGCATAAAGACGCGGTAAAAAAAATCATTCATCTCCACCGACTATCTAATGAAATGTCAGACTTGATTTGTGGACGAACCACCCACCCTATTCGGTTGGTGGTTGGTGGATTCTCTGCACTCCCAACAAAAGATCAACTTATTGAATTGAAAAAAAGACTTGAAGCAGATCTCAAAGTAACTAGAGAGGTAGCAGAGACCATCCATGGTGTAGTGGATGGATTTCCACCATTTTCCAGAGAAACAGAATTTATTGCTTTGAGCTCCAAAAAAGAATATGCATTCTACGATGGTGTTATTACCTCTACCGACACAGGCAAACATCCTGACTATAAGAACTATCAAGATATTATGAAGGAATATTTTGTCCCCTACTCAACTGCACTTCATGCGAAACATGCGAGAGAGTCATATATGGTTGGCGCATTGGCTCGGTTCAACATTAATAGTAAACAACTTCATGAACAGGCACAAGAGGTTGCCAAACTCTTTTCCCTTAAAGCAATAAACTACAATCCGTTTATGAATACAATCGCGCAATTGGTTGAATTTGTCCATAACATCGAAGATTCTATACAATTAATCGACCGGCTTGTAGATGTGGGAATCAAAAACGAAAAGCCACAAGAAGTACATCTTAAAGCAGGCCGAGGGGTAGGAATCGTCGAAGTACCTCGCGGCATACTCGTTCACGACTATACACTCAATAATAAAGGAAGATGTGAAAAAGCAAATTGTATCATTCCAACAAATCAGAATCATGCGAATATCCAAAAAGATATGGAAGCTCTTGTCCCACAAATTATTGATAAACCGCAAGAGGAAGTTGAACTGAACCTTGAGATGCTGGTCCGGGCATATGATCCTTGCATCTCTTGTAGCACTCATTATCTCGATGTCACATTCGTCTAATATGAAACACATAGGTGTGATTGGGCTAGGAAATCCTTTACGACGAGACGATGGCATAGGCATTATTTTGTTGAAGAAACTTTATGATCGGAGACACGAATTACCAGAAAGCATCCAGTATATTGATGAAGGAACAGGAGGAATGAACATTCTTCACACTCTTGTTCGTTTTGATATCGTGTTTATTATTGATGCGGTCAATTTCAATGCTAAACCAGGGGAGGGAAAACTTTTTACATTGGATGAGATAAAAACGAATCGAACATGGACATCATCTTCATCACATGGAGCAGACATTTTGGAAGTTATTTCACTCTCAAAAAAACTTGATGAAGCACCAGAGCGTATTGTATTTTTTGGCATTCAACCAAAAGATACTTCCATGGGAGAAGGATTATCAACAGAAGTGAGTCAATGCACTAACCAATTGTTGGTAATGCTGATAGGTGAACTAACCAGAATATGTGAGGAATCATCATGAAAGGAGAACCAGTTCGATATGAATACAAGACGAATCTTTCTTGGTCATCTGAGAAAAAGGGCATATTACACTCGAAGGACAAACCTGACATTGGCGTTGCTTGTCCGCCAGAATTTGGCGGTCATCCAAACATTTGGTCACCAGAGGATCTGTTTCTTGGATCTGTAGAAATTTGTACCATGACCACGGCGTTATGGTTTGCCAATAAAGAACATCTCGATCTTGTGTCCTACCAGAGTAATGCAACAGGCATAGTAGAAATGGTGCATGGGGTGTTTCAGTTTAGTTCAATTACCGTAAAAGTAAAACTGGAAATTTGCTCTGAAGGAGAACGGAGCAAGGCAGAAAAAATTATGAAAAAGACGGAAAAGGCATGTCTGATCACTAATTCAATACAAACGTCTGTTACGATAGATGCAACAATTGTTGTTAAAGAGGGACGCACACATAAACATTAATAAGGAATATCATCATAACAGGAGTAATTAATATTCTTTAATGAGGAGGTGTATAACTATGGTTAAAGTAGAAGGATATGAACTACCAGATGATCTTTATTACCACAAAGATCATGCATGGATAAAGATTGAATCGGACGGAACGGTTTTGGTAGGGATGAATGATTTTTATCAAAAAAGTGCGGGAGATACTACCTATATTGACCTTCCGTTTGAAGGAGATGACGTAGAACAAGGAGAAACATGTGGCAAGATTCAATCTGCAAAATGGGTAGGAAAATTTGTTTCACCTATTTCCGGAGAAATTGTCGAAGTAAACGAAGAACTGGAAGACGATTGTACTTTACTGAATAAGAGCCCGTACGACAAAGGGTGGATTATGCGAGTAAAGCCTTCCAATCTTGATGATGATTTACAAAATCTGTATCATGGGAATAAGGTAGAGCCGTGGCTCAAAAAAGAAATTACTGATGCAGAGAAAAAGAAGGCATGATTGCCCATCAGGACTTTCTCTCATAAATCGACTTGCCATGAGCATCCATGGCCACAACAAGCGGACCGAATTGTTCAACATGAAAGATCCACACGGCCTCTGGCATCCCTAGCTCATCAAGCCAATAAACTGAGGGTACCGTTTTCACGCGATCTGCAGCAAGTGCACCTGCACCACCTGTATATGCAGCATAGACGGCACCGAATTTTTGCAATGCTTTTGAGGTTTGAGAACCCATACCTCCTTTGCCAATAATTAAGGAAATGTGAAATTTTTCAATAAAATGATCTTCAAACAGTTCCATGCGACTGCTCGTCGTTGGGCCTGCAGACACGACTTTCCAGACTCCTTGTTCTTTTTTCATAAGAGGGCCACAATGGAAGAGTGCCATACTTGAGGGAACAAAGGGTAATTTCTTTTTTTCAGTATTCAGCATCATATGATGAGCTTCGTCTCGTGCCGTAAATATCGTACCCGAAATATAGATAATGTCTCCCACCCTGAGTTGTTGAATCTGTTTCTCTGTAAGGGGAAGAGTAAGATGGTATTCCATTTACTGTACCTCCCAGGTACCATCAGCATGAATAACCATATGAGCCCGCCGATCTGCCCAACACTGCACAGCAATACCAACTGGAAGACTTGCAGGGTGACGGTGTGCTTTTTCGATATGAACATCTAGCACCGTTGTTTTCCCACCCAGCCCCATAGGACCAATTCCGCTGGCATTAATACGTTTGATTAGTTCTACTTCCATAGAGGCAATTGTTTTATCTTTGTGTCGTACTCCCACAGGACGTAACAATGCTTTTTTTCCTAACTTGAGACTAAGGTCAGCTCCGCCACCGATACCAACACCCACAATCGTAGGAGGGCAGGGATTGCCACCAGCTTTTATCATTTCATCAACCACAAAATCTTTGACTCCTTTGATACCAACACCTGGTTTCAGCATCCCTAGTTTACTCATGTTTTCGCTGCCACCGCCTTTAGGTAATGCGGTTATGGATACATTATTACCTTCAACAAATTCCCAGGTTATGTAGGGGATACACTCTCCAGTATTGTCACCGTGATTTTTACCGGAGAATGGATCAACGGTATTGGGGCGCAATGGGATTTCTTTTGTAGCTTGTTGAACTCCCCAAGTAATCCATGTTCCTATCTTATCAATGTGAGGAAACGTATTGCCCACCTGGACAAAAAAAGTCTGAATACCGGTATCTTGACACATGGGGCATTTTGATATTCTTGCCAACTCTACATTTTTTAGAATGGTTTCTAACTGAGTTTTCGCAACACCTTTTTCTACCGTGCAAGCGTGTTGCAACGCATCAACGACATCTTGTGGTAGTTCAGTCTCTGCCTTTTGTATAAGAGTAACTATACCTGCTACAACATCTTCCCCATGCATACCAATACGCCTTCTGTATCAGAATGATATAAAATAATATCTTTAGTATTTTCGTATTCAAGTAAGTACAAAAGAATGGAAACGATTATAGCATGCTTAGCGCAAATGTTGGTGGGGTACCAATGGTGATATACACCACTTTTCCATTACTCTTATTCTGTGCTCGATGTTTTAATGTCGAGCGATGCCACAAGATATCTCCCTTACTTAATTGATAGGAATGTTCACCGACTGTATATTCGAGTTCTCCTTCAAGAACAAGATGCATTTCTTCACCACCATGCTGGAACCATCGAGATTCGGAACCGGGTTCTAGTTCAGCAATACAGGCTTCCATCTTTTCTGACTCGACCATGAGCCGGTAGACCTTTCCATTCTTTGGTATCTCTTTTTTTTGTTCTCCTTCCTTAATTAATACGATATCATCCATAATCCTGACCATACTGGGAAAAAAAGATGGTTTAATAAAGATTTCCTACAACAATGACGTGTAAAATTGTAGAAAGAAGTTAAAAGTTTATGATGATTACCGTTTGTACTAGCTCAGGGTGAAACCATGGTAATAACTTCAATGAATCCTGCCACCGGAGAGGTGATTGGAAAGTTTGATGAGTGGACAGTAAATAAAATCAATACACAATTAACGAAAAGCAGACATGCCTTTGAGGAATGGAGACAAACAGACTATACTTCTCGTAGCGATCTTTTGAAAAATGTTGCTCAAATACTATTGAAGAAAAAAGAAACATATGCGCGCCTCATGTCCACAGAAATGGGCAAACCGATTCAGCAAGCAGAAGCTGAAGTTGAAAAATGTGCCTGGGTGTGTACCTATTATGCTGAGCATGGAGCAACATTTCTTAAAAAGGAAAGTATCGCTACAGACGCAAAAAAAAGTTTTATCCAATATGCACCACTAGGCATGATTCTTGGCATTATGCCGTGGAATTTTCCCTTCTGGCAAGTGTTCCGTTGGGCAGCACCAACTCTTATGGCAGGAAATGTATCCGTGCTTAAACATTCATCTAATGTACCTCAGTGCGCACTAACCATCGAGAAGATATTTACAGACGCGGGTTTTCCTGAAAATGTCTTTAAAACGATTCTCATCAGTTCACAAAACGTTGCTCAGATGATAACCGACGAAAGAATTGCTGCTGTTTCATTGACCGGGAGTAGTTTTGCTGGGGCCAGCACTGCTCAACTCGCAGGATCTTGTGTCAAAAAAGTGGTGTTAGAACTTGGTGGCAGTGATCCTTTTATCGTTCTTAGCGATGCTAACATCAGCAGAGCAGCAGACGTTGCTATAAAAGCACGGATGATAAATAATGGACAAAGTTGCATCGCTGCTAAACGATTTATTATATTTGAAGATGTTTTTGAAGAGTTTTCCGAACGATTTACTCGAAATGTAGAACAGCTAACTATAGGAAATCCACTAGATCCAAGCGTTGATATTGGTCCTCTAGCTAGCTTAGATGTGGTAGAGCAATTGGAAAAGCAAGTGAACTCATCAATCAGTAAAGGAGCTGTCGTCCTCAGTGGAGGAAAACGACCTGAAAATAGTCCTGGATTTTTTTATGTACCGACGGTGTTAACAAAGGTCAAAAAAGGCATGCCTGTCTATGATGAGGAGACGTTTGGACCAGTAGCAGCCTTGATTAAAGTAAAGGATGAAAAAGAAGCAATGAAAGTAGCAAATGATACGTGCTATGGTTTGGGGGCAAGCATCTGGACAAGCAATATAATAAAAGCAGAACAATGGTCTAGGTATTTGCAAGCTGGCAATGTATTTATTAACGAGATGGTGAAATCAGATCCACGATTGCCGTTTGGTGGCATCAAACAATCTGGGTACGGTCGTGAATTATCAGGGTACGGCATGAAAGAATTTGTAAATATTCAAACGGTCTACATCAACGATCCATAGCAAATACTATCGATACGGCAGAAATTCTTTTCCCAAAAGTTCTCGAGCAATAATAACTCTCATAATATTCATCGTCCCTTCTGCACCAATCGAATACGAACGAACGCCCCGAATCCCCATCTCAATAGGATATTCTTTGGTATAGCCCATTGCACCAAGCCAGTCAGCCACTTCATTCATTACAGTGAATGCGTAGAGAGGTGCGCGAAGTTTTGCTATAGCTGCCGCAAGAGCCACGTCATGATGTGTAGCTTTGTTTTCTTTGTACATGTTGTCCATGGTCCAAGCCGCGCGATAGGTTTGAAGCTTTACTGCATCAATATTGCTATAATGCTCAGCAAGAGGAAATTGTATCCCTTCAAAGCTTCCGATGGGTTTTCCAAACGCCTTTCTTGTTTTGATATGATCAATCCCAAGATCTAATGCGGCTTCAGACGCGCCAACACAAGTGGCTCCAATAAGAACACGGGCTGCCGAAAAACCCTCCATTGCATAATAAAACCCTCTATCGAGTTCACCAATCAGGTGATGGTCTGACAATGTAACATTGCTCATGGTAAAACCACCGGTAGAAATGCCCATTCGTCCCATATCCTCAAACAGAGTGGTCTCAATCCCAGAGGTGCCCTTTAGCGGGACGCCAAAGAAAGAAAATCCTTTATGACCTTTGCCGGGATTCGTTCGTGCAAGGGTGAGATGGATGCCGCCCCAAGTACCTGATTCAGTAATGCCACTAATAAATTGTTTTTCACCGTTGAGAACCCACGCATTGTTCTTGTGCTGAGCAGTGAACGCGGCAGCTCCAACCACATCAGAACCACCGCCGGGCTCTGTGACTGCAATCCCACAGAATGCATCACCAGAGGTGATCTTGGGAAGATACTCTTTTTTAATATCCTCAGAGCCATATCTGCTTAAAATAAATCCCCAAGCTGCTTCCACTAAATACAACACCGGAATGGCAAGAGAAATATCTGCACGACCAAGCTCTTCCGCAGCAATGGCTGCCATAGTCCAATCCAGATCGGCACCGCCATACTGTTTTGATGCCGTCGGTGCGAGTAATCCTAATTGCCCCATTTCTCTGGCCAGTTCGCGAGGAATGTTATTACTGGAATCAATATCTCTTACATGTGGCTTAATTTTTTTCTGTGCAAAATTTCTGACAGTTTTTCTCCATAACTCTTGTTCTTCAGTCCAACTAAAATCCATTTAGGCATCTCCTATGTAAGGGATAGTGAGACTCCCCGAGGGCATAACGATAGTCTTTGGTTTTTTACCTTTTTTCTTTACAAGTTTGACCGCATCATCTATTGCAGATTGAATAGTTTTATACGGCCTCAATTGTGATTTTTTGATAAGTTTGTCTTCAATATCCGTAACGGCCCACATGTCTGCCCACATGCCAATTTGTGCCATTTTTGCTGCTTTGTGATATCCAAGCTTGTATTCTTCACCAAGTATATCCATTATTTTCTTTGGACAGTCTGCTTTTCCTAAGAGTTCAAGAAAGGTATCTTCTCCTATACCAGCACGACATTTAGAAACCAGTATGATAATACCTCCATCTTCAAGAGCGAATTTGCCATTGTCAAGTGCCTTTTGAGATTGATACAAATCAATATCCATAGGGTAGGGCGCAACGGTAACGACTATGTTGCCTTTTTCTTTTAAAGGAACACAAAAAACTTGTTTGGACTGTTCAATTGCTGCATCAAAAGATTGGTGCAAATCACCTGCAGTAACCGCGTACAGTTTGTGGTCGCCAGTTAGTACAGTTTGAATAGAAAAAATATTGAGGTCATTCAGAACTTGCATGGCATCAACCATATCTTCATGTACAGGATTTCCATCAAGCACAAGAGATTGTGCGTTATCATTTAACGCAAGTTTGTGATTCATCTCAATCGTTTTATAGGAAGCAACCCCTGGTAAGAACGACTTTCTTCCCCCAGTATAGCCTGCAAAATAATGTGGTTCAACACTACCAATAACCAGGATATTTTTGTATTCGGAAACGAGTTTGTTGATATACATTTCCGTTCCATTTGTCGACTTCCCAAGATACGTCATGTCTTTGTCACTTCTTGCATCATGAGCATACGTCCTTCTTCTAAATACTTCATAGGTGTCTCCAAAAATAAATCGATATTCCTCTTCGGTTGGGGCTCGATGGGCACCGGTAGCAATAAGAAATTTTACGTCGGGATGCGAAGCTAAAACGGGCAAGAGATATTTCAAAATCTTTGAGGTTGGCGTCGGTCTTGTCGCATCATTTATTATGACAAGCAATCTATCCGCATGTTCAGCGAATTCATCATAGGAATTAAATCCTAAAGGATGTTCTAATGCATCTCTTATTAACACATTTTGATTCTTTATTCCTACTTTATTTGGAACTAATATGTGACAAGGTTCGGGAATAGTAACAGCAACGTGCTCCTTTCCATATGGAATGCTTACCTTCATATTTCTCCCTCAAAGCGACAGATCACTAGCTAGGGTAAATGAACAATCACCTAATATATTTATATGAAACGGAGCATTCTCCGAACAGATGAAAAACTTCCAAGTCGCCATTATTGGAGGGGGAGTCGTTGGCTGTGCAATTGCTTGGGAGTTATCGAGATATAACGTAAACGTAGCTGTTTTTGAAAAAGATAGTGATGTTGCATCGGGTGCTAGCAAAGCAAATAGTGGTGTTATTCATAGTGGGATTAATTCTGCGCCAGCATCCCTCAAGGCACTATATTGTGTGCAAGGAAATACACTGTTTCAGTCACTGGCTGATCAACTTCACTTTCCGTTACAATGGGTTGGTAAGTTTGTCATTGCAAAAAACGAAGAAGAAGTAAAAGAACTGAAGCGTCTGCAAGAAATTGGGGAAAAAAATAATGTTCCTCATTTAGAAATTAAAGATAAATCATATGTGCAAGAAAAAGAGCCGAATGTCGCCTGCTATGCCGCCCTCTGGGTACCTAGCGCAGGGATAACCAGCCCCTATGAATTTACTATTGCTCTTGCTGAAAATGCAGCTGAAAATAAGGTAACCTTTTTTTTGGAAACAAAAGTAACGGATATCAAAAAGCAAAAAGATGTGTTTACACTACAAACAAATAATGGTAAGTTTAACGCTCAGCTCATTGTCAATGCGGCAGGAATTCATTGTAGAGATATTGTAGCAATGGTTGAAGAGCCAGATTTTCAAGTATATCCTTGTCGTGGCGAATATTTGGTATTAGATAAAAACTATTCTTCATTAATCTCGTCGATGATTTACCCCGTTCCTGTCAAACAACTAGGCGTCCTGGGTGTTCATATCACGCCAACCACGGACGGCAACATCCTTCTCGGGCCAAGCGCAGAATTTATCGATGATGCAGACGATAAAAAAACAACGCAAGAAACTATGAAAATATTATATGCAGAAGCAAAAGAGATTATTCCAACATTGCCAGACCGAGCAACGATTAATGCCTATGCAGGCGTTCGTTGTAAACTTGCCTCCCAAAAGGAAGGGGGGCGGGCAGATTACCGCATTGAAGAAAGCAAAGAGGTTTCGGGCATGATCAATCTATTGGGGATCGAATCACCTGGTCTTACTGCTGCACCTGCACTTGCCAAAGACATTGTAAAGATAATTGGAAAAACGATACCACTCAAGACGAAGAAAAAGATAATGCATCCTAGCCAAAAAAAGCGATTTAGTGAGTTATCTCCTAAAGAACAATCACAATTAATTGCCCAAGATAAGCGGTGGGGGAGAATCGTGTGCCGATGTGAACATATTACTGAAAGAGAAATTATTGATGCGTTGGCAAATCCACTTGGAGCGAAAACAATATCTGCTGTGAAGTATCGCTGTCGGGCAGGAATGGGAAGATGTCAAGGAGGATTTTGTACCCAACACATCGTAAGAATTATGGAAGAAGAGTGTGGAATAAACATACGTGATATCAAACTACGATCACCACAGTCCACTCTTTTTTACAACAGAACGAGGGAGAAAAACCGTGACTGACCAAGCGGTTGACGTTGCTGTTATCGGTGGCGGTCCTGCAGGATTAGCAGCAGCAGTAGCTGCAAAAGAGCATGGTGCTGCACATGTTTTGGTGATAGATAGAAACAGCTGGCTTGGTGGCATTCTGCCGCAGTGCATTCATGACGGGTTTGGTCTTGAAGAAACAGGAGAACCCATGACAGGGCCAGAATATGCAGCACGGTACATTCAGATGGCCAAAAAACACCACATTACTATCATGAACGAAACCATGGTATTACAACTGAAGAGAACAAAGGAGATAGGTGCCATCAATAAACAAGGAATCCATACCATCCAAGCAAACGCGATTGTTCTTGCTATGGGATGCAGAGAAAAAACTCGATGGCATGCTTTGATACCTGGTGATCGTCCAAGTGGTATTTTTACTGCAGGTGTTGCGCAGGCATTCATCAATCTCTACAATATTATGCCTGGAAAAAACGTGGTTATTCTGGGATCTGGTGATGTAGGACTTATTATGGCAAGACGACTGAAGTTTGAGGGTGCCAAGGTACTCGGTGTTGTAGAAATTTTACCTCACGCCAGTGGACTTCCTAGAAATGTGGTCCAATGCCTTGATGATTATGGGATTCCGCTATTTCTTAAGCATACTGTCACGTGCATCAAAGGTAAAGATCGATTAGAGCAACTTACTATTTCCCAAGTTGACGAACATATGGTGCCTATTGACGGTACAAAGCAGAAGATTGCTTGTGATACTCTTCTTCTTTCCTTAGGACTTATCCCTGAAAATGAAGTATCAAAACAAGCTAATATCGAACTCGACCCAATAACAGGAGGTCCTATCGTAAATCAACAGTTAGAGACGTCTCTAGACGGTGTCTTTGCCTGTGGAAATTGTCTGCAAGTCTATGATGTCGTTGATATGCTGTCACACGATGCAAAAAAAGCAGGAAAGTATGCTGCCTTATATGACTCTAGCACCTCCTCAAAAAAAGGATTGTCTGTGGTCGCAGGAGAAGGAGTCGGACAAGTGGTTCCTCAAAAAATAACTGAACCAAGAAAAACAGAACTTAGCATGCGATCTAACAAAATAAGAAAAACAGCAACCTTTCAAGTTATGGCAAACAAAAAAGAGATTTTTAGGAAAAAATTGCCGTTTACCAATCCTGCCAACATGATCAAAGTAACGATTGATATAACTGCTCAGCTCATTTCTTCAGGGCAACCATTAGAGGTGACCATCCATGACTAAGAAACAAGAAATCACCTGTATTATCTGTCCCATCAGTTGTAAAATTTTAGTGACAACAAAAGGAAAAACAATCGAACGCGTTGACGGATACAGATGTAAACGGGGAGCGGAATATGCAACATATGAAGCACTTGACCCTCGACGAATGCTCACTACATCAGTACGGATAAAAGAAGGAGAATGGCCGTTAGTCAGTGTGAAAAGTTCACAACCTGTTCCAAAGGGAAAAATATTTGATGTGCTCAAAGAAATAAAAAAAACTACAATAGAGGCTCCGGTTCATCTCGGACAAATTATTATTAAAAACGTTGCAGACATGGATATTGATATTATTGCAACAAAATCAATAAAGAAAAGATAAGAGAGAGAATCTCTCTTGGTTATTTTTGTTGATAGCTCGTCCATTTCTTTTCCAGGTCAGGATCTTGGATCGTGCCCATAATGTATTTGGCGTATTCCTCGCCAGTGGCTCCATCGTCCCTTCCCGTAAGAACTACTTTCTTTTCATATTGGCTACAGAGATCGAGTGCCTTTTCAAGTTTCTTAGATTTCTCAGGGTAGCCGATATGGTTCAACAACATGGCCGCACCTTTGATGATACTAGAAGGATCTGCATATTTGGCTCTTCCTTCCTTAACCATCCGTGGTGCGCTTCCATGGATTGCCTCAAACATTGCATATCGTTTTCCAATGTTGGCGCTTCCTGCAGTCCCAACGCCTCCCTGTATCTGGGCTGCTTCATCGGTACAGATATCGCCATAGAGATTCGGAAGAACAATTACCCTGAATTGTGATTGGCGAGCTGGATCGATAAGTTTTGCGGTCATGATATCAATAAACCAATCGTCCCATTCTACACCAGAATATTCCTTGGCGATTTGTTCTGCCATGTTAAGAAATTTTCCATCAGTTGTCTTCACCACGTTTGCTTTGGTGACTACTGTTACTTTATTGATGTCGTTCTTCTTAGCATAATCAAACGCTAATCGTATGATCCGATCCGCTCCTTGTTTCGTTATAACCTTGAAATCGACTGCAAGGTCATCAGTCACATTTACTCCTTTACTTCCCAGAACATAGGCTCCTTCGGTATTTTCACGGAAGAATATCCAATCAATGTTTTTCTCTGGAACTCTCACTGGTCGGACATTGGCAAATAAATCAAGTGCCCGACGCATGAACACATTAGCACTTTCGATATTGGGCCATGGATCGCCTTTCTTTGGGGTAGTCGTAGGACCTTTTAACAGTATGTGGCATTTCTTAATTTCTTCAAGAACGTCGTCAGGTATCGCTTTCATGACTTTTGCTCGATTTTCAATCGTGAGTCCTTCGATGACTTTGAATTTAATTTTTCCGTTTTTGACTTCGTCCTGAAGCATGAATTCAAGAATGCGATGGGCGTGTTGACATATATATGGTCCAATTCCATCACCGCCAACAACCCCAATGATTAGTGGTTTTAGCTTAGAATAGTCAATCCAACCTTCATCTTCCTTCATGCGTTGAATGCGTTCGAGTTGCTCAATACATATTTTTCCAAAATGCTCTTTTGCTTTTTCTACCGCTTCAGTATTTATCATAACTGCACCTTCCATCATATTTATCTCACCCTTTCTGGTTTATCCGGCATCATGTAGTTGATATCATCCCAGGGATGTCGATAGAGTCTTGATTTCATACGTTTCTGATCCATAATATGACCCATGAATCCAATACTCCGGCCTAGGACAAACAATGCATTGAGGATTCCAAGATCAACAAATTCTCGTACTTGTTCTCTTGTATATCCTATGCCCCTCAACATATCACAACAGAGGACACCAATACAGCCATCGACATTCAGAATAAGGTTATTTCTTTTTGCCGTTGTTAGCTTTTCAACTTCTAACGCATAGTCTAATGTTTCTGTTCTGGGAAAGTTTTTCTTGGCAAAATCTTTCATAATTGTTACGCGTACGTCTGGATTTGTAACCGATTTAATTCTGTGACCAATCCCCTGAATATTTACATTCTTGTTTTTCATATCTTTGACCATAAATGCAGGGTCTTCTCCTGCATATAGGTACTGGGTGAAGTGATCTGCTGAACCTTGTACTGCCCCACCAAATCGTGGCCCAATTGTCAGCAATCCGCTAACAAGAGAGGAGATTAGATCTTTTCCAGCTCGTGCTGCAACAATACTGTTGTGTGCACCAGAAACCGCTGGCCCGTGATCGGCAGTAAGTAATACTACTCTTTCGAGAAACTCGCGTGCCCACATCGGTAAATCCTTCTTAAACCAAAGAAGACCGATGACGCCGCCGAGGCCCCATTCTTCTTCAAAGATTTTTGAAATTTTTACTCCGCAATATCTCAGTTCATCTCCTCGATCATCAGAAATTGTACTGATGAAATTAGCTGGTCTTCGTATCACCCCTTGTTTGAGTGCCACATCGTAATCCAGTGGTATCTGTGGTGGATCTACGTCAGGGACTGGTTTGTGTTTCCCACTTTTCACTAATTTTGTGAAAGCATTATTGATTTGCTCATCGAAATCATCAAAGCTAGCAGGTACATACGCCCCTGCTTCTTTGAGTGCTTTGTTTTTTGCATCAGCAGTTTCTTGATCTGCGCCAGCTCGCGCACCCGCATGGCCAAATTGAACTTCAGCAGGAAATACTTTAGAACAAGTTCCAATACACCAAGCAACCACTGGTTTCTTAATGCGTCCTTTTTTTATCGCATCTACCACAACGTATTCATCGGTCCCACCGACTTCTCCCAAAAGAACCATCATTTTGATATCAGGATTCTTTTCGTATCTCATCATGTGATCAATGAAAGTTGATCCAGGATAGCGATCTCCTCCGATTGCTACTCCCTCATAGACGCCATCAGTATTCCTTGCAATAATGTTATTTAGTTCATTGGAAAGACCACCTGACTTTGAAACATAGGCAACACTTCCTTGACGATGAAGTTTTGACGCGACAATGTTGTCAAGTTGTCCTGCCGTATTCCCAATTCTGAAACCACCAGCAGCAATGCCACCAACAGTCGCAGGACCAATGATCCATTTGTTTTTCTCGTTTGCAATCTTGATGAGTTCTTTGGTTCTTCGTTCGGGAACGCCCTCTGCAATCACGGCAACCGTTCTGATAGTTTTGCATTCTAATGCTTCTTTCGTAGTCGGATAGGCAGATCGGAATGAGGCAAAGTTGACCATAAAGTCAGCATCAGGGTGTTTCTTTGTCGCTTCTGCAAGTGCACGGTACATGGGGATCATGATTTCTTTAGTGCCCCAGAAACATTTGTGCCATCCTTCTCGTGTTGGATTAACAATGGCTACGACAGATGGTGTTTCCCGCCTACAAATGCAATCAAAATCAAGCATTCGTTGGATTGCTCGTTGTTGATACCCAAAGACGATTGCTTTGGTGTGCTTATCCATTAAAATATATTCTGGTCTCTTTCCAGATTTTTTACCATGTTGTTTTTTTGGTTTAGCTTTTGTTTTTGTCACTGTTATCGCCTCCATTATTTTCCCTCCAACGCCATATTCACAATTCTTGTCATATGTGTCTCAGGACCATAGACTTCAATCGGCACGCCCAATTCATCGCCAAGCTCCCTCATAATTTTCAAGCCTTCTTGATAATTAGGGCCGCCTCGTCGAACATAAATCTTTACGTTGGTGTCCTTCAGTTTTTTCTTATAATCACGAAGCGCTTTAGTAATACCGGTAAACGTTTTGGCAACATCAGTAAAGTTTGCAATACCTCCGCCAACGAGTAAAAACTTAGGTCGCCCCTTTGGATCTTTTTCACGAGTCATTAAATCAAGAATAGTTTTTGCATATTCGTATGTGAGATCAGTTGTTGGATTTCCACTGTATTCTCCGTAATTTGCAAGTTCATCTCTGTAACCTAAATCAACAATTGTATCTGTGTAAATAACACTACCACCGCCACCAGCAACCATAGTCCATACTCGACCTTTTGGATTTAAAACAGTAAGTTTGAGCGATGCTCCACTTTTTTCATCCATCATTTTTATGTATGCTTCTTCCTTGGAGAGTTTTCTTCCAAAGGGTGCTGGAAACGTGATACCCCTCCACTTGTCACCGCTTTCGAAATGTGCAGTATCATCAAGTCGTGCCACAAGATCTAGAGGAATAATATTTTTTTCCGAGACCGCAAAGGGATTAATCTCGAGATATGCATAATGAAGATCGCGATAAAACTTGAAGAGCCCTTTTATAAAATCTGCAAACATTTTCTTGTGTTCTTTTGGTGTGTCTTTGGGCAATTTACTCTCGATATTAAGTTTAGTTACATCCTCGTCAACGCCAACATTAATTTCTGCGACCGTATTCCAAACAGATTCAACATCGACTCCACCATGATTTGAGAAATAAATAGTATCGCCTTGACGGTTGCTTTTTATTGCTACGTAGAATTCTCCTTTATGCGGTACGTACGGCTCGATAATAAAATGGGTAAGCTTATCGGTTACCTTACCTACCGTTGTTTCCTTGTTCATTCGTTCTTTGATCCATTTCTTTACTTCAGCAAAGCTGGCATTTGCTTTTATTAATCCGTGCTTTCCTCGTTTGCCAAAAAGCTGATCTGGTTTGACAACCAACTTCTCATCCTTTAACCATTTGTATTTTTTTGGCAGGTCTTCTAATTTTGTTTTTGGATCTACCAAAACAATTTTTCCGGGGAATTTAAAATCCTTGCTGATATAGTCGGTCCAGTATTTTGCAAGCATTTTTTTCCCATCATATTCTCTTATTCCTCGTTGTGCCATTTTTTTCTCCCTCTCAATTTTAAGCTTTAGTCTTCATGTATGCAAGTGTACCACCTGCAAGAATAATCTCTCGTTGTCTATCAGAGAGATTATAAGTAACTTCAAACTCAACTCCTTTGGTCTTATTTTTAACCTTTAATGTTCCTCCCTTCTCAATAGCGTGCTTAACATCAGGAATCTCTAGGTCGTCACCCTGATCAATTTTGGTGTAGTCTTGTTCGTTTTTAAAAGTCAGGGGGATAATGCCAAAGTTAATCAGATTTGCCGTGTGAATTCGTTCAAATGATTTTGCAATAACTGCCTTAGTTCCCATATACATGGGACAAAGTGCTGCATGCTCTCTTGATGATCCTTGGCCATACGAAAGCCCTGCAACGAAAATATTTGCTTTGCCACTGTCCTTTATTTTCTTTGCACGTTCATAAAAGTCAGGGTCCACAACTTCAAATAAAAATTCTGAATATTTTGGTACATTTGATCGATATTTCATTTTGCTACCGGCAGGAATGATATGATCGGTGGTAATCTGATCCTCTACCTTAATCGTGACTTCTCCCGCGATGGAATCAGGCATGGGTAAGCTTGCAGGAGGATCACCAATATTTGGACCTCGATATATCTTGATATGTTTTGGATGATCAGGCGGATAAACAAACATACTATCATCAATGTAAAATTGTTCGGGCATGGTGACATGAGGATAGGAAATGCCCATCTTTTCAAGATCTCGTGGGTCAGTCATTTTGCCCGTAATGACCGCTGCTGCAGCGGTTTCAGGACTAACGAGATAAACATTTGCGCTTTTGGTACCAGACCTTCCTAAAAAGTTACGATTACTTGTCCGTAAGGATACTGACTCTGTTTTGGGAGATTGACTGTTGCCTATACAAAAGCCACAAGCAGATTCTGCAATACGTGCACCTGCAGCAATGAGTTCGGTGAGTCCACCATCTCGCGCAATATTTTGTAGTACTTGTTTTGAACCGGGAGCAATAACGAAGCTGACATTGGGATGTGCGTGCTTTCCCTCTAAAATTTTTGCCACAGTCATGAGGTCTTTATATGAAGAATTTGTACAACTTCCCAAGCATACTTGGTCGACAGTCATTCCTTCAAGTTCTTTCACTGTTTTGATATTGCCTGGGCTATGAGGAAATGCCGTAAGAGGAACAATTTTACTCAAGTCTACCTCTATTTCTTTGAAATATTGTGCATCTGTATCTGCTTTCAGCTCGCTCCAATCCTGCTCTCTGCCTTGAGCCTTAAGAAATTGCTTAGTGATTTCATCACTGGGGAAAACGGAGGTGGTAACTCCGCACTCTGCACCCATGTTCGTGATGGTTGCTCGTTCAGGAACAGAAAGCGTCTTTACTCCGTCACCCCCGTATTCAAAGACGCAGCCAACATTACCTTTTGTCGTAAATAGTTCCAACATCTTTAAAACGACATCTTTGGCAGCAACCCATGGCTTAAGTTTTCCCGTTAAATTAACCTTAATGACGTTTGGACACGTCAGATAAAATGGACCACCCGCCATAGCAACCGCAACATCAAGACCACCTGCGCCAATAGCAACCATGCCGATACCACCGCCCGTGGGAGTATGCGAATCGCTTCCAAGCAGGGTTTTCCCAGGTTTACCAAATCGTTCGAGATGAACCTGATGGCAGATGCCATTTCCTGCTCTTGAATAAATAATCCCATATTTTTCAGCAACCGTTTGTAGATATTTATGGTCGTCAGCATTTTCGAAACCAATTTGTACGGTATTATGATCGACATAACTGACTGATAGTTCTGTTTTTACTTTTGGGGTACCCATCGCTTCAAATTGAAGATAGGCCATGGTTCCAGTTGCATCTTGAGTTAGCGTCTGATCTATCTTAATGGCTATTTCTTTACCTGGCTCCCACGTACCTTCTACAATATGTTTTTCTAAAATTTTTCGAACAATGCCTTTACCCATGTGAATCGATACCTCCCCGTAGTTTCATAGGGTATAATACAGTAATGGAAAATTTACTACTTAAATCATTTGTAAGAGAGTCTACAAATATTTACAAAAATACTTATACTCCTAAGGCATTCAAGCAAAATCGGTTTACTAAAAAAGAAAACGGGAGGAAAATCTAATGATGATAATTGTAAGACTACATCCGAAGATGGATATAAATGCAGTATGGAATTATGTCGAAAATGAAATACCAAAACAAGCAACAGACACGGCCATTCCTCTTTATGCCACTCAGGCAGAAGGGATGATGAGCGTCGGTGTTATTTTTGATGTGAAAGACCCAGACAACATCGCACATTTTCTCACAGAGGCAATTCCAAAATGCGAAGAATGTCATCATAGCAAGACCATTTCTTTGATGAAACCTGTCTTTTTCCCCATTCCAAAAAAGAAACCGGAAAACATCCAACGATACATTATACGGATTTTTACCCATCCAAAGAACTACAAAACCATCTATAATTATTTAACAAATTACGACTATCCCTTTAATCTCTTTCCCATCTATATCTCGTATTCACTTGGGGACGAAGATATCGTCATGAACGTTGCGGCAGATTCCCCACAGACCGTTAACAACTTTTTACGAGAAAAAATCAGAACCATGGATGGCGTAGATTCGTCTTCTTTTTACCCTGTCGTGAAAGCGAAACGGTTTGCACCCCTTGAAAAACTACTCCAAGAGCAAAAGAAACATTTCTCAAATAAAGCAAAGGAGATTTCTGAAAGTGAAACAGATACTGAGTTTGATTGGGTCGAAGATTTCAGAGAATATGCCATGATGACGGGTGCGTTTCAAAGAGATTTATAATCTACCTCGTTAATTATCTATAAGTCACACCGGGGAGTGTTTAATTACTCCCTATTTTTATTTATATATTTTCAAAACAGTTATATGGACCATGTTCATTTCCTGGTTGGGGGCATATTACTGTGACATCAGAATCATTGGTAGAAATAGTGTTCCACGGACGAGGTGGGCAAGGTGCGGTCACTGCCGCAAATCTACTAGCTGCAGCTGCCTTAAATGATGGGAATAAAGGAGTACAGGCCTTTCCTTTTTTTGGCGCAGAACGCCGTGGTGCGCCGGTGCGAGCATTTGCACGGATATCTGATAAAGAAGTAAATCTGAGAAGCGAAATTTACGTACCAGATATTGTCATTGTTCTTGATGAAAGTATCATTGGGTTAGTTGATGTGTTGAAGGGGCTGAAAAAAAACGGGAAAATTCTGATTAACACGAGAAAAAAACCTACTGATTATGCTTTTTCCAAAAAATATCATGTTGCAACGGTAGATGCAACAGGCATTGCCATTAACCATGGTATTCTTGTTGGAGGTATTCCCGTGGTCAATACGCCGATACTCGGGGCCGTTCCCAAAGTGTTAGATAAAGTGACGCTTCCATCAATCCAAACCGTCATAAAAAGAAAATGGAAAAGTGATCTTGCCGAGAAAAATGTGAAAGCAACGCGAGATGCATACGATTCGGTGGAGGTACGCTAATGACCAAATACAAGGTGGTAACCAGCATCTCCTATCCAAAAAAGGGTGCGATGGGAAAAACCGGAAGTTGGCGTGTGTTTAAACCACTGCTTGACAAAGAGAAGTGCGTCAAATGTCTTCGCTGTTGGATTTTTTGCCCAGAAGGAGCAATAAAGAGAAACAAGGATGATACGGTAAGCATTGATTATGACTATTGCAAGGGGTGCGGTGTCTGTGCAAATGTTTGTAAGGTTAAAGCAATCATTATGGAACGGGAGGCTGATCAATAATGACCCTTATGATGGATACGGGAAATTACATCGCGGCAAAGGCAGCAGTGATGGCGAAGCCAGAGGTCGTGGCAGCATATCCTATAACACCTCAAACTACCCTGGTGGAAGGTATTGCCAACTATGTTGCCTCAAAAGAATTCAAAGGGGAATACATTTGTGTTGAAAGTGAACATTCAGCAATGAGTGCGTGTATTGGCGCGAGTGCGGCAGGCTCTCGAACCTTTACCGCGACATCCTCCCATGGATTACTGCTTATGCACGAAATGTTACATTGGGCAGCTCTTGCGCGATTGCCTATTGTGATGTGTAATATTAATCGTGTCATTGGTCCAGGGTGGAATATTTGGGCTGATGAAAATGATTCAATTTCACAGCGCGACACTGGCTGGATCCAGTTTTACTGCAGTAGTAATCAAGAAATTTTCGATACGGTGATTCAATCCTTTAAACTCGCTGAGCACAAAGACATACTCCTACCAGTAATGATCAACTATAACGCCTTTATTTTGTCACATACGTCAATGCCTGTGGACATTCCTAGCCAAAAACTAGTTGACGACTTTCTAGGACCCTACAAACCGCAATGGAAACTTGATGTAAAAAATCCTATTACCTTTGGTAATATCATTGGCCCTGATGGATATTTTAAGATTCGGCGTGCCATGCAAGATGCACAAGAACACGCAAAAGCGCTCATTCCCCGTATTACTAAGGAATGGAAGCAATTGACCGGACAGTACCATGGGGAATTACTTGAGCGATATAAGTGCGAAGGTGCTGAATATATCCTTTTATCAATGGGGGCCATCGGTGCCGAAAGCAAAGATGCCATCGATGAGTTACAAAAACAAGGAAAAAAAATTGGACTTGCACGATTACGAACATTCAGACCGTTTCCCAAAGAAGAGATTATGAAACTGAGTGAACAAGCTGATCTTATTATTATCGATCGCAATATTTCCGTTGGCTTGGAAGGAGCATTATCGACAGAAGTAAAGTCAATTCTTTACGGAAAACGTGATACAAAAGTCCACAGTTTTATCGCAGGTTTAGGTGGAAAAGACGTCCCGTATACTGATATTATAGCTATGTGTAAAAAGGCAATAGCCGGCAAAGCAAAGGAATCAACATGGTTTGGTCTGCAGGGGGAGGGGATCTAATGGCAATTAAAGATTTACCGATAGAAGAATGTATACTTCCTGGAAGTGCCGCCTGTCCCGGTTGCCCAGCAACTATTGCATTGCGAGTAGTGTTTAAAGCATTGGGCGAAAACACCATTGTTGTTATTCCCGCGTGCTGTACTGCCGTTATTGAAAGCTTGTACCCGCACACGTCTTTTGATGTTCCAGTGATGAATATTGCCTTTGAAGCGGCAGCAGCAGGTGCATCAGGTATAGAAGCTGCACTACGACAACAAGGCAAAAAAGATACCACTATTCTTGCGTGGGCTGGAGATGGTGGCACCTATGACATTGGCATTCAGGCACTTTCTGGTGCAATTGAGCGACAGACTAATTTCATCTATATTTGTTATAACAATCAAATCTACTCAAACACGGGCATTCAACGAAGCGGTGCGACACCCTATGCAGCCTGGACCACTACAACCGTCGGAGGGAAAACGGAATTTCGCAAAGAAATGGGCGACATTATTCGTGCACATCATCCTCCCTATGCGGCACAAGCCTGCATCAGTTATCCTGACGATTTATATAACAAAGTAAAAAAAGCAAAAAGCATCAAAGGACCAAAATACATCGAGATTCTTGCTCCCTGCCCTCCAGGATGGCGGTTTGGGATGGAGAAAACAGTGGAAATGGGTACTTTGGCTGTTGAAACAGGAGCATGGGCACTATATGAATACGAAAATGAAGTTATGACCTTCAACGGCAAAAGTAAGTTGCTCCTTGAACAGAAAATCGAACGAAAACCCATTGAAGAATGGATCCGCTATCAAGGACGATTCAGTCATCTTTTTAAACCAACAAAGGATGTAAAACGCATTAAAGCGTTAGATGACCATATTGATGACGTGTGGAAACGCTATCGAGCATGTTATCTGTAATGGGGTGTGAATACCAAATGGAGGCTGTGATGCATGTATGCAAAGGAAATGGTGAAACAGAGCCTCCCCCTCCTGATTTTATGTGGCATTGGTGCCATTTTCGCAGGTAGCACGCTTGGTGCTATGACCGAAGTGTTGCAAAATATACCGGGGCTTATTGTGGTCATTCCAGGAATCATTGCATTACGAGGTACTATTAGCACCACCTTTGGTTCTCGTCTTGGTTCTGCTTATCACTTAGGCATTATCGATGCAGACAATATGTGGAATGAAGATTTGAAGCAAAATATTCTTGGATCATTAATCTTAAGTGTTTTTGTTTCTCTGACTATCGGCATTTTAGCCTATGCAACATCGTTGCTCTTCCACGTGCAACCTGATCCATTGAAACTCATACTCATCGTCTTAATTGCGGGCTGTCTTTCCGCACTCATTCTTATGTTTCTCACCGTAGGAATCACCTATCAAATTTTCAAACGAGGATATGATCCCGACAATATTACAGGTCCTGCACTCGCTACCTTTGGAGATATCATCACGATGCTGTGCATTTTTGGAAGTGCCGTTGTTGTGGAGGCGATGGTATGATACATCGCTGGCAGACCATCGTCCAGTACAGTGCTCCCTTACTAACGGTTTGCGTGTTCATCGAATTATTCGCAGGACAACTGCTCCAAGGAAACCAAGACATCCTGGTCCTGTTTCCCATCTTTTTAATTGCCATCCCCGTCATCAACAGCGTTGGTGGCAATATCGGCAGTGTGCTTGGTGCTCGACTTGCATCTGGCCTTCATGTGGGGTATATCACACCAACCGTAAAGGATAAAGAAATGAGAGCAAACGTTCTCGTCGCCATGCTGTTGGGTATCGTCACATATACGGTGTTGGCGATACTTATTTATGGGGTGGCAGTATTTGGTGGTTTACACACGGGAATTGGCTTGATTGAGTTTATCGCTATGGTAGTAGGAGCAGGGTTCTTCCTGATATGTGTAATTGTTATGGTTAGTGTGCTGACCGCATTTTTATCATTTCGAAGAGGAGTAGACCCTGATGACATGGTTGCACCGGTAGTAACCACGGTCGGTGATGTAATGGGCGTTGTCTTTTTGTTAATGATAGTAAGTATAGTTGGAGTTGGCATATGAAAGAAAAGAAACGAAGAATATTTGGACGATTGCAACGGACGCCAAAATGGAAAAAAGAAGAATTCAGTGAACTCGAATACGAACCGACATCGGTTAAAGAGCTGCTTACCGAGATGAAAGATATTTCTGAACTGATTATCGATCTTGCGTATTCTGCAGTACTCTTTAACAACAAAGACATGGCGGAAGAAGTGCGCTTTCTTGATGTACGAATGGATAAGCTCAACTATGACATTCGCATGATGGCAATGATGGCGGTTCGAACCAAGGAAGATGCAGAACAACTTGCAGGTATTTTGCAGGTTGCCGAAGCAGCGGAAAGTATTTCTAATGCGGCTGGAGATATTGTTGATTTACTCTCCCCAAAACAAGGCCCTATTCTTCCAAAGATTTTAAAACAAGCTGATGAACAACTGTTTCGAGCGAACATTGCAGCCGAATCAAAAGCATGCGAGCGAACCATTGGTGCATTGAAAATTGAATCGGAAACAGGCATGAGACTTATTGCAATCAGACGGGGGGATTGTTGGATTTATAATCCTCCTGCAGACACAGTCCTCAAGGAAGGTGATTGGTTGATTGCCAGAGGGACCGATGAAGGATATTCTGAACTCAATCAATTCCTCCAAGGAAAGTTAAAGGTGTTAGAATGAAGAAGAAAACCGTTGAGGACATTGTCTTAGAAATTAAAGATAAATCTGAATTGATGGTTGATCTTGCCTATTCTTCTATTTTGTATGACAACAACACCATCGCTGAAGAAGTATATGAATTGGAGGATCTTGTTGATAACTTATACCAGGATATACAAGAACAGACGCTGGAGCAGGTAAAACAGAAGAAATTAGAGATTAACGATGCGCTCACTGTGCTTCGTCTTGCAGAATGTGGAGAAAAAATCTCTGATGCTGCACAAGAAATTGCTGATGTTGAGCTGCGAGATGTTGAATTGCACCCCATCCTAAAAATGAGTATTCGAGAATCAGACATTGTCTTTTCACGAGTCAAAGTTGAACCATCAT
Source organism: uncultured Thermoplasmatales archaeon (assembly GCA_964638175.1). GTDB lineage: Archaea > Thermoplasmatota > E2 > DHVEG-1 > DHVEG-1 > JAFGDG01. The sequence continues at coordinate 20,337 of CAZWZY010000002.1, read as the reverse complement.
CTGTTCTCTGTGGAAAAACACTAGGAAAGTTAAAACTTGCCAGCGAAGCAGGCATGATGGTGATTGCAATTCGTCGGGACAATCGTTGGTTTTATGGACCGACCAAGTACAGTAATATACGTGCTGGTGACATTTTATTTGCAAAAGGACCAGAAGATGGGGAAAAACATTTAATTGAATTAGCAAAAGGAAAAACAACGAAAATTTAAAAAGGAGTATTAAAGAATTCGTCGCACCATCATCGTTTTTGTTGCACTGTTGCCCGCGTTATCAATGACTTCCACTTTGAGCACATGCATGTGGAAGAACCGTACGAAACGAGTTTTTGTCCAGTTATACGTATATGGTGCTTCGGTGGAATTACCCACAGGGTTACCGCGGTTTCTGAGAGGATCAATATAGAAATTCACCTGTCTGATGCCTGATCCCTCATCAGAGGCATTGACCTCAATGGTGATGTCACCAATAATAAGGGTCATACGAAGTAATCGTGGTATGAAACTCTTTTTTCCTCTGAGATAAATTCCCTTCTCTGGCACCATGCTATGAATAGTAGGATCGGTTGTGTCATTGGTTGTAGCTTCATGCGAAAAGGTGTCAGTGTTTTCGTCATTATCAGTAACGGTTAAATTAACCACATAGGTGGCATAATCTCCTTCGTACTCATGGTCAGGATCTGCATCTGTCGCATTCGTTCCATCACCAAACTCCCAATAGTATGAGACAACAGTTCCGTCAATATCATACGATAATGATTCAAAGGAAACAACATTGTCTTGTACAGTGTAGATAAATCCAGCAACAGGAGGGATTTCGCCAAAGGGAAACATCAACGGATATCTATCTTTGGTTTCACCGCCAGAAATATTGTACGGCATGTCACCTATTCTATCACCGTCAGCATCTGTTCCATTGTAATCATGCCAGTAATTCCCTCGACCGTCACAATCAAAGTGAGAGTCATTTCCTAAATTTTGTGCATTTATTGAATTATTAAAGGTATTATAGCAGACAACAGTATTGGTAGATTCAGATTCAATCAAAAGACCAATATCGTTATGAGAAATCGTGTTTTCTCCAATAGTAACATTAAGAGTATTATGTACCCGTATACCACATAAACCATTACTAATGGTAAAACCTCCGATCGTTGCTGGTGTAGAGACATTAATCGTATCACCACAGAATTGGCCATTAATAATGGTATCAGCTTGATTCTCTCCTATTAAACTCAATGGCTTATCAATGGTAAAAGTCTCTAAATAGGTACCATTATGTACATAAACCATGCCCCCTTCAGTAACATTTTGGAGGGCTTCTTCAATCGTTTTCACATGCGCATAGTCGTACCAGCTAGAATTTGCATCATCATCAACTTCGACCGTTTGTGGTTTTTCCAAGGTGGTAAAGGTAAAGGTTTCGTTATGCCATATCATACCATCTGTAACATTGACCATCCAGGTATAGAGGGTATTCCATTCAAGAGGGCTTACTGTTACCACTATAGAATAGGTGCCATTTCCAACACCAATACCGCTTCCACTGCCAATATCTGGTTTTGTTTCTACAGTATAATCTAAAGAGTTTCCATGTGATTCATTTAACGTAAAATTCAATGAAGATAGTGTCAATGATACATTACATACACCATACTCGGGAACCTCGTTAGTTATAGAAATACTATCTCCATCAGCAGTAACTGTTGGAAGAGTCATCATACTGGCTACAAGCATTAACCCAATTACAGAGAGGGTGCTATAGGTTTTCTTCATGATATCAACCACGTACATCAATTTTATAAAATAAGTTTATTTTAATAGTTTATAAAGATTTCTATACAATTCTATGCTAAAATAGAAGATAAAAGAGAAAAAAGAGGAAGTGGAATAAGATAATTTACAGGAATTTTCTGACAATCATCCTATCCATTGCGGTGTTTCCTTCGTTATCGTAGGCAACAACTTTTAAGGTTTGAATGTGGAAAAATCTGATTCGATCTCGGGTCCATTCAAAGATATATGGCGCTTCAGTGACATTGCCAAGAGGATTTGTTCCTAAAAGACCGCCGTAAAATTCAACTTTGGCGATACCAGATCCTTCATCAGAGGCGTTGACTTCAACCATAATATCGCCAATGATGATAGCCATACCAAGTAATCGACCGAATTTCTTTTCACCATTGATATAGAGTGCCCGTTCTGGATTGACGATTTCAACAATAGGATCGGTGGCATCTTGTGTTTTAACCGTTTTTGTTGAGGAGTTTGTTAATCCAAGATTGTCAGTTACGATAAGGGTAACGGTGTATTGTGTATTTTCTTGGGCATAGGTATGTACCGGGGTTTCGTCATAGGATGTATTTCCATCACCGAAATCCCAAGTGTAGTTGGCAATAGTCCCATCAACATCAGATGATGTGGAGGTAAAGGTTACCTTTTTTCCATCAGATTCAGCAGTAAATTCCACCACTGGACGTGCATTGGCAACAGTAATGGTATCATTGTAACTGTCGTTTGCACCTTCGTTATCTTGTACTGTAAGATTTACATCGTAGCTGCCATTTGCACCAAAGAAGTGTACTGGATTTGCTACGTAACTTACATTTCCATCACCGAAATCCCAGGTGTAGTTAGTAATAGTTCCATCTTCATCAGAAGAAATTGATCCGTTAAATGTGACTTTTACTCCTTCTGCAAGGTAGGTAAAGTTTGCCTCTGGTTGCTGGTTTGGTGGTCCTTCAGTAGTAAATCTGAATATTTTATTTTCTTCGAACTCATTGATGGTTACGTTCACGTACCAAATTACTTCAGTTGAATAGTTAAGAGGGGTGAGAACGTTGGCAGTTTTAGTGCCAGCTTCATCATCATTTGCCCCCGTATTTTCAATATATTTTCCCTCTATTGTCCAATTAAAGTTAAGAAGAGTCATTACACCCATATATCCATTAAAATATTCGTACGCTGCCGAAATATCAACACTGACATTGGGTTGAGAGATACTAACATCAACACTATTGTTTGCTGGTGATTCATTTTCTATAGTAATCGTAGTAGTGTGTTGTGAAGGGCTTATAAGTTCTAAGCTAATATCATCAAGTCCAAAACTTTCTCCGTCTAACCCGACATAGCGCCAGGAGATATTAATAGTATTACCGCAGTACGAACTTAAATTAAATGTTTTTTGTCTGTATTGGAAGTCGAGCCAGGTTTCATTTTCAGTCATATTCCAGATCATATCGCTAAAACCATCTCCTTGAATATAAAGTTCCACTGTTGCCGTTGGGTAAAGAGTGTCGGATGCGGCCCAAAAGGAAAGCGTAGCTTCTTCGTATTCACTAAGATTATAATCGGGTGAGATTAGCCAATTATCAGAATAAAAACTCGAATCGTAGTTTATCCACGCTGCATATTCGCCACTATGAACATAAAATGGGTACCACGTCGCATTCACAATACCCCATGTCTGATTAAGGTTCTCCTCAACAGTATACCAACCACCTGAAGGAGGCATAATGCCTTCTTCAAAGCCTTCAGTTATCGTTTCATCTGCAATCACAGATATAACCGTAAAACTCGTCAATACTAGCATTACTACAAGACTTATTACACCAATATGTTTTTTCATAGATACCGACTCGCAATCAATTTTTATATAGTATAATATATTTAATAGTTTATAAAAATTTCTATTAGGACTAAGAGCCGTTCTCATCATCTGCCTCATCTCTTTACCAGGATGTATGCGGGATGTTTTTATGGTTATATGTATATGAAAACTTATATATAGGGAATAAATCACTTTTATATATTAAATCATATAAAAAGTGTTCTTATCATGAAAAAACGAACGATTAAGTCTATCCTTGCTATGGTTACCATTATGAACATTTTAACAGCAATAGTGTTATTCGTTGATATACAACTTTTTGATATGCCTGAGACCACCATTTCTATTGACATTATCGAGATTGGCGCTGATGATATGATTATTCAAACGACTATCGAAATCGACAACACCAACAGTTTTGGTCTTCGTGCAGAAAATCTACACCTTATTACCTCAACGCCAAAGAGAGAAGAAGTGGCAAATGTTGCCATTAAAGGAGGACATATCCCTGCCCATAAACTCACTACATTTACTGAAGAGATGATTATTACGTTACGCGGACAAAGTCCTGAAGTGTTAACAACAAAAATTACCGGAAAAATAGGTGTTGACATTGGGTTTATTACTAAAACACTACCGTTATCCATTAATGTAAAAACATCACTGGAAGAGGCTGTTAAAACACTCAAGATGCCTTCGATACTGGTTAGAACGGAAATTGGAAATTTCACCAACGAACAAATCAATGTGACTGCAACCATCGAGATACATAATCCCAATACCTTTGATCTGCTCATTGAAAACCTCTCAGCAGAGATTCGCACAGAAAATGGGAGCATCATGGGGATTTTTCAAATTCCAGACACTAGACTTCCTGGAAAAAACACCACCACCCAAACTGCTGAAGGAAATATACAATTAATGGCATTGAATGCAAAACAGTTATTTGTTAACTTTAGTGGTTCGGTAGGGGTAAGCATGGCAGGGTATAATAAATCACTCCCACTCGACCTAACCATAGAGATGGGCGTTCCTGATATCAAAGCAATTTTCTCAGATTTACCAACAGATATAGTTATTCGAGGAGATTACAAAGCGTCCTTATTTGGGATTATTGATGATATTGTTCTTGAAGTATACAATCCAACAAAACTAGACCTAGAACTTACCGACATTACAGTGACGGCGAATCGTATTGACGACGGAGAAAAGGTGATGATTGCTGAAACAGAATTGGAAAGTGGCATTGTAAAAGCGGAAAGTGTTGGAGCATTTAAAGGGCAAATGATTATGCCGTATTCAAAATTATTATCGTTGAAAACAGGAAGAATTTTACCTGATGAAATGGAAGTAAGGGTGAGAGCGAATGCGACCTTGCCAGGAATTGACCAAAAGATATGGGTAGGGGTAAGCGGATATCAAGATTTGCGATTTTTGAAATAGAACACTGATACACAATGACTTTTATAGGCATGAATGATAAGACGTGCTCAGATATACTATGATAGGCATGATCCTCTTAGCGTTTGGAATCATTGCAGTTGTGGTAGAATCAGCATATATTCTTGCGTGGCTTCTTGCTTGGTGGAGAGCGCGTCATGATACTGATGTATCATTTTTCCCAACGGTCTGTGTAATTGTCCCCTGCAAAGGAGTTGATAAGGATTTTGAGTCGAATGTCTCCGCCATATGCAATCAGAAGTACAACGACTACACTGTGCGCTTTGTGACTGATACCAAGCAGGATCCTGCATTCAAACTGTTAACCAAGATCTATAAAGATAATCCACAAGTATCAGTCATCACGGCACCGTATATTCCAGGAAGTAGCGGAAAAATCTCTGCATTAATTGGAGGTGTACACGATGCTGGTAATGTTAATGTGTTTGTGTTTGCTGATGCAGACATTAGACCTCATGCCAAGTGGCTTGCTCATCTTGTTGACCCCCTCAAGGACGATCAGATTGGTGCATCAACAGGGTATCGGTGGTATTTTCCAGAGAACCTACAATATTTGGTTGTTTCTGCATGGAATATGCTCTCCGCTGCATCTATTTTTTTTCATATCGTAAATTATACGTGGGGTGGTTCAACAGCCATTACCAAAAAGAGGTTTGATGCGCTCAATATTGAAAACCAATGGAAACAAGGATTTTCTGATGATTTGATTTTAACTGAAACGGTAAAAAAAGCAGGATATAAGATACAAGGTGTACCCCAGAGCATTGTTGAAAGTACATATGATGGAGATTTTCGTTCTTTTCTCAAGTTTGGAAACCGGCAATATACGTGGGTTCGCTGGTATTATCACTCAAGCTGGATAGTATCGGTCATTGGATTTTGCGGTGGAAAAATCATCACTGTTCTTGGGTTTTTGTTACTTCTTTCGGGATGGACAATTCCAGGAATATTGATGGCGTCAACCATTGTCTTTGAGATGATCAATGGATTTGTTGCTCATAGAATGTTTAGAAATGTCATGATGTATCCTAAACAAAAGTTTGGTTCATCTTTCGCCTATGCAGTAATGACGCCAGTGGTGTTCTTTATTATTGCCTATAATAATTTCGTTTCCGTCTTCAAAAAAGAAATTGTATGGGGTGGAAGAACCTATAAAAGACCTGCAAAGACGTAGTTTTTTTAGTCAATAATTGTTATAGAACGCTGATGGTAAGGATTCTGTACGGTCTTTGTGGGGAAGGGTTGGGACATGCGAGCAGAAGCAGGATTCTTATCAATCATCTAAAAAAGAATGGTCATGATATTTTCATTGTTGCCGGAGGAAAAGCATACCACTATTTATCAAAAGAATTTGACCATGTCGAGCAGGTAGAATCCCCTCGGTTTGAGTACAAAGGAAACCAAGTGAGATTATTGTACAGCTGCCTCAAAATGCTGTACACGACCATTGCAAAAACGCCAGTGTCATTTAGAAAATTACGAACCATCATCAAGGATTTTGAACCAGATATACTCATTACTGATTCAGAACCCATTAGTCATACGGCAGCACGATTACATAAGATTAAACGCGTAAGTATCGATAATCCGCAAGCACTATTACATAGAAACTATACCGTATTCTTTGGGGAACTCATACCATGGTTGGTACTTCTTATTGCGTTAAAGGTCTCAATGTATGGGGCAGATACGTATATTATCTATGACATTTCAGATAAGCCCAGTAAGAAGCAGAATGTTGTTTTTCTTAAACCCCTCATCCAAGAGGGCATACGAAAGAAACAACCAAAAGTAGGAGACCATATCTTTGTATATCAAACGTCCATCTCGACGGCGTTTATTTGCGATATCTTGAAACAATTTGATGAAACATTTATTGTGTACGGATTTAATAAAAATCAGGTTGACGACAATATTATCTTTAAATCATTTAACGAAGATGAATTTTACAGAGACATTGCAACGTGTAAGGCAGTCATTACCAATGGCGGATTCACTGTTATTAGCGAAGCACTATATTTGAAAAAGCCGGTCTTTTCTCTTCCCATTAGACATCAGTTTGAACAAGTGGCAAATGGCCAATTTGTGCAGCAGTTGGGCTTTGGTGAATACCATCTCACTTTTGAGGAGCGGAAACTACAATCATTTTTAGCCAACCTGGAAAAATACAGAGTGACGTTATCTGACTATAATCCAGGGAATCAAGAGAAAACATTGAAACGCATCGAACATGAGATTGAACGGCTGCTCTGAAGCATCTAGTCTTCAATATCACAATCGTAATTAAATGTGGTAAAATAGCGTTTCATACATGTGTAAATAAATCGTTTCATCTGTCTCACACTAGAATCAAGAGTGGTCTTTCTAGGGTGAATGAATGTCGTAAAATCAAGGTTTTTTGGGGGCGTTATACGTAAAAAGCGCAAGATGTCTTCCATCGTAGCTTGAGGATATTTACAGAGTTGTTCGTAGGTAATTGCAATATAATCATGTTGATCAAGGGCAGCAATATTCTTGAGATAATGGTTGGTGGACTTTGCAGATAGCAACGTATAGAAACATATGCCAAGAGAGGACAAGGAATTAACAAATAAACGGCAAACAAAAAGTAAAAGAGGATTTTTGAAAATAACATTATAGAGTTTGAAAAGTTCTGTTGTATATGGATTTTTATGGTTCAGTAGCAGTCTCATCGCTTTTATCGTAGAGCTTAACACTGCAAGCGGGTGTCGGTGAATAAAGATAAATTTTGCCTGGGGAAATTCCTTTTTAATATAAAGAAAGTTAGGAAAATCATAAGGATTTTTGAGAAGAAGTGGTTTACTGTTTTCTGCAATAAATTGAACCTTTCGTGCTAACTCTACAAACAGATCCTTATTCTTATCAGTAATATTCATAGCAAAGGTGTGTTTTCCTAGGAGAAATCCATATTCCTCAGCAAAATCAGCAGTTAGTGGCAATTTGTCAATACCTCTATCTTGCTGACTGTGTTGAAAAAATGCATTAAGAGTTTGTTTTGCTTGTTCTTCCGTTCCCCGAATATGATGAGAAAGCAGTTCATCATAATTGATAAGATGATAGGCGGTAATTGCATTAAACGACCCTGTCTTAACAAGCATTTTATAGAGAATACTCGTTCCCGAACGATGCAATCCAAGGATAAAGATAGGGTAAATATCGATATTTTGTAGTTGTTTGAGATATTTGGTGTCAGGGCCATCAGGGAGATTCATTACGATATGGTAAGGAATGACGTTTATTAAGCGTTCTTAGCAGAATGCTCTGTTATCCTTCAACAAGACGAGCACCTACATCATCACTCATGCAGGTACATGTCTTTCCAAAAGTGGAAAGTGTTTGGCACAGTTTTTCTGTATCACCTACAGCAAAGACTGCATTACCTAACATACACATACTTGCCATCCCAACATGATTGGCAGCGTCGATTGCCTGAAGGATACGACCAGTTGCAAGACCAGTTTTTGTAGCAAAGAGATGTGAAAGAGAAAAGAAATGTTCAAGAGAAGGGGTTTCCAAAAGCTTTTTTGTACAGTATTTCCCATACAAAATAATATCATTCATTTTAGTTGCATCTGACAATATCTTTCTCGTATCTACTTTCTTCCCAACAACGCAGAGAACAAGTTGACATGCTCCAGGAATATGTTCGATCAGTCCCCAAGGAGGGAGCCCTGGTTGTTTTCGTAGTTCAATACCGCCAAAACAACCAGCAATAACATCACCCAACCCTGTTCGTAATTGTACTTCGGCAGTGTGCGCTGCCTTCATTGCTTCCGTTGATGGTCGCCCAAGAAGTTTTGCAACAGCGTACGATGCGCTCAAAGCACCTGCTGCGCTCATGCCAAAGCCCTGGCCAATGGGGAGTCCTAATCTGGTTTTAATGGTAACATGCAAAGGATGATTTCCAAGCAAATAAGTGACGGCTAGTTTAGTTGTTGGCGCTCTGGTAGATTTGTTATTTATAAAAATATCAATGCGTTGTGTGGTGGCGTTATCGATAACGACTTCAGATATCGCACCAAGTGCAAGATTAATACCTGCACCACGAGAACCTGCACGTGCGACATCTTGTGTATGATAGACTGGTTCAAAAAACCCTGAAATATGGCCAGGTGCAAAAGCAACTACTTTCATGTTCCTACCTTACAATATCAAGAATTTTGTGTGCCAATTGTTCTTTTGTTCCTTTGTTTCGTGTGTTTTTTCCTTTCGCACGTACTATTAAAATCTCATTATGTTCGCTGCCAAACCCATCTATCGTATTAGCAATCACTGCGTCAAGATGATTAGTGGCAAGTAATGCTTGTGCGTTCGTTTCAAGATTGCGTCTACTCTCTTCAACTTTGAAGCCGATGATAATGGCACGAGGTGCCTTTTTGCGAAGCGATGAAATTATTTTTGGTGCAGCAACACACTCGATAATGAGTTGCTTCTTATCTGAAGGAATTTTTCCTTTTTGTTTTTTGGGACGGTAATCAGCGAGTGCTGCACAAAGGATAATACTATCATAATGCTTGAGTGTAGTTTTTTCCAAGAGAGACGTAAGATGAGCAAGGGTAGTAAATCGTGTAGTCTTTATGTAGTAAGGGGGGTGTTCACTTGCGTGGCCAAGCCAAAGTTCAACATCTCCGCCCCGGTAGAATGCCTGTCGTGCTAAATGAACTGCAGTTTTCCCTGAGCTTCTATTGGTAAGTATTCGTATATCATCAATTGGTTCTGTGGTAGCTCCTCCAATAATGAGAATTTTTTTGTTTACAAGATCAAGTGTTCCAAGCATTCGGATAACTGAAGCAACAATCTCATTAATTGCCGTCAACTTTGCTTTACTTCCTTGAATGGAGGGGGTAAGGAAGTGGATGCCCGCCTGCTTGCAGCACTCAATATTTTGTTGTACGATAGTGTGATCGTACATTGATAGATGCATTGCAGGAACAAGCAGGATTGGTATCCCGGATCCAAGTGCAGTCGTTGCACAGGTTGTTACCGGCGTGTCATCGATACCGTGAGCTATTTTTGAAATGGTATTTGCGGTACAAGGAGAAATAAGCAATAAATCAACAGGATTTTTGACTTTTCCGCATAACGACACATGCTCTGTTTTTCCAGTCAAAGTAAGAATCGGCTTATAGCCGGTAGCGAATTCAAGGGCATCGGGATGAATAATGTTGGTTGCCGCAGGGGTCATCACTGGAATAACGTGAGCACCATGTCTGATAAGTTCTCGACTTAACCGGACACATTCAACCGCAGCAATACTTCCTGTTACACCAAGAACTATGCGTTTACCAGAAAGATGTTTACTTTTCACCCCCCGTAGCTCATCTGCAGGATGCATTACATCACAAAAATACGGTTATCGTACCACAAGTACAGACACCCCTGCGTGCCGTACTACTTTGTCGGTCACACTGCCAAGTAAAAATCGTCCTTCTTTTCCATAGCCTTTGTATCCTATGACAATAATATCTGCTTCATGCTTTTTTGCAGAAATAAGAATTTCATCAGCGGGGTCTCCTGTTTCAACAGCAATATGTACCTTTTTTACGCTATCTTCAATATCTTTTACCACTTTTGATAACGTTTGCATGGCTTTTTCTTTGAATGTACCCGATTTGACAATCTGGCTGAGATCAATGGTTGGTAATAACATCTTAGTAAACGAAGATTCAGAAAGTTCTGCGGGTATAACCGTAAGGAGGGTTATTTCATCTTCTTTCTGAGAACATTTCAATGCCAAATCAATTGCTTTTTTTGATGCTTCTGAGCCGTCATAGGCAATAAGTAATTTTTTCATGATCATCAGCACAGCAATAATACACAATGATTCTAAAAAGATTTCGAAAGATATCTCACAATAAGGATATCGAGAACAGCACTCCTTCTACGGAGATAATGCTGATTGTGTACTATGATTCTTGACACAATCAACCATAATAATCGTTTTTGGTTCACCATCACCCGCGTGATATTTTTTGGCGATATGCAAATCAGCAATCTGAGCATCGTCTTTGAAGGCTACTCCATTAAGACCGTCGATTACCGCTTTGGCTAAATTATCGATGTCGGGACGTTTATCGCAGCATGCCTCAGGCATAGGTTTCGTTTTCCAAATCATGCGTTGAGGACGTGGGAGATAAAATCGTATAGCAAGACGAATGGCACCATCCAAAGGACGTAAAAATTCTTTTTCTGCTTTTAATTTAACTAAATTTTCAAATGAAGCAGTAGTTTTTGGCGTGTATGCTATCACCTTTCCCTTTTTAGTGGCAAACCGAGGTCGTTGCTTGGCCTTCGGAATACCTTTTATAACAAATGTAACCATGCATCATCTCCTAGTCAACGTATTTCGTGTATATGCTATATATGAAAAGAATAAAATACACTTAAAGGTTTTAATGTTTGGGCTACATGAATTCATACGAAAGCATATTTGAGGAGGTGGCCAAGTGAGTAAGGGGGATATTCTGGTCAAAGAGGCTATGAGAAGTAGCCCAATAACGGTAACTCCAACAATGACAGTAAAACAAGCTGCAGAAATTATGAGAAAAAAGAAAATCGGCAACTGTATCGTCTCTGATGAAAAACCTATTGGCATTTTGACAGAAAGTGATATTTTAAAAAGGGTCGTCGCCGAGGATTTGAAAGCAAGTGAGGTATTGGTTAAAGACATCATGAAAACACCACTTATTGTGATTGATCCTTACGTGGAACTAGAAGAGGCGATGAAAATCATGAGCAAGTGCAATATCAGACGATTGCCTGTCGTTGAAAAGGGAGAACTTATCGGCATTATCACACAACGAGACGTCCTTCGCTTATCACCCATGCTGTTAGAAATATCTCGCGAATGGTCCAATATTGTAGGAAGAGACGAGGCATATCTTAAAAAACAAATTTTTTCTGGGAAATGTGAAGATTGTGGTATTCTTTCTACCAATCTTAAAAACGTTGACGGAAGATTGCTGTGTGAGGATTGTCTTGATGCATTAAATTACGAATAATCATCTCAAATTCCTTGGGGGACAAGGGCAACGTGAATACGAAAATTAAAGATGTAATGACCACAGAAATTATCTCTGTAGATAAAGATGTGAATCTGAAACATGTGCTGAAATTAATGAAAAAGCATGATGTAACAAAAATACCTGTTGTTGAAGAAAAGAAACTTATTGGAACCATAAGTGACAATACTATCGCCATGAAGTTGGGCTCTAAACGAAAAGCAGGAGTACCTGCATCTCGGTTACATGCCTCATCTGTAACGGATAAAAATGTGGAAATAGTCACTCCAAATATATCGGTTAAAACAATTTTGCAGAAAGTCGGTAAGCCCGGGCCCACCATGCTTGTCGTTATGGAAAAAGACGCTTTGGTGGGCGTCGTAACAAAGGCAGATTTGCTACCTTTAGTAACAAGTACAAAGAGGCTAAAAGATATTATGCAAAAAAAATTACACGTGGTTTCTTCTGATGACCGAGTAGTCCATGCGCGGAGAGTTATGATGGACAACAATATTGCTCGATTGCCAGTTATCAATGATGGAAAACTTGTAGGCATCATTTCAGATACGGAAATTGCCTTTTCCTTTGCAAATCTCAAACGATCGTTTCCTTTGGGAAAGCAAAAACATCGATTAGATGAACTTTTAGTGGAAGATGCCATGAAAACACCAGTTATTTGGGCAGAACCTGGAATGGCCGCAGTGGAAGCGGCAAAAGTGATGCTGAGACATAACATCGGATCGCTCCCTTTACTGAAGGAAAACACCATCGTAGGTATCGTCACCAGAACGGACCTTCTGAAGACAATTTAGCGGCTCAACGCACTGAAGCAGAAAAAAATAGTCTTAGATTCATGAAATATCATATACCCTCCGATGAGCAGATTATCTCTGCACTGCAAAACGTAGGAAAGAAATTTCGTACAGTATCCTCACAGCATAGATTAAAACAGTTAGTTGAAAGGGAACTGAAGACGAAAAAAAAGATATTTGGTGTAAGTGCAAGCAGACTTCGCAAGCTTGCGCTTCAAAGTAATTTTGTGAAATTAGAAATTCATTCTCGTGAGGGAGACCCAAAAAAGGTTATGATCAAGTGTCCGGTTTGCAGTGGTGGACTTACTCGGGTAAAAAATCTTACCATCTGGGGCGGGGAAGTGACGATTCAATTCCGTTGCACTCATTGTGGTTATTGGACAGGTAAGAAAAAGCGCATTCCTACACGGTACGTCTTTCATTTCAAAAATAAGAAATAAGGCACTGCGCAAAAAGAACATTGCTGGATTTTGTGTTGAATACTAGCAACCATATCCTCCAATTTTCAGGCTTGGGTCACCAAGTAATAACCATTGCTCAACGTTTTTTGCGATGAGTGCATGCCCGTTATCTGATGTGTCATTCCAATCAATGGTAAAGTTTTGAAGAAAAGACGTAATGGTATTTCCCCACGTTTCTCCAAGAATATCTGTACCATTAAGACCATACTCACCAAAGAAATGTATGTCAAGCCACTCGCAGCCTCCAACGCCGACATTAATATCTGGTGACTCATAGCTAAATCCTGTCGATGCAATTGTGGCGATAGACCCCCCTAGCGGTTTACCTGCCAATCCCCAACTCCAGCATTTTGATAATGGTAAGCCGTAGACGTGAGGAGAATTAAAGAGACTTACATTAAACATGCTGTTAAAGCATCCGCTGCCCGATATACAAACAGGTAATTTATTTCTATTAAAAAGAAATCGCATGTTCAATAAACCAAAATCACCGATCCATGTTTTATCATAGGGGGGATGAGTTGCCCATGTTCCTGGCCCACCGTGCCCAGAAAACCAGACAAAACCGCAACCATTGTTGATGGCTTTTACGATGTTTGTCCAATGAAGGTTGCCTTTGGATGCCCAGATTTTTACTGATTCAAACCCAGGCATTTTATCAAGACCCATCTGAGTATATACTTCTCCATCGATATATGCGGTTTTATTAGGATACGTGTCCCCTGCAACAACCACCATGGTCTTAAACCAAGAATCAGAACAGGGTTCGGTTTCATATTGGATGATTTTTCGAACAGCGAGCAATACTTCTAGACCATTTCTACAGGGAAGACGGCCGACATAAACATCAGGATAGAGATCAGGGATATCAATTGCTGAACTATTTTTTGGCCATTCTCCAAAAATACCATTATCGTTGGTGTCCCAGCTAGAAAAATTACCTTCTGCATTATAAATATCTGCAAAATACAAATCTGTTAAAAACTTTCCTTCAGGATATGCATCATAATTCCTATTTAAATACGTGTAACGAACGGGGACCCACCATTTTTCCGTAGGTCCTTGTCCTTTGCGACCGCCCACGAAAAGTACATAGGTAATTCCCCAGGTTTCCACCGCCTCTTTAATAAAATACTTAATTTTTTCCGCAGAATCTTTTCCTTGTTCGGCCATTTGTTCAAAAATATCTTCGGTAGTAATTTTTTTTGTTTTTACTTGATGAGCAATTTTATGTTCTACAAGAGCGGAAAGATACCTAGAAAATTTTTGAGGAGTTATAATTAAAAGATCATACGTCTCATCTGTTTTATCGTCGTCAGCACCATGAAAAGATTTGCTTTGTAGGGTTATTACAGGAAGATTAACGAGAAGAATTGTACTGAGAAATAAGGCTAGCGCTACACGATTAGATTTTCTTTTTTTAAAATTTGTATTTATTCTCATATATATTTAAAATGTATATGAAATATATATTAATTTTGTTTTTAATATTAAATCAAGAATAGTTAGAAAAATAAGTTTTTATATAAGGTTTGATATATATTATTCGTTAGGATGAGAAAAATACCACACAGTCTTATTATTATAGTGTTACTTTTAACTCCTTTGCCTGATTTTACTGTTGCAATAGATAACCATATCGGTGAAGGAAACATCATTAGCTCCGAACGCTATGGGGAAGGGCATCGATATAATACTCATGGGTGGATTTATCTTCATATAGAAGGTGATCCCTATGAACGAGGGTACCAACATGGGTATCTTCTCGCCGATGAAATTATTGATATGATTCAACGGTGGACTGATATCTTTCCACAGAAGAGGTCATGGGACATCCATAGGAGAGATGCAGAACGGCTTTTTTGGAAGAAATATCCTCAAGAATACAAACAGGAGATTCGGGGCATCGCAGATGGTGTTCAGGCAAAGGGCAGTACCATTGATGGACGTGAAGTCGATTATAAAGATATTCTTGCCATGAACGAAATGTACGAGATGATGTCCCGTTTTCGAACCTATTCAGTATACCCATTGAGATTAAGATCACGATGGTTCTACAACAGGATTACTATGTTTTTATCACATCGAACTGAAAACAAGAAAACTGGAATGAAATGTAGTGCATTTCTTGCGACAGGAGATGCAACCAAAGATGGGGGTATAGTAGCCGCCCATTCAACATTTGGCAGCACGTGGGATGAAGGGTGGTGGCACAATTACATCTGTGAACGTTGGAATGTCGTGCTTGATATTGAACCAAGTAAAGGTTACCGCATACTCATGACCACCTCCCCCGGCTATATATGGAGCGACGAGGATTTTTATCAAAACAGCGCTGGCATGATTTTAATGGAAACCACGCTTGATCCTTTAGGCTCCTGGAGAAGAAGAGGAGATCCCATTGTTGTGAGAGCAAGAACGGCGATTCAGTACTCAAACAGTATTGACGAAATGATCGAAACTTTCATTACAAAAAATAATGGCCTCATGGCAAATGACTGGCTAATGGGCGATACCAAAACAGGAGAAATCGCCTCATTAGAATTGGGCTATTATAATCATGCCGTAACCAGAACAAAAAATGGAGTTATTTGGTCCTGTAACAATGCCAAAGATGAAAAAGTCAGATGGGAGCTTAATTCGTTCGTAGGGTTTGGCCTTCCTGGAAGAATTTTTCTAAAAAAGTTTACACCCTCCCCTCGAGATGAAAAATTTGAGGAGTTAACGAAGGAATATTATGGGGAGATAGATATTGATAGCGCAAAAAAAATCATATCTACGAGGCCGATCGTATCAGGAGCAACTGATGGTAAAATTACCGATTCGGCACATGTTGAAGACTTTGGGCTATGGTGTTTCATGGGAAAACCAGATGGAACAGATTTTTTGAGAAGTGACCATCCCTTGAAAGACGAAAAAAGAGGGTATTCTGACCTTCCTTCCTGTGGATGGGTACACCTCTATGGCCTCTCAACAAGCAATAACCATCGCGATACTGACTGTAATCAAATCCCTGCAGGAACCATGGGTAAACTCTTTTGGGAGTATGACCCCACAACAACAAATGAATATAGAAACGATGTTCGCCCTGTACCATCTGAAAAAAACGAGATGATCGTTGTTTCCTCACAAGATGGTAAGGTCTCGTCGATTAACAGCAAAACGGGAAACTGTTATTGGGTTGCTAATGTAGGGAGGGGCGGTCTCTCCTCACCGGAAGTGACTGACGATTCTGTTTTTGTTGGTTCTGATGAGGGCATCATTGCATTGGATAAAGATACAGGTGAACTCACCTGGCAGAATAATCTTGGAGCAGTGTCATCTCAACCCACCTATACTGATGGCGTTGTCTATTGCGGGTCTCATGATGGGAGTCTTTATGCACTTGATGCAGACAAAGGAACGGTAAAATGGATATATCAAACTGGCAGTGACATATACTCTTCACCAGCAGTAGACAATAACCTAGTATATGTCGGATCAACAGATGGCTTCCTTTACGCTATTGGCAGTGAAACAGGAGAAGAACGGTGGTCATTTAAAACAGGTGGTCCCGTATGCTCATCTCCCTTAGTGACTGACGATGTTGTCTATTTTGGATCATGGGACAACATTCTCTATGCACTCGATAGCAAAACAGGCAGTATCAAATGGACATTTACGACAGGATGGGGCATTGATTCATCCCCTGCAATATACAAAGATACTCTGTTTGTTGGCTCTGAAGATACTAACCTCTATGCGGTTGATGTGCGTGATGGAACGCTAAAATGGGCTTTTTCAACACATGGCGGCATCAAATCATCTCCAACAGTTTACGGTGGTTTTGTGTTTGTTGGATCGAGTGATGGTAGACTTTATGCCCTCAACGCAGAAAGTGGCAAGCTAGAATGGAGTACTGCTCCTGACTACCATATTGAAGGAATCTATAACTATGTTACCAAACCCATCGATTCGTCTCCCCTAGCATATGATGGAAAAGTATTCGTGGGGTCTACCAATGGCAAAGTGTACTGCTTTGATGCACAAACTATCGAACATCCAAAAGCTGATGAAGAAATCGAAATTCCTCTGGAAACGTGGTTGTTTATTGTCATCCCCTTGCTCTGTGTGATTCTTACAACTGCAGTATACCTCTTGTGGGATCGGAGGAGATTCTCATGAGTGTGGTGATTCTTGCTTTTATTGGATATCTTATTATTCTCGTAGTCATCGGGATATGGTCTTCAAAACTGAATAAAACACTGGACGATTTTTTGATTGCAGGGAGAAAATTAGGAACGTGGCCTGTTGCTATCAGTGCAGAAGCATCTGATATGAGTGGCTGGTTGGTCATGGGGTTGCCTGGTCGAGGGTTCATGTATGGTGTTGGTGCCATATGGGTAGCAATTGGCACTGCCTTTGGTACCTTATTTAACTGGAGCGTCATTGCCAGACGATTTAGACGATTTACTGAACGGCTTCGTTCGCTCACTATTCCTGATTTTTTGGAAGACAGATATCAGGATGACACGCATCTCATACGGGCAATTGCCACCAGCATTATTACTGTTTTTATGGTAGCCTATGTTTCTGTGCAATTAGTTGCCAGTGGGAAGATATTAAGTGAAACGTTTGGATGGGACTATACCTCCGCATTGATTCTGGGATTTGCCATCATTACATTCTACACGTTAATGGGAGGGTTTTTTGCAGTTGCATGGACTGATGTGTTCCAAGGATTACTCATTGTCGCAATACTGGTTGTTCTTCCCATTGCGGGTATCATAAAACTAGGAGGGATGAGTGAAGTATTTAGTGCTGCAGGACAAGTAAATAGCAATACGCTTTCACCAGGGTTTGGCTATGGGGGGTTATTGTTTTTGCTTTTTGCCTTTGCCAGCATCTCATGGATTTTTGGCTATCCTGGTCAACCGCACATCCTTACGCGATATATGGCCATAAAAGATGAAAAGAAACTGTGGAATAGTACGTTAATTGGGATGACGTGGGTCATTATCAGTCTCTGGGGAGCAGTCCTTATCGGCATTATCGGTCTTGCCCTGTTCAAAGGACTGCCAGATCCTGAGAGGGTAATGCCCTTGCTTGCCATGGAATTACTTCCAGAGTGGGCTGCTGGCGTAGTGATTGCTGCAATTACTGCTGCTATCATGTCAACTGCCGATTCTCAACTATTGGTTGCAACATCGTCGGTGGTTGAGGATGTATATCACAAACTTATCAATCCCCATGCTGATCAAAAAAAATTGATATTGCTTAGTAGAATCTCGGTGCTCTTGATGTCAACCATCGCCTTTGTATTGGCTCTCCAGGGCGGGGTCATCTATTTCCTAGTGGCCTTTGCATGGGGAGGACTTGCGGCCTCATTTGGTCCACTAATTATCCTTTCGTTATGGTGGAAGAGGACCACGAAGTGGGGAGCAATTGCAGGTATGATTTCAGGAACAGTAACAGTGATAATATGGGATAAGTTTGGTATTGCAGCATCAGTTGCTCCCGAATTAGTTGTACCTGGTATGTTGCCCGCCTTTTTTGTATCGTTCATTGTTATTATTATAGCGAGTTTGTGTTCGTTGCCGCCAAATATAAAACATCTTTTTTCTCAGGATTATTAAGCAAATACACACTAAAATGACCCGGAGATGGTTATCTACCATGTGTTTTGGAGAGTTTTCTGCATTTTTGTAACACAATTATTCAGTAATACGCAACAAATGAGTGAAACTAGAAAGGAAAAATCGATGAAGAACAGCGACATCTTTAAATAAGAGTATACGCATTTATTTGTCGAACTGGGTAGTGGGATGTGTAGATGGGATGAGCATTAACAGACGTTTAACTTTAGTTGGTGTGATGTTAGTGGTCTTAAGCATGACCATGGCAACACAGTACGCTGTCACTAAAGTAGGGTATGAGTTTTCCATTGTTCACCCAAGTAATGCGGATATTCGTTTTATTGGTTCAGATAATTCGTCAGATGGAAGAGTACTACGTGCAGATAGTGTCAATGACGATGCAGTGGTGACATTAAGCTTTGGAAACTGGAGTGCCAATAGTAACAAAACATATACTGCTTCCTTTGGTATCGTCAATGAAGAATTGATGTCAGTAAATATTACTCATATTAATGTATCAAACTCCACAGGCGCTGACTATGTACAAATTTGGCTTCACGCAAATCGATCTCAAAAGATCGAAGATGATGCAGATAGTGTGTATATGTGGAGTAAAAATGCTAGTAAAAATGCTAGTAGTACAACTGCCTGGGTTTTGGCAGCAGGCAACAATGATCCGTCAAACATGTGTGCAGATGGAATTACTCAATTAAGTACGCCATGGGACGGCACGAGATTTGTGCGATATTCAGTAAACGATGCAAATTATTCTATTAGTGGTACCTCTGATTTTGTCTGGGTACAGGTATCAATTGATATCCCTGCCTCTCCCGACCAAGGAGGGTCTCACACCGGCTATATCTGGATACACTTTGAGGCTCAAGCGTCATAAGAGTCAAGATAATACTCTTTTTATTTTTCATATCGATTTAAAAATATTGATGTTTTTTTAACAAAGTAATTTTTGTTGAGATAAAACAAAAGTCATATATATCAAAATATATATTCCTATAAGCATAGGATGGGCTTATGCCTCTAATACGTAAGACACGATTGTCGGGGAGTAGCATTGTTGTTACCATTCCAAGTCAGCTCATTGAAGCATATGATATAGATATTGGAGAGAACATTGAAATCATTCCCCTCAATGATGGCGAGATAAAAATTCGGAAAGCGGACGGAACAAAAACGTTTGGAGGTGCGGTATGAACAAAAAAGCAATTGTTCTTGCTGCATCGTTTACCATATTACTGATCTTGGGTGGTATTAGTAGTAACGTCTTATATGGAACTCAGTATCTATTGACAAGACCAGGGTATGAGTTTTCGGTTTCCTCGCAAATAGACTGGTGGGACTGCAA
>CAZWZY010000001.1:0-266507 GCA_964638175.1 uncultured Thermoplasmatales archaeon | reverse complement strand
ATCCATGTATTATGGGATACAAAAACATTATTTAAATTTTGAGACAAAGCCGTATACGGTTTTTCTCCAAATACTTATGTATATGGTTTTTTATTCCCGTAACTATGCCTGCAAAAAAACGAACAGCAAGACAACGAGCAAATAAGAATAGTGGACAAAAGAAAAAAAAGGCGAGCGGGTTTTGGGTGTACATCCTTGTAGCAGCCATTTGCATCGCAGCAGTTGGTGTCGCGTATTTCTACCTTACAAATAATACTGGCGGTCAACAAAATGATACTGTAGATGAAAATCCTCTTGCAATCATTGATACATCACTGGGAACTATAACTGTTGAATTATATGAAGACAAAGTCCCAGATACCTGTGAAAATTTTATTGAATTAGCCAATAATGGATTTTATGATGGTTTGATATTCCATCGAGTGATCGATGGGTTTATGATTCAAGCAGGCGGTTTCGACTCGCAGGGAAATCAGTATGAAAGTCCTTATGGGACCATTGATCTTGAAATAGATCAAAACCTTCGTCATACAGATGGCGCAGTAGCAATGGCAAGACAAGGACCAGATATGGCCGATCCTACATATTTTAATACTGCTACGAGTCAATTTTATATTTGTGATGGGGCACAACATGAGTTAGATGATTATTATGCCGTGTTTGGTCACGTGATAGATGGTATGGATGTGGTGCATAGTATTTCTGCCGTTTCCACGCAAACAAAAACGATTCCTGCAGGATATGCCATGTCAAATTGGCCGGTAGAAGATATTGTTATAAGCAGCATAGTAATTGAAAAACAATAGGAGGAAAATAATGACAAATAAAATTGCGGAATTTAAAACAAATAAAGGGAATTTTAAGGTCGAATTATTTAACGACAAGGCGCCGTTAACAACAGGAAATTTTATGAAACTAGTTGATCAAAGATTCTACAATGGTCTGATCTTCCATCGTGTGATTCCTGGGTTTATGATTCAGAGTGGTTGCCCTCATGGAACCGGAAGAGGTGGTCCAGGATACACTATCAAAGATGAGTTTCATCCTGACTTAAAGCATGATAGTAAGGGCGTACTTTCCATGGCTAACGCTGGTCCAAATACGGGGGGGTCACAATTCTTTATCACTGTCGCACCTGCCCCTTGGCTTGATAAGCATCATGCCATCTTTGGCAAGGTAATCGAGGGCTATGACGTGGTAGAAGCAATTTCCAAGGTGCCCACCGACCGAAATGACAAGCCCCAACAAGATGTGGTTATCGATAGGGTGACAATAGCATAGGTGTTCTTCCATGAGTATTCTTTCTGATAGTGATATCAATCAAGCATTGAGCGAGGGGCAGTTGGGAATTGACCCATTTATTGAAAAGCACCTAACTCCCAATGGGTATGATCTGACAATTGAGGAAATTTATCTGAGAAAAACAAACGAGCATATTAAGGATGGTGTCGCCGTCATCCCTCCGCTGAGCTGGTTTGCTATTAGTACCAAAGAATTTGTTAAAATGGGCCCACAAATTACTTCACAGCTCTGGATTCGAAGTAGTTATGCGCGAAAAGGCGTGATGGCAAGCTTTGGCAAAGTCGATGCGGGGTTTCATGGGACGCTAACGATCAGTTGTTTTAATGCCAATGACCAACCACTTGAAATACCCATAGGCGACCGATTTTGTCAGATTGTATTTGAGCATATGGCATCGACGCCTTCTGAGCTGTACGATAAAAAATCAGGAAATTATCAAAATCAGCGAGGTATCAAGTTATAGAACTTTTCGTGCAAAGGTAAGATAACCAGTATGACCAAGCATATCAAACCGTGGTCTCATCCCTTTTGAAGAGACTACCATTTCTCGCTGGATGTTTTCTAGCGTCATCACCTCAATGAATGGATGTTGTTGTATGGCTGCAACTGTTTGTTCTACCTGACTAGAAAGCGGAGAATAGGAACAAAAGTAGCCGCCAGGTTTGAGAGCATGCCATACATAAGTAACGGCCTCCCAAGGAGTAGGAATATCAAGAATAACAGCATCAAGGTCGTGCTCATCAATGCCTTCAGTAACATCCTGATGTTTAGTAATAACATAGGACATTAAATTTACCATCTGCAGATTTTTGATCGCATGAGTAATAAAATCTTCTCGATTGTCATATGAAATGACCTTTCCTGTTGGAGCGACGGCGGTAGCAAGCGCAATAGTAAGTGACCCTGAACCAATACCTGCCTCTAGCACCTGATGGCCAGACTCAATAGAGCAGTGCATAATGATTTGAGCGGCGTCACGTGGCAGAATGATTTGTGCGCGTCTCTTTAACCCTTGTAATTTATCCTGTAAGGAAGGAACAAGCAACCAAAATTGTTTGTTGCCAATCTCTATCTGAGATCCATACGTTTTTCCCAAAAGAATAGCAGGATCAAAGACACCGATGCCTTTGTATTTGTCAGTGGTATCTGAGACATTGATAAGATACTTCTTGAACTGCCCATCAACAAGCGTGACGACGTCGCCTTTCTTTACACATGCATTCATTTCAACTACTCTCCAAGTGTAGTAAGTGATCCAAATCCCAAGTCTTCGATATCTAGGCAATCAAGCCAAGTCTCTTTGCAAGAACACGCAAGATCATCAAATTCGTTAAGGTCATTAGATAGTGAAAACGCAGCCACGCGGTCAAGTATATGTCTATCGCATGTTTTGCAATTATGCGCACCACGAATGCTCCCTCCGCCAGCAATGTCACATTTGAGGTGTGCTTTTGTCATGTGTTGACTCTTAGTAAGTATTTCCACGACGGACCACAACCATGCTGGCCGGTACTGTTTTCGTTTCCATAAATATTCCACAACGGTGCGACGTTGTACATTTGTGGGATTAAAGGAAATAGTATCAGCATATGGGGAAATTTTTTGTACCGTTTCTAGGCAATCACTGATTGTCTCTTTTTCTGTTAAAAACGGTGGTTTGATAAGAACATAGGTTTTGCACAAAAACTCGTGCGTATGCAGCAAGGCCGCTGCTTTTTTGTACTCGGCAAAGGTAAATCTTTTGTTGATGGCACATTCTCTAATTTTATCATTTGCAGTTTCTAGTCCGATACCTACTTCAAAGGTCTTATTCCCAGCAATCTTTTTGATTGATGAGAGTTTTTTTGAAGTGACAAACTCGGGACGTGATTCTACCGAAACTTTTGATGCTGTCTCAAACAATCGTTGCAATATCTGGTGTTGCACTGAAGAAGAAACTTCATTATCATCAAGAAAGCTTCCCGAGGTGAAAATTTTGACCAACGGCTCTTGATGATATCCTTCCATTGCCTTTTCAAACTGTGCTAACAGTTGCTCATCAGAAACGGTATCCCAGCGGCTGTCGTTAAAATAGCCGCACATGGCACAACCAGATTGCAACGCCCAAGAACAGCCTTTGGTTCTAAAAATAATCACATAAGCATCGACTGTGTTTCCATCCAACACATCCTTTTCAGACCAACAGCGCACAGGTACTGTAGGATTACGTTGCTTAGGGACAAAATCTGTTTTAAGACTGGAACAAAATTCTGCTAGTTGCTTCATGGTTAGGTTCTTCTATGGTTCTTTCGATATTTTACAATTAGAACAACCGCAAGCAGTGCTATGACGAGAATGACAACTTCAAAGCCAGGAACCTGATAAAATTGTGGTCCAGGCATGGATACTGTTGGTGACTTTTTAGTGCCGATAGAGGCATCATCGCTGACATTAAAATAGTAAGTTTGGGTGTCAAGGATAGTGTTGTTATATTCTACTGCAGATGTTGCTTGAGAAGGCAGCGCAAGCGGTTCAATAAAGTAAAAACTCAGTTCTGCATACACTCGTAGAGTGACATTGGCATTTCGTATCCACCCTTCATATTCTGGCGTGGTTTCATAGTAGTCACCGTTTTTCGTTGCGTTTACAGGTTTACCGTCGTTAATGGTATAGTACACTCGACTTACTTGCGGAATCACATCAAATTTAATGGTATCTGCATAGGTTACTCGAGGTCCTGGGGGAGTCGTTGCCCCTAGCGGGGTCGGTAGCCGGATGGTTTCATTGCTATAGATAAATGAACTGTTAACAGCAGAGGTGTGGCCACTACCATCAGTGGCAGAAAGTGTAAAGGGAATTTCTCCAATAGCATCTTGAGTGTTGTTAAACGTATAGGTAAATATCTTTCCATCAAAATCAAAATCGTCTATCTGTTCTCCATTGATGGCAAAGGCAATATTATTCTCGGAAAGACCTGCGTTGTCAGTAATCTTTGCGACAAACTGTATGGTGCCTCCCAGTTCCTGCATGTCAGGTAAAAAAACCGCTTCAATGTATGGTGCTTCGTCATCATAGAAGGGGGGATTTGCAAGAACAATGAGAATAAGTAGCCAAGTGAAAAAGTAGATAGCATAGGTGGTAAACCATCCCTTTCTCCCAAATTCGGTGAGATCAATATTGAGACGTATAAACAGATACTTAATCCACGCTGCAGAAAAAGCACCAAATAAGAGTACCAGTTCCCAGCGGAAGGGATTGCCACTAAGGAGGGCCCAGAAACTAAAGGAAAGGATAGCAATCAGCAATCCAAACAAAAATGACAGAAAAGTCGTCTTGATATTTCGTCGTTCTTTTTTGAGGAACTTTTCTTCATCAAACTTGGGCAGTTTGAAGTCCATTTCCTCTTCTTCATCTTTTTCTTTTCGTCGTTTGGCCATCGGTGTGGGATAGTGTTCTTATTTAAAGGTTTTTCTCATCGTGATTTTTGTTGTGTTTTTTAGTGTGTTTTGCTTCTGCTTTTGCTTTCTTTTTTTCGGTTTTGAGTCGCGCTTTTTCAACATCTGCCCTGATTTTTTCTTTTTCAAGTTTGACAGAAGCATCTGATGCAATAACTGTACTTTCAGCTTGTAATCCTGCCCGATATTTGTAGGTAAATATTAGGGCAATAACAATATAGAGTCCTAGAATGACAATGAAGGGGGTGAGCAATTCGGTTGATTCTTGAAAAAGAAGTCGAATGGCAAGAACAACAGAAAGAAACCCCAGACCCGCCCACGCATGATGACGGTAATTGTGGTATTTCTTTTTATACTCGGACAATTGTTTTCGCTTCATAAAAACTCAATACCTTTTGGTACCTTCGGCAAATAACCTTTAAACCCCGAAGGCCAGTTTTTGGGATCAAGTCCTTTTTGCGCTAAAAATGCAGTAGCCCACCGCTCAAGACCAATACCTGAGCAACCACTCCACAGTTCGCTTTTCTGTGCTTTAATGTTAAAGGCGTTGATGTATTTATCACCTAAAATACTCAGGTTCTGAAATTCAAGCCATTCAGAGTCTTTTCGATCGCCACGATACGGCATGTAGGCTTCAAAATCAATCGTTCCAGTATCTTGGGTGCTTTCGTCACCAAGTTTTCCGGCTTGCTGCATGTACCATGGTGTTACCCAGGCCATGCGCCATTCTAAGTCAAAGATGTTGTTAAAGACATGCTTGTAGCGTTCCAGAAACTTCTCCCGAAGGTCTAACAGCTGTTTACGGGTGCCAATATAGACCGGTTCAATACGGTGGAATTCATCAACACGCTCAATCCCATGTCTCCCACCAGACTCATATCTTCCAGAGATAGCGGTTTTATCATAGACAAGAATGGGGAGGGATTTTTCAGCGATTGTTTTTCCTTTAAACGACCAATAGATCACGGGGCACTGCGCATAACAGATACCTGCGGTAGGAACAGCAACATTTTTTTGCAGTTCCTTACTGTCAACTTCCTTTGTAATTTTTGTAAGATCAACAAATCGTTCCCATTGTGCTTCATCTCGTGTTTTTGGTTCTGCAACATAATACAGCTCACTAGGCATTCCCTCAAGATGACCTGTTTTTAACCATACATCAAACGGGACGATATGGGATTCAATGACTTCTTGAAATCCCAATGGCACTAAGACTTCATTGATAGCGATCTGTTCCATAGCCTTCAGCACTGCAGCTGCTTGAGGGCGGTAGAACCATTTACCCTTGGTTGGCCCCTGTTGGAGCCATCCGCCCTTGACCATTTCTTCTGTTGGGTCTTTGGACCAGACTGGTTTTTTTTCCTTTGATTCCCAAATAGACTTCCAAAACTCTGCTTTCCCTTCATAGTACTGATTTTCTACTTTTTCGGTAATGAGGGCAATCATGCGATCGATGTAGTTTCGTCGTAAAAATTCCTCATCAACGTTAGTTAACACAAGAGTGGCATTCTTTCCTGTTATCGTGACTGCCCCAAAAGGAATAGAAACTTTTTTTAGTGGTTTTTTTCCAAGTTCAAAGGTAATGTTATATGTTGTTATCGTGATGTTCCGCACACCGAGGTGATGTGATTTTCCAAATTTCTTGCTTAACGCATTTTTAATCTGTAGCATTGCATTATGTGGTCTGAACGTTCCTTCGGAATCAATAGTAATGACGAAGGAATTCTTTTGCACCTTCGTGAGAGTAAATGAGAGTTTTGGTCTTTGGTCTTTTTTGAACAGAGTTGAAGGCAATATTGCAATAAAATCCTGTAGTTCTTGTTTGAATGATGAAATATCCGCGCTAAGGGTAAATTTTGCCTCTAAGTGAAACTGCATGGTACCATCTGCTATAAAATAAAAGGTATTAATGTTTATCCACAATTTTTTCTGCTACAGAGACACAAGCTAGATAGTCGTCAAGAGTATGCAGCAACGAAGAAACAGAGATGCTTTCAATACGTGCGTGTAAGGATGTGCCTATAATCGTAGTCTGGACGAAATCAAGGTTATCAACCTCGATGGCCTGTAACACGAGGTTTGCTTGTTTACTTGTTTCGTACATAACGGAAACTTCACATGACGCTTTCATACGCTACCTTTTCAATTGTTTGCCAATGATGGTATCGACGTGGCCTAAAAAAGCTTCTTCGTGTTGTGCATCAATGGTTGCACCAGCAGCAATGGCATGACCACCACCATGCCCAGCCAATGCTGTTGCTGCTTCTTTCATCGCTGCTCCTAAATCAAGTCCTTTTTGCACAAGATACTGGGTTGCCCGAGATGAGACATGCAATTCATCATCAGAACGAACCAGTGAAAGCAATGGCTTTTCACTACCAAGAATATAGTTCATGGCAATACCGCCAATAACACCGCCAAGGGATGAGTCAGTTGCATAGAAATAGCGGATGTTTTTCTTCTTTTTAACTCCCTCTTGTTCAAGTGCGGTCAATGACTGCAGTATCTTATGTTTATATTCTTGCTCATGTTGAAGTGCCTCTTTCAATGCGTCAGCATCTCCTAAACAGATGCGCAGCCCAAGACCTCGTTTTCCACCTTTTCCACAGGCATCTAGCAAATCAGCAAAACGCTCTGTTTCGCCATATACTATGTCAGACCAATACCGCGGGCGAATAACCGTATCAAGAATATTGTGCTGACAATCTTTTTTTATCAAGGTTAATAGAAGATAGGAATGAAGCGTCCGTTGTTGATTTTGGGAAAGAGCATCGGGTGGTACGTTGCCAGGAAGGTCCAGACGCTGTAATATGTCACGTATTTCTTGTTTATTTCCAGAAATCCCACTGTAGTAAGGATCAATAGCATAGTACAAGGCATTCTCAAGAGATGATCCATAGAGTTTGATGTCTATTTTTTCAGTAACAATGTCATGTTGTACTGCTTCATCGGCAACGGTTTTGTTATAGCCGCGGATGCCCCCAATATACTGCTTATCCCCCACCATGCCTGCCAAAGCAAGAGGGGCTAAATCGATATTTTGTGCATCGAGTGTTTTAGCCACGGCAAAACTTAAGCTTGACCCACAGGCCTCATAACTGCCGTTAATGCCGCAAAGATTAGCGTTAATTTGTAAGATATTTTTACTTGTCTTTTTGGCAAGCACCTGATGGTGATCAATAATAATAGATTTCCCAGAAAATTGTTCAATTATGTTCAATTGACCGCTTCCCATGTCAGCAAAAATAACCAATTCATTCTCTTCTTGTTTTACTCGCTCAAGACCTTTGGTAAAGGGATTGCGCATTAAGCTCACATGAACATCATATCCTGCACGATACAATGCCTGAAAAAGAATGGCAGCAGCAGTAATACCATCAGCATCATAGTGAGAAATAACCCGAATACGGGTTGTCTGCGGCAGCGAACGAATGATTGTTGCCGCTTGTGCACTCAGTTTATGAAGCTGTTCTGTCATACGCAAGGGGAAAAAGAAGCACTTCCTAAAAAAGATAGTGATTATTCAAACATCAGTTTGGCTTGCTCAGGACTGTACTTCCATCCCGCAGGTAGCCGCTGCTGCGTATGATAGTACTTAGTAAGTCTGCGAATCTTTGATTCGGTAAGTTGAAGATTGCGTTTGTTTTTCAAATCTTTCTTATGCAGCTCAAGATGTTTTTTCAGTTGTAATGCTGTAGCAATAAGATTTCTCAAATCTTCAGGAATGTCTGACTTAAAGTTATTTTCTTCAAGAATGCGGGATAATTTCTTGCCAGTGGCAATTTTGACATCAGGGATTGCATATTGATCTCGTAAAATCATACCAATCTCGCTACTTGATTTACCTGCTTTAGCAAGATCGAGAATATGGGATTCAACCTCTCGTGGATTTAATGAGCTCCATTCGGGGGCTTTGTCTCTATTAGCAGGATGAGTAGATCCTGACTTCCCTTTGCGCCGTGCGTGCATTCGTGCCATAATTTATGACTCCAAGAGGTTCTAAAGTAAGTCCTGAATATGGTCCTAATATATAAAAGTAAAGGATGAGAAAAGAGACTATTTTGTCTTTTTAAACCGTGGTCCTAATTTCTTCATCACTTTAGGAAGCGTGGTATATTCCATATCTTCCATCGGTAGTCGATGCGGTTCAAATGGTCCGTGTCGTCTCATATAGTCAGTAATATGCTGTGCCTCAACTCGAGTGCGATCAAATGCAGGGTCATCAAATAAATCAACAGGTTCAGTGAGTTTTCCATTCTTTAGTTGAAATCCTAGTGCAATTACTCTTGGCGGGCCATCAAATCGGGTACATTTGGCATCTCTCACTGATACAGGCATCAAGGGGCCGTTATGCGATCCTCTCATCCAGCCAGAAACAAGGTGGCCAAGTGAAAAGGCTTCAAGCACTTCACCAAGGGCGGGAAGACCCGATTGAGCCCGGACTACGCCCGCTGGGTCGTCCTTTCCCACATACTCACCAGCAATTTGGTACAGTTTTTCGGTGGAAATAACCGCCACGGGTTCAGTAGCAGGAAGTTTTGAGGTTTTTTTCGGAAACACCCGTTTGACAACAAAACGAGACTTTGCACCAATTAAGGCAAGTAAATCATACATTTCTTCAGGAGTGTTAAGTTTCACGTGTTTGTGTTGCAGAATATCCCACACTTCAAAGACAAATCCATCATGGCAGGAAGGGTCAATAACAAGGCCTGCCGTATTGAAGGGGTCGGCAAAAATCTTAAAGATGGGGAAGTTGAATGCACCTGGTTCTGTTTTGTCCATCATGAACGCTACCACTGGCTCTGCCTTTCGCTCGGTAAATTCCATTTCGGCAACGCCAGGTCCCATACCTTTAATATTTCCAGAAAACGCATCACTGAGTAGATCTTGACCAGCACCATACAATCCAAGGTCTCGTGCCTTTTCTGTTGCTTCACAGAAGGCATCCCAGGCAAGGGAGTGTACCTCTTTGGCATCGACTCCGTTGGTATGCGTCATAATGAGCTCAAGGTCATCCCCACAGTTAGTAACATGATAGTCTAGGAGAGTTTTTGATTTCACCGCCGCAGCAAGTTGCTTGTTTGCAATTATTTTTAAATCAGGGTGAACTAATGCATGACCAGGCCAGCCTCCGACATCTGCTTTAAGAATACTAAAGGTAGTTTTCATGATAAGCCCCATTTTCATAGTATAGATAAGATATTTATAAATGATTTGGAAAAGTCGGTTTTTCAGTAAACTATATATTTTTCTCCCCTTTAGGGAAAACGAAGTGGACAAGAATGGGCCTGGTAATGTATAACTCTCTTTCAAGAAAAAAAGAGGATTTTGTTCCTGTTGAACAGGGGAAAGTAAAGATGTACATCTGCGGGATGACGGTCTATAGCGATGCTCATCTTGGTCATGCTCGGACATATGTCGCTTTTGATATTATTCGGCGATATTTTGAGTACAAAAACTATGATGTAAATTATGTGCAAAATATTACGGATGTGGATGATAAAATCATTGCCGCGGCAACCAAAGAAGGCATGGATCCCTTAGAATATTCAAAATGGTATACCAAGCGATGTTTACAGGATCTAGATGCACTTGGCATCCGTCGTGCTAATCTCTATCCCAAAGCATCGGAAACCATTCCTGATATGATTGTCCTTATTGAGCAGATCATCGCAAAAGGCTATGGCTATGAAACAGGAGGAGACGTGTATTTTGCAGTTGATAAATTTCCAGACTATGGAAAACTTTCAGGACAAAACATCGAAGACATGAAAGCAGGCGCCCGTATCGATCCTGGTGAGAAGAAACAAAATCCTCTGGATTTTGCCTTATGGAAAGCAGCAAAACCAGGAGAACCTTCATGGGATTCACCATGGGGAAAAGGTCGGCCTGGTTGGCATATTGAATGCTCCACCATGAGTGGCAAATATCTTGGATTTCCGTTTGATATTCATGGCGGTGGGATGGATTTACGTTTTCCGCATCATGAAAATGAAATCGCTCAGGCAGAAGCAGCTACAGGTAAATCGTTTGCTAACTATTGGATGCATATTGGGCTGCTTACCATCGATGGGGAAAAAATGTCCAAATCTCTAGGAAATTTCTATAACGTCAAAGATATCCTCAAAAGATGGGATGCAGAGGTTGTCCGTATGTTTTTTGCCCAAGCACATTATCGCAGCCCTCCTGATTTTTCTGAAAAAGCACTGACCGATGTTAAAAAAGGACTGGACCGCATCTATCGGGTTAAAGAAAAACTTGAATTATGTGCAATGAAGACAACCGCATCTTTTGATGAACGATCCCTTACCAAGAACGAAAAACATTACCTGGAAGAGATTGGGCAGTTTCGCCACCGGTTTGAAAAAGCCATGGATGATGATTTTAATACTCCCAAGACGTTTGCTGTTATCTTTGAATTTGTCAATGCCAGTAACAAATACCTCGACAAAACGAATGTCCCGCACGCTGGCCTGTGTACCCATGCGCTCGAAACGATCTTGAGACTAGGTGACATTCTCACCCTCTTTCAACCAAAACAAGAAGAGAGCGATACTGCATTACTCAACCAACTGCAGCCACTGATGGAAACCTATGCCCCTGATGCCACGGTAAGGACTATAAAGGGCGCTTTGGATATTCTCCTAGAAAGAAGAGAAGAAGCACGTAGACAAAAAGCATGGAAGACTGCAGATGACATTCGCAATCGTCTGCACGAACTAGGCTTTGAAATCCAAGACACAGACGCTGGCCCAAAGTGGCGAAAAGCATAGAATCATATGAAAAGAATCCTTGTGGGGTTTGATGGATCAGAAGGGTCTGAACACGCGCTCAATCGAGCGCAAATGCTTATTGACGAGCATGGTGAATTGATCTTACTTGCGGTGGTCCCCAGTTCCGATGATAGGAGTCTTGTTGATGCTGATGCATATAAGAAATTAAAACAGAAAGCAGAAAATCTTGTTAATCAAGCTATCAGCGATTTAGGACCACATGATTTTACCATCACTGGCATGGTGGAAGAAGGAGATGCGGCAACCACCATTATTGATGTGGCAAATACCCTCAAATGTGACCTCATCGTGTTAGGGAGTAAAGGAACCAGTGAAATCGGACGGTATCTGATCGGGAGTGTGGCCAATAAAGTAGTACAATATGCGCATAAACCAGTAATGGTTGTCCGATAATCATTCAGCACGTAAACAATGAGCTATTCTGACCGTTTTTGTTTTTGTAATTCTTCAAGAAACACCTTATACTCTTCTTCAGAATCAAATTCAATAAACATGCCTGTGTGTCCACAATCTTTACAGATCGTTCGCCAATGTTCAAACGGCTCAGCAATATTCAGGGATGAATCCTTCATTCTACCTGTTCCAACATGGAGACTTCCACAGTTTGGACATGCTATTATTCTCATACCTGCCGAAGAATAAAAGAAAGAGCGGTATAAGATTTTTATTGTATTCACTTGTATTGGATGATTGGAAGAGCCCCACTATGGCGATCGTATAAAAAGGGGATCTGTGGACCTACTGGATGCACGCCGCTAGTAGTATGCCAAAGATAGGGGAAATGATGCCAGAGTGAATGCCAAATGACGGGCCAACGTGCATAATGGAATGCTTCTCTGGCGGTAATCCACCCATCGTCGTTGATATCAGCTACCCCGTTTAATCCTTCTAAGAGATAATGCGTAAAAATGGCTGATTCTAAAGAGGTGCTCCAATTACATGGACAAAATAAATATTTACCACCACTCGCAAGAAAGGTTCTGCCAAATTGTCGAAGAGCAAACATTCTGCCAGAATAACAATGATCAAGTATGATCACTATATGTTTTGAATCAAGTTCATCTACCCATGAATCAAATTCTTTGTCAGATATTTTAGTTTCATCAAAGTTATTTTCTGTTGCATTATGGGTGCAGACAAAAGCAAAGCCGTGTCTTCGCTGAGTAATAGGGATTCTCCATCCATGATCAGCATAATAGATGAGCACGATGTCGCTTTCGTTTTCACGTTCGTCAAGCCAGGTAACAATTGCATCATGAATAGCATCTTTTGTTGCTTGTTCATTTATCAAAAATTTTATGTTTTCTGCTTCCCAGTTTTTACTTTCGAGCAGTTTTTCATAAAACGCAGTTGCTGAGTCATCAAGGTATTCCTCACACGGTGTTTCCATTCCGACAAATTCTTCGATACCTACCACTACAGCATAATACGTTCTTTCTTCTGAAACATCACTGTCGATCTCCTGTTCATATAATGCTGCTGATGTGCTTATACCTGCTATACTAAGAAACAGTACCAATACGAGTATGATGATTTTTTTCATAGTGTTCTCCAAAGTATAATATGATTTTATATATTAATCTTTATATTTATAATTTCCTGAATTTGCTAAAAGGTATAGTTTAATCTATGCTCTACAGCAGATACTACAGTATTGAAAAAAAATTGTTTTATTTACCGCGGTTTTGTTTTGCTCGTATACTTGGTCGTACTTTCTCTGCACCCTTTCCTTTGTGCATTAAACCACGGCCCTTTTGTCCCGCACTGGTTTTACCTCGAAGAACTCGGCGGGTGTTTGATGCATTGGAAATCCAATTAATGTTAGTATCCTTTAAAATTGCAGGATGAACAGGATCAACTAAAATCACTTCATAAAAATGGCTTTTTCCATCATTACCAACCCAATAGGAATTCAATACTTCCATATTGGGATACCGTTTTGCGGTTCGTTCTTCAGCAATACGTTTTGTACTCTTCCCCATGGTTATTTTGGTAATACCTTTTGCTGCTGGTTTTCGTCCGCCTTTTATCTTATGTTTTCGCAATCCTCCTCGTCGAACGCGTGCTCTTACCACGATATACCCTGGTTTTGCCTTGTATCCTAACGATCGTGCGCGGTCAATGCGAAGTGGTCGATCAACGCGGGTGAAATTTTCCTCTTTTCTCCACTGAATAAGCCGTTGTTGTTGAGGGGATTGAAATGACGTATCCGGTTTTTTCCATTGATCGCCAATGTAATCATATGCGCTTTTTACCATATGCTATTCACCTTGAGGATTCGTAGGAGCATAGCATGAAAGCGTGTTATTTAAACGTTTTGTCGTTATAGCCGACCTCTGTAGACAGCAATGCCATATGCATCAAATTCACAACAAAACAACTCTGTTTCTATACTACTATAACTATTTTATAAAAGAGATACACAGATACATAATAACAGAAGAAGGGGTGACTCTTTAGATATAATCTTACCAGGAATACTGTCCCATAAAATATATAAGATTAAAAGTATATTTATATAGTAATAATATATACTGTCTCATTACAGCAGAGGCAGATGAAGGGGGATCATATATGAAAGAAAAATCAATAAAGACGATGAAGACGCTAGGAATCGTCGGAATTGTTCTTCTATCAATATTTGTAGTAACAACACAATATCAGATATTTGAAATTAATGAAAGGCAGGTTGGGCAACCGTTGTATGTAAAAATTTTTGCAGATAAAACAGAGGGTTTGCTACCTATGTCTGTAAACTTATCTCCATTCGTTGATTACTCTAAGGGCGATATAACATATGAGTGGGATTTTGGTGATGGAAATACATCGAAAGAGAGGCACCCAACGGTTACATATGAAGAACCGGGGAATTATGTGTGTACTTTAACGGTAACAGATAGTAACGGCAATACACAAACCGATAAGATTAATATTTTAGTAAAAAAGAATAAGCCCCCTGTCGTAACATTGTCTATTAATCAGAATAATATAAACAGGGAATTTAACTGGCTTGAAATATTAACCCTAACTCCCATTGCGGCATATGCAGGAAACCAACAGGTATTTTTAGACAGGGTAGAAGAACGACAAGGAGCAAATGCATGGGGTGAAGGAAGACTTGTGGTTACCGCACAAATTATGGATCCTGAGGATGATGAGATTGTTTCATATGATTGGAGAGTACAAACTGCCGATTCATTAGTTACAAGCCCTGCTCTCGGGTCGAGAGAGATGCTTCCTGTAAAAAATCTTACTGGTGAGACGACCGTTACCATACCAGAATTATATGCATGGATGGGCAATGAACATCTTGTTATACTAACCGTTACAGATTCAGCGGGAAATAATGCCACTGCAGATATACGATTTACCGTATCACAAAGTTTAAGACTGACCAAGATCAATGGATTAAGAACGGGAATTAAAACTGGTTTGCCATTTGTGGCTATGCTTTGGGGACTTCGATTTATTGAAGAACCCATATCTACGTTCCTTGACGAAATTTGGTTACATTTACCTTCAGCACTGCAAAATGTAATATCAGGAGTTATGGGCTTTATTAATTGGAATTATGATCCACCCATTCCAAAAGCTGAGTTAACATTCTCAGAAATAGAAGATATTGACCTTTCTGCATACGTAAATGACGCAACTGGAGAAGTTGTAAATGACGCAAGCGCAAGTAGCATATTGACAATTACCAATAATGACACTGAAAACATCGCAGAGAATATTTACATCTCCTTGTACAATCCGTTTTCTGACGAAGAAGGTCTCGATGATGAACTTGAAAATGAAGACCTTGTTGTAAGTGTAGAAGGGGGCACATTGTCTACTAAGCTCTTTTACAGAGGAAAATACACAAACTGGAGGAACTGTTATAAGATAGAGAAACTCTCACCCGGCGACAGTTATACTTTAGATCTCGCAGTCTTATTAAAAGAAGGTGGCATCTTCAATCAAGGCACATATGATAACTGCACGTTGTATATCTATCAGGAGAAAAGCCCGTTTAAAGCAGGAAGCATAGATGAAATTCCATTTACCATTATAGTATAGATAAAAAAAACAGGATTTTTTATCTATTCTTTTTTCCTTACATTTTCTTCCTTTTGTTCTTAAAACGTGAGTCCTGTCGTCAACCTTAATAAGGTTAATTCTATTTGCCGCTGGGGAAGTCATTCATGGACCAGCTGTTTAACAAGAAGAAAGAAACATTACCACGTAAAAAGATAAAAGAACTGCAACTCACCAAGCTCAAACAAACCGTACATGCCGTGTATGATCACGTACCCTTTTATCAACAACAATTCAAAAAGCACAAGGTCACCCCTGACGACATTAAAACACTTGATGATATTCGGAAATTACCTTTTACCACTAAGGATGACTTACGAACACATGCTCCCCATGGCATGATGGCAACATCGCTTGATGGTTGTATTGAGTTACATGCATCCTCGGGGACTACAGGGACACCAGTAACCGTCTGCTACACCCCACAAGATATTGAGGTGTGGGCAGAAGTGATGGCACGGTGTCTCTCCATGGCAGGACTAACGAAAAAAGACATTTTTCAAAATCCTATTCCTTACGGAACGTTCACCGGAGCGTTTGGATTTCATTATGGCGCACAAAAAGTCGGTGCACTGGTCATTCCTTCCGGAAAAGGACAATCGGAACGGCAAATCAAATTGATGCAATACTATGGCACTACCTTTGTGTCTGGCGTGGCATCGTACATGATCAGATTAGGACAAGTCGCCCAGGAACTCGGCATTGATCCTAAGACTCTCCAGGTACGAAACGGCTTGTTTGGTGCAGAGCTCTTTACCAAAGGACTCAAACAACGGATTAAAGAGACGTGGAATATGGACGTGCACGATATCTATGGGCTCACTGAGATGTGCGGTCCTGGTGTATCTGCCGATTGTGATCAACACGATGGTCTCCACCTCTGGGAAGACCATTTTTTTATTGAAATTATTGACCCAAAAACCTTAGAGCCAGTTGATGTAGAGGAAGAGGGGGAAGTGGTACTCACTACGCTTACCAAAGAGGGAATGCCACTCCTTCGCTATCGAACACGGGATTTAGCAAAACTGTACGATGAAACGGTCTGTGACTGTGGTCGAACACATGTCAAACATTCAGCTATCAAAGGACGAAGCGATGATATGATTATTATCAGAGGGACCAATATATACCCTGGTCAAATTGAATCGGTGGTGATGAACCATAAGGAAGTGGGAGGAAACTGGCGCATGGTATTAACCACCGAGAATGATGTCGATATGATGACGGTTGAGGTGGAAACCAAAGAACAACTCAGTCAACTTGATACGATGGCCCTTGAGGAAACGCTGGCAAAGGAAATACAATCGGTCATTGTATTTACCCCAAAAGTTGAGATACTACCGCCCAACACCATTCCAGAGACAGGTTTAAAAGCGAAACGAGTTATTGATGAACGGAAAACGGAGTGACCTATGAACCAAACGGTAAAACAGCTTCTTAAACGAAAAGGTCCACTTGCAGAAAACGAAGTAAAAGACCTGCTGAAGGCATATGATATCCCCACGACTACATATGAGGTCGTTGATACCGAGGACGATATCAAAAGTATCGACGTGGACTTTCCGGTTGCACTCAAGGTTTGTTCCCCAGACATTCTCCATAAAACCGATGTTGGTGGCGTAAAGCTAAATATTGAAAACGAAGAAGAACTGCTTCAAGACTTTCGAGCGTTTCGGAAAAAATTTCCAAAGGAGCATCTCCTTGTTGATCAGATGGTAGAGAAAGGAGTTGAGATCATCATTGGGCTAGTACAGGACCCGACCTTTGGCTTGACCATTATGGCAGGTATTGGTGGTATTTTTACAGAACTATACAAAGATGTGTCCTTTCGCGTGGTTGAAATTGACAGATATGACGCAGAGCAGATGATTGAAGAACTTGAAGGAAAAAAGTTATTAGAAGGATTTCGAAATATGAAGGCTAACAAGCAGCTCGTTATTGAGTTGCTTTTGAAGGTATCACACATCGGAGAAGAACTCATGGAGCACATCGATCAGATGGATTTGAACCCAGTCTTTGTGTATGAGGATAGTGTCTGCGTTGTGGATGCAAAAATGATAGTGAAATAATGGTGGAATAGGTATGACTTCTAAAACAGAACCCTATAAAATTAAAGATATCGCTCTTGCTGGGTTTGGAAGAAAAGAAATTGCGATTGCAGAAACAGAAATGCCAGGGTTAATGGCCCTTCGCGAGAAATACGGACCAAAGAAACCACTGAAAGGAGCACGGATCATGGGCAGTTTACACATGACCATCCAAACAGCGGTGCTTATCGAAACGCTGCGGCAGTTAGGTGCTACCGTGCGATGGGCGAGTTGTAATATTTTTTCTACTCAGGATCACGCCGCTGCAGCCATGGCAAAAAAAAGCGTTCCTGTGTTTGCCTGGAAAGGAGAAACCCTCAAAGAATATTGGGATTGTACACAAAAAGCACTCAATTTTGGTGAGGGAAAAGGACCACACCTCATTGTTGATGATGGTGGTGATGCTACCCTGATGGTTCATAAAGGGTATGAAGTGGAGGAAAACCCTTCCCTCCTGGACAAGGAGTATGAAGACGAAGGGGAAGACTTTCGAGAGCTTATGGCATACTTGCAACGGATTTATCAGAAAGATTCAGATCGATGGCATCGTATCGTTGACGACATACGAGGAGTTTCAGAAGAAACAACGACAGGCGTACATCGCCTATACCAACGAATGGCACAGAATACGTTGCTCTTTCCAGCATTCAATGTCAATGATTCTGTTACCAAATCAAAATTTGATAATCTCTATGGTTGTCGAGAAAGTCTTGCTGACGGTATCAAGCGGGGAACAGATGTCATGATTGCAGGTAAGATCGTAGTGGTCTGTGGCTATGGTGACGTGGGGAAAGGATGCTGCCAATCCATGAAAGGGTTTGGTGCCCGTGTGCTCGTGACCGAGATTGACCCTATCTGTGCCCTTCAGGCCGTTATGGAGGGTTATGAAGTCACCACTGTTGAAGATGCGCTTCCCATTGCTGATATTTTTGTCACTGCAACCGGCAATCGCGATGTGATTACTCTTGACCATATGAAGAAGATGAAAGATGGTGCAATCGTCTGTAACATTGGCCATTTTGACAATGAAATTCAAGTCGATAAGCTAGAACACTATCCAGGAATGAAAGAGCTTAATATTAAACCGCAGGTGGACAAATTTACCTTCCCTGATGGACATGCTATTATTCTATTGTCACGAGGAAGACTAGTGAATCTGGGGAACGCAACTGGTCATCCCAGCTTTGTGATGAGTAATTCCTTTACCAATCAAGTGTTAGCCCAAATGGAGCTGTGGAACAAAAAACACGACATTGGTGTGTATATGCTTCCAAAAATCCTTGACGAGGAGGTTGCACGACTGCATTTAAAGAAGCTTGGGGTAAAGTTAACAAAACTTTCAGCAAAGCAGGCAGATTATATTGGCATAAAGATAGATGGACCGTATAAATCCGATCATTATCGCTATTAGATGCCCTTTTGCTCTTGTAGATAAGGGGAAATAATAAGGGGATAACTTAATTTAACAGCAGGCAATTCTTTAGCTATTGACGAGGGAGCCATGATTATTTTACTTGGTACTGGGCATGTGTTTGATCTTTCTTCAGCAGTATGCGAAGTGCTAGAAGAAGAGCAACCAGACGTTATTGGTGTGGAGCTTGACCGGCAGCGCTATCAAGCACTGATGATGAAACAGCAAGACCCTGAGTCTTACAAAATGCTTCAAAAAGATGTTCCAGCCATCTATAAATTACTTGCCCGATTTCAGGATAGTATGGCCCGTGAATATGGGGTAGAAGCAGGAGATGAAATGCTTGCCGCGATTTCCTACGCCCACACCCATCAAGTACCTCTACAATTTATCGACATGAATGCGCAAAAGCTCTTTTCCAAGATGCTAAAGTCCATGTCGTTTCGAGAAAAACTGAGATTGTTCTTTTCTGGTTTTGCTGGATTTTTCATCAGCAAGAAAAAGGTTGAGCAGGAACTGAAAACCATTGAAGACACGTTTGAGAGCTATCTTGAACAAATTGGAAAGAAGTTCCCCACGATAAAACGTGTGTTAATTGATGATCGTAACGCCTATATGGTAAAACAATTGATGACAGCTCAAGAACAGCACGAAAAGGTTGTTGCCGTCGTCGGTGACGGACATGTGCCTGGACTTTCGACACTGCTTGAACAGCAACAACTTGAGGTGAAAAGCATACGCCTCAGTGCACTACGAAACTACAAACCAGCGCCAAACGACACTTCAACAGCATCATTTTCTGTAGGATATAAAACCCTCGAATAAGTAGGCTACACCAGAAAAAACGGAAGGGGAGAAACAATGAATGAGTCCACGCACTATCTGCGACATCCGTTATTTGGGACATCAATAAGAAACTGGATACAATTACTTGCCGACAATGGAGGGATAGAACGGGGATTTTTTTTGCGTGCACTGTTTATTACGATCGCGGTTGTCTGTTTTTTACCCGTACGAGTTTTATTTACCCTCCGGTATCGTTCAGCCATTACACATACGACGTTTCGTCATCCTCCCATATTCGTCATTGGACACTGGCGAAGTGGTACTACCTTTTTACATGAATTGATTAGTAAAGATCCCCAATTTGGCTATGTGTCATTATGGCACACCTTGGTTCCCCACAGTTTCCTTGCGCTCGATGGGATAAAGCCGTTTTTTTCTATCTTTCTTCCCTCGACGCGACCCATGGATGAGATACCGGTAGATATCGATGTTCCATATGAAGAAGAAGCAGGTCTTGCTTCCTTGGGCAAATGGTCGTTTTTCCATAGCTTCACCTTCCCCAAAAATGCCGTCTATCACTTTCGGCAGTCGGTACTCGTCGAAAACTTGAACGAACAAGAAAAAAATACGTGGAAGAAAACCTATCTGACATTTCTGAAAGCCGTTACCTATGACGCTAATGGAAAGCAATTGCTCCTCAAGAATCCTGCAAATACCGCACGCGTCAAGATGTTGCTTGAGCTCTTTCCTGATGCACGATTTATTCATATCTATCGCAATCCGTACACGGTCTATCTATCGACACTGAAAACACGGATGAACGTGCTAGGTCCTTTTTCCCTGCAACATACAACTACACAAGATGTCAAGCAGCACGTCATCAATCATTACCCGCAACTCATGGAGAAATATTTTGAACAAAAAAAGCTCATTCCGAATGGTCATCTGGTCGAACTTTCTTATGAAGATTTTGTCCGCAATCCTCTTGAGCAGGTACAACACGTCTATGAGACATTTGGTTTATCGGGTTTTGAGGAGGCAACGTCTGCCATGCAAGCGTACCTTGATGAGCGAAAAGACTATCGGAAAAACGTGTATGAACTTGATAGCAAGACGCGTGCACTCATCGAGAACAGATGGGGAGCAACCATCGAGAAGTGGGGATATAAACCACCTCAGTAACATAAGACGCATGAGATGAATTACATTATTTCTCAAACAAACCTTTATATGATTGTAGGCTGTAGAGCAAGAAGAAGGGGTTATCTAAACATGAGTAAAAACAAGTTAAGAGATACCATTATCTACAACAGAACAGTAAATCCAGAACGGACAAATGCAACATTCGAGCGTATTGAGGAAGTGTTTGTTAATGTTCTAGGAGAGAGCATCAAAAAAGAGATGAAAGAGTTGAAAAACCAACTTGGAACTAATAATCCTAGGGCTCCGTTAAACGAAAAACAAGCTGAGGGTATTGTTACGTTTGTTGATAAAAAAGGATTTCAGCCAGATGTTTTAGACGATATTATTGATCAGTTGCGTTCTTCTGAAATTTCTACTGCTGAGGCAATAGCTATTCATAAGAAGTACAAGATTCCAGTATCACGTCTTGAGCAAGATGTTGTTCCCGTGAAAGGTCATGGGTGTTGGATTATGGATACCAAAGGTAAATGGTATCTTGATATGGATAGTAACTACAGTGCAACAAATCTGGGCATGTCCAATGAAGAAATCGCACAGGGCCTCTACAATCAAGCAAAAACATTGATTTCTATGAAGGAAGACCGGGTGCAGATTGCACGAACGCGATTTTTAAAAGAAATTTCTTTCATGATGCCGGAAGGGCTTGAGTATTTTTATTGGCAAAATTCTGGTGGCGAAGCAGTTGATAAGGCCATAAAAATTGCCAAGGCGTTTACACAGTCAAAAGATGTTATCGCATTCAAACAGGGTTTTCATGGACGGACCCATGGTGCTGTTGCAGTAACATGGGAAGATGACTATAAAAAACCGTTTAGTCTTGATGAGGAGAATTGGGTACACTTTGCCAATTTCAACGATATGGAATCGGTAAAAGGAACCGTTGAAAAAACCA
This sequence comes from uncultured Thermoplasmatales archaeon, assembly GCA_964638175.1. Taxonomy (GTDB): domain Archaea; phylum Thermoplasmatota; class E2; order DHVEG-1; family DHVEG-1; genus JAFGDG01. Next base: position 244,521 of record CAZWZY010000001.1, on the reverse strand, counting down.
GTGCCAAAATCATAATTTTAGAGTTAGTGCAGGGTGAAGAGGCAGGGAATCGAGCGGCAGATCCTGAGTTTGTAAAAGCATTATGGCAGTTTGCAAAAGAAAAAAATATAGTCATTATTGATGACGAGGTACAAGCTGGTTTTGGTCGCACAGCACTGAAAAAAGGCGATTGGTTTGCCTGTATGAGCTATGATGTTGTCCCCGATATCATGACTATTGGTAAATCATTTGGAGGAGGATATCCAGTTACAGCAGTTGTTACCAAACAAGAAATTTCAGAGAAAATGAAGCCAGGATACGATGGTTCTACGTTTGGAGGAAATCCAATGGCAATGACTGCTGCACTTATTGCCACCCGTCAGATGAAAGAAAAAGACATCACTGGAAACGTTGTGGCAAGAGCAAAAGAACTACGAGAAGGACTTGAAGAACTGAAAAGTAAATATCCAGTCATTGAGGAGATAACAGGTAGAGGACTCATGATTGCTTTTTCTGTGGGATCAGAGGATAACGTCGAAAAACTAGTTGAACAGCTCCATAACCAAGGAGTAAAAACCAGCCTGTCAACCGGCAAATATATCAGGTTCTTACCACCAACCATTATTTCACAAGGTGAAGTAGCCGAGTTTTTGAAACGATTAGATGCATCATTACAGCACCTGTGAATTCTTTTTAATATAGCAAAAACTATATAAAGAACTCAGGTAGATGGAGAGGAACTTCGTTGGGATATGCATGAGTATGAAACCACACAACAAATCACAAACAACGGTCAGACTTCCACTTCCTAAAAAGGAAAAGAATGAAATTTTTGCTGTTGTCGATAGACAGCTGGGAGGATCACGGATGGATGTATCATGTGAAGATGGAAAATCAAGACTTGCGCGTATTCCTGGTGGCAAAAAACGACAAATTAAGAAACTTAGGATTGGAGACTTACTGATCATCCGTCCTTGGGACATACAGGACGAAAAAGCAGATGTACTTTTTAGCTATAGAAGAAATCAGGCAAAATTTCTTAGTAAAATCAACAAAATCCCTAGCGAACTTGATGTATTTTAATAGCTGAATCGCTTATTTGTGCAAAACCAACTTTTTTAAAATACGTATCTTTATGCGTTACTGAATAGTTATGGGCCTGTAGCCTAGCCTGGATTGGGCGATAGCCTCCTAAGCTGGATAACCGCGGTTAAAAAATTATATTTATTTAAATAAAAAAGTATAAATATTATTATTTGTTAATAGGAGGGAGTCTATATGAAACAGGAGTTTATCGTCTTGTTAGTTTCAATTTTTTTGCTTATGAACTTAAGTTTTCAATCATCAGCACTCAAATCCAAAATAAATGAACAAAATCTAGATGCCGAACCTTTTGAAACAATCTATGTAGATGATGATAACACTCAAGGGCCATGGGATGGAACGCTAGAACATCCTTATAGAACCATCATCGATGGAGTTAATAATGCATCTGAAGAGAATACTGTTTTTGTTTTTAATGGGTTCTACAGTAATGAATATGTTTATGTTAGGAAATCAATTAAAATTGTTGGGGAAGATAAGTACAATACAATACTTAGCGGCCCATCCTCTGCAGTTGAAGTTGAAGATACAATTAACCACACGGTATTGAATGGTTTTGAGCTTTCAAATTTCAATTTTACAAACATACTTGCTATATATCTTTTTCATTGTTCAGATTGTGCTATCAATGATATTATTATAGATTATAGCAGCAGGGGAGTACATTTAATTAATTGTTCAAACTGTGTTGTCAGCAATAACTTTATAAAAACCCGTTGGGACAACATTGTATTAAGAAGTTCTGAAAATAACACAATAAATGAAAATCAGGTTTATGGTTTAAATGAAAGTCTATCAGGTGTTGAATTCTCTGCCCATTCAAATGACAATATTTTCTCAAATAACATAGTAAGTAACTGTGAAAGCGGCATAAAAGTTCGAAGATCTGAGAGAGCCATGATTAGTGATAATAAATTTATAAATAATACAGATTTTGGCATTGATTTTTTTGTTTCTTCGAACAGTACTATCCTAAGAAATAAAATCACAAACAATACTCAAGGTATGGATATATCATATTCAGATGATGTGATTATCTCTGATAATATTGTAAAAGATAACAGTTTAGAAGGAATCAGTTTAGTATATGGTAAAAATATTGAAATCTCTCGCAACATTATTGATAATAATATTTGTGGAATATCTTTTTGTTTCATCGACAATAGCGTTTGCGCTAATAACACTATAACAAACAGCTCTGAAGTAGGAATCGATATCATGGATTCTGACGACATTACTGGCAATAATCTTATTTCAGATAACAACATCAAAAATTGTTATTGTGGTATATTACTAGATAATTCATTGGGAAATACTTATAAAAAGAATATCGTAGATTATAATGAATTCGGGATTCTGATTTATGGAGCAGCATATTTTAATGTTATAACAAAAAATGAGGTAAGAAATAATTATGTCGGGATAGAGCTATATGGCTTCATACAAGGTAAAACATATGCTCCGGTTGATAACTATATAGTAAGCAATAATGTTTACGAAAACACCAATTGTGGTATTTATGCAACAATTCTTTCGATTTTTAATAATATCTATTACAATAATCTGGGTAACAACTATGTAAATGCTTATGACAAAGGTATTAACATCTGGTATAAATTCAAGCCTTTAGGAAAAAGCATGGGAAACTATTGGGACGATTACAATGGGGAAGACAAGAAATGGCCTTTTGGTATAGGTGATACACCTTATAACATTCCACCGGCACCTTTTAGAAACAAGGACAGGTACCCAGTTATGGACCCAATCGATATTGAAAATACCCAGATTCAAGACATAAGTATCAATACTTATACAATTTCAGAAATCCAACAGATAACACAGCAATATATAATCGATAACGGGATTATTTTTCAAAACAATTTTAATTATCTAAATATTTAAGACAAACTAATAGTTCTGTTTTTTTAAATTTAACTTGGGCCTGTGGCCTAGCCTGGATTGGGCGGCAGTCTCCTAAGCTGCAAGTCGGGGGTTCAAATCCCCCCAGGTCCGTCTAAAACTTACCTGTTGATTTAGCATACAACCTTCGAAATTTGGTTCTTGAGTTGTATTTCTTATTTTTATTTGGGGGTTCAATATTACTTATTTCATTGAACCCCCAAACCCTTGAGTGTTACCGCACAAAAAAATAAGTGATTCTTTCCTTATATACTCCTGTTAGAGGTAACTGAAACTACTCCTGCCGTCCAGGAGAACATATGATTATATTTTTAATGATCATTTTTTAAATTAAATGTTTATTTAGATCTTTTGATCTGTATGAACTCAAAATTAAATGAAAAATCATATATTTTTCTAACTAAAGAGGGATTTACCTTTCAACCAGATTCCAAACAGTTTATCGAGGAAAATATTGAAAACTTACAAGTCGTTGGATTTTCAAAGGCTAAAAAACCTCTGATTGCATTTAAAAAATTAATAAAAGAAAACGAATATCTTCTTGAAACTAATTTTGACGAAAATTTTTGTATTAGAATTACTGATCCAAATGAAAAATATTATTTTTCTTTAAAAAAAGAGGGGAAAAAGTATGATAATTATTGATTTAGGGGATGATTATTTTTTAAGGGGAAGTAGAGAAAAAGTTGGTTCTTTTAGTATAGTTGCAATAGACTGGGAGCATCCTAATTATGGATATTTTGCAGATGCGATGCTTTGGTTTAAATCTCCTCATAGAATCAATTGGAGGTCTATACCTATTGTAGAATGGTCTAAAAATTACCAAGATCTACCAGATTTTTTAGATAACTTTCCAGAATTTTCAAAACTTTTTGAAAATGATTTCTTTTAATTTGATATTTGTAAAAAGTAATATAATTGGTTTTTTTATTAAGACATTGATTTAAAGATGAAACAATATGAGGCAGTTATAAAAGTGATGGAAGAAAATGGTGGTTTTGCCACTTTAGGACATCTTTATAATCATGCGTTAAAAGTGCCTGATTGTATATGGAAAACAAAAACACCTTATGCAAGTATTAGAAGAATTGTTCAAGACGAACGTTTTTTCTTTAAAATCAAGCCCGGGCTTTGGGCATTAAAAACTCATAAAGAAGATGTTTTAAAGAAATTTTCATTAGATGATAAAAGCTCAACAAAAAAGAAGGAAGAATTTTCTCATACCTATTTCCAAGGATTGTTAGTTGAAATTGGTAACATTAAAGGATTTGAGACTTTTGTTCCAAATCAAGATAAAAATAAAAAATTTTTAGATAAATCATTAAAAGAAGTATCTACACTTGATAATATTTATAAATTTACTTATCCTGAAATAGTAAAAAAAGCAGAAACTGTAGATGTTATTTGGTTTAATAATAGGAAATTTCCAACACGTTTCTTTGAAGTTGAACATACTACGGATTTTTATAATTCATTATTAAAATTCAATGAGCTTCAAGACTTTCTTGTGGATTTTTATATGGTAAGTTCTACTAATAGAAAAAAATTATTTAAAAATAAAATAAATGCTGAAGCATTTAGGACAATTATAAAAAGAGTAAAATTTCTTGATTATGAAAAACTATCAAATTACCATTCACAATGTTTTGAACTATATAAAACAGAAAGAGACATTGGAATTTAAATAAAGTTTAAATCTAATCCTAAAATTAGATATTATTTTTTAATACTTCAAATCATCTCCCAAAAGGGTATTAATAGTTAAAAAAAGATTAGAGATAAGAAATATGCTGATTAATCGGCAAAAATGTATATTATACTTATTACAAGAATTGCAAAAATGTAATAAAATTCAGTTAGCTAAATTGCTATTTCTAATTGAAAAAGAATCAAAAACACCAAATCTTTGTCCTTTTTACTCCTTTTTACCATATAAATATGGACCATATTCTTTTGAAATTTTTCACGATATCGATAATTTTGAAAAAGAAAATTATGTTTCTCAAACGAATACAACAATTTCTTTTGAAAATAAAAAAATAATAATTTCCCCGGCATTGAAATATTCCATTAGTCACATCATTTCAAAATATGGTTCAATGAATAATAAAAATCTTATAAATTATGTTTATCAAAATTATCCTGAATATACAATTTTTAGTGAAATCGATAAACAACAAGAATATAACAAAGATCAAACAGGGATATATACAATTGGTTACCAGGGAAAATCAATAGACAAGTTTTTACATAATTTAATTAAAGAAAAAATTCACATACTTGTTGATATTAGATACAATCCTTGGAGTATGAAATATGGTTTTACAAAAAATATTTTGAAATCGCTTTGTGGAAGAATAAAAATAGATTATTGTCATATACCCGAGCTTGGTATCCCTGGAAGTATGAGACAACAACTTGTTTCAAAAAAGGATTATGATGAATTATTCAAAAAATATAAAATACATTTAAAAAATCAACAAAAACAAATAGATAAATTAAACAAACAAGCAAAAACAAAAAGACTGGCTTTAATGTGTTTTGAAGAAGATCCGAACTTTTGCCATAGACATGTACTTGCAAAACATTTACAAAATAACGAATCTCAAGTGACAATTACATGAATTGGGATAAAAAAAAGATTACTGTTGTCACTAAAGCCTATCCTGAATATAGTACAAGACATGGATCAGTAGCATGCACTGCAGGGATAACTGAAGAGGGAGAATGGATAAGATTATATCCAATTGATATGAGATATTTTGTGGGAAAAGATAAGATTTCAAAATATGATATTATTGAAGTAGAATGTAAAAAAGATAGAGACAAATTAAGCAGAAAGGAAAGTCATAAGGTTAGACCAGATAGTATAAGAATTATTGATAAATCATTGACGAAACCAAAAGCAGATTGGGGAAAAAGAAATAAAATAATTTTACCACATATAACAACCTCATTAGATACTCTTCAACAACAATATGAAATGGACAAAACATCACTTGGGATTCTTAAACCAAAAAAAATAATTGATTTGATAAAAACTCAGGAACTAGAAATTTTTGAAGAGGAAAGCTGGTCCTTTACTGTTAATTTAGATGGAGTAAAAATACCAAATGTCCATAAAATACCTCATATATTCAAATACAAATTTATATGTGATTGTTGTAAAGAATCTGAACATATTATGCAATGTGAAGATTGGGAAATTTTTGAATCTTATAGGAGATGGGGGCCAAAATACAAAGATCTGGATTTACTATGGGAAAAAATTAAAGAAAGGTTCTTTGATTGGATGGTGAAAGATAGGGATCTCAATTTTATTATGGGAATGCATTCACAATATCCAACATGGTTTATAATTGGAATTTACTACCCACCTATATAATTATCAAAACTAAAATAATTTTAATAGAATGCTGCATACAACTAAAAAATAGGAGTTCCGAATGCAGATTTTCTCCTGTTAAATCCTTCTAACCCGCCAGGTCCGTTAATTTTTATCAATTAAAAAAGAATACTTGATAACAATTTTACATTCGTAATAATATGCACTATCCTTAACTAAATTGTTAACTATGGTGTATATAAATGAGAAATTTTTAGTTAGATGAATAGCCTATATAGAAAGAAGGTTTGAAAAAGCGGAAAAGGAAAGTATAGAATGTAGTATGTAGGTAAATAATATATATATGTAGTTTAAACTACATGTAGGTAACATTTATATAATAGAATATATTACGACATATGATGATTACTGATAAAAGAGAGCGGATACTCCGTGTAATTTTAAATTATCCAGAAGGATCATTTTCAGCATATAGAATAGCTAAAGAAGCTGAATGTTCTCGTTCATGGGTAATTGATTTTCTTCATAAATTAGAAAAAATGAACTTAATAAAAAAAATAAGTAGTATCTCAGATTCTAATAGAAAAATAGAAGGAATATGCGTTATTGATGCAATTGGAATATTTAACTATTGGATAAAAATTAGTCATCCTTCGTATATCCGAGAATACCATGTTAAAGAACCTATACAATGTTTAAAAAAAACAAGTCTTAAATATGCGCTTACAACCTATCAAGCGGAAACGCTCACTCAAAATTATTTATTTCCGTCACGTACTGATTTATACATCAGAGAGGAAGATATAGAAAAATGGCATAAACTTTTCATAAAAAATGGTCTTACGGGTAAAGGAAATATAAAACTAATAATTGAGGATGAACACGTGTTCTATAATTCTAAACAAAAAAAAGGATTTGAAGTAGTATCGATTCCTCAATTGATAGTCGACTTATTAAAAGAGGGTGGAGTCGCAGAAGAAGCAGCAATAATGTTAATGAGGAAAAAATACAATGAAATTATATCCTAATTACGAAACCGAGATTTCATTCAAGTATTTAAAAGAAGTTGTAAGTATCCTAGAAGAGCCGATTTGTATTCTAGGGGGCTGGGCAGTTTATTTCACAGTAAATGAAAAAATCAGAGTAGATGGAGGGATAGGTTATCTGGGCTCTAAAGACATTGATTTAGGATTCCATATTGATAAGAATATTACAGATAAATCTCTTAAGAAAACACCAATTGCAAAAACAATAAAACTACTAGAAAAAAATGGATTTCAACCATTAAGCTTTAGGTATTACAAAGATATCGGAATCGAAACAGGTAAAGAACTTACTAGAGAACAATCTGCTAAAACACCAATCCATGATATTTTCCAAATTTATGTTGATCTTATTGTTGATGAAATTCATCCAGCATTTAAAAAAACATTTGGTTTAGACCCTATAGATGAATCCTTATTAAAACATGTATTTGAAGACAAAGAAAATAGAATTGAACTTAAAGAATTCGAAAAAATGTTATGGCTGCCAATCCCAGAAATTCTACTTTCAACTAAAATTAAAAGTCTATCTGATAGAACAAAAGACAATAAGAAAATCAAGGATCTATGCGATATTTATTCATTAGGATGGTATTCAAGAAGAAACATAGACCAACTAAAAGAAGGAGTAAACCATTTTAATACAAAAAAAGAAAGAAATGATGTATTAAAATGTATTAATACAGAAGAATATCTATTAGATTCTTGTCAACAAGCAATGGGAATAGAAAAAGAGACAATAATAAATCTAATCTTAGAGTTATTAAAAGAATTATAACTGATAGAAAAAGCAAACACAAAAAAGGCTCTTCTATGCAATTCTTCTCCTGTAAAATCCTTCTAACCTCAAGGTCCGTTGATTTTTATGCGATTGCTTTTTCCAGTTTTTTAAATTCTTTCAAATCTAATTTAAGCCTTTCTGCAACACGCCGACCATATTCTGGATCTGCTTTGTAGAATATCTTTGTCTGGCGGATTTGAATTTCTTTTTTTGCATTACAAAGATGGGTAACAATGTTTCCAATCAGGTGATCACGATCTTTATCGGTCATAACTTTTCTATAAAGGTTTCCAGCTTGGACAAAATCATCATTTGGGTGGGCATATTTTTGACGTGTAGCCTTTCCAGTGACTTCAAATGGTGGTTCTGATGCATCTATCTGAGGTTCTGGGCCGCCAAAACTGTTTGGATAATAATTTGGTTTTCCTCCTTCGTTACCATCAAATCTCATATAGCCATCACGTTGATAATTATCCATATTCATTGCTTTTGGTCTATTAACTGGTAAAAGATGATAATTTGGCCCCAGACGATATCTATGTGCATCATGATATGCAAATAGACGACCCTGTAACATTTTATCAGGTGATGCTGCTATTCCTGGTACAAAATTTCCCGGTGAAAAAGCAACTTGTTCAACTTCTGCAAAATAGTTTTCAGGGTTGCGGTTGAGAACCATACGGCCAACCTCAATTGGTGGGTAATCACCATGAGGCCATACCTTAGTAACATCAAATGGGTCAAAGCGGTAATCTTCAGCTTCTTCAGGCTTCATAATCTGTACTTTAAGAGTCCACGAGGGGTAATCACCTCGCTTTATTGCATCATAGAGATCACGGGTTGCATGATCAGGATCTGTACCTTTTAATTTCTCTGCTTCATCCCGAGTAAGATTTTGGATACCTTGATCTGTTTTAAAATGATATTTAACCCAATAATAATCTCCCTCGTCGTTGTACCATTTAAAAGTATTACTCCCATAACCATTCATATGACGGAAATTTTTAGGCGTTCCTCGGTCAGAAAAAAGAATTGTAACCTGATGAATCGATTCAGGTGTTAAAGACAGGAAATCCCAGAACATATCTGGGTCCTTCGTATTAGTAGCTGGATTACGTTTTTGAGTGTGAATAAAATCAGGAAACTTTATAGGATCACGAATAAAAAACACTGGAGTATTGTTACCAGCGACATCATAGTTACCCTCCTCAGTGTAAAACTTAACAGCGAACCCACGAGGATCACGCTCAGCATCAGCTGACCCCTTTTCTCCACCCACTGTGGAGAAACGAGCAAACACCTCGGTACGTTTTCCTACTTTGGAGAGAAATTTCGCTTTGGTATACTTGGTTACATCTTTGGTGACCTCAAAATATCCACCAGCACCTGCACCCTTTGCATGTACTATTCTTTCAGGTATGCGCTCACGGTTAAAATGAGCAAGTTTTTCAATTAGATGAACATCCTGAATTAAAACAGGACCTCGGTCACCCGCGGTTATACTATTTTGGTCATCTTCTACCGGCTTTCCAAAATTAGTTGTTAAAATCTTTTTATTTTTTGTCATTATTAAACCTCCCTTTTAATAATACATAACAAAGCATTCAAATGATGATTGTTATGTATAAAAAAATAAATGGTACGACATCTTTAAATATTTATGGCATCAACATTTTTTCTTTTTAAAGGTTTTAATCGTCAATATATGAATTGTAACACCAATAGCAATAATAATTAAAATTATTTCAATCAAAAAATTGCTTATAATAAAAAAAACAGAAGCAAGTATAGTTATCCATAACAAAGATATAGTAAAAACCTTAACTTTTAAGGGAACACCTCTACCCTCACGATAGTTTTTGATATATGTACCAAACCATCTATTGTTCATAAGCCAATTATAAAATCTTTTTGAACTACGAGCATAACAAGCAGCTGCAAGTAACAAAAAAGGAGTTGTGGGCAAAATTGGTAAAAAGATTCCGATAATTCCAAATCCTAAAAAAATAGTTCCAGAAATAATTAGTAAATACCTGAAAAATCTGTTTGAAAGTATATGCGTTTGATCTAATTTTTTTACCATAACTTCAACGACTGAAATAAATGATTTGTTAAATAAATTAGTTGTTACTTCAACAGATAGCTGCATACGGACAAAAAAATAAGCGTTTTAAATACAGTGCCCCTCCTGTAAAAAGGCCTAACCCGGCAGATCCGTTGATTTTTTTTTAATCTAATCATTTCTTTTTATTGAGATGAAATAAGGATGGAGCCCTTATTTCATCCATATTTTAAAATAACAAATACATGATAGTCTCAACCCATGAATTGGGATATATTCTTTGAAATTCATAAAGATATTCCACGTGAAGGATCAGGTAGAGATGAATATACTCAGAAAGCATTTGAGAGGATACCAAAATTAGATAGACCCAAAATCCTTGATATTGGCTGCGGTCCAGGTCTTCAAACCATAAAGCTTGCAAAACTATCCAACGGAAACATTATTGGAATTGATACTCATCAGCCTTTTCTTGATAAACTAGAAAGCCATGCTAAAAAACATGGGCTTTCAGACAAAATTACTCCTATTAACAAATCTATGATTGATATGGATTTTCCAGAGGAATCCTTTGATATTATCTGGGCAGAAGGATCAATTTTTGTCATTGGATTTGAAAAAGGCATTAAAGATTGGAAGAGATTTATTAAGCCAAATGGATATCTTGCAGTTCATGAAATGGCCTGGCTACAACATAATCCTCCAAAAGAGATTGCAGATTATTTTGAGGAGGTTTATCCACAGATTACTACAATTGAAAACAACATTGAAATAATAAAAAAAGTGGATTATAAGCTACTTGGTCATTTCCCACTTCCAGAAGATGCCTGGTGGGAGCTTTACTATACTCCACTTGAGAAAAGAATACAAAAATTAAGAATTAAATACAAAGACAATAAAGAAGCACTTGATATGATCGAGGATACGCAAAAAGAAATTGATTTGTATAGAAAATATTACAATTGGTATGGTTCAGTCTTTTTTGTTATGCAAAAACAATAACGGTTATCGTTTACTATTATAGAGCTCTCTCAATGGGATGTAGAATACAAGAACGGCAATAAACAGCCATAATAAGAACCCAGGGAGGATTGGTGGAAACTCAAACATGACAACATTCAGCCCCGAAATAATGATAAAGGCAACAATCACACCGGTAAGCGCTTCTCCAGCAATCAATCCTGCAGTAAAAAGTAATCCCGTTCTGACGATGCGCTCTTTTGGTTTCATCTTGGTTCGTTTAATGGCAAGCTCCCATTCATTGATCTGGTCGTCATCATCAGATCCATAACGTTTAGTGATTTTTCTGTTGGTGAGATATCGAATAATACCGCCACAGAAGATAGGAGTTGCTAGCGTAAACGGCAAATAGATACCTATAGCGACCGGGAGCACGGGCACATTGATAAGAATGAGAATGAACGCAAGCACCATACCTGCAAGCACAAAGGGCCATACCATTTCGCCACCAAGTACTCCTCGCACCACGCCACTCATGAGAAAGGCCTGTGGCGCAGGTAGGTTAGTACTGCCAATAGTATACGCCTGATGAAGCGCTGATACTACTAGAGCAAGCACCGGTGCCGCAGCGATGATACCAACCAGTTCTGCCAACTGTTGTCGATAGGGGGTTGCGCCAATAATTTGTCCTGCGGTCATCGATTGTAACACATCCCCTGAAATAGCACAACAACACGCAATCACCGCGGCAATCAGCAAGGCAATACCATAGGCACCAACACTACCTGACAAGCCAAAACCAAGCAGAATCAAACAGGTCAACAGTAAAACCGAAACGGTGACACCTGAGGTGGGATTATTTGAAGAGCCTACAAGCCCTGCCATATATCCTGCAATAGCGCTGGCGATAAAGGCAAAGAGAATGGCAAAGATAGCCATGACCCCCGACACAAGATAGTTACTGGATATCCAGGCGTAGACCAAAAAAACAGGTATGGTAAGAGCGCCAATGGCAAGAAAGACATACTTAAAATGTAAATCTTGATCGGTTCGTTTTTTGGTAATCGTTTGGCCAGATTTAATACCAGTAACCGCTTCTTTGATGCCATCAGAGATATTATGCCGCAGCTTGAAGATGGTAAACAGACCACCGACGACCATGGCACCGACACCAACATAGCGAATGTAATCACCCCAGATTTCATAGAATCCCCATATATATTTGCCAACATCAAGATTGCCACCAGCAAGAGACATAGCGCTGGCAATTTGAGCTTCTGTTGCTGGCATAGGAACACCGATGGCAAGAACAATAAGAGGAGCAATGACCACCCAGCCAATCAGTCCACCGATAAAGACAAATGAGGCAATACGAGGGCCAATTATCCAGCCAACACCAAGGAGCGCGGGTGATGTTGCAATGCCTCCATAAAACAATCCATCATGTTCTCCACTACCAATGTTGAATTTTCCAATATTGACAATACCGTGTAGTTTTCCTTGGATGGCGTGAAGTCCAACTTGTGCAAATTTTAATGTTGCACCAAGCACGGCACCGATCAGCAACCAGATGCCACTTAACCCCTCCTCTTTTGTTTTTGTGGCATGACCGTCACCAACGGTAGTTGTTAACACTGCAGCAACAGCAACTCCTTCGGGAAAGGGAAGATCAGTTTTGATGATCAAGGCACGTCTGAGCGGTACCATCCACAGTACGCCAAGTATTCCCCCCAGGGCTGCAATAATCGTAGTTTCAACATAGTGTATTTCTGTCCATGCGCCAAGTAGCAACATCGCGGGAATGGTGAAAATGACACCAGCAGCAAGTGATGCACCAGCTGCTGCTCCCATCATCCCAATATTTACCTCCAAAAGTGTTCCCTTTAGTGGTCTCAAAAGGGCAAAGGCCATGACTGCACCAGGAATAGCAGCGGAGACGGTCATACCCGCATAGAGACCAAAATAAGCATTAGCTGACCCAAGTATAATGGCAAGGAGTGCCCCAACCAAGACCGCCTTGATGGTAAGTTCGGGCATACTTGTTTTTGCAGGGATAAATGAATGAAAATTTTCTCGATATGACATTGTATTCTTACAAATAAATATTAATTAAATCATATATAAAATGATTGTATAAAAAATTGTTTCATTCAATTTCGACAGAAAGCTATTTAAAAGAGAGGGTAATGCTGGTAAATACAAAGGAATGGAAATAAACGGTCTTACTGTTCCATGCGAATCGTTAACCTGTTTTATTTTTGTTCTTTTGAAAACAAAAAGACTCCATAGTCTAAGGAGGAAAACAAATGCAAGGAACCGTAAAGTGGTATAATGCCCGAAAAGGATATGGTTTTATCCAGGGTGAAGATGAAAAAGACGTCTTTGTTCACCGATCGGCCGTACCTGCTGGAACTTTCCTGAATGAAGGAGATAAAGTAGAATACGAAGTCGAGGAGACAGATAAAGGGCAACAAGCAAAAAATGTAAAGAAACTCTAGAATCGTATTAAGGGAAAGTATCAGTATTTTTTTACTCAATGCGGAATTGATAATGGCACGGGCATACGTACGTGTCATTGTTTTTCTTCTTTTGTAAAAGCATTTTTAAAAGTATAATAGTTATAGGACATGATGATGGGATGACTGCTCTTCTTATTGAGTTGCTGAGTTTGATTGCTTGTGTTATTCTCACAGCGGGGGTGTACGGTGCATTGGTTTCGCAATTCAAAAAAGCTGGCAACCTCGCCTGGCACGACTATTTTTGCCAGTGTGGTATTTATCAGGGAGTTTCTCACTGGACAACAGTAATAAAATTACTAAAAAAATTACGGTTGTGAAGAAGTTATTATTTTGTACTGATGGACTTTTCAAGCTCAAAACATTCATTACAAAGCGTATTTCCTTCAGGAATGCGTTTGCCGCAACGACTGCATTTGTTGCGTCTTACTTTTTTAAATCCCATGACGAGTTGATGGTGTGCAGTCGTCCAGGTAAAGAGCAGTTTTTCTCGATGAATATGGTGTTTCATCGTATCCCCTCTGAGAGCTAAATCAATACGTGACTGACAATAGCACTATGGTATAAAATAGTTTAGTACTATGCTGGCCTTTCAGAGACAACAGTAGGAAAAATTACTTAAAGATGAGTGAGATAGCTCAGCAATACGGGTGTGAGCGATGAATATTTTTGTCACTGGTGGCGCAGGATTTATCGGTAGTCATTTGGTAGACCGGCTGATAAATGACGGACATGCCGTTACGGTTTATGATGATCTGAGTTCTGGAAAACAAGAGTTTATTGAGCAACATCTGGATAACGATAGTTTTACGTTTATTCATGCCGATCTCATTGATACTAAAAAGCTGATAGAATCATTGCAAGGTCACGATGTGGTATATCATATCGCAGCAAATCCTGACGTACGATTGGGAGCACAGCAGCCAGTTATTGCCAAAAAAGACATGCTTGCAACCTACAATCTCCTTGATGCAACGCGACGCCATGATATCAAACAAATCGTCTTTTCTTCAAGTAGTACGGTGTATGGAGAAACACCACCACAACCGTTACCTGAAGACTATGGACCGCTATTGCCTATCTCCGTGTACGGTGCAGCAAAGCTTGCTGCCGAAGGAATAGTGAGTTCATTTTGTCATACCTTTGACATGAAAGGGTGGATCTTTCGGTTTGCCAATATTGTCGGAGAACGGGGGACCCATGGAGTCATTGTTGATTTCATTAAAAAGTTGCAGAATGACCCAAAGCACCTTGAGATTCTTGGTGACGGAAAACAGAAAAAACCATATCTCTACGTCAAAGATTGCGTTGATGCGATGCTGTTTGGGTATCAACATGCACAAGACCAGATCAACGTGTTAAATCTTGGGTGTGATACCGCAATCAAAGTAACCCGCATTGCTGAAATTGTCGTGGAAGAAATGGGGTTAGACAACGTGACGTTCTCGTATACTGGGGGAACACGAGGATGGAAAGGTGATGTTCCGTATTTCCACTTAGATACCACCAAAATGAAAACATTGGGATGGACCGCTACGCGCACTTCTGATGAAGCAGTCAGAGAAACAACGAAAGTCCTGCTCGATACTAACCTTTAAATCGATTCCTGAAATACATACTGCTGATGAACATTGCCATTATCGGAACAGGGTATGTAGGACTGGTCTCAGGTGCCTCTTTTGCAAAGCTCGGTCATCAGGTTATCTGTGTTGATGTTGACAAAAAGAAAGTAGAGATGATCAATAAAAGTACTGCTCCGATATATGAAAAAGGATTGGATGAGATTCTTACAACCTACAAAAAAAATATACGGGCAACAACATCATATGAAGAGGCAATAAAAAATAGTGAGATTACTTTTATCTGTGTAGGTACTCCTTCTAAAAAAGATGGAGATATTGATTTATCTTACATCGATCAAGCAGTTGTATCTATCGCAGCTGAAATAAAAAAGAAAAAAGATGTTCATACTATCGTAGTAAAAAGTACTGTTGTTCCCGGAACAACACAAAATCATGTACTACCTTTGCTTGAAAAGAATTCCGGTAAAAAAGCAGGAATTGATTTTGGCGTTGGTATGAATCCAGAGTTCTTGCGAGAGGGCGTAGCAATTGATGATTTTTTACATCCAGATCGTGTGGTAAATGGATTTTATGATGAAAGAACCAAAAACATCCTAAAGAAGTTATACAAAGATTTCTCATGTCCTGTTGTTGAAACAAATCTGACAACTGCAGAGATGATAAAATATGCAAGTAACTGTTTCTTGGCTGCAAAAATTAGTTTTATCAATGAAATAGGAAATTTCTGCAAAAAACTAGGGATTGATGCCTACGAAGTTGCTGATGGGATGGGGCTTGACAAACGTATTCAACGATCGTTTCTAAATTCTGGCATTGGTTGGGGCGGCAGCTGCTTTGGCAAAGACACAAGAGCACTTCGTGCTTGGGCTAAAAAAGAAAAAATACCATATAAAATAATCGACAGCACAATAAATGTAAATGAAGAACAACCTCTGCAGCTAATAAAATTACTAAAAAAACATATACCAGTGTTAAAAGATAAAAAAATAGGAGTTTTAGGACTTGCTTTCAAAGCTGGTACTGATGATATACGAGACGCAAGGGCAAAGCCAATAATTGACAAATTATTAGAAGAAAAGGCAAAGGTACAGGTATACGACCCAAAAGCAATGGATAATTTCAAAAAAATACATCCCACTATACACTATTGTAAGAATGCAGAAGATGCAATAAAAGATGTTGATGCAGTACTTCTTACGACTGAATGGGATGAATTTAGAAAACTTGATTTTACAGGTAAAATTGTTATAGATGGACGTAGATTAAAAGAAGCGAAGAACTCTAAAGTTTATGAGGGAGTGTGTTGGTAAAAAAACCTAATCCCTAATATTTTATTTATAAGCATCTTGTTTCAAAAAGTATACTTTTTTTAGTTTTTTTAAGCAGATTGTTTAAATATTGAAGGTTTTTCAAAATCCTCATTTTGTAAAAAACGTTTATTCAACACCGTACTTTCAAAGCCAGAATATTATTCAGATTCTACATTACATAAATTAAGTCTATTATGTTAGGCATATTTTATCATTTTTAGTCTAATATAACAGATATATTTATAAACAATTAGTGTATTTACACTAATCAATGATTAAAGATATAAAGACGGTTTTGAATTTGAAAAATCCTTGGTGGCAATCAAAAACAGCAATACCAGACATTCCTAAAACTGAAAGAGGTGTCGTGAAAGATTTACAAAAAATTTCCACAAACGAAGCATTAATTCTGATAGGTCCTCGTCAATCTGGTAAAACAACAGCTATGTTACAAACAATAAAACATCTTCTAAAATCAATTGATCCTTTTAATATTACATACGCTCCAATGGATCTACTTAAAGAAGTATCCATTAATGATATCATAAAAACCCATCAAGAACTTACCGGAAAAACAGAAAAAAATTATTATTTTTTTGATGAAGTTCATCACGATAAAAATTGGTCAGTTAACCTAAAAACCCTTGTTGATAATAGAGATGGAAATTTTTATTGTGCTACTGGTTCATCATCTACACTTTTGTTAAAGGATTCAACAGAATCTGGACTGGGTCGATTTATATTCAAATCCATTTTTCCCTTGTCCTTTAAAGAATACTCTACGTTTTCAGGAAGTAAACCAAAACTTAATCTTACCTTTGACGAAGTACTCCGTCAAACTATAAAAAATGAGATGCTTCTGATATCTGAACAACAAAAATTAGAACCGATATTTCAGAAATATCTGCTATGGGGTGGTTTTCCTGCACAATTATCTCAAAGATATAACATACCTTCTTGGCATAACACTCTAAGACAGAATTATGTTAGTTTAACTATTTATAAGGATGTATTATCTAGATACGAAATTAGAGATCCTAGCATTTTAGAAGATATGATCTACCTTATAGCAGAAAAAACTACTCTCCCCCTTAGTTATGATTCCATAGCTAAATCATTTCATATTACTCTTGAAACTGCAAGAACGTATCTAAATTATCTAGAGGCCGCAGGTTTACTTATCACTTGTGAATATTTTACTAAAAATGTACTTAAAAAAGCACGTCGAAATAAAAAATTTTACCTTATAGATCCTGGTTTTAATACCGCTCTAAACTATGAGACAACACTTAGTGACAGCCTTACTTCAAAGAATGTAGAAACAGCTGTTGCAATATGTATATTACGGTATCTAAAAAAGGAAACAGGGCTTCTTAACCCACGTTTATTCTATTGGAAAGATACTTATGAGGTGGATTTTATAATAGAACGTGCAGGGAAAATCGTTGCCATCGAAGTGAAATATAAAAATGAAATACAAGATAAAGACTTACAGGGAATTTTAGAGTTTCTAGACATATTTAACTTAAAAAAAGGCATCGTCGTAACAAAAAATAGTATAGAGATACGGCAAATAAAAAATAAAACATTATTTCTTATTCCCGCTCCAATTTTCCTATCAGCCATCGGATAACAGATGATTTTTCTAATAAATGATGGAAAAAACTCAAATGTTTATAATTAAGACACTTATAGTCCAATATAACATACCTTAGATTATACTACCTGAAAGTATGTTTATTGACAGGAAACAAGAAATCACTTTTTTTAACAAAGATTAAAAAACATTAATAAAAATAAAATGTAATAGATACAGTACTACAGAAAATTAAATAGAAAAGGCTATTATAGAGCTTCGAAGATTAAACAACAAAAAAAGCTAAAGTTTATGAAGGAATGCGTTGGTAAAATATGAAAGTAAAAAAAGCAGTGATACCTGCAGCAGGATTGGGTACTCGATTTTTACCGGTCACCAAATCGATGCCAAAAGAAATGCTGCCGCTCATTGACACCCCTGTCATCCATTATGTAGTCAAAGAAGCAATAGAATCAGGCATTGATGACATCCTCATCATCACAGGAAGAGGAAAACGATCCATTGAAGATTATTTTGATGATGCTCCCGAGCTGGAAATGAAGTTGCAGCAAAAAAAAGATAAACATCTACTCACCCTCGTCAAAGACATCTCATCGTTGGCAAATGTTCATTACATTAGACAAAAAGAACCAAAAGGATTGCCTGATGCGATTGGCAAGGCGGAAAAACACATTGGCGATGAGCCGTTTGCCGTACTGCTTGGCGATGATTTAATCATGAGTAAAAAACCGTGCACCCGACAACTCATAGATGCTTTTACCAAATACCAGGCGTCCGTCATTGCTGTCCAGGAGGTTCCCTTAGAGAAAATTAGTAGATATGGATCAGTCAAAGCAACGCCAGTGAAAACGACTCTTGATAACGATCTCTATCTCATTGAAGACATTGTCGAAAAACCAAAGCCACAAGACGCTCCTTCAACCATGGCTGCCATCGGCAGGTATGTATTTACTCCTGAAATTTTTGATTGTATCACACAGACAACGCCAGGAGTAAACAATGAGTTACAGATTGCTGATTCCATTTTACTCCTACGACGTACCCAACAAGTGTACGCATCGTCTTTTCATGGAACACGATATGACATTGGGGATAAACTAGGATACCTGGAAGCTATTATCGATGTGGCACTTGCACATCCAGAATTGAAAAATGATGTTGCGGCTTACTTAAAAAAAGTTGTGATGTGATCAACAATATATTGTTGCTGTTCTGCCGTCAATTCTGGATAAATAGGGATAGATAAGATTTCTTTTGCCAATTGTTCTGAAACAGGGAAGTCACCCGGGGTACATCCAAGATGACGATAAGCGGGTTGCAGATGCAAAGGAATGGGGTAATGAATGCCACAACTAATACCCTGCTTTTTCAAATAATTCAGGAGCTCATCACGACGAGGGGTGCGAATTTCATACATGTAATAGACGTGTTTTGCTCCTGGTGCTTCAACAGGTTTTTCGACGATGGATGGAAGATGGGCGTCATAAAACCGTGCATGTTTCCTCCGAAGATCAGTCCAAGTGTTTAGATGAGGGAGTTTCACGTTTAACACCGCTGCCTGCAACGGATCAAGACGGTAATTGTATCCCTCAATCATATGCTCGTATTTGGCGGTTCGTCCATGATTCAGTAACAACCTCATGTGATCAGCAAGTTCATCATGATTGGTCATCACCCCACCGCCATCACCAAAGCACCCAAGATTTTTTGCCGGGAAAAAGCTATAACTGGCCACATCGCCATAGTATCCTGGTTGATGACCCTCCCATTCTGCCGCGTGGGCCTGGGCTGCATCCTCAATCAAGAAGAGATCATGGTCATCGGCAAGTTCTCTGATATGCTTCATGTTAGGCATCTGGCCGTAAAGATGAACGACGATAATGGCCTTGGTGTTTTTGGTAATTGTTTTTTCCAGGTGATCGATAGTCATCAACGCCGTATCGGGTTCAACATCGACGAACTTGATGGTACCGTCAACATAGGAGATGCATTCGGTGGTAGCAATGAATGTGTTAGGGACTGTTATTACTTCATCTCCTTTGGAAATTCCTCCTGCAAGAAGGGCAAGATGAACAGCGGTGGTACCACTAGAGCAGCCGATGCAATGCTTTGCCTTACAGAAGGACGCGAAGTTATCCTCAAAGGTCTTGAGATGAGGGCCCATAATGAAGGAGGTGTTGTCAATAACCTCCTGCATGGCACGATCAATATCACCTTTAATGGAAAGATAATTGGCCTTTAAGTCAACGAGAGGTATCTTCATGCTAGCCTTGACTGCCGTCATATGCCTTTTCTCCTGTCGGATACCGTAAGTTCGATACATCATCAATCACTTTTGCAGGATTGCCCATAACGACCTTTCTTGTGGGTACTGCGTTACTCACCACACTGCCTGCACCAACCAAGGCATGATCACCGATAGTAACTCCAGGCAAAATCGTGGCATTGGCACCAATTTTTGCCTGTTTCCCAACAACAACGCCTTCTAAAAAGTCCTTTGCTTTCACTGATTTTGGATATTTTGCATTGGTCAACACGACATTTGGCCCAATCCAGCATCCCTTATGAAGGGTACAATATTCTGGAATAAAGGCTTGCGAGTGGATGCGAACATTATCTTCTATGGTCGTCTGAAACTCTACCACCGTTTTGGTCCCGATGCTCACGTTATTCCCAATGGTATTCTCCTCTCGAATATTGACGTTATTGCCGGTTTGAAAATGGTGTCCAATACGATTCCCTGCGTAAATAACACTGTGCGAACGAATAATAGCATGATCACCGATAACCGTTTTGAGGTTTCCCTCTTGCTTTCCTGCGGGTGGTACGCCAATAATCACATACTCTTCAATCGTGACATCCTTTCCTAATTCAACGTTCTTGTACACCTTCGCCGTAGGGGCAATGATTGTCATGTAATCATCATCTCCTTCCCTGTTTCCGCAGAGAGGATACTCAATTCACAAGCTAATGTTGTATAAAGGTCTTCCTCTCCCTTGTTTGTAAGTGTTGCCACATCAGTCGTTTGTACCTTCTCCACCAGATTAACAAAATACTCCAGTTCATCTTTCAGTGGTTCATTGGGCACAATAGATTCCTGGATGAGATCTCCTCTCTCTACTGTTTCATAGGTAACAATCAGCGGATACCGGGTAACGGTTTGTGAAAAATAATCAACGTACAGTTTTTCTTTTTCTGCAATAATCCACATATCGCGCTTCTTTTCAGGATGAGTGCAGCTGACTTCAATTGTTGCAAAAAAATCCTTGTAATCAAGCAGCAACATTGCAGAATCTTCTAGCTTGTCTGATAGGAGATTTTTTTTCTTTGCCGTGACACTTTGTGGTTTCTTTCCAGTAATAAAGTTAATGATATCAAGAGGATGAACAGCAAGATTCAAAATAGCACCTGAATCTTTTCGTGGGGATTTTGTGGAATGAATGTATCGGCAGGTAATGTACTGAACCTCTCCAACATGCTTTAGTAATTCTTTTACCTTTGCTATAGCATTATTAAATCGGAACAAATAACCAACCGACAAGAGACAGTTGTTTTTCTGTGCAAGGGCCACAAGCTCCTTACCTTGGGCAAAGGTGGGAGCGATGGGTTTTTCCACGAGAACATGCTTGCCTTTCTTCAAACACTCACGCACAATATTATAATGAGTGTCTGTTGGTGTGGTAACCGTCACAGCGTCAACGTGTGTAAGCAATTGTGTATAATCCTGAAAAAAAGCAACTCCATATTCTTTGGCTACTTTCTGTTGCGCGGGATCAACATCAGCAACACCGACAAGATCACAGGAAAGTGCTGCTAACGATCGGAGGTGATTCTTTCCCCACTTGCCAACGCCAATAACTCCTATATTCACCATACTGTCTGCAGCGTATAGAACAGATGTTTATTAATCTATAGTTTTCCATATATTACACCACGGAGAAAACCAGCTCCATAGCCGATATGGATGACAAGATAGCACACAATACTGGCGAGCACTAGACTTGGTTTTTTTGTAACCTGAAACGAGCTGAAAATAGAGGCAAGAATATAGGCAATAATAAGCAACGGGAGTACCCACAAAGGAATAAGACGAAATATAGTAAGGAATAAAAGTACAACAGAACCAAGAATGAAGCCAACACCAAAAAGATGGAAAATTTTCAGTGTTTTAGGATGTTTTTTTGCCATGTTTGCCCGGGCAATACCATAGCGATACATCTGACGGAAGAGAGAACGCATGGTTGTTCGCTTGAAATGATGTACTTTTGTGTTTGGAGTGAACAGGATTTTGTATCCTTTTTTTAGCAAACGCAAATCCAATTCAGCATCTTGACCGCACCAAAACTTGGGGTCAAACATACCAACCTCTTCAACGGGTTTTCTTCGGTAACAAGCAAAGGAAATATGGTCGACAAAACGCTCGGTAGGATACTCTGCATTTTGTACGAAGAGATTTTTACCACCCATAATACCTGAGAAAGAAATACCTGCTGCTTTTCCGATAAAATTTTGTGTTTGGGGCGAAATGTTCGCACACCCCACTGCAACAATTTCTTTAGGAGAGTTCTGTAGTGTTAAAGCAATTACTTTGAGAAGATTTTTTTCAGCAATAGCATGCCCTGAGTAATTCATGAGCATGCCGCCTGTGGAATGCTCAATACACAAATTTCTCCCTACAGCAGTATTGCCCGTTGGATTTTGTACGAGCTTGATGTTTTTATAGCTCTTTGCATAGTCTTTGAGAATCTTATCTGTATGGTCGGTTGACGGACCGGTGGCAATCACTAGTTCTATCTTCTCTTGAGGATAATCCAAATGTAATAGTGCATCTAGACAATGTGAAATGGTTTTCTCTTCGTTTAATACTGGCATAATAAAGGAAACTTTGGGGTATCGTGCTACCATCTGCTCAAAGAATCGGTCCGTTCTATTTAATGTTAATCTTCTGGTTATCTGTCAGTCAGTTGTGCTGCAAAATTTTATTACGTGATGGACAATAATGAGATGAAAACAACTAGCAGGTGTTATCTATTACTATCGGAGAGGAAGCTAAACAAATTATCGAGTACTATAATATCTATAGCTCACATATTACTGGAAATGCCCATGAGAAGTCTGCTACCTCGTTAATTGAACGGATAGAAAAAGAGTATGCTGTTGATGACATAAAACTCTCCGATGGTACAAAAATATGGAACTTGCTTCGTATTTTTATTCGTGATGAGCTCACCAAACTCCAAAAAAAACAGCATCGTGAAGGTTCTCAACTCTCGTTACTTCCTTTTCTCAAAGAAAGTCTTCTACCACTCTCATTGCCAACAAAGAGAGGTATGATTTGTGGGTTTTCAAGTACTGAGAGTCGAAAAGAGGTGCAGAGAACTTATTATGACATTTATCTCGACCCGTTATACGAAATCTTTGGCAAGAATTTTGCTGTTTTTGAATGGCCCTCAGAAAGTGGACGGCGGCGGAATTACAAGGGCGGCGTGTACTCGAAAACGTATGTTCCTATGCACATTCCGTTATACACAAAGACTTTTTGGAATATTTTATTTTATAAAGTTAGTAAAAGAAAAAGATTTAAAATTATCTCTGAAAAAACACTATTACAGATATTAGATGTTATAAGTACTAAATCAAAAATTGAAAAGACTGTTCTGAAAAAAAAAGTTTATGAATTTATAACTATTTTTTATTATGTCAAACAATTCTTGTATTCAATATTAGTAAAAATAAAGCCAAAGGCTGTACTGATACGGTGTGGTTATGGACGATTCCCCATGGCGCTTTCACAGGCGTGCAGAGAATTGGACATCCCTTCCATCGAATTACAACATGGCCTCATCACAGCAAATCACCCCGCATATAACAAAAGAACATCTTCTACCAATAGAGACTGTACCCCAGAATATCTTCTTACCCATGGCGATGTTTTTTCCAATATTGTCAAACAGGGAGGGTTATTTGAAAAAAACAAGATCGTGGCTGTGGGTTTTCCTTATCTTGAACGACGGAAAAAGAAGACACTTATGCCCATACCGCAAAAGAAAGAATCTCCCTTCATACATTCCATTTTATTCACCTCTCAATGGATAGCAGCTGATGAGATACAAACGTTTATTGAACGGGCCGCACAACAATTACAAAAAAAAGACAAAACAATAGGTATTATCTTTAAACCACATCCCTACGACAATCGAGAGTATTCTTCATTGAAACACTATGCAAATATCACAATAGCCGATAAATATGCAGATATCTTCACTATTTTTCCTACCGTTGATATCCACGCGACAGTGTACTCAATCAGTGGGCTCGAAGCAATGACGTTTGGAAAACCGAATCTCTTTGTTGATCTCAAAGATATTAGTGATAGTGATAATCCTTCAATAGCGATCCATTCTCCAGATGAGTTTATTGATGCTATACAAAAAATATTGGGGAGCTATGAAGATGCGGTAGAAAATGCCTATGCTCTTGCTAACATTTTCTTCAAACGAGGGGCATTAACAAATATGGAGAAATTTTTTACAACGATTAATATTATGAAGGAGAGTAATATATAAACGAAAAAAGATATGGAGCGTTCGGATCAAGATACTATGAAAGGAAAACAACAGTCGTATAAGCATCCGTATATTATTGCTGAAACAGCCTACAATCACGAAGGTGACATTACCTATCTGTACCAGATGATCGACGAACTTGGAGACTTGCAGGTAAACGCAGTGAAGTTTCATCTCTTATTAAATCTTGACTCATATATGGAAAGAAATCATCCTCTATTCTCTCGATTAAAAACGTGGCTGTTTTCAAAACAACAATGGACAGACATTATTACGTACACACAAGGAAAACGTCTTGATATCGTTGCGCTATGTGACGATGTGGAAAGTATCAACTTTCTCCAGCAGCAAAAGAATATTCGAGCGATAGAAATTCATGCAACAAGCATCAATGACTATTTTATGTTGCAGGAAGCAGCAGCATTCCCCGGCAGAATAATACTGGGGGTAGGGGGATCCAATCCTGATGAAATAACATATGCTATCGATATGTTAAAAGCACAAAACAAGCAAGATATTTTGTTAATGTATGGGTTCCAAAGCTATCCAACAAAATATGAGGATATCAACCTTTCAAAAATGATTGAGCTCAATGAACTCCTTTCTCTCCCGGTAGGATATGCCGATCACACAGGGTTTAATGACCCACATAACGAGGTGGTAAGCGTTGCTGCAGCAATGATGGGGTTCGAAGTTCTTGAAAAGCACTATACCCTTACCCCTGGAAAGAAAAGAGTCGACTATGAAGCTGCGGTAGGTAAAAAGCAACTGAAAAAAATCAAAGAGTTGATGGAAATAGCATTACGTGCCCACGGACGCACGTCTGTGGCAATGAGTACAGCGGAACAGCAGTATGGTGGCATCGGGCCGATGAAGAAGGCAATTGTGGCTAAAACGCCGATAAAAAAGGGAACGAAATTATCGTTAGATAATCTCTGGTTTAAGCGAACAGAAGAAAAAAGCAAGATACCCCAACGTGATTTTCTCAAACTAATTGGACGGCAAGCTAAAGTACATATCAAGAAAGATGAGATTATTGATTACAGTAAAATAGGATAACACTATGAACATTGGGTTTTTGATTACCGCACGATTGAAATCATCACGATTACCACTAAAGATTCTCAAGGACCTCAATGGCAAACCTGTGGTTGAGCGGATTATTGATAGAGCTAAAGCAATACAAGGCATCAGCAAAATTGTACTGTGTACATCGCCAAACCCCCAAGACAAACCGTTGATTGATATTGCTAAACAGAACAACATCGCCTATTTTCTAGGAGATGAAAATGATGTGTTACAACGACTGTACGATGCAGCAACGTGTTACAATTTAGACTATTTTCTAGGAATCACCGCAGACAATCCATTGTTTTCCATTCGTTACTCAAATCGTATTGTAGAACTCATAACAAAGCAAGGACATGATTTCATTAAGGTTGAGGGACTTCCACTTGGTGCAGCCACCTATGGGATGAAATATGAGGCTATTAAAACAGTCTGTAGCATAAAAACGATGGTTAATACAGAGATCTGGGGATACCTCATCAACCGTCCAGAACTTTTTGATATAGTCTCTATAAAAGCAGAAGGAGGAGAACGTGATCCGGACCTTCGGCTGACGCTCGATTATGAAGAAGATTATCAGGTGTTATCTCACCTATACTCTAACATACCTTTTGAAACGACGTTGGATCTAGCAGATGCAATTGAGTATCTACATCATCATCCAGAAATAAAGGCCATAAACCAGCACTGCATCCAGCGTGATTTAGACGAAGAAATTAAAAAAACTATTGATAGGCATTACCAAAAACACTTCACTGAAATAAAAAACATCAAGGAGAACATATACAAAAACGCCAGACACAAACAAAACTAACTTTTAATATCATAGAACAATTACCCGTCGTAAGGTTATGAATAGCATAAAAATTGGTACATCAACTATTGGTGTAAACGAACCGTGTTTTATTATTGCAGAAGCAGGAATAAACCACAACGGTGACATCAGACTTGCAAAAAAGCTTGTTGATCATGCTGCAGAGGCTGGTGCTGATGCAGTCAAGTTTCAAACATTTACACCGGAAAACGTGGTAACTAGTAGTTCTGGTCTTGCCCCATACCAAAAGAAGGGGGCACAAGCAAAAAAAACACAGGTTGATCTACTGAAGAGAGTTACCCTTACTGATACGGAGTTTATCTCATTAAAGACTCATTGTGACCAAAAAAAGATTATATTTTTATCAACCCCTCACTCTTTTGATGCTATTGATTTTTTAGAGGATTTAGTCCCTGCCTACAAATTTGGATCAGGAGACGTTACTAATATTCCTGCATTAACCTATGCAGCAAAAAAAGGAAAGCCTATGATTCTGGGAACAGGCATGTCAACGTTAGATGAAGTAAAACGTGCTGTTACCGCTATTCAATCTGAAGGAAACAACCGTATTGTTGCCCTCCATTGCACCACCAACTATCCGTGTCCTTTGCATGAAGTAAATCTAAAAGCAATGTTGACAATGAAAAAGGAGCTAGATTGTCTTATCGGGTACTCTGATCATACGGTGGGTACTCTGGTTCCATCGATGGCCGTGGCATTAGGGGCATGTGTTATTGAAAAACATGTTACAATTGATAAAAATCTACCAGGACCTGATCATGGCGCCTCATTAGAACCGCAGGAACTAGCAGAGATGATACGGGCTATCAGAAACGTAGGAAAGGCGCTGGGTAGTGGCGAAAAAAAACCAACAGCGTCAGAAAAAAGCATGATGGAATTTGTTCGAAAAAGTATTGTTGCTGAACACGATATCGCCAAAGGTACCGTATTAACTAAAGAGATGTTAGCTATCAAAAGACCAGGGACGGGCATGGCCCCTGATCTTCTTGAGTCCCTCATTGGAAAAAAAACGGTAAAACCAATAGCAAAAGATGAGGCAATACAAACGGAGATGATTGCATAATATGAGAACAATTGCTGTCGTGACAGGCACCCGAGCGGAATATGGATATCTTAAGCTGCTTATGCACGCAATCCAACAAGATAACGAATTAACGCTTCTTCCACTGGTTACAGGCATGCATCTCTTGTCTGAATTTGGTAACACAAGTCAGATGGTTAAAAAAGATTTTTCCAACGCCGTTACCATTCCTATGCCGCTCAGCGGCGATAATCTCAAAGATATGGCATCATATTTGGCAGCAGGCATCAGTTCGTTTGCTAAATATTTCGATAGGCACCAGCCAGACATCGTTATGGTGCTTGGGGATAGGAGTGAACCGTTAGCAGCAGCGCTTGCGGCACTGTACCTCAACATTCCTATTGCACATATCAATGGTGGTGATGTGACTGGCGGAACGCTTGACGAATCAATACGGCACTGTCTTACCAAAATTGCACACATTCACTTTGTGCATACCAAAACAAACGCAGATCGTATTCACAAAATGGGTGAAGAAAGGAAAAGAATCTTTGTAACGGGAGCACTTACGCTTGATACCATTTTACATGTACCACTTCTCTCGAAAAAGGAGATTTTTCAAAAATATCAGCTTGATGAAAAACAAACAACGTTTCTCGTTGTTCACCATCCGATTACTACTCTTAAAGACCAAGGATATAGCGAGCTGGAAACAATACTCCAGGCGATTGATACCTTGAAGAACCAAACCGTGCTTCTCTACCCAAACTGTGACGCAGGGGGAAAGCGATTTATTTCTTTAATTCGACAATATGAGAAAAAACCGTATCTTCATGCCATCAAAAATATGCCTCACGAAGAGTATTTGAGTTTATTAAAGTCGATTGACGTGATGATGGGAAATTCGAGCAGCGGGATTATTGAGGCGCCTTCCTTTAGCATTCCGGTAGTAAATATTGGTACGCGTCAGCAAGGAAGAGAACGATCAGATAATATTCTTGACGTGAAAGCAAAAAAAGAGAGTATACTAGAAGCAATTAACATTGCACTCTTTGATGAGGGGTTCGTAAAAAAAGTACAACACACGAAAAATAAATTTGGTCAAGGAAACGCTGCACAACAAATCATAAACGTATTAAAAACAATACCGCTAGATGATAATCTTATCAAGAAACAAATTACCTATTAGGTGGAGAGACATTCATGACTGGAAAAAGATTCAAAAAATGGACCATGCCTATCATCAAAGAAAGGACATTGCATCCCAAATATCACTTTCTCGTTCATCACGTTGACAATCTTGAATTGGGAGAAAATACTGACATTGGTGCATTTACCTACATCAATGCACAATACGGTGTGGTCATTGAAAAAGACGTGCAAATAGGATCGCACTGCTCCATCTATTCGTTATCAACTATTGATAATAAGCAAGGGCGAGTAACCATTAAAGAAAATGCACGAGTGGGTACTCATAGCACCATAATGCCAGGGGTTACTATTGGTAAAAATGCAATCGTAGGTGCATATAGTTTTGTCAACAAAGATATTCCCGATGATGCGATTGCCTACGGCGTACCTGTAAGAATTAAAAGGAAGAAGAAAACATGAACTGGAAAATACCTCTTTTTAAGATCTATTGGGATGATGATGATATCACTGCAGTCACCAAGGTTATCAAAAGAGGGACATATTGGACTGGGGGAAAAGAGGCGCAGCAGCTCGAAAGATCTATTTCCTCATTTGGTAATCGAAAGTATGCAGTAACATTCAATTCGGGCACATCAGCATTACATGCTGATTTATTGGCACATGGCATCACAAGCGGAGAGGTTATCGTTCCTTCATTTACCTTTATTGCCACCGCAAACACTGTAGTTCTCGCTGGGGCGACACCTGTGTTTGCGGATATCGAAGAAGAGTCGTATGGGCTTGACCCAGAAGATGTGAAAGAAAAAATAACAGCAAAAACCAAAGCGATTATTCCTGTTCATTACGGCGGAAATTCCTGTAGCTATATCAAAGCACTGCGCGATATTGCAAATGACCACCATCTTGTTCTCATCGAGGATGCCGCAGAGTCATTAGGATCAAAAATAGATAATCAGATGGTGGGAAGTTTTGGCCATTCATCAATGTTTAGTTTTTGCCAAAATAAAATTATTACTGCGGGCGAGGGTGGAATTATCGTCACAGATAATAAAAAAGTGTATGAGCAATTGCAACTCATTCGTTCTCATGGGAGAGTCGAAGGAAAAGAAGGGTATTTTGCGGTAACAAAAGAGTTAGATTACATAGAGGCAGGGTACAATTATCGCATGTCATCTATAACTGCTTCTCTCATCCTATCGCAATTTCAAAAAATAGAACAAATCATCGAGATGAGGAGAGAAAAGGCACGGCAGCTTACTCAACAATTAGCATCACTAAAGGAATTACATCTTCCTCAAGAAGGTGCTGGACGGCGACATGTCTATCAAATGTACACTATTCGAGTTGAAAATAAAAAAATAAGAGACGGGTTGCAACAACAATTGAGTAAATCGGGCGTTATGACAAAGGTTTATTTTGAACCTCTCCATTTAAAGACGTATTACAAACAGAAGTATAAGCATACAAACGGACGTCTTCCAAAAACTGAAGAGGTGGCAGAGCAAGTAATTTCTTTGCCCATATTCCCTACACTAACGTCTGATGAGATATCGTACATGACAAAGGAAATAAAGGATTACTTTGGGTGATGATGATGGGAAAAAAATTAGAACAGATGTTTAAAGGTAAGAAAATTTTGGTTACTGGTGGAACAGGGTGTATAGGAAGTGAAATTGTAAGAAATTTGTTAAAATACAACCCAAAGGTTGTTAGAATTTTCAGTAATGACGAAGATAATACTTATCGCATGATGAACGAAGTTGGCGATGGGGCCAAGATGATGCATGAAATACCAGATTTAAGATTTTTAATAGGAGATGTAAGAGACAAAGAAAGACTAATGCTGGCAATGGAAGATATCAACATAGTCTATCATGCAGCTGCTCTAAAACATGTTCCTCTCTGCGAATATAATCCATTTGAGGCGATCAAAACAAATGTTTTAGGGGCGCAAAATGTTATCGAAGCTGCACTTGAATCAAAGGTTGATAGGGTTATCGGCATCAGCACAGATAAAGCAGTTAACCCGGTAAACACTATGGGAGCAACAAAACTCCTTGCAGAAAAACTCATGATAGATGCTAATCAAGGAAAAGGAACTAAAAAAACAATTTTCTCTACTGTACGTTTTGGAAATGTTTCATTCTCGCGGGGTTCAGTCATCCCTCTTTTTGAAGAGCAGATTCAGCATAAAAAACCAGTAACAATTACCAATCCAGAAATGACACGGTTTATGATGTCTATATCAGATACTATTGAATTGGTGTTCAAGGCAACACTTTTAGCAAAAGGTGGAGAAATCTTCATTCTGAAGATGCCAGTCGTCAGGCTTGATGATATTGTTGATGTCAT
The DNA here is from genome assembly GCA_964638175.1 of uncultured Thermoplasmatales archaeon. Lineage (GTDB taxonomy): Archaea > Thermoplasmatota > E2 > DHVEG-1 > DHVEG-1 > JAFGDG01. The sequence continues at coordinate 213,326 of CAZWZY010000001.1, read as the reverse complement.
AATTGAAACCTACGCAAAAAAATATGGTTATAAAAAAGATACAATTATAAAAAGGACTATAGGACTGCGACCTGGTGAAAAAATGTTTGAAGAATTAATGACTGAGTCTGAGGCAGAGATTGCTTTTGAAACAAAAGATATGTTGATAATCCCTCCTCAGATTGAGTTACCTAACATCAAACATGAAGCAGCAGATTATGAGGGAGCAGAAAAGAGCAGATTAAAACGATATGTATCACGAGATGTTGATCTGCTTTCGAAGCAAGATATTAAAAAATTGTTATTTGGCTAATTATCTTAAAGAAGAAAACAATTGTGAGGGCAAATAAATGGAAATTTTAAAAATACTTATCATCGGGCTTGGATCGATGGGAAAAAGACGTGTGAGAAATTTAAAACATCTTAATGTTGGAAAGATTTATGGTTTCGATGTCTCTGAGAGTAGAAGAAAAGAAGCTGAAGAAAAATACGGCATTAAAACTTTTAAAACTTTTGAGACGGCAATAAAAAACACCGATCCTGATGTTTTTATAATATCAACTCCACCCAATAATCATCTCGAATACGAACTTGAAGCTGCAAAAAGAAAGATACCGTTTTTTTGCGAAGCCAGTATTGTTTCGGAGGGTATGAAAAATCTCTTGGCTATAACTAAAAAAAACAATGTTTTTGCTGCTCCGTCATGTACAATCCTTTTTCATCCAGGAGTGAAAAAAATTAAAGAAATTATTGGCTCAGGGATCATTGGAAAACCAATTTCACTAATGTACCATTCTGGCCAATATCTTCCAGACTGGCATCCTTGGGAAGATTACAGAAAATATTATGTCTCTCAAAGAGAAACTGGAGGAGCTAGAGAGATAGTATCATTTGAGTTAACTTGGTTAGTAAATCTATTTGGTAATGTTAAAAAAATTGGTGCCATTGTTGACAAACTGACGGATCTTGAAGCAGATATTGACGATACATATCACATTGTTTTCAAAACTGAAAAAGGAGTTGTTGGAAGCTTGCAAGTAGATGTTACATCGAGACATTATTTTAGGGATTTTAAATTGATTGGTACAAAAGGAAATATCTTATGGTCGGCATTGGAAAATGAGGTAAAAACTTATTCGACTACTACTCGATCTTGGTCGGTATATGAATATACTGAAGGTTCTAAGGAAGAAAGTTATATTTCTGGTGAAGGGATGTATGTTGATGAGATGAGGTGCTTTTTTAATGCTCTATATGGTAAAGAAAAATTTCCAAATACAATTGAAAAGGATATGAAAAATTTGCAGACGATGGAAACAAGTGAAAAAAGTTCTAGAGAACAAAAATTTATAAATCTTTAACTAATCGGAGAAGTTTGCAATGGTTAAATTGTTGATTTTAGGTTTGGGTTCTATTGGTATCCGACATGCACAAATATTATATGATTTTGGGAGAGTTGAGATTGCAGCATACAGAACAAGAAAAGGTATTAAAAAAATCCCAGGAGATCTTGAAAATAGAATAAAATATTTCTTCAATGAGGATGATGCTTTTTCATGGAAGCCAGATTTCTTGATTGTTAGCAATCCAACAAAGTTTCATTTAAAATATTTATTAAAATCCATAGATTACAAAATTGACGCGCTTATTGAGAAACCTTTAATGATGAATTACAATGACATTAAACCGATAGGGGAAAAGATAAAAAAAAGGAAAAATAGTATTTATGTTGCGTATAATCTTAGATTTCATCCGATTGTAAGTAAGGTTAAAGAAATAATAGATTCTAATAAATATGGGAAAGTACTGAAAGCAGAGTCATATGTTGGAGAATATCTTCCTTTTTGGCATTTATATGAAGATTACAGAATTAGTTATGCCGCTAAAAAGGAATTGGGCGGTGGGGTTTTAAGGACATTATCTCATGAGATAGATTTGGGGCAATACTGGTTTGGTGATTATTATAAGATATTTGCTGATATTTCAAAAATCAGCAACTTAGATATAGATGTCGATGATAGTGTAGATATTCTTGCAAAGATGAAAGGAGGGGAGATTGTAAGAATAAGCATGGATTATCTAAATCCCTCAAAAGAAAGAGAAGGAAAAATATTTTTTGAAAAGGGTATGTTGAAGTATGATTTATTAAGGAATCAAATAGAGTTTACAGATTATTTAACAAAGGAAAACAAGATTATTATAAAGATTCGAAATTTGGGCAAAAATGCTACTTATAAATCTCAGCTGAATAGTTTTATAAACAAACGTAAAGGAGAACTATGCTCACTTGAAAAAGGAATAAATGTAATGAAAATTATTAAAACATGTGAAGAGTCCAATCAAAAGGGTAAAAGATTAAGCGTATAGATTCGGATTGAATATGATTACTATTTTTGATTTCTTAACCTTTGATTATGTATTGCTTCTGCAATTTTGAAATCCAATTCTGTATCTATATCAAAAGCTTCTTCTTCGTCGATAACAAACAGATGTGGATCGTCTTTTTGAAAAGACCAAGGCGTATGTTCCTTTAATGCTCTTTCTCTATTAAAAAGCACAAAACAACATGAGTTTTTATAAACTGGTTTTAAAAATTTACTATTTCCATTGACCGCGTTCTCATCATCATTAATAATTTTCCCTTGCGAATTAAAATACCAACCGTATGTGGGGTAAGCAGGTATCATACTTAAGTAATCATGTTCTTTGAAATATCTCACAGCCTTATCCAAAGTTTCTACGCTAAAAAATGGACAACACGAATTGATGCTAACAATCGCATCCTCATTTAATACATTTAAATAGTCATGGACTTCTATGAATTTTTCGCCATACGCTGATTTCTTAGATCGATTTAATATTTTTACTTTTTTAAATGGTTTTGCAATGTCGATTAATTCATCTTCATACGCGTAAAAATACAAATTTGCCAGTTCTTTACTTCTCACAAATTTTTTTAAGGCCAAAATAGTTAAATTTGTGTTACCAAAAGAGCGCAAATTTTTTCTTTTACATCTTTGACTTGACAACCTCACAAGCATTATACCTGCTACTCTCATACCATTCACCTACTGGGACCATAAAATAACATTTGTTTGATATCTATAGTTACAACAAATAATTTTAGATTATAAATCTTGCGAAGAAATAATACATCTCTGGACTATTGCAATCTGTTAATATTAAATAAAAACTATTGATTTTTAAAGCTACAAAGAAAAAAGAATACTTATTAATATAAATAAGTAATGCTTTTTATTATTAAGCTAAACCTTATCAGTCATCTTTAACGCATCATTAAAATCAATATATGTAATATAGTCCTCTAATTGATGAATGTAATATCCATCACTAGCAAAGTCTTTAAAAATTTTATCATCTTTAACAGATATGCCCAGTTTTTTAATAAATCTGTCTTCAAAATTTATCGCCCAATTTCTAAAGCTTTCTGGTTTTAAATAGTCAAGAAAGCTGTCTATTGTAGAATACAATTTTACATTAACTTTTTCTTTGAATGATACCTTTTCTGGTCTAGGTGTCGTGTGATAAAATTCGACATCTTTAGGAATCAAACGATTGTACTCTGGTATCTTTCGGGCAAATATTGCCCAATCAAGATTAAATATAGCATCTATATTAGATCTTTTTTTCCCATCCCAACAGATACCAAATTGGTGATATTTTCTTTTCATAAAAATTACTCTCAACTTAGTAGAATAGAAATGATTCCATCCACCGAGATCCATACCAACAAAAATTATCTTTTTAAAACCAAGATAGGCACATAACGGTATGGCTGTAAGAGTTATTACCCCGCAACAATAAAAGCGAGGAGGCAAAAGATTAATTGGTACAACAAGAGTTTTGGCACCTGCATCTTGGAATTTTTTTTCGACCGATTTAATCCTTTTTGGGTCAGATTTTGGTGAGCGCAAATCTGAGCTTAACGGCGGTTTCCAACCTTCTTTTATATCATCTATTATTGAAAAATAATCTTCACCAACTACAATATGTAGTTTATTTTTGTTGATCAACGGTAAGATTTTATTTAGGTTTTTCATGTGTTCCTCATATTTTTCGGCGGAAATCACCCAAAAATTTGGTGTGAATGAATATTTTTCTACACCATAAGGGATAAAAAAGTTACATGCAGCTGTGTAATGGCCCGCAAGCTTTTGTACAGGTAGCACATTAAGGCTTGGCCCGTTTCCTATAACAAACACAGTTTTACCATGGTATTTATCTTTCATGTCTGTAAATTTCATTCTTTTGGAGCTCCTATAACTCATCCAAAATTTTACGAGAATATTTAAAGAGAGAACTTCTAATTTTGCCTAATATTAGCTTCCGGTCATTCCAATGCTTGCTCCATTTCCTATTTATAAAAATAGGAACTTCAGCACCTATAAAATCACAGATACCACGAACAAAACTATCGACATCCTTTTTTAAATCCTCAAAATGATATACATATACATCATCGAATAACTCACGAATTAAACATTCGTAAGAATCAAAATCAACAAATTCAGTGGGAACAGTCTCTAAAAAAGAATTATAAGATCGATATAATCTACCTTGTTTAATATGTTGAACATACACAGAACGTAACCATTTTTCTTTATTACGAAAACCTACAATAATTCTAGCATTAGGGTATAATGCTTTCATTCCATATAATAAAGCCTTTCGTTCAAAAGCGCCAAATTTTATAGATGAAAGAAGACTCCCAGATAAATTTTCACACGAAATAAGATTGATGTATCCATCCTTAATTTTATAATCCTGCATATCATAATAAAACTTATAATTAACACCTTTCAACTTAGGAAAAATTTCTTGCTGCAAAAAAGTAGTACCAGTCTTATGTAAACCAATATGTAAAATAATCTGTGTTTTTTGATTTTCCTTGATTTTCATTTCTCACCACATTTTTGTTTTTAATATTTAAGCAAAAATCACCCAAATAATTCCTTTATTACCTCTCAATATTGAATAATAATTTTATTCAGATTTCCAATTTTATCAGAGGATACAGAGTGGCATTATTTTTGCGAGTGAAAATATGCCTTGTCTATATAATATTTACTATACTTTTATTATTTTATAGCAAAATAGTAATTTTGCGGCGCAAAAAGTTAAAATCTATTTTCCACGAAATTCTTCTTTAACATACTGAATCATCTTTTTTATATTGAGAGTGTCTAAAAAAAGGTCAAAATCCTCTTTTTTGAATTCGCGTAAAAGGTAAAGAATTCCATAATAAATAGCAAGACCAAACAGAGATACAATCACAAGATGATACCACCGTGTAATTATTATGCAGTGTGTGTAATCGGTTATATAATAAATTATTACACCCATAATAGTTGCTGCAATACCATGAAGTAGGACTTTGTAGTTACCTTTAATTTTTGCAACTCTGAAAGCAGTATATCTAGTATATATAAAAGCAACAAAATATGAAACAACTGTTCCGATTGCTGCGCCTGTTGCTCCAAGACCTGGAAGATTATATAATCCAATGCTTCGAATATCTGTTGGTACTAACAAAAGATTAAGAAAAACGTTAATTATCATCATAATAACTATTCTGTTTCGAACAAGTTTTGGCATATTCATGCCCGATAACTGCTTTTCATAAGGATTTAACATGACAGCAAACAGTATAAAAAAGGGAACGATTTGAAGAACTGGAAGAGCTGCTGCATACTTTGCACTGAGCAGAATAAATAAAATAGGATTAGCAAGCGTGATCATAAGAATAATTATAGGAAATACGATCATGCTTAGGTATCTCTCCGCCTTTAATGTAATATCTCGAATTGCATCATTATTCTTTTTGGCAAAATGCTCTGATATGGTGGGAAAAAGTACCATCCCTACGGCAGTTGAAAAAAGTATTAGAAACTGAGAGAGATTATAAACAGCAAAATACTCTCCAACTTGTTGAGCACCCCAGAATAATTGTATTGTTACTTTATCGATGTTTGCCATAACTACAGCTGAGACAGATGCGATTGCCATGGGAAACGCAAACGACATATAACTTTTGAGATAGTCTTTCGATGGCCTTCCAACTGGATATTTTCTAAAAAGTAGAAAGGCAAGAGCAAAATTAGCTAGTTCGCCCAGAACATACGTGTAGGCAAGAGCAAGAATGCCCATGCCACTGTACGCAACAATAATGGTTGCAACTATTCTTACAATATTATAGGAAAAAAGCGTTATCTCAGATTTTGCAATTTCTCTTTTAGCTTTAAATGTGCTAGTCATTGTTAGTGTAAGTACATGTAAAACGTAATAAGCAAGCATTAAATATATCGCTTGTTCGTGCAAGGGAGATTCAAAACCTCGTCCAATTACATATTTCCATATAGCAATAGAGATGATGACTGTTCCAGCAAGAATTCCTGCAAGTATTGTCTTTATTGCTGCAAAAGTTCCAATACAGGTTGCCAGGTTTTTTCCTTCGGAAACTCGTTTGATGTGCGCAGAGTCAAATCCCATATTCCCAAAAAAAGAAAACAGAGCAACGAAACCAAAGGCAAAACCGACAACACCATATTCCCAAGGTTCCATGTAAAGCGCAATGAATTTAAGCCCAACGTAACCTAAGACTCCGCTGAGAAGATGTGTTGCAATGATAAATGCGCTTTTTCTGGCAATCATTGCGAGGAGAAATAACAAGGTGTTTTAAATAAATATTTATAAGATATTTATAAGAGATACGTTTAGTTTGCAAGAGATACTTTTAAGAGTAGCAAATCATCTCTTACCACCCATGTTCTTCATCAGCAAAGTCGGTCAATCGTCACCCCAAACACTCTTCACCTGCAAAACTCGTTTGCTACCGGCCGTTCTCTGCACGCCAAACTCGTTAGTCCAATCATTCATAATCCTTACCAAAAAACATGTACCTCTTACCAGTTCAACAGAAGAAAACAACTGCAAAAAATCCAAAAACACAAGATATGAACAAAACACATCGCTCATCAAACATAAAATATCATCCACCTCAAGAGCAAATACTGCAAAACCCATCGGTTATCACCCAATTTTCTGCAAAATCTGTCAGGTGAATTTCATGTAAAAACAGGTCAGCTACGATTTCTTGTAAAGGTCTTTCTTTGCATACGAAACTTGTCAGATGACATTTCTTGTAACAATTATTCTTTGTATGCAGAATTTGTCTGGTGAATAATATATTACTAAGCAATTAAGGACTATAAAAAAATACAGATGATTATTACTGACTAGAACCGTTTTTCAATTATGAGAGATAGTAGTTATAAGTAGTATAAAAAAATAACATTAAAACATAAGTAATATACAAAAAAACACCTTTGAAAAGAACTACTAGTATAAAATTTATTTACGTATGATTTCTTTTTGTATTTGTTGAAGTTGTCTGTGAACGCGATTAATGTTTTTGTAAAACTCCTTAGTTGGCTTAAAGAGAAGAAAATTAAATTCCCTTTCAGGAATTGTTACACTATCAGGTATACTTATTGACGTTATATTCTCTTTATAACGATGATATAAATCAAGAATGAAATATGTCTTTTTTTGTATTTCCTCTCCATAATCAGATAACTTATATCCATATTTTTCTTCCAGCTTGCAAATATCAATGACATCTCTGAACTTATATGAAACTCGGGTCATTACTGCTCGGGCTTTGTCAGTAAATATCTCTCTAGGATCATAACAATCAACTGTAATGGCTTTTTTGTATTCATACCATTCCTTCTTATAAAGAAATGCTATTTCTCTGTTTTGCACTGTGCTTATGAGACTTTTAAGCTCAATGTTTTTAAATGGAAAAAAGGTTTGATCTACAAAATTTATCTCAATTTTTATAGTAGCAGGAATATCTAGTGTAGCAGAGTGATACCTAATGAAAAAGCGTACCATTCTTCCGCCACTGCCTATTTCAACTTGAGAAGCATCTGTTTTATCTCCTTCAAATACAAATCCTAGTTTTTCTGAAATTTTTTTTAATCGATCAATGATTACATCGATAAGTTTTGAACATTTTTTCCTGGTTTGACTTGAACTTTTTCCTTTCCAAAACAAGGCACCTTTCCATGTAAAATCAATATCCTCTGAAAACCTATAATATCCTAGATAAGCTTTGACTAGACAAGTTCCACCTTTGAATACTAATCTGTCTTTTAAATATTCATCATGAGAAATATGATATAATAATCGATGAAGATGATAATCTTTTTCGATGATATCCATTCGTTCGGGTTTAACTATTTGGTTTAGTTGATCAAAAAATTCCTTCACAAAACACCCTCCAATTTTTTCTGAAATGAATCTGGATACACAAGGAGGAGCTCCTTAGCTTTCTTAGCATCGATTTTTCCATTATATTCTTTAATTGGAGATAAAAAAAGCAGGGTGTTTTTTGAACCTAAATACTTTTGATAGGCTAAATCTAGTATTGTTTTCTCGGGATTGGAATATCGTAAGCCATTCTTTTTAATTATTCCTTGATGAAAGTATTTTTTGCTTCTTTTCAAAAACTGAAATTTAGACTGTATAATATTTATCACTTTAGTTGTTCTAAAAGAATCAGTGATCACATAATCAATAGTAAAATATTCATGTGTTAAATTATTAAGTTTAAGCGCGGTTTCAAGTCCAAAATACCAATTTTTCACCCCTTTAATTCTAAGGGCATCTGCTATAATTTCATACAGAGAAGCATACAACATGTTCTTTTGTCTTTCTTCATAACTTTTTACATAAAAGATACTACGTAATATTCTTATGATATAATCTTCCTCCTGAAGATAATATAGTGATCTTTTCTCATCTTTATCAAGTTCTAAAGCAAGCTTTTCAATCTCAGATCTGGTAACTATTTTTTTGTTTTCAACAAGCAGGCGTCTCCAGATAAGTGAAGCTGAATTTTGTGTCATATATACCGACTATATCGGTAGTAATGACATTATTAGTATATACTTTTTGTGGTGTATAAAAAAGATATAGCATTTTTTGAATGCAAATGGAAAGAGTTAACCTACAATAAATCTATTAAAATTCTAGAAGAGTTAAAGGAAAATGCAACTTATGTTGACTGGCATAAAAAAGAAAGAAAAGATAAATAGAGGATAGCTGCTAGAAGATTAAGAATAAGTCTGATTTGAAGAAACAAGGATTTTTAATTTATGATTTAGAAGATTGGAAATAAAAAAAACGTAAACTTAAGTCACATAATCTTTGAATAAGGTTCAATACATCCTTTAACTATTGCACCAGGGCCAATTGCTACATTATTTCCAATAAATGAACCGATATTTAACATGGAATTTATCCCTGTTTGAGTGTTATCCCCTATAATAACCCCTAGTTTTTTTCTACCTGTATCGATTTTTATGCTTTTTAATACAACTGATATATTTTTCTTATCAAGCCTTAGATTTGCAATCTTACACCCTGCACCAAGATTACAATTTTCACCAATTATTGAATCCCCAACATAATTCTGGTGAGGCACATTACTGTTATTCATCACGATGGAATTTTTAACTTCACAGGCATTGCCAATATGACAATTATTTCCAATAGATGTATAAGGACGAATGTAACAATTAGGTCCAATCTTACAGTTATGACCAATCGTCACTGGTCCTTCAATATATGAACCCGATAAAATGGTAGTATTTTTCCCAATGAAGACATTTCCTTTAATTGTGGTGTGTTTTTCTATCGTTCCTTCTATCTGTTTGTCTATTGTCTTTAGCATTTCTTCATTGGCATCAAGCAAGTGCCAAGGGTAGACCACGTCACGCCACTCTTTCAGCATAATCCCTGTTAGGGGCTTCTTTTTGGCCATCATATTGATGGAATCGGTAATTTCATATTCTCCTCGAGGAGATGTTTCAGTTGCATCAATGGCTGTGAAAATGTCTTTGGTAAAATGATAGATACCAGCATTAATAATGGTAGAAATCGGTTTATCCATCTTTTCATGAATCTGAACGATATTGTCTTTTTTGGTTTCAACAACACCATATTCCTCTGGGCGTTCTACGTTGAACAGTCCCATGCTTCCTTGTTTATTCGCGATATTTTTAATATCATTTTTGCCAAAAATGGTATCTCCACATAAGACGATGAAGTCGTTGGCAAATTTTTTAACCATACCAATAGCATGAGCAGTACCCTGAGGTTTTCCTTGGTTGATATATTCTATAGAGACGTTCCATTTGTTACCGTGCTCGAAGTAGTTGCGTACCATCTCACTTTTATATCCTACAATAAAAATAAAATCTTTCAATCCTGCTGCACGAGCACTGTGAAGATTCCATTCCAATAGCGGTTTATTGGCAATAGGAAGCATGACTTTTGGTCTCGTGTAGGTTAACGGATGCATCCGTTTACCTTCACCTGCAGCAAGAATCACACACTTCATTTCACTCCACCGTCACTGATTTCGCAAGATTACGCGGTTTATCAATTGGACAATTTCGGCTATTGGCAACATGATAAGCAAATAATTGAAGCATTACTGCAATAGGGAGACAAGTTAGTGGAAAAGGAGTTTCTGGATAGCGCAACACAACATCTGCGTGCTTTTCGATCTCGGCATCAGTATCTTGTGCAATAGCAATTACTGATGGCCCGCGGGCTTTTACTTCACCAATATTTGCAATGATTTTATCATAGGTCTCACCAGGGGTTGCAATTGCAATCACTGGTGTGTCTTTGGCAAGAAGAGCAAAGGGCCCGTGCTTCAATTCACCTGCAGCAAACCCCTCAGCATGAACATAGGAGATTTCTTTGAGTTTGAGCGCGCCTTCAAGAGAAAGAGGGTAGTTAATGCCTCGGCCAATAAAAAAGACAGAGTTAGCTTTTGTTATATGCGCTGCGACCTGTTTAATGGTATCGCTTCGGTCCAATATTTGTCGTATTTGTTTTGGCAATTCTTTTAAAGATACAATATACCGATATAAATCATCAGAACTGAGCGTTTTGGCATTAGAAGCAAGTTTTAATGAAAGTAAAAAGAGAATGATAATCTGAGCGGTGAAGGTTTTAGTGGCCGCAACACCAATTTCTGGTCCTGATTGAGTAAGTATGTATCCATCAGCAAAACGTGTGGCGGTACTGCCAATCACATTGGTAATGACCAGTGTCCTACATCCTGATTTTTGTGCTTCCTTCAACGCACCAAGAGTATCGGCAGTCTCTCCCGACTGAGTGATCGCAACAACAAGAGAGGTTTCCTTTTTCGCACCGAAATATCGATACTCTGATGCGAGATCAACGGATACCGAGATATCGGTGAATTGTTCGATCATATACTTCCCAATCAATCCTGCATAAAACGATGTGCCGCATGCAATAATGTGGATGTGGTCAATACCGTTGTTAAGAATGTCTTCTACCTTTTCTGGCAGATTAACCACACGTTCTATCTCTGAGATTCGTCCTCGTAATGCTTGATGAATCGTGTTGGGCTGATCATAAATCTCTTTGAGCATAAAATGAGCGAAACCTGCCTTTTCGGCATCTTTGACATCCCAGTGGATGGTATGTTCTTCTTTTTTTACTGGTTTGTTTGATTGGCCGAGAATAGAAAGATTGTTTTTGGTGAGCACACAGACTTCCCCATCATCAAGATAGACCACTCTATTTGTATACGGTAAAAATGCAGGTATGTCTGATGCGAGAAAGTTTTCATTATCACCAATACCAACAACAAGCGGGCTTTCATGACGTGCCCCTACCACCTTTCCGGGTTCCTCTTTACATACAACGGCAAGGGCGTATGATCCTTTCACTTTCTTAAGTGCAGTAACTACTGCTTGTTCAAGATTGCCCGCATAACAATCAGCTATTAAATGAGCAAGTACTTCAGTATCTGTCTGAGAAACAAACGTAATACCCCTTTGCTGAAGTTCTTCTTTTAGTGATTGAAAATTTTCAATAATGCCATTATGAACAAGAGCGATTTTTTTATCGCTACTAACGTGTGGATGGGCATTTATTTTGGTAACGCCTCCGTGGGTTGCCCATCGTGTATGCCCAATGCCATTACTCCCTTCAATAGTAGGAAGGTGTTTTTCCAAAACGCTGATTTCGCCTACTTCTTTGAAGACTTGTAATGTTTTATCAATAACACTGATACCTGCAGAATCGTACCCTCGATAATCGAGTCTTTTTAGGCACTCGAGAAGCACTGGTTTTGCTTCCCTAAACCCAGTATAACCGATAATGCCACACACGTTACATCACTTTACTTTCACTTGGAATTGAATACTGTAGTCTCTTCATGGAATTAACCGTACACTCTCTACCTACAATAATACCGGGCTCAATAACAACATTACTTCCAAAGGAGCTGTTCTCGCCAATCATCGCTCCGATATGCCTTACTTTCTTAAATTCATCAAGAATTTCTATGTTTGCATGCCCTGCAGTAGCAGAACAATTATGACCAAGGACGCTTCCTCGCCCAATAACGGAATGAGAAAGATAGGAATTTGACCCTATACGTGCATCATCAAAGACAATGCTATTTTTGATTTCACAAAAGGGGTGGACAACAGCATTATGCCCGATAACAGTCGATGGAAAAATACATACATGGGGGCCGATTTCACAGCCCTCGCCAATCACGACAGGTCCAACAATATAGCATCCTGCATGAATGATGGTATCTTTTCCGATAGAAACGGCACCCTTTAAGGTTACACCTTTCTCAATAGTACCACTCGTTACTCCGGAAACAGTTGACATCATCGATTCGTTCACTTCAATCAGATCCCAGGGATAGACGACATCTTTCCAGAGGGTTGCGGTCGGTGTTTTGATAGTTATTTTTTGTGCAAGTAATGCTTGGATTGCAGAAGAAAGAGCGTACACACCATCAGATGCCAACTCTTGAATGATAGAAAAAACAGATGCGGGAAGTTTGTAAATTCCTGTTGAAATAAATCCCTCCGCATCTTCCTTTGGCTTTTCGACAATATTTTTAAGCGTGCTTTTTTCAACAAATACAGCTCCATATTTTGAGGGGTGGTGATGTTTCTTAATCAGCATAGCATACGTTGAGGGGTCTTGTATTAATGCTGAAATGCTGGCTTGGTCAATGATGTTGTCCCCAGCTAAAACGATAAACGTGCCTTTGATGTGTTTTTTTGCCTGGAGAAGTGCATGTGCCGTTCCTAGTTGTTTGTCTTGAACGGCATAGGTGATGGTTGCCCCTTCGTAATCTTTAAAATATTCCATAATGACTTCTTTTTTGTATCCTACCACCATAATGATTTCTGATATGCCGCTGTTTTTCACCGCATCAACAACATAGGCCAGTACAGGCTTATTTGCCACGGGCAACATGACTTTGGGCATAGTCTCCGTAAACGGGCGTAATCGCTTTCCTTCCCCTGCAGCAAGAATGACTGCTTTCATGAAAATCGTCCTCTAGGTGTAAGCTTGGTTCACCTATTTTACATTTTCTTACAAAGGAAAATAGGATAGTACTGAATGCATTTTTTCTCAACTGACAAAGAGGATAGAGTGTTGGCATTTTTCAGCAAGTTTTCTCTTCATCTTTTTGACAGGTAGGCCAAGGGCTCCTTTTTTCTTTTGTTGCCTTCCCATGATAATGAGTTTTGCCTTAAGGGCATCTGCCTCATCCATCATTTCTTTTTCTAAACTCCCAGTTACTAATCTGGCATCGATTCCTTGCTGCTTCATGTTGTTCACAAAAAACGATCCTTTTGCGCAGAGTTCTTGTGCAGATTTTTTTGTCGATCTTCCTAGTGTTATATCAACTTCAACCGCATCTTCAGTATCTACCACATAGAGCATGTGTAGCTTCCAACCGAATGCTTTAGCGAGAGAAAGACTGATTTCGGGGACCTTTTGGTTAGGAGCAAGGTTTGAGCAGACTGCAAGAATGGCATCATTGCCTTGGACGTTTGAAACTGCCCAAAGAGGAATATCGACCGGCAAATCATCCATTAGTCGATAGTTCAGTACACAGGCTTTTTCAAATCCCATTAGAAGCAAATCGTATGGTTTGTTGGTAATTTCTTGATGGATAACAGTACTAAATTCACCCTGCACTATTTTTTCCTCAAAAGACGTATTTGCCTTGTTAAAAAAATGATGTGCTTCCTCAAAAATAATGGAGTCTGCAGCACGTTTATATGTTTCTATGGTACCTTCTTTCGTCGTATTACGGTCGTAATATGTTCTGAAGGCATCCGATCGTTTGTCTGCTTGCTTCAATGTTTTTTCCTCAATAATGTACAGTAAAGTAACGGTACTTTCAAATTTTTGAGCCAGAAATGCTGCTCGTTCTAAGACATCTGTTCGATAAAATTCAGAAGAGATTGGAATAAGAATCTGCTTAAACATGGTATATGCCTCCTATCAGTAACAAGTTCTGTTTCATAGTCCTAACACCTCCATCCAATAACACACGGCAACAAGGAAAATAACAGCGATACATAAAATGTTGGCAATGCTCCCAGCTTTGAATAGGTCTCTTGTTGAAAAGTAACCAGAAGAATAGGTAATGGCATTGCCCGGTGTTGCAATAACTAGCATGAAGGCAAGCCCTCCACAAAGTGCAATAGTCATAGATGCCAAAAGTGGACTAATGCCTTCAATGTTGCCTGCTACGGCGATACCTATTGGCAATAAAATGGCGACTGCGCCAATATTGGACATGACATTGGTAAGAAGAACAGCAAAAACAATCATAATGAGAAGAACCAGAAGGACATTATCTCCTACTGCACTAAACAGCACATGAGCAAGCCAGGTTCCTGCTTGAGTTTCTTGCATGCCAATTCCGAGCGTTATTGCACCGCCATAGAGTAAAATGATGCCCCATGGAACTCGTTGTTCGACATCTTTCCAGCTAATCGTTCCTGTTAGAAATAATAATACTCCTGAGAGAATGGCTATGGCAGCTAGTCCAAAATATTGATGTGACGAAAAAAGAATCCATAGCAAAACAGTAAGTGCTAAAATTCCCAGCACTGCTTTTTCCTTCCTACTCATTGCTCCAGCACGTGCTACTTGATTGTTGATTTCTTTTTTTGCTTCAGTAACATCGGTTATCTCAAGAGGAAAAACAAGTTGTAAAATGAGCCAGACGATGGGAAGAGAAACAAAGACAACGGGCATTGAGTAGAGCATCCACTCAAAAAAGGTGACATTTATCGCAGGGGTAAGATCTGACAACACACCAATCGTCAGAGGGTTTCTGGCACCACCAATAAGCGTTCCCAAGCTTCCAATAGAGCAGCCGTAGGCAACACAAAGCATACTTACTTTCCCAAAGTTACTCTGTTTAGGAATAAGTTTCATGGCAACTAAAATCGATACGATGATTGGCAAAAAGAGTGCGGCCACCCCATGTTCTGGCATAATAAACGAGAGGCATGCGCAGGAGATCATAATACCGAAGGTAAAAATCCGAGGGTTGTGTTCAAATAAACTGAGAAATTTTAAGGCAATTCTTCTATGCAATCCATGCTTTTCAATAGCGCCTGCTAGCATAAATGCGCCAATAAGGAAAAAAACTGCTTTATTACCAAAAGACGAAAAGACCTCTTCGGCAGTCATGGCACCCAAAAGCGGTTGCAACACCATAATTAACAGCCCAGAGACAGCAAGCGGTATAGGTTCAGTTACCCAGAGAACCGCAGCCATTGTCAAAATACCAATCATGACCTGGCCCTCGTGCGTTAATCCGCTAGGGGTTGGCAAGAAATAAAAGATGAAGACAATCACAAACGATAGCACAATAAAGAAAATGTCTCGTTTTGAGAACATTGGTTGTTGAAGTTCTTTTTCTCTCTCCTCTTTTGTCATGCTATCGTATAGTACAACGTATTGTGTTTTTAGGATTTGTTATTATCTCTTCGTCGTCTATATAATGCATCATCAACAGCTTGTACCATAGCGTTGACATTTGTCGCAGGCATGCCAAGAAATGAAATGATTCGCTGTATGTGTTTTTTTGGTTGCGCAATAATCTCATTATAATTGACGTATAACACTTGCATGTCTGGTCGTTTGTTGATATGATTTTTAACGAACGTATTGAGGTTCAGAAAGCTTGTTTTTGTTTCTTGTCGATGTTTATCTGGTTTTCCCATCATACGCTCCATGGAATCAAGTATTTCCTCGATATTTCGTTCAGAATAAATGATAGTATATTTTCCTTGCGGAAGGAACTGTAAACCGTAGGCTGTTATTTTAATAAACATTCCTTCATATGCTGGCAATGGAAACGTTTTTTCTTGGAGTTTATTGATAACTTTTCCGCCTTCAAGTTCAAAATATCCCTTGGGATTGTGTGTATCTGACGGACGTGAATGATCAAACCCGACAGGCACTCCTCCTGCCTGAAGTATCTGCATCAAGAGAGACGTCCCTGAACGCTCAATCCCTGAGACAATATAATTCACATCTCTCTTCAATATCATGGGGGTCACATTACAAGGTTATATATCCCAATCTTTCTAAGGTGTTTAGTACTTTCTCAACACTTTCTTCCACTGATTCTTTGTCTGTTTCTAATACCAACTCTGGTTGTTCAGGTTCTTCGTACGGATCTTGGACACCAGTAAAGTGTTGTATTTCTCCTGCGAGAGCTTTTTTGTACATGCCTTTTACATCGCGTTTCATACATATCTCAACTGGGCACTTTACAAATATCTCGACAAACGATCCGATTTCTTTTCGCGATTGTTCTCTTCGTTGTTTATATGGGGAAACAAAGGTTGCAAGTACAATAACGTTGTTTCTGGTTAGTAGTTTAGCAATAAAGGTTACTCGTTTGAGATTTTCTTCACGGTCTTTTTTTGAAAAACCAAGATCACTGGTTAAATGTTTGCGAACGACATCACCATCAAGATGTTCGACGACATAGCCTTTCTGCCTCAGACGTTCTGCTACTTTTTCAGCAATGGTTGTTTTCCCGCAACAAGGAAGGCCAGTAAACCACGCAGTAAATCCTTTCTGTTTTATCATACTATTCCCCTCACACTGAAAGAAATTTGATGATTTCGTTGACAAACGCATCAGTTTGGGTTTTAGGAACAATAGCACCTAATACCTCTTTTTTACCTCCGCATTTTAAGCCGAGTGCTTTTCCCTGCATAATCATGGGCTCTAAATTTTTACTGCTTCGAACATAGACTTGATCCTTATCGGGAAAAAATCCCGTATTGATAACTACGGTGTTTTTGCCGCTACTCCAAGAAACTTTTCTGGTAATGGTGGAGATGATATTGTACGGCGTATGTATTTTTTTTAGAACGATGTTGTCAATGGTTTCATCTGGCATGTGAAGTTGTTGCTTCATTTCTTTATTCAATGCTTCATAATTTTTATTCCACTGGACATTGTGTAAAATAGCATCACTACTATCATGTTCTAAAAGATAGCGGGGCGCCTCTTCGACTGTTTGTTTATCTCCAATCTTATAGTTTGAATCAAGAAGATATACCATTTTATGCAGTTGTTCAAAGGCTAGATGGTGATCACGGCAAAAATCATCGATATAGCGATGAAAAACAGGATTGTGTTTGATATTTTGCTCATGATCGCCAATGACACCTAAGAGGGCAAATAAATTGATATCGTTGCCAAGAAACTCATTAATAATCCATGACGCAGAAGGATGGGCATTAGGATCTTCCCCCCTAATCACCGGATTATAATGGAACGCCTCGTTGATAACTGGCCCAAGGTGATGATCAAAGATAGCGACTTGGGCATGTTCTGCTAATGTTAGGACATTGTCTTTGGGCAGGGACATATCAACGATGATGATGTAGTCATGCACTTGATAGTCGTCAATTTCTTTCTCGGTGAGAAAATAGTTACCAAGGATTGGAGTCTTGTTGGAAATATCTTTATCTTTGAGATGTTTCAGGAGTAAACGTGCGGAACAGATACCATCAGTATCCCAATGATGAATAAGTAGTCCCTTACCACTCAACGTGTCCAATATCATATAATCTTCCTACTAATCTCTAATCATCCCTGCTCCTACAGTTTCATTTGTTTGCTCATCGATAAGAATAAGACTTCCAGTGGAGCGGTTTCTGCGATAACTATCAAAAAAAAGCGGTTGAGCAGTACGCAACGTAATACGTCCAATATCATTAAGACCGAGTTCATGCACGTTTTCAAGACGATGGAGCGTGTTGATATCAAGTTTGTATCTGATTTCTTTGACAATGCACTTGGTCTTTTTGGTAGTATGTCTGAGAATATATTTCTTTCCGAGCTCGAGTTTTTTCTTATTCATCCAGCAGACCGTGATATCGATATCTTGATCGATAGTAGGAACATTATTTTCTCTTACAATCATATCGCCTCTACTTACATCTAGATCGTTAGCAAGTTGCATCACCACTGACATGGGAGGAAATGCCTCGTCCACGTTTTTGTTTTGGTTTTCTATGGATGAAATAGTTGTGGTAAATCCTGAAGGTAGAACTTTGACGTTATCTCCTGGTTTAAAAATGCCGCTTGCTATTTTTCCCGCATATCCTCGATAATCATGAAAGGTATCATTCCGCGGCCGAATGATATATTGCACGGGAAATCGACAGTCAATAAGATTTTCATCGCTACTGATGTGAATGTTTTCTAAAATATACTTCAGCGTAGATCCTTCGTACCACGGCATGTTATCTGATTCATCAACAACGTTATCTCCAAGAAGGGCAGAAATGGGGATAAAATAAACATCTTTCACCGCAAGTTTTGAAACAAAATCCTTGAGTTCATTTTTAATGGTTTCATAGACTTCTCGACTGAAGTCAACCAAATCCATTTTATTGATACAAATAACAAAGTGGGGAATCTGCAAGAGGGAAGCAATAAAAATATGACGATGAGTCTGCTCAACAACCCCATTTCGTGCATCAACAAGAATCAAGGCAAGATTGGCGGTCGATGCTCCTGTAACCATGTTTCGTGTGTACTGGGGATGACCTGGAGTGTCAGCAATGATAAACTTGCGTACCGGTGTTGCAAAATAGCGATACGCAACATCAATGGTAATTCCTTGCTCCCGTTCTGCTTTGAGACCATCCATCAGTAACGCAAGATTAGTGTCTTCTCCTCGTTGTTTACTGATTTTTTCAACATTTTCCAATTGATCACTAAACAATGTTTTGCTGTCATAGAGAAGACGGCCTATAAGGGTGCTTTTCCCGTCATCAACACTGCCTGCGGTAGTAAATCGGAGAAGTTCCATGTCAAGGTATGCTTTCTCAGAAGCCATTAGAAGTATCCCTCCTTCTTTCGATCTTCCATTGCTGTCTCTGACCGTTTATCGTCTGCTCGACTTCCTCGTTCTGAAACGCGAAGTTGCGCAACTTCCTTTACGATATCTTCGACAGAGTGCGCACTTGACTTTGAAAGACCGGTGCATGTCATATCACCCACCGTTCTACATCTCACCGTCATTGGTTTGACAGTCTGTTTTTCTTCAGGATCTAAATTGAGATACTCAGAATAGGCAAGAATAACACCATCTCGGATGAGGCATTTTCGTTTATGTGAAAAATAAATTTTTGGGATGTCAATGTTTTCTTTTAGAATATATTGCCATACGTCCATCTCTGTCCAATTACTCAACGGAAAGACTCGGAAGTGCTCTCCAACATTTTTTCTTCCATTATAGAGGTCCCATAATTCTGGTCGCTGATTCTTAGGGTCCCATTGACCAAACTCATTACGATGAGAGAAAAACCGTTCTTTGGCACGCGCCTTTTCTTCATCACGTCTACCACCACCAATAGCGCAGTCAAACTTATGTTCCGTAATCGTGTCAAGAAGGGTTATAGTTTGTAGGTAATTTCTACTTGCGTATTTTCCTGTTTCCTCTTTAACTCTCCCCTTATCTATTGATTCCTGTACTGAACCGACAATCAATTGGGCATTGAGTTTTTTAACATATGCATCACGGTACTTAATGGTTTCAGGAAAGTTATGACCAGTATCAATATGGAGAAAATGGTAAGGGATGTTTGCTGGATAAAAGGCTTTTTTTGAGAGGTGCCCCAACACGATAGAGTCTTTTCCTCCAGAAAATAGCAAGCAAGGGCGTTCAAATTGAGCAGCGACTTCTCGCAAGACAAAAACCGCTTCAGTTTCCAATTTTTCCAAGTGTGTAAGATTATAATGTGTCACAATATTGCCTCTGTTCTCTATCTTTTGTCTCCATTAATCTAAATATCCAAGGGCCCGAAGGCGTTCTTTTACTTTTTCTTCATCTTCTTTGCTAAACGCTTCCTCATGATCATCTTCAGTATTTGATATTACCTCTCGCAACACATACGTGACATAGGAAGATAGGGAGGTGAATCCTGTACCTTGAATGCGTTTTTTAATTTTTTCTGCCAGGGGTGTTGGGATAGAGATGGTAGTATATTTCTTATCATCTTTTGATCCAATCATTCAATCACCTAATTATATATCATTATATGTAACTACATATCATTATATTTAACTATTTCTTATGAGAGATGATGTATAGTCGGTATCTGTTGAAAAAGAATTTGGTGTATGCCAACCCCTAAGGGGAGCAGTAACTTGTAAAAAAAGAAATAATAGATATGCTATTACTGCCTTGCCTTTTGGGTGACATTGTGAGAATTAATGATATTAAAGTGGCCATCCTTCGAATTGAGGGGACAAATTGCGAGCAGGAGTCATTTGACGCATTTAAGAGGCTTGGGACTACTCCTGAATTTGTTCACTTAAAACAATTGCTTGATATCGACTGTAATAAGGACGAAAAACGAGATATTTTTGATTATCAATGTCTTATGATTCCTGGTGGGTTTTCTGCTGGTGACTATATTCGTGCAGGTGCCATTTTTGCTGCACGAATAAAAAGTAAATTGCAGCAAACGTTAGTTGATTTTGTTAAACAAAAGTATCCTATTCTCGGAGTATGTAATGGCTTTCAGGTGTTGAGTGAATTGGGGCTATTGCCCGGAACAGAAGAAATCATGAGTGATATCCCTAAAGCATGCCTCAACATTAATGACTCAAATCGATTCGAGTGCCGACCGACATTACTCAAACACGAAAATAATGGTAAGTGTGTGTTCACTTTATCCATTCCTAAAGACGATATCAGACTCATTCCCAGCGCCCATGCTGAAGGGAAATTGTTGTTTCCCCTAGATGAACAAAAAGCCTATTTGAAAACGTTAGAAGAAAACGATCAGATAGTCTTTCGATATGTTGATCCCGAGGGAAACTATGCAGGATATCCTTGGAATCCCAACGGATCCATTTCAAATATTGCAGGCATCTGTAATCGTAACGGCAATGTCTTTGGTATGATGCCGCACCCCGAACGGACTTTTTTTAAACACCAACATCCGGATTGGACGACAGAAGGATTGCAGAACAATAACGGAGATGGAAAAGCTGTTTTTGAATCGGTTTTAAGTTACATACAAAAAACATTTTGAATGTCATTGAAAAAAAAGGAAAGTACAAATAGGTTTATGCTATTCATACCACTGGTGCACGACACCTCCAGGTAAATTAGTAAAAGTTTTTGGGATGGGGAAGCGTGGAGGTGGTGAGGAGAGATAGGAAAAAATTAGGATTACTCCCCCATCCTATAGAATATAATGGATTTATATGTATATAAATGTTTTTATTTTTATTTTAAATAAATTATGTGAACTCTATAGTTTATGATGGTTTTAGGTAGAAAAGTTACATAGATCTATCAAGTTTTGATAAGAGGTTATCAAGACGGATGGCGGTTTGCTCAACAGGACTGTTCGTATCAACAATATTCCAGTCTTGGGCAAGCATGAGTGCTTTTTTTCTTACTTTTGTCAGCTCCTCAATATTTTCAAACATTTCAATTTCTTGGCGTTGTTGAACCCGAGACAATAGTTCTTCAGGTGAGGCATCAAGAAAAAACATATATGAAGAGGTGGGAACCAAACCTGCAAAAAAACGGTACGCAATTTTTGAAAGAAATGGCGAAAGATATGCTGTTCCCATAAGATAGCGAACCATGATTAAGGTGTTAATATCCTTCTTGTTGTAGTATACTTTCACTGAATGCAAAACATCAAGCATGTAAAAAATAGCTGCCTTTGCTTTATTTATAGGACCTGAGCCGAGTAATGCCTTTTTTGTTGTTCTTCCAAAAAAATTATCTGATTCAGGATGAGAGCGAAGGACAACACGTTCTCCTTTTTCCTCGTACCGCTGCCTAACGAATTGTGCATGGGTATCTTTGCCAACGCCGTCCAATCCATCAACGATAATAAGACGCATAGTCTCCTATCCTATAACAAAGAGCCAGTAAATTAAAGGAGCGATAAAAGGAACCGTGATATTATCAAGTCCTTTGGGGGATACGCTTTCTGCAAATGTGACCACTACGGTAATATACACAATAATGAGTATCTTATCCTGTAGCTCTATCCCATAATAAAAGAGTGCTAAGAGAATCATGACAAGCGTAAACACAAACATCGCCAGTGACCCCAGGTAGGTTTTACTATCTCCCCAGGTGTTATAGTGTCGTTTTCCAAATCTGACACCGAGTAATGATGCAAATCCATCTCCATAAGACATTGCAAGAATGCCAATGGCAATGAGCTCTTTATGATCAAAGAAAAGGTATGCCAAGACCGTCCACGCAATGGAATAATAGACAAGTCCCATACCGTGTCCGGCAGCCGACGTTTTTCCTCTGATGGACTTAATAGGCGAGTGGGGACTCATTAAAAAAGTAAAAAAAATAAAGGGACCGGCAGCAAGAAATGCCATGATCTCGCGCGTCTGAAAAATAGGTAACAGAAACGCAATATTACCTACCATAATATGTAGGATTTTTCTACTGACTGTTGGATAGCGGTCAAGTAGTTTTTCCGTAATAATCAAAAGGATGGCAACATAAATATAGACAAGCAACACGCCAGAAACATCGCGTGGTATCATCAATATCCCCTCCTAAAGACTAGTTCACAAATGCCCCAAGCAAAAAACCAACGAGGCCGATGAAGAGAGCGAGTAAGGTGAATTTTCGATAGAGTTTCATATGAACATCCTTTTTGAAGATGAGTTGTAATGATGTACTCAACAGCATGGTATCCGTGAGTAATATCGGTACTAAATAATAATAATTGAGATAATATATATTATAGTTTTCTATAAAAAAGGGAACGAAGCTCAGCGCAATAGCAACTAAATAGAAGAAAGCGGCAAGCACATTGGATGCTCGGATACCGATATAGCTAGGGAAGGACTTTACTCCTTGTTCCTTGTCTCCTGTAAAATCCATGACATCTTTCATGATTTCTCGGCCAGAGCCGGCAAGAAATGCAATGAGTGCGACAATGATTATGGCAGGGTGAATGGAAAAACTAATAGCTGACGTATTAATGACAGCGACTCCGCCAAAAATAAACGGAATGGCCATAACGTAAGCAATGTAGAAATTCCCCAATACTTTGATTTTCTTGAGTTTTGTATCATAAAGGACAGCTAAAAAGGCAGTAATAAGTGCGATGAGAAAGCAGGTGAGGTTGACAAAATAAGAGCATACAATACCTAAAGGAAACAAAATGGCAAACAGATACAATGCGGTGCGTGGCTGCAAATCCCCTCGTACAAGTGGTCGATCAGCCCGTTTATTTTTTTTATCAATGTCAATATCAAAGTAATCATTGAGTGCAAAGGTACTTGCTTCAAGAAAGAGAGCGGTAAAAAACGTTAACAAAAAGGTATCAATCGTAGGAAGGCTTTCTCCTTCTAGTGCAATGATGGAACCAATAAGAATAGCAATTGCAATCATCACACCATGTTCAAGACGCATAAGCTCCCAGACAGCTTTAAGAACCTTCATGCAGCGACGATACTAAAGAATAAGAGATTATAACTTTTTGGTGTGTTGAAAAAAGTTATTTTTATGAAAAGTTTTAATAATAGTCAACATTATCCACATAAAACAAAAAAGGTGAGTTAAATGCAATACAAGATATCAGGAGATAATTTACAGTTAGTTACCATTCAGATAGAACCTGGCGAAAAACTTTTTGCTGAGGCAGGATCTATGGTATATCAAAGTGGTAACATCAACATGGAAGCAAAAATGCGCGGAGGCTTGCTAAAGGGCATAGGAAGAAAGTTTGCTGGAGAGACTATGTTTCTCACAGAATTTACTTCTGCAGGAGGGAAAGGAATGGTTTCTTTCGGAGGAAATGCCCCAGGTACCATAAAGCCCTTAGAGCTTACTAGTGGAAAGGAATTTATCGTACAGAAGGATGCTTTTCTGGTAGCCGAAGAGTCTATCGACTTAAGTGTCGCCTTTCAAAAACGACTCGGCGCCGCGTTTTTCGGTGGCGAAGGATTTATTCTTGAGAGATTAGCGGGAAAGGGGACCGTATGGATCCATGCTTGCGGAGATTTTATTGAATTTGATCTCAAACCGGAACAGATATTAAAAGTTGATACGGGAAGTGTTGTTGGTTGGGACGGCACAGTAACCTATGACATCCAGAGAGTAAAAGGAATCAAAACCATGTTTTTTGGCGGTGAAGGTATCTTTTTGACAACACTCAAGGGACCTGGAAAGGTAATAATTCAATCACTGAATCTTGGAAATCTTGCCACTGCATTATCTCCGTTTATGCCGCAGAGAAGCAGTAGTTCAGGAAGCAAAAGCGTTACCGGAGCGTTAATTGGAGGGTTGACAAGGTGATAAAAGGTATTGTGGCAGCATTACTTGGGGCACTCGTTGTTGCGGCCATCATTGTAGGAATTATTTATCTTTTCTTTAGTGGTCTATTGCTCTTGCTCTTTGGATTTATTGTGACAGGAGTTCTCGCAGCCGCAGTAATACTATTCATTATTGTGTTTGTCTTTGCCCTTATCGTGTTCTTCGCGCTGTTCTATTATATGGCGGAGAAAAAACCCGAAGTTACACCAGGTGAATACACACTACAAGAAGAGAAAGGAAAAAACGAATGAGCCCTTTCTTCTTTTTTCTTTTTTATTCAACAAATTGAAAGTGAGCAGAATATCGTTATGGTTCAAGGATTACTTTTAAGGAGTCTTGTGCTTTTGCTGCCAAATTGAATCCTTCTGCTGCTTTCGTAAGAGGCAATCGATGAGTGATAAGATCAGTAACCTTCACTTTTTTTGTGGTAATGAGCTCAATTGCTTCCTGTATATCCCTCGGTGCACCCGCATAGGTTGACACCATGATAACCTGGTTATTCCACAGGTCAAATAAGGGGAAAGGAATGGTGATGCCTGGTTCAGTAGGGGCAAAAAAGAGAATTGTCCCTCCCTTTGCAACTGAGGATAATGCCTGTTGTACTGCGGAGGATACCCCTGCGCAGAGGATAATCAAATCTGCAAGGTTACCATTGTTGTGTCGTTTCACTTCTTGGGCAACATTTTCTTTTGCGTGAATGACATTATCGGCACCCATCTCCTGTGCATAGTGCAAGCGATTTTTATCGATATCAGTTGCAAAGATCTTGCTTGCACCATATGCTTTAGCGAGTTTGATGTTAAGAAGCCCGGCAACACCACTGCCCAGTACAAGAACGCTTTGTCCTTTTTCCATGTGGGCAATTCTCAATCCTCTCACAACGCAGGCAAGCGGCTCAATAAACACACCTTCATCATAGGTCATTTTTTTTGGAAGAAGAAAGGTACCACGACCGACATTTATTTCAGGAACTTTGAGATATTCTGCAAATCCTCCAGGATAGAAGTTGGTAGAATGTAATAAATCGCATAAGGTATGTTGGTCCTGTTGACAAAAACTGCAAGTGTTACATGGCACGTGATGGGAAACAAAGACGCGGTCTCCTACCTTGAAATGTTTCACATTTTTTCCTACCTGTACAATATCTCCTGCAATTTCGTGACCAAGAACTCGTGGTGCTTTCTTGATACGATACCACTCCATGACATCGGATCCACAAATACCGCTTGCTTTGACTTTTACCAGGAGCTCCTCATCATTTATTTCTGGCATAGGCATCTGTTCAATTCGTACATCATTGTTATTGTAATACATTGCAACGTTCATTGTCTTCACAATACAACACGCCCTTGGTTATAACTCATTGTTTAATAGGTTTTATTGCCTTTTAGACTTTTAGAGAATATAGTTATTAAAGGTGTATTATATCTTCGTCGATAGTAACATAGAGAGGAATAGACATGGGTTTATTCGGATCGGATCAAATTAAGTTGACTTTAGAAAAATATGCGTATGTGCCTGGCGATGTAATTAGAGGTAATGCTGCATTAAATTTGAAAAAGCCAGTTCGCGCAAGAAAACTTATTGTATCCTTTATCGGCATTAGAATTGAAAGACATAGAGGAACAAGAGTAAGTGGTGGACCCGGGTATCACCACCATCATACAAGTGAAAAACATAGATATGTGATTTATAATTTTGAAATACCACTGGATGGAGAAAATACGTATTTTAATGAAATGTATCCATTTGAAATTAAAATTCCACAAGATATTCTTAAATCTCCTCAATCTCAACCAGAAGGAAAAGTAGGTTCATTTATAAGAGTTTTACAAGACATTGCCGCCGCTAATTCACGTTTGGAATGGCATGTAGAAGCAAAGTTAGATGTACCCATGAATTTAGATATTAGAAAAAAACGGAAAATAGTTATTTCTCAATAGTTAACGTTACATTGATCTGAGTCGTTTTATTCGTTCATCAACAGGAGGATGTGTTGACCAGAGCGAACTGACAGACTGGCCTTTAAAAGGGTTTGAAATATACAGTGGTGCAACGGTTTTTGATCCTTTTGGTTTTTCTTTTGGGTGATCTGCTTTAATTTTCTCCAGTGCTTTGGCAAGACCTTCAGGATTTCTTGACAAATACGCGCCGCTAGAGTCAGCAAGAAATTCCCGTTTTCTAGATATGGCAAGATAGGTCAATCTTGAAAATAGGGGAGCGAGAATTACAAATAAAATGGCGATTACTAAAATGATTATATTACCGTCATTTCTTCCTCTACTTCTACCTGCTCCTCCCCAGAATAACGACCAAAAGACAATTTCAGAAATCAATGCAACAGCACCGACAACCGCAATGGTTACCGTGGCAATAAGAATGTCATTATTTTTAATGTGACTCATTTCGTGTGCAATAACTCCTTCTAATTCCTCTTGATTGAGTTTTCGTAGCGCGCCAGTAGTTACACAAACAACTGCATCTTGGGGTTTTTTACCTGTGGCAAAGGCATTGATATATTCAGAATCTTGAACATACACCTTAGGCATAGGAAGACCTGCAGCAATGCTTATCTCTTCAACTCTGTTAATCAGAAGTTTTTCTTCTCTATTGTTCAGATTTGCAGGACGAGCTTTTGCTGCTGCAAGAACAGTTGGTACTGAAATCGAATAGGTTACAGCCACATACCCAATCGCGATAGGAATACCAAACGCGAGTGCGATAAACAGATTACCTGCAAAAAGGATGTAACCGATGGCAAAGACGATACCCAGGAAAAGAAGCGCCATCAACGTACAGATAACTATAGTTAACCGCTTATTTCGGCGAATATGGTCCTCGACGAGCAGTTTCTTTTCCATGTTACCAAACGAAAGATTAGAATTTTACTTTTGGTAATTCTTTTGATGCTTCAGGTATCTGCACCATCTCGCGTTCCTTTCTACCCATGCGCTTCGCAAACCACATGCCAGGGAACGTCTCGATAGTGTTGTTGTACGCAAGAACAGAATCGTTGAAGTGTTGACGAGAGTAGGCAATTTTGTTTTCGGTATTTGTCAGCTCGTCTTGTAAGTTTAAGAAGTTTTGATTCGCTTTGAGATCGGGATAGTTTTCAGATACTGCAAAAAGAGTTTTCAACGCACCTGTGAGCATATTGTCTGCGTTGATGTTTTCCTGAGGTGTTTTGGCATTCATGAGTGCAGAGCGTGCTTTGGTGACATTTTCAAGAACTTCTTTCTCATGTTTCATATAGCCTTTAACGGTTTCCATGAGATTAGGAATGAGATCTGCCCGTCTTTTCAACTGAACGTCAATTTGAGCCCAAGAATTATCTATGCGGTTTTCCGTGCGTATAATCTTGTTGTAAAAGCCCCAATAAATAAGCAGGAAGAATACAACAAGAATGCCTACTATTATTAGTATCCACCAAATTGGATCCATAAATATCTCCCTTCTATGTTTTTAGCTGGTTAATAGTGCACTTTATATAAAGGTATCGCGGTCAGACTACACCTTACTTTTTTGTTGAAGTGAAGATAGTATACGCTTCTTTTGGCGTATGTTTTTTGTGAACAATAGCATTGACCGCTTTCATCATACCAATCGGATTCGTACTTTGAAAAATATTTCTTCCCATATCAACACCTATGGCACCTGCCTGTATGGCATCATAAGCCATCTTAAGCGCATCTTGTTCAGGTTGCTTTTTTCCTCCTGCAATGACAATAGGTACAGGACAGGTGTCAACAACCTTCCCAAAGTCTTTACAGAAGTATGTTTTGACAATACTGGCACCAAGTTCAGCTGCCATACGTGACGCAAGAGACAAATACCGTGCATCTTTTCCCAGCCCTTTGCCAACAGCGGTGACCGCAAGAACCGGCATGCCATATCTGTTTGCCTTATCAATATACTCCGTCATTCCGAGAATTGTGTCGCGTTCATATGGCTGTCCAACAAGAATGGAGAATGCAACACCTGACACATTGAGTCTAATGGCATCTTCAATATCCACAACAGTTCCCTCGTGAAGAAGATTATTTTCATTCAAAATACTCGTTCCACCGGAGACACGAAGGACAATAGGAATAGTGGTACGTGGGTCGATGTAGCTTCGTAGTGCTCCTCGGGTAAGCATCAGCGTATCAGCATAACGAAGTAACGGATCAACCATGGTCTTAATGTTTTCAAGACCTGTAGTGGGACCCATAAAATAACCATGATCAACAGCAAGCATAACAGTATGTCCATCTTTTGGTTTAATTATTTTTGAAAGTCTGTTTTTCATTCCCCAGTCCATAATATAAAGCCTCCAGTTTAGATAAATAGATGAGGAATATATAAATTGTTTCTAATCAGAAGGAAACTAGTTGCATTTTTTATGTCTTTTCAGACATAAGACAAGGGCTATTGCACAAACAATAGATATAATCTCAAACCCGGGAGTCATAATTGTGCCAGAAGATGGTTGCTCACTGTCTTCAACAGGTAGAGTTACATATTTAGAAGCTACATTATTCATTTTATTGATTTCTGCTGACTCATTGGAAGGGTCAATTACAACATATATAGTATGATTACCTAAACTGGCATTCCACGGGGTCGTAACTGTATACGCCATATTATTTGGAAGATAATAAGTGGTAAAATTTTTACCTAGATAGTTATGGCCAGTATCAGCTACTGTCTGATTCATACCTATTTTTTGTTCGGAGATAAGGGTACCATTTCCCTGTACCTCTCCATCCCAAAATTGAATGGAAAGGTTTGCCGGAGTGACAAAGAATCCTTGTCTATCTGGATCTGGATCATTACCTCCTGTTCTATTGTAGCTCTCCGCTTCAATTCTCTTTTCTCCGACTACGATATAATCAAGATATATATCGGGGGCGTAATCCATTTGATAAGTCCCAAGAAAAAAACAACATTTATACTTTTCCATGAGGAACTAAAGAAAAATAATCTTGGCAAATCTTTTAATTAAGGGCTGCATTACCTGATGTGCAATAGAGGGAGGCGTAAGATATGTCAGTCATTGAAAAATTAGAACCGAAATTAGTATGGAAACATTTTGATGAAATTCGAAAAATACCTCGCTGCTCAAAACATGAGGAAAAAATTAGAGCATATATTCTTGATTTTGCCAAGAAGCAACATTTGAAATTCAAAACTGATAAAACAGGAAACGTGGTGATTGCAAAACCTGCAAGTAATGGCATGGAGAAAAGACCTACCGCTATCTTACAAGGTCACATGGACATGGTCTGTGAAAAAAACAGCGATGTTAAATTTGATTTTTCAAAGGACCCTATTAATCTCAAGCTTAAAGGTGATATCTTAACTGCAGATGGAACAACACTTGGTGCAGATAATGGTATCGGACTTGCCATGAGTCTTGCCATTCTTGAAGATACCCGTTTGAAACATGGGCCAATTGAAGCATTATTTACCATTGACGAGGAAACGGGACTTACCGGTGCGTTTGCGATGGAATCCGACATGCTAACGGGCGAAATTCTGCTGAACCTTGATAGCGAAGATTTTGGTGTCATTACCGTTGGGTGCGCCGGTGGTGGTGATTCACAAATCAACCTTCCGATAAAAGCCAAACCCATCAACGGAAACTTGGAAAGTGTAATGATAAAGGTTTCAGGGTTGCGTGGGGGCCACTCAGGCGTAGATATCCATGAGCAACGAGGGAATGCAGTAAAATTATTGACCCGTATGTTGTGGAAAACAAAGGATGATTACCATATTCATCTCAGCGAGATAAAAGGTGGAGACAAGCACAACGCTATTCCGCGAGAAGCATACGCTATGGTCTCCGTAGACAAAGCATCAAAGGACAAGTTTATCTCAACGTTAAAACGTGAAGAGAAAAATATCCTTGGGGAAATCAAACCGATTGACCCTAATTTTAAAGTCAAGATTGAACCAATCGGCAAACTCCACACGGCACTTTCTGAAGATACGCAAACAAAACTGTTGGATTTGCTACACGGCCTTCCACACGGCGTTGATAAAATGAGCTACGACATTCCTGGCCTGGTAGAAACGTCAACAAATCTTGCCACCGTTACAGTCAAAGATGGCGGGGCGTCCATTGGATTGAGTACGAGAAGCTCTATCAAATCTGCCCTGCAAGATTTTCGTGACCGTATACGAGCGGTGGCAGAACTTTCCGGTGCGTCAGTAAAGGAAGATACCCCATATCCAGGATGGCAACCAAATCTTGAGTCTAATGTTCTGAAGCTTTCAAAGAAAATCTTTGCAGAGATGTATGGAAAAGAGCCGAAAGTAGAAGCCATCCATGCTGGCCTTGAATGTGGCATCATTGGAGAGAAATTCCCAGGCATGGACATGATTTCCATTGGACCAACCATCAAATATCCGCACTCGCCTGAAGAACAAGTGCATGTTAGTACCGTCGATAAATTCTACAAATACGTGCTGAAAATCTTAGAACGAATATAGATGGAGAACATCTTTTCTCCATCTCATTCTCAACCAGTGCGGATATGATCTAGTGGTTAATCTCCCAGGAGAAAACTGCTATTTTATGCCAAATTTTTGGTCGGTATTTCTCACGAATTTTACTAAAATTTTTCTTTTATTTTTTTCACTTTTTTGAGGTTTTAAAATGAAGAAAGAGTCGATATACGATCAAATGACTAATTTTGAAAAAGAAGTTGCTGAATTGTTGAAAGAAATGGGAATTAAATGGTCTTTTGAGCAACCTGTTTTTGTCTGGGATGAAAATAAAAGACCAAGAGTATGGGCCCCCGATTTTTTTCTAATTCCATTTGGCATATATGTGGAAGTTTGTGGCTCAGAGAGTTTTGATTATAACTATAGAAGACAAATATTTGATAGTAATGGTTACAGAGTGATTTTTTTACACTTGTATAAGGAATCAAGTAAATGGAAGAATCATCTCATAAGTTATCTTGAAATAATTACAAATTATAGAAATCATAAATTAAATGAAATCAATGTAAAAATATAAATAAAAATAATTTTAATTAACTATAGTAAAATCTAGTGAGAGATACTTCTTTTCCAATTTCCCACTTTTCCAATATTCAATATTCGTCCATATAGTATATTCTCCAGTAAATAAAGAATTAGTTTCAATTATTATTTTATCGGATACTGTAGAACGGGAAGACATTTGGCCGATATCAACAGTATCGTTGAGCCTGATATGATTATATTTATCGTGGATAGAATACACGAATTTTACGTTTTTAATTTCCTCAAATAATAAACCATTTTCTATTTCATAAGAAAGAATTATATCTGTTCCCCGTCTAAACTCAGAATCATTAATATTAACAGAATAGCCAACATTTGATGAAGCAAAAAGGATTAGAATAATAAAAATTGCAATAATTCCCACAACTACTATAACTGTTGAAAGATTAGCTTGAGCATGATTATTCATTTAACATTCCTCCTTCAATTCCCTCTGGTAATCCAACTGGGGGTTTAACAAAAATGAAAAATACTATTGATATCAATAGTATTGCAATACCTGCAATAATTAATTTTTCTCTTGCTCTTTCATCTCTTTCTAAATACGCATGATATAACAAAGCAACACCAATACTTGAAAAGAGAGATAAAAACAATAAATAGCTAATATTTAATCTATTAGCAATTGCTGAAGTTGGATTGGTGTATAATCTAAGATAATGATAATATCTTAATATTGCAAAAGTTGCCAATGCTCCACTAATAACAATAAAAGTTTTAACTCCGGAAATTGCGTTATCTGGAAACTTTTCAAATGTATAACCAATAAAACCAATGGTCAATATTATAATGATGAAGGATGCAGAAACCCATTCAAGGTATTGTTCTAAAGGAAAATATGTTGACAACGAATTTAATAGACCCCCAACAGCAGCTGCAACCAATACGGAAAAAGTATAATTTATAAATTTACTTTCCTCGTTTAATTTTTTCCTTCTAAGATAAGATACGTTCTTCTTAAGTTCTTTTTCTTCCTTTTTTAATTTACTAATTTCATCTAGCAGTTTTTGCTTTTTATCATCAATATCCTTTTTTAAAAAATGCATTAATCGCTCATTTCCTCCAAATATAATATGAGTTTTACAATTAAACTTTTTCTGATGTTATTTTCCTAACGAGAAGATCCTTAATGATTTAGATATACCAATTATTCATTTTTGGATAGCGTTCCAATATACCCTGCAATTCTTTATCATTCTTTATGACTTTTTTTACATAAGGAACCAATCTGTTATATTCCCTTTTTAACTCTAAACATGTTTCCCAAACTTCTTTATCATCAATTAACCTCTTAATTTTTCCTTCAACAACATCAACACCTGCCCAATCTTTGAGGAAATCGGGATTTAGTATTACCCAAGTAAAAAATCCTTCCCAATATATTCTTTCATCTTTAGAAAGATCATCCCATATTCTATCAATATAGTCATGACCCCAATATGCCATTTGTTCTTCTGCTATTTTCGATGTACATCCATGTCGAATGTCTGAAACCATATCCTTTAAAAAGTTCGGAAAGGGGTTATCGAAATTCCACTCTTTTCCAAATTTTTGAAACCATTCGTGATCGATTGTTCTATGTGAATTTCCTAAATTTTTTGAAGCCTCGTCCTTAGATTTATGGATATCAAAATAAAGCCTTCCAAATGCAATTAAATCTATTGTTGAATGAATCCAGCCATTTGCCATTTATTATCCTATATCTTCAGGGAAATTTCATTTTTTTATTTTTATGTTCTATTTCAAGCTCGGTTTTTTTGCTAATCAAATCATGCTTCAAGTCTACTTTAGTATCCTTATGTTCTACGGAGCCATGAACTCCAATTTCATCTTCCAGGTCTACATAAGGATTAAGTTCCGCAGATGTTTTTTTATGTTTTAGTTTCATATGAGGTATATATTGATCATCTAAGTA
Organism: uncultured Thermoplasmatales archaeon; assembly: GCA_964638175.1. Classification (GTDB taxonomy): domain Archaea; phylum Thermoplasmatota; class E2; order DHVEG-1; family DHVEG-1; genus JAFGDG01. Next base: position 179,628 of record CAZWZY010000001.1, on the reverse strand, counting down.
AAAATCGGCTCTGATTTTTCTTCTACCGCGACCTGCAACAAATTTTTTGCCATATTTACTTGTTCTCTGGTGGGGTCTTTGACTCCAGCATTTTCCCAATAAATCACCTCCCAATTGAATTTTTTAAATTTTTTTAAAAACAAAAAAATTGTTTTTTTTATATGTTGATAAGAATTGTATCATCATAACTAAAAAACTAATTAATGTAATTAAATTCATAAACCATGTTGGTAATTTTGACAATATATTAACGATTCTCTCCAGCATTTTTTCGTTATTGGTTTAAGTTGTTTTGGTATATAAACCTATGTCCAGCGTTCAACAGGAGAAAACCATTTAAATTTTTTTAAAAATCTCAATATTAAATTACAAGGTCGATACTACACCAATATCAACACGTCAAAATCAACACTCCCCAGTTCAAAAGAAGCTTATTGGCATATAATGCCAAAAATGTTATTTAAGGCTGATGATTTCTGATAAATGTAAAATCATTACAAAAAGAATTGGAGAAAGATGGATTATTATAGATTTATCAAAAACCCTCTGATATTATTTACAATCCTATTCTGGATTGTTCAGTTATTGATTAATTTAATGAAGGCTGACAATCTTTTAATCATATCTCTCATTGATTTTTTACTTGTTACCTATTTCTTACTTTGGTTTTCTATCGGGAAATTTAAGAAGAAATCAAAACAGTTTTATGATGGTCTTATTTCACCGATATTTATACTTTTAATTTTTCTTTTTATACCCTCCTTAATAAACCTGACATGTGGAGAAATATTTAGTGGAATTCTCTGGAGATATTCATGGCTTTTATTTGGGAATCTTCCGTTATTGGTTGCTACTATTTATATTATATATACGATCGCTAAAGATGGTTCATTTAATGATTCATTCTTCAAAAAACGAGGAGAGCAATTTAGTAAATATAACTCCCGTTCATTTGCTATTTCTTTTTGTATTGTCTTTCTAATAATCCTATCGCCAATTATTGTAAATGGATTCAACTTTCTAATTGGTGATAATGAAGCAGATTTACACCAGTTGGTAGATGACATCACCAAAGATTCAGAAAATAATACCGATAAAACGTTGGCTCTTCTTGCTTGGTTTGATCGGGGAGAGGGAAAATCTGAAAACATCTCAAATATTTATTATAGGGAGAGAGAAAGTGATAATGAGATATTGCTCAACATAGGTAATTCAATGTATATCTTTTCAAAACCACCCCATTTCTGCACACGTGGGGATGATGCTATGTGGATATTCAGTTCTCTATGTGGACGATGCGGCGAATTTGGAACATTATTCAATACAATGGCATATTATGCAAATCTAACAGTGAGAAAGGTGGTTTGCAATGGTGAAGACCACGTCTGGAATGAAGTAAAGATAGAGGGAGAATGGCTTGTAGTTGATGCTACAGCAGTAAATCTACCGGATAAAACAGGATTTAATTTATCATCTAATTTTATGGAAAACAAGGTCAGAGGGGAATGGAAAGATGGGCGCACTCAAGGTAATGTATCTTATGTCTATGCCATCTATCCAAACGCTACAAGTGAGGAGGTAGACATTACATGTAGATATACAGATACAGTAAATATCACAATTAAAACGGTAGATGTAAATAACCAATCAATATCTGGCGTAACCATAAAAGTATATTCTTTGAATAGTGCAAATCCATCCAATTATGATGAATACATACTCAGCAGAAAAACAAATGAAATAGGGCAATATACATTTAGATTAGGTGATGGTGAGTATAAGTTCAAAGTAGAAAAAGGTAGTCTGGAAGGAGTTCTAATAGATACCTTTACTAAAGATAAGAACTATTATAATAGAAATATTACACTATCTAAATAATTTAATCTAGAAATATAATTTCGAGGGAAAATAATGAGAAAGAAAAAAGCAGAATCTATATTGACTTTAACTTGGGGTGAGAGAATTGAAAGGGGAAAAAAATAAAGAATATCCTTCAAAAGAGGAAATTATAGAAGCTTTAAAAGATGATAAAAAACTCAAAAAATTCGAAGAACTTATGATTATCTTAGAATTTAATCGAAAGAGTAATAGTATTGGCCTTATAAAAGGAGAATTGAGACAAAATGATGAGGTTATTCTTAGAGGAAAATTGACTGTATTTCCGAAGACAATGCCAAATACTTCTATGTGGACTGATATTGGCATTGGTGAAAGCATTTACTATGGTTTTTCATTAGAATTCCAAGAAGAGACTCTATTTGATTTATTTTCTGAGGGATTTAGAAATAGTATCCGAGAGGGAAAATTGCCATTCTTTCACAGATGAAATTCATAAAAAGTAATACATAAGTTATTTATTATAATTTAATATACATTTTCGTTAGATAAAATGGGAGGAATTAATTATTGACTTCATACTAATCCTATATTTTACTTCTATCGGATTTGGGTTAGGTTTAATGCAATTTGCTTTTATTCGTAATATTAGAGAAAGATTGACTCTATTCTTCTCTTCACTATTTATGTGGGTCATTATTGTAGGTTTTAATCTTATTGTTTTTGAAGCCGTAGATGCTAATCCTCTAAATCTAGTAATAACACTATCTCTAGCGTCTTTATCTCTCTATTTGGCTTACACATCAGACCAGAGAATGAGAGCATTGTCAAACGAGAAATTCCTAGATGTTGTAGGTGTATTTGAAGATAGACGATTAAATCTACTTGAGATGAACCGAAGGATACATAATTTATTACAACATAATCAAGATATAGCTGATATTCTTGAACAGTTTAGACAGAGATTATCATTTAGTATGTGGAAAGGTGTAACTGATCTGCGAAGATTAGAAGTATTGAGACAATGGGTGGAGGAAAGACATCAACCAAGAGTCATTAATTGGACAATTAATTTTTTTAACGATATCCATATTTATTTGACTCAAATACAAGGTCTAACTCTTACAAATGATAATAGAAATCATATTGATTCTATGTATGATATGGTAACAAATTATCCAATTTACGAAGAGGACAGAAGACTAAGGCGAAGAATTGATACCGCCTATAATCGGCTTATGGAATAATTAAAACTAAAATATCTTTCAATGCTTTGAATTGAGATATTATGATTTGTAAGATATGTGGCGTAAACGAAACAGATAATCTTGATGGAATCTGTGATGATTGTAAGTTTTCAATAATTAATAATGATGATATTCCACCTAATTTAAAAATCTAGAAAAACACAATAAAGTTAATATTGGTAATTTTTATTACTCTCCTTGGGCGAGGTTATGACATATACTCATGGTAGTTATAAATTGTATAAGAAGAATGTTATACTTAAATCAGGATACAAACACACAATCTATTTCTTTAGTTCAAAACAACCAAAAAGCGGTACACTATGCGATATGCCTGAGGGATACGAAGTGGGCGTCAACAAAAAAACCAATATGCCTTATTTGAAATATGCAGGAAATAGACATTCTAAATGGCAAGATATAAAAAAGTCAAAACGAAGATAAAGGTATATTTTTAATAAATCTTATTCATTTCTAAATAATCGTTATGATTAATTTGGAAAATATTTATAATTGTAAAAACCCACATCAACTTGTTGTTGCTGCAGCAGGAACTGGTAAGACATTTACATTGATACATGCATTGCATAACAGAATAAAATTAGATTATTTTAATCCATTATCAGAAAAAGATAAAGTGATTGTTTTTACTTTTACAAATAATGCTGCAGATGAATTAGCAGTAAGATTGTCAGAGTTAATGGGATCTGAAGAACAATTATTAAATAATATCTTTATTGGAACAATTCATAGTTGGTGTAATGAATATTTAGATTATAAGGGAACACTGGCCAATACAAAAATCATCGACGAATTACAGAGAATGCAATTATTGCAAAGATTATATCCGATATTATCAATTAATCGGATTTACGATGGCAATAACAAATTTACGAAAATATCTAAATTTATTAAAGATATTGAATTTTTTTATAATGAAAATTTAGATATTACTGATAATAGAATACCTAAGAATATAAGAATATTACTTGAGGATTATCTAAATATTCTCAGCCAACAAAGATTGATGGATTTTGGTTATTTAATAAAGGAATCGATAAAAATAATAAGTAATTCAGATGAAGAAAAAATAAATTATCATATTTTTATAGATGAATATCAGGATGTAAACCCGGCTCAAGTTCAATTGATTCAATCAATATTAAACAAGTATCCAGGATCTACTCTTTTTGCAGTAGGTGATCCTAGACAAGCAATTTATCAATGGCGAGGTGGGGATGTTAATCGGATTTTGAAATTTTCACAAGATTTTAATAATCCAGAAATTTTTAATCTAACACAAAACCGTCGTTCAAGAAATGGTATAATCAAATTTGCTAATATAATATCTCAAGATATGGATATATCTTCAGATTACGTTATTGAGAATATGATTTCTCATCCCTCTCGAGAAGATAATAAAATTTCTGTAATCTGTAATAATGTTTCATCAGACCAACCAATTGATATTATTCAAACAATTGATAATCTTAAGGATGAAGGAATTGATTATTCAGATATCGCAATTCTAATGAGATCTGTAGTAAATACACGAGGAAAACACCTGATGGACCTATTAAACGAAAATGGCATTCCTTTTTATTCGCCAAATAAAAATTCCGGCATTCAATTTATTGATAATTTTATGATACCAATAATTGAATTAATCGAAATTATGGCAAATGATAAATCTGTCCAAAATCGAGATCAAGAAATAGAATTACAAAATAGAATTAATTCATATCTAAATAGCATTAAGAGCTATTGTTATAGATCATCAGTAGAAAAAATTCATCTTGCGGTTGCAGAATGGTATAATATTTTATTTAAAAATGATCGAAACAATAGATATAAAAATGAACAATACAATTTTAGACGGCAGTTATTTAATTTTTGTAATAAGGTCAATTTCAAAATCCATCAAAATGAAATAGAAATTCAGGAGGGTTTTTCAGCAATAACTCAAATAATGAGATCGATAGAAGAAATATATCGTCGAAGGTTACTAAATATACGTAATATTCGGTCTTCACCAATTGATGTTTTTGTTCATAATCTTAAATGGCAGCTAAAGGATCAAATAGAACGATGGACAAAAATCGGAATGAATTTGAAAGATACTAAAAAACTTACAGTCTCTACTGTTCATGCGGCCAAGGGACTTCAATGGCCTGTAGTTCTTGTTCCTTATCTTATAGATGGAAAATTTCCTTTAAATCCATCAAATCATGATACATCTTTTCCAGATGAAATTGCATATAGATATGGCACAACAATTGAAGATGAGAAAAGATTATGGTATGTTGCTGCAACAAGGGCAAGAGATCGATTATATTTTTTCTCAGGTGGTTCAGATACTAAAGAAACGAGTACCTTTAGTTATTTAGCCGATATTAAAAAAGAAGATAAGCACATCTGCATATTGTCAGATTTAAATAAAAATTTAGAAATGTCTGAAGTGGAACACTTTATAGCTGAAAAATATTATAATATAGGATTATCAAATTTTTTAATATTGCTTGAATGTTTATTTCAATTTCATTTAAGATATATAATTGGTATCGATGTGCCAGTGGGTCCTGAGTTTGGAGCGGGCAATATCACTCACAAGGTTATTCATAGACTGAGCAGATCGGAAGATAAAGAATCATTTAAAAAAATAATTGATGAAGAAGTTTATTTGCCGCTTGGAGAATTTGAAGATGAAATTAAAAATAAGAAATCAACCGAGAAAAAAATACAAAGATTAATAAAATCTAATTTATTGGATTCGATTGATCTAACAGAATATCCTTTTAGTATGAGAATTAAGAATTTTTTAGTTAAGGGAATTATTGATGCTACAAGAAAAACAGATAGAGGATTTGAGATAATTGATTGGAAATCTTCAGTTCATGATGATTTAAAACATAGGTATGAAAATCAAATACGACTATATGCATATGGTTTAAACCTTTTAGGATATAAAGTATCAAAAGGGACTATTTATGATCTAAGCCAGGAAGACTTGGTATCTTCGTCTCTAGATATCGATATTTCGGATGGAAAAGTTAAAGATTTACTAAAACTTGCGACAAATGTTGTTAGAAACATGCAAAAAAAAGAATCTGAAATATGCCCTAACAAAGTATCTTGTATAGCATGTGATGTTAAAGAGATTTGTCCTTATTCTCTCTTAGAAAAAAATGAAATGAAGAAGTGATAAATTGCAAAAGTTGCAAAAAGTAGATCAAATATGGATTAGTAAAATTAATGAATCAGATTTACAAGAAGCAATTAATTATGCAACAATAAGTTTGCCCTGGACTTTTGACAGAATGAGATATGGTATTGCAAAACAAAAAGGCATGAATAGACGATTAATCAATATCATGAAAGGAGTATTAAATCAAACTCTGCTAGAGAGGATTTTGACTGAGAAAGGATATGACTGTAAAAAAGATTGGACTAACTATAGACAAAGTGATATCTTTGATTTTTCATTGAATAACAAATCCTATGATGTAAAAACAGGTCATGTTTATTCTGAATATTCTAATAGATCGGGTCGAGAAGAATTTTCTCCTGCTCTTATCATCAAATACAAAGACTATCCAGGACCGATATGGTATAAATTTTTTCCAAAAGCTGTTACATTATCTCAAATAACCTATAAAGATCATAAAGATGGATATATTTTTGGAATTGCAGAAACCTGGGAGGACGTAACAAAAATAACACCAAAGGTTGATGATGATGGTTTCTGGTGTTCTGTACCGTATGGAAAACCGTCAAATTTTTTCCATAATACGATCCTAATACGTCTTAGGGAAGAAAAAGATAAAGGATTCAATATTGTTCTAAAATGGCGGGTAAAACAACAAAGATTAATCTCAAACCCAAAATTAAAACTTATCGTTACTTTATTTGGAGAATGGAAAGGAAAAAAACAAATTGAAAAAATTCCAATAAAATATGGGCAAAAAACAATTACGAAAAACCAATATTCATCATTATCCTGTATTCGATTAGATCATCCTGCTCTTTTAAATGAATATGATAAAATAGTAATTGGAGTAAAAAATAATATGAAAGAGAAAGTGCCTAAAACTACTAATCCATTAATTAATTTAAATGATGAAGATTTTGAATGGATTATTGATTTTGAAAGTTTTGTAAATTTAAAGTTTCCAAATGACTATAAAGTTTATTGGATTGGATACACAACTCCACAAGATTTATTTAAAGATTTTACAAAATATCGATGCTATTTTATACCCTTACCTGGAAGAGTTGAGAATCAAGAAGGGAGACTCACACCAAATTTTAAAGAAAAATTAGAGAATATGGATAAAAGAAAACAGAAATATGAAAAAGAAGGGATTGATGTTTGTGCTCCAACATTTAAAAAATTGATAAGTGGTCAAAAATTTAAAGGAGGTTTATTAATAGCCCAGCAGGGTAGATTTAATACACTTGGAGCTGCAAGCTATGTTTATCCTCCTCAACCTGGTGCATTTCCTGAAAGCGCGATATATGTTTTGCCTGGGGATCTTTATAGAATGAAAGATTTATGATTATTCTTCTTTTAAAAAAATTAAACAATAGTGGTGATGATAACTCGGTACAAATATTTTTGGATAACCCCAAATTCCTAGTTTCTTGTTACTCTGACACCATATTTTTTCCCCTTGGAATTTAATTCCTTCAATTTTTGACACTTCTCGACCTAGGTCCCAAGCAAGAGTTCGTATCGTACCGTCTGTGTCCCTTAGATTCTGAATTATTATTACTAAATATTTCCCCTTTTTCAAAACATAAGAGCATTTTTCAAATATCGCTGTTAATTTATTTATGAATAAATCATAATCTTCAATATTGCCAAGATCTTCGGCATCATCAGAATAGTAGGTATCTAATCCAATTTTTTCTCGATGTTTTTGAATTGAATCCACGCCACCTCTACTCTTTTTTAACATATTCCAATAAGGTGGTGAACATATAATGAAATCTACCTGTGGTAGTCTATTCTCTTGCCAGATTTTATCGATGTTTGATGAATCACCTAAGATTACTTTTTGGTTTACGTTATATTCTATAGATTTTTGACTAGCTCTTGATTTGGCGATTTTACCATATTTTTCATTTAATTCAATTCCGATGCCATTTCTCCCTGTTCTGATACAAGCAACTAACGTAGATCCTGTTCCTAAAAATGGATCGAAAACAATACCATCTTTTTTTGTAAAGAATTTTATAAAATCCACTATCATCGTTTCAGGATATTTTGCAGGGTGAAGAATTTCATTTTTGTCACGAGGTGGACCGTCATGAATAAACCATGTTTTTAAAAATCTTAACCACTGTTTTGCAGTTAAGTCATTTAAATTATTCTTAATATGATTTTTAATTTTTGGAGATGTTTTTTGATATCTTCTTTTTTTGTAGTTCGCCATATTCATCTTTTCCTAACTTTATTATCAATTTTATTCTTTAGATTTGAAGAAATAATTGATTTTTCAGAGAGCCAAGATAAAACGATGTTACGTACAATGTCTGCATCGCCGTTTCCGAATTCTCCTCTTAAATTTGAAATCAATTCCCATTGTTGATCAGTAAAAACAACTTGAACACGTTTTCCTACTGCCAATTGAGTTCCCCCAGACACATTTGAAACACATAATAGATACATATATATTTATATTTTACTGTATTTCTTAATAAAAATTATATCAGATTATTTCTTTTTTTCTAGTTTTTCTTTTAATAATGTAAGACCCCATTCAATTGCATGCGTCCATGAACCTAATTGTTGAGATTCTATTTTTGAATTAACCCAATCCTCAAGGTCTTTTCGTATCCTCACCGAATGTACTTTTTCAGATTTCTCTTTTTTAGCAGGCATTGTATTATGTATAATACATAGAGATATAAATATTACGTAATTTTTCCAAAATCGTTTTGTATTATTAATCACACAGAAAAGTATATATATTACGTATTACATTACCATATTTGTAATACAAATAATACAAAACACTCCTTAAGAAAAGGTGAAAAAATGTTTCATTGGAATCAAGTTTGGAAACATATGCGAATGATTACGAATAAAGACATTGAAAAAAGGGCAATCTGGGAACTAATAATGTATTTTGAAAAACAGATTGACTTAGTAATTAAACAAAGTTTAATTGAATTAGATAAACTAAACCAACTTAATGAATTACAAGGTTTAGATCCAAAGTCAAGAATAGACAAATACTGTGTAAGAAATGCAATAAAAACTATAAATTCTGATGATTATTCATCTGTGTCCGAAGGGATAGGAGGTATATTAGAAAGAGAAGAAAAATTTGAGAAGCAATATTTGAACGCTCTCACGGAGGTTATAAAATAAAATGAACGAAAAGATACTAGAAAAATATTGGCAACATCTCCGTGGGAAATACCGAAAAAAAGGAACAAGACGAGTAGAATATGGACATACAAAACTATGCTTGCAATGGATAAACAAACCAGTAAACCAAATAACAAAACAAGATCTAAACAATTGGAGAGCATACATAATCGAAAATTTCAAACCAAATGGAAACTGCAGAAGAGTAACCAGTGTAAATCACTTCTTCAGATGGTATGGTAAAAAACAATTCAAACTAAAAATACCAAAACAAGAGATAACAAACAAGATAGTTCTAAGCGACAAAGAACTTGATGATTACATCGAGACAAGTAAAAAAGATCCTCTATGGCATATGATTGCACTAATGCAGATAGATGGACTCATAAGACCTGGTGAAATGAGAGACATCAAACTAAAAAATATCGACTTTGACAACCAAAAACTGTATCTGGATGATACAAAAACAGGTGACAACTATATCATTATAAGCCCAAGACTCTCGGAAGCAATCAAAACGTACATACCATACAGAAATCCATTACCCGAAGCAAAAGAATACCTAATCATAGTTCCAACAGGAAACTACATAGGCAAAAGACTTGGAGAACAAAATGCATATATCGTAAATTTAACAAAAAAGATAGCAGTATTAGCAGGAATAAAAAAACATGTAACACCCTACATAGTTAAACCATCAGCAATCACAAACGACTTCAACAAAAACATAAACCCAAGGATAATACAAAGAAAAGCTCGACATAAAAACATAGAGACAACTCTAAGATACGACCACACTGATGATGAAATGGTCAAAAAACATTTCATGCAAGAAAATCCAATATTTGGATCACTAAACAATGAAGATAAAACAAGAGTCATGCTTGACCGGTTTTTGAAAGGCGAAATAGATCTTGAAACCTACAAACAAAGCATGGATTTGTTACATAAAAAGGACAAGGATTCAAATGTCGTCGGTTACGTTTAAAACTGGTATGAACATGTGGTTCTGCTATGAACATGTAGCTTGCGGGTATGATCTAGTGGTTATGATAGTGGCTTCCCAAGCCACTTGCTCGGGTTCGAATCCCGGTATCCGCATCTGAAAAGGATAGAAATGGGAGATACCGTGAAAGAAAAAATAAAGGTAAAAGTTGGAGATAGAGTTGAGCTTATCGAAACTGATGACTCTTGGACCTCGTTGCAAAAAGGATCTCAAGGAGTAGTCACTGACATAGAAGAAGACCAGGACCTTATCTGGGTAAATTGGGATAATGGTGAGCGGTTGGCCTTGCTAATAGGGACCGATAAGTTTAAAATAATAAAAAAGTAAGAAGTTTACCCGTCCCCTAAAGTTTTTAAGAGCAAAGATAATTTTTCCACTATGACTCGACAATTATTACTTATAAGTAATTCAACATTACATGGAAGCAGGTATTTAGATCACTGTGCTGAAAACATCAATGCATTTTTAGGAAAACGCAAACAGGTTCTTTTTGTTCCTTATGCTCGCCCTGGAGGAATGACCCATGATGAATATACGAATATTGCGAAAGATCGTTTTCAAAAAATGGGATATGCTCTCACGAGCATTCATAAATACGATTCAGTAAAAGATGCAGTAAAGAACGCAGAAGCATTATTTATCGGCGGAGGGAACACATTTGTGTTGTTGCATGAGTTATACCAAGCAAATATCATCGATGATATACGGAAGAAAGTGAAAGAAGGCATGCCCTATATTGGCACCAGTGCAGGATCAAACGTTGCCTGTAAAAGTATCAAAACAACAAATGATATGCCTATTGTCTACCCGCCAAGTTTCGATGCGTTGAATCTGGTTCCCTTCAATATTAATCCTCACTATCTCGATCCCGATCCACAGTCGACACACAAAGGGGAGACAAGAGCGAGCCGCATCAAAGAGTTTCATTGTTATAACACAGAATATGTTGTTGGATTACGAGAGGGAGCTATGCTTCATATCGTCGGAGAAAAGGTTACGCTCAAAGGTAGTACCGGTGCACGAGTGTTTAAGAACGGCACGAAGCCAAAGGAATACAACCCAGGAGACTCGCTCAATTTTCTAATGTAACAATAACCTTCATAACACCCCGTCCGTTTCAGTCTTTCAATCTATGGGGAAGAGTAGCGATTTTATCAATAATGCCGACAAGTTGGCCGGCATTACCACGCTTATTCTCGTGGGACTTGGAGTTATTCAAATTATTCTTGGAGAGTTATTCCTACGAAGTGTTGCCCTTACTGCAAATGGCATTGACTGTATTGGCGATGGTTTTGTTTCTGCAGTCGTTTGGATCGGACTTATGTTTTTCAAAAAACCTGCAGATGACAAATTTCATTATGGATATTATAAGATGGAAAATCTTGCCTCCATTGCTGCAGCCATTATTATGATAGTGCTTGCGGGATATATTGTGTTCAGATCCTACTACCAATTTATCGACCCGCATGAAGTTACTGCTCCCCTTTTAGGCATTATCGTCGCCTTGATTGCTGCTCTTGTCGCTATCGGGCTTGGCGTCTATAAATACAAAAGAGGGTCAACAATGGGCTCAGTCAAACTAGAAGCATTTAACACCATTAAAGACGGTGCTGCGTCGGGTCTTACCGTTGTTGCCTTGGTGTTTGACTATTATGGCTATTACCTTGCTGATGCCATTGTCGGTTTTATTATTGCAGGGGTTATTGTAACCATTGGGTTTGCTGCCATTAAAGAAAGCAGTGCCATGCTTGTCGATGCATGCGATGGAGAATGCATCGATAAAAGCTATGTGATTAAAAAAATCGCAGAAGAAATTCCTGAAGTGGAATCAGCCCATGTAGTAAGACTGCGAAGAGCGGGGCCAGTGCACCAAGGGGAAATTGAAATTAAAGTTTCCTGTGATATGACGGTTCGAGAATTTAATGCCATTAAACAAAAATTACTTAAAAAAGTACAAGACCAATTCCCCGATGTAGAACGATTAACAGTTACGGCATTACAAAGAGAAGAGCACTAAAAGAGCGTTTTTTGTTTCATCATATGCTCAATCGATGAGAATTTTTCAAGGATAGGTTCAATACGTTCCCGACTGAAGTGATGGTCATCACAAAGAATGCCCAGCACGGCTTCATTATCTGGTACATTCCATTGTAATGCATATTTGTCTGTTACGGTAGGATGGAGAAATATCTTTCGAATCTGTTCAATTTCATCAAAGGTTGGTGCATTTGCATCACCAACCGTTGCTAAGGCGTTTTCAAGATTGCCGGCTTTTTTAATCAGTTGTAAACTTTTTTTCGGTCCAATGCCTTTGATGCCGTCGTTAAAATCTGTACCTATGAGAATGGCCATATCAACGAGCTGTTTCTGTACAATGTGCAACGATTTCAGTCCTGCTTTCAATCGAATGAACTCAGGATTCACTTTCACATATGATTGTTTATTAGGTAATTTTCTTTTACTGGAGGAAGTGAGGTTACGAACGAGAGCAGGTGCACCAAAAAGCAGGCAATCAAAATCTTGTGAGCCAACTGAATAGGCATCTCCTTTTTTTACCATATAGCTTGCTTGTGCTTCTCCTTCAGAGGGAGCATGAACGTAGGGTATGCCTAAGGAAGTAAGCAATGCCTCACTTTGCTTGATGATGTCATCAGTCACCCGTGATGTTTGTTGTGCTTTAGTCCGAGCTGTTTTTAGATCACCTCGTTCCAGTGCCTCTTTCCACTCCTTTTCGGCTTGTTCTTTCCGTTCTTTTCGTTGTTGCAGCGTTTTTGCCTTGAGAGGATGTGGTTCACCATCAAAGATATAGACAGGGCGAATGCGAGCCTCAACCATGTTTGCGGTTCGATAAAACAGTCCAGAAAGATGCGAGGTAATTCTTCCTTGAGCATCCTTTAGTGGGGTACCGTCTCGCTGTCTAATACTGGAAAGAAACTGATGAAGAACATTATAGGCATCGATGACAATGACACTATCCTTCAAGTCTTGAAAGCTACATTTCTCCTTTTTAAAGAGATCCCCTAAATCAATTCCCATCTGCTCGTGAAGAGTATGCTTTTTGTGAATATAGCTTTTCCCACAGCGATACGTTTAAAGAAGGAAAGGGCATTTCCCGTTCGATGAAACGAGACCTTATTTCTATGTTAGATTTGAAGGGCGACTTAGAAGAGATTATCGATCGGGCCATTGATTTAAAGCGCAAAGCAAAAGGCGGCATGAGCATCGAACGGTTAAAAGGAAAGACATTAGGAATGATTTTTGAAAAATCGAGTACACGAACCAGAGTGTCATTTGAAACAAGTATGACAAAATTGGGCGGCCATGCCATTTTCTTGAGTACCAACGATCTCCAGCTTGGACGAGGGGAATCTATCGAAGACACCGCACTTGTTCTTTCCCGCTATGTTGACATCATCATGTACAGAGCAAAAAGTAATAAGGCTATGAAAGAACTGGCGCAGCATGCAACCGTTCCCGTGATTTCAGGACTTGATGATAAAGAACACCCTTGCCAAGTGGTTACTGACCTGATGACTATCAAAGAACATAAAGGAAAGCTCAAGGGACTGCATCTTGTATATCTGGGTGATGGAAAAAACAACATGGCGCATTCCTATCTCTTGGGTTGCGCCATTACAGGAATGGACATTACCATTGTCTCCCCAAAGAAATATTGGCCGGATGCGTACTTTGTCAACCAAGCAAAAAAGTTTGGCATCACCATAAAAATTACTGATTTAGTAAATGATTCTGCCAAGGAAGCTGATGTGGTGGCAACTGATACCTGGGTTTCCATGGGAGATGAAGAACAAAAACAACAACGTCTGAAAGATTTTAAAGGATACACTGTCGATGATGTTCTAATGAAAGGTGCAAAATCTGATGCTATCTTTTTGCATTGTCTTCCTGCATACTATGGCTATGAAGTGACCAAAGAAGTGGCTCATGGAAAACAATCGGTGATTTTTGATGAAGCAGAGAATCGCATGTGGGCTCAAATTGCCATCATGGTTACTTTTTTAAAATAGGATAATGCCATTAACTCAAAATTTCCCCTAAAAGATTCTTCTTATTTGCATATTTAATTTCCTGAGCCATCCTTCGACCAGTAGAAAGATCGGGTTGAATCAACTCAGCATAGGGTGAACCGGCAATATAGGGATTTGTTCCGGCAACAATACGTGCGGAGATTTCAAACACTTTAAATTCCAAATCCTCAGTAACAACGGTTTCTAAACAAAAAGAGCCAATGATGCCGCCAAATAGCTCCAATGATTTTTCAACTACTGCCTCGCCCATCTGAAAGACTTTGGGAAGTAACGATTCTCTCATCACAATGGGGATGTTACCTGTTACGACAAAGGTAGGGTGAATGCCTAGTTCTTCTAATTCAGCAATGGAGCCAAGTCGTTGCACTTCATCAATAGTTGTTTCATCACGACGGTCCATAGATAGAAGTTGGATGCTCCCTTTACTTATCTTATAGGCGTTGTCTTGAATGGGCGAATAGAAGTAATGAAGATAATATCGTGTGCCCATGACAAATTCTTGAATGCTGTAGGATTTGTTTTTCTTGACACGTTTTTTGAATTCTTCATAGGTTTTTGCAATGAAAAAGCCTTTACCCCCCTTTGCTCCGTGATATTTGACAATAACTGGCTTATCAATTTTTTTTGGATCTTTGATTTCCTTTGGCATGGTAAGACCAGCACCCTCAAGCCATACTCGCTCTTTTTGCCGATCAGATTCCCACATAAGCACCTGTCTATTGCCAAAGGTGGGAACATCAATTGTTAGAAAATTCTTTGGTCCAAGATACTCAACAAACGAACCATGCGGGATAACAATCACATTTTGTTCTCGCAGTTCCTCAGTGTATTTCAAAATATCCTTGTAATTATCTACGGTAAGAAACTCATCTGGCTTTCCTAAAGGAAACGCATCGTAGAATTTTTTCTTTTCACCAACAGCGATACCGAGTGTTTTAAATCCTTCCTTTTTTGCACCATTAAAAATTTGCAAAGAAGAATGGGAACACACCGTTGCTATGGTAAGATTTTTTTTGTCATAAGAGGTAAGCATGTCGTGTATATTTATCGGAGACATAAAGGCGACACCCTTACAACCCTTAAACAAACATCCATGTTTTATTAATTTCGATAGTAAACAAATAATTGTGGGTAACATCTGTACAACAAGACGTTTTAAAGGAAACGTGCAAATAGGTACGTAGATACCTATGATGATTGTCGGCCAAGTATCAAACAAAGAAGAAGCAAATGAAATTACCTTCATTGCAAAACTGTTTGTCGTTGGGCAACGTGCTCGAGATTTAGCGCGAGAACGAAAAAAGTAGCGGACAAAATCCTTATTTTCTTCAACAACCTTTATGTAGACGCTGCTTGTTCAACAATAGCAGCGGTGAAACAACAGTGGTATCATTACAATTTTACGGGGGGGTCGACGAGATCGGTGGTAATAAAATTCTCCTCGAAGACCGTGGAACAAAAATTTTTCTTGATTTTGGCATGAGTTTTGCAAGGAGAGGAAAATTTTTTGAGGAGTTTTTAATGCCGCGATCTGCAAATGGCATTGGTGATTTTCTAGAGTTAGGATTGTTGCCTGATATTTCTGGCATATACCGAGAAGATTTACTTGAGCATGCAGGAAAAAAGGCCCAGGAACCAGACGTTGCAGGAGTTGTTCTTTCTCATGCACATGCTGACCATGCAAATTACATTTCCTTTCTTCATAAAGACATTCCTATTTATTGCGGAGAAACCTGTAAGTATATTCTAGAAGCAGTAGACGAGCAAAGTCAACGAACCATTGAGAATGAAGTAATGAATTATCGGAAACGCCCCGTCTACAAATGCGACTATAAGGCTCCCCCCATTAAACGAGTGTTTTACACATTCCGAACAGGAAAAACAATAACCATTGATTCACTTGAAATTGATCCCGTCCATGTTGATCATTCGGTGCCTGGCGCCTATGGATTTATTATTCACACATCAGAGGGGGCAATTATCTACACCGGAGATCTCAGATCCCATGGCCTTCACGCAAGAATGACTGATGAATTTGTTTCCAAAGCTCGAGAGGCAAAACCCGTAGCTATGATTACCGAGGGCACGCGAATTGACAGTAAAAACACGGGAGAGTCAGAACAACGAGTATATGAAACGTCAAAAAAGGAGATTGCAGCGTGTACCAATATGACTTTCGTTGACTTTAATTTTAAAGATATTGATCGATTTACCACCTTTTATCAAATTGCAAAAGCATTGGGAAAAAGATTGGTAATTAGTTTTAAGCATGCCTGCTTTCTTGAGCGATACCATCGAGATAAAAAACTTACTGCACCCGATAGTACTGATAAACAGATTAAACTGTTGAAGCCAAAAAGAATGACCGGCACGTATATCGATGAAGATTACTCAGATTATTACATCAAAAAACGATTAAAGTATCCAAATATTATTACGGCAGAAGAAATCCAGAAATGCCCTGCTGACTACATGATCGTTTTAAACTTTTGGTACTTGAATACACTGGTTGATTTGCAACCAAAAAATGGAGTTTATATACATTCGCTATCTGAACCATTTAACGAAGAGATGGAGATATCCTATGAGCGGATGCACAATTGGCTGAACCATTTTGATTTGCGATTTGTGCAGTCGCACTGTTCAGGGCATATTAATGGTGAGGAACTCAAAGCTATGATTTCAAGGATAAAACCACAAACGTTATATCCAATACATACAGAAAAACCACACCTATTCAACAAACTAGAACCAAACGTTGTACCAGTAGAAGAAGGAAAAGTCTATACGATCTAACATGGCCGTGATAAGAAGAGAGAGTATGAAACAACTTACAATATATATTCAAACGCTGGCAGGAATAAGTGGCATTCTTCTCCCATTCATAACGCTCATAATTTTAATAGGTACCTTGCCATATGCCTCTTGGTTCAGTTGGACAGAAAACGCAATCAGTGACCTTGGTAGACCAGAGTATGGACTGTCCTTTTTTAACTACGGGTTAATTTTTATCGGTTTTTTACTGTTGATATTTTCCGTTGGTTTGAATCTACATTTGAAAAAAGAGCGGGTGGGTCCAACCATTTTTTCATTGAGTGCCCTGTATCTTATGGGTGTTGGTATTTTTCCATTGCCCAGCATCAATCATGTCGACCTTTCTGGATTGTTTTTCATTGCCTTTCCCTTGGGGTTCTTTGTCATGGGTGTACGGTTATTCAGACAGCAGGGCGGTATATTGAAACGTATCGGTCTTGAGGCACTAGTAGTAACGGCTATTGCCGCGTGTTCATCAGTGTTTTTGTTGTTCTTTTCTGGCATTGCCATACCTGAAATGTTTGTAATGCTGCCGGGTTTTTTGTGGTGCACTCGCTATGGTATTTATCTGTTGGTAGGCAAAAAATCGTGAATTTTCTAGGAAAAATGTATAAATCAAAACAGTATAGTATATGGCATCTAAAATTCCTCCTGGGGGAGAATCTACCATGACCGATATCTTAAGGTATAACAAAAAACAAGACGAACAAACGATGATAAAAGCCGATACGGGAAAGCGAAAGAAAGAGCAATTTATCGAAAATCTCAGAGAGGGGGATGTAGTCAATGATTTCTTTGCGGTTAAACTGAAAAATCCGCCACGAGCATACAAACGAGGGACATGGTTCAGTATTGTCGTAACCGATAAAACCGGGGAAATCGGTGTTAAGTTCTGGGGAGGCGATAACAAAGAACGGGTCAAGCGACTCTATGATAGTTTCAAAGTGGGAGATGTTGTACAGATACGATTAGGAAACGTAGAAATCTACGAAGAAACGCCACAGATATCTATCAATGAAACTACTGGAGGGCTACGACGGTGTAGTCCAACAGAATATGATGTGAGTGACTTTATTCCATCTTTAGAAGAGGATCGTATAGCCGAACTATTTGAGATAGTGAACAAAGAGATAAAATCAATAAAAAATCCACAACTACGATCATTACTTGAATTGTTTTTTGCCGATAAAGACTTTGTAAACGACTATACTCATGCACCTTCAGCCATTACACACCATCATAACTACGTAGGAGGAAATCTTGAACATACAGTTGGTGTTATACGGCTATGCAATAACATTTGCGAGATGTATCCCGCTATTGATCGAGATTTAGTCATTGCTGGAGCGATTCTTCATGATGTTGGCAAACTCAAAGAATATACAACGACTGCAGCAATTGATAAAACAGATGATGGAAATTTCATTGGTCATATTGTCATCGGAGAGCACTGGATACGAGAAAAAATTGCTCTCTTGCGGGAAAAAGAGAAGTCATTTGATGAAAAGTTAGAGCAGTATCTTTGTCATCTCATTCTCAGTCACCATGGGAAGTATGAATTTGGTTCTCCAAGATTACCAAAAATTGTCGAAGCGGTTGTACTGCACGCCGCAGATATGATGGATTCCAAAGTTAAAAACTATATTCAAACCATTGAGGAGGGGAAAAAAGCAAGCGATGAGGACTGGGGATTTATATGGGATTCTGATCTTGGGAGACGGCGGATAATGTTTCTTGGTGATTATGAGACATCGTAGGTGAATAGACATGAAAAAAAACCTTGTTGATATGTTGTGTTGCCCAACGTGCAAAGGAAATCTTGACATCACCTCTGTTAAAGAACAAAAAGATGAGATTCTCGAAGGGACATTGACGTGCAAAACATGTCAATGCACCTACCCAATAGAAAAGGGCATACCAAATCTCTTACCAAAGTAGAGCTATTGATTGAGAAAATGATCGATATCTCTGAGCGGGTTTTTGGATTCAGTTAACTTACCTAAATAGCGGGTAAACCGTGGTGCTCTTCTATCAAGAATAATAGCGACACCTCGGTCTTGCTCATTGCGAATGAGTCTGCCGATTGATTGTAGCAATTTTCGTGCTGTTGGGGCTTCAACCGTATACTCCCACCCTTTCCGGAATTTAATATCGTAATATCGTTGCAGTCCTCGCTGTCGTGCAGTTGGTTTTGGGTAAGGAATGCCGACAATAACGGCAACTTCGAGTTCCTCTGCCGGAAAATCCATACCTTCACTAATTCTTCCACCGATAACAGAAAAAAGCGTTGCTCCATCAGTGTGATTGGTGCTACATTCTTTAAAATCAGAAACAATATCCATCAAGTCTATCTGTGACATTCCTTGTTCTTCCACATAGAGACAACGAGTGATGTCTTGTTTCATACCGTCGTGTAAAAATGTAGACATGATGTCAAAGCTGGGAAAAAAGACCATGGTGTTTCGCGGGAAGGTGTTGCAGATGTTAGTGATATGTTTTTTTATTCGAGGACGGATAGTTTTGTCCCTTGCCACCTCTGCATATTTTGTGGTAACATCACGAACAAACAGAATCTTTCGATGATCTTCAGGGAAAGGAGATGGATAGGAAACTAATTCAGTATCTTCAGGAAGTCCTAGAGAATCTCGGTACTCTTCAAGTGGTTCAAGGGTACCAGACATATGAACCGTTGCATGAAATTCTCGCAGGATTCCTGTACCAACTGAGGGGTCTAAACAAAAGGCTTCAATGCGGGGATTTTTTCCTTGAGCTGCATCCACCACGAGTTTTGCATATTGCTCTGATTCGAGCGACATCCATACATCAAGAAAGACGCCGAGTTTGTGTAGATATGAGCGAGGTAGTTTTCCTTCCTTCTGTCGATAGTCTTGTATCTTTTCTCCATACGCTATGAAGTCTCCAATGATATCATGCAATTTTCTACTGGTGATGTTCAATCGAGATAATAGTTCAGTTTCTAGTTCGTTTGAAGGAATAAACGCATCTGTTTTTTCCCTGGGTCCTTTTCGAATGCCGCTTTCTAAGATTCCGTACACGTACGTATCTCTCAATGTGTTAATAATTTCAAGAAGCATATTACAAAAGTCTGAAACGGTACTTGTGCCATCGAGGAGTGTGGGATCGCCAAATTTTTCCGCTTCATACAGGCAATTGGTAAGCATGTATGCAGTAAGTTGTACCGAGAACAAATCTCTGATAAAATCAGGGATATTATGTGCTTCATCAACAATCAGAATTATGTCTTCCTCAGGAACCGAAAGCCAGTCAAACAGCATATTTCGGATCATGGCATTCAATACGTAGACATACGGAACGACAACTACGGTTGCCTCGCGGATAAGTAGTCGATTCATCTCATAAGGGCAGATATGTTGTTGTTCGCAATGCGCAATAAATTCTTCTGCCGTAGGAAGTGTTTTTGTTGTCCATTCTACAAGACTTGCAACCTTTTCTTTTCGTTCTAAAAAAGTGCGATAGTACTGACATCCTTTGTTTTGTTGATTGGGGTTCCTTGCTTTCTTTTTTTCATAGGAGCAAAATTTTGAAAGTTCTTCTGCTGTTCCTTTGGCAAAATCTGGATTTTTTCGTGCAAGAATACACATATTTGCACGGCCTTGAATACCTATGCCAAATGCCTGCTCCTTATCGCTGGACAACTTCTTCCTGATAGATCGTAATTCAAAGATGACTTGTTGTTGTTGTGCATTGGTTCGTGTAATATAAACAATTTTTTTTTGATGTGCTAATGCATACTCGAGAGTTGAGGTGAGGGCACAAATGGTTTTTCCTGATCCAGTACCTGATTCAAAAACCATATGGCCGCCTCTCTCAAGTGTATTTTTGATAGTCTGCATAATCGCCTTTTGGCTTTTGCGCAATGAATAAGGGAAAAGTCCCATGATGAAAGAGGGTATACAAACCTTGGTAAAAAGAGTTGTTGAGACATGAGCGAAAGTATTTGGTGCATGACATTTTATAGTGTTATGTTGTTAAACCCCACATCATGGTCAGTAATCCCTTCGATAGAATTGCAACATCGCTGAGAGATATTGTTCCTAAAAAGAAGATGTCTTTTTTGCCCCAAAAATGGGAGAAAGTTGGTAATGTTGCAGTTATAAAATTACCAAAAGAACTCGAGAAATATAAAACGCACATTGCGGAGTGTTACGCCAACTATCTTCAGTGTAAAACAGTCTTAAATGATGTTGGTGGCATCAGCGGGCTATACAGAGAGCCAATAGTTGAAATTCTTTTTGGCGATAAAAACACAGAAACTATTCACAAAGAAAACGGCATACGATTTAGATTAGACCTGCAAAAAATTATGTTTTCCTCAGGAAATATGGACGAGCGAAAACGAATGGCAACCATTGCCGACAACAATGAGATCGTAGTTGATCTCTTTGCAGGGATCGGTTATTTTAGTATACCCATGGCAGTAAAAAGCAAGCCAAAAAGAATTGTTGCATGTGAAATCAATCCTCTATCATATGATTACCTCTGTCAGAATACAGTACTAAACGATGTCACTTCTATTATAGAGCCCCTATTGGGGGATTGTAGAAAAACGGCACCAAAAAACATGGCAAACAGAGTGATCATGGGACATATTAGAAAGACGCATTCCTATCTTTCAACAGCACTCGAATGTCTCAAAAATCAAACGGGCATCATCCATTACCACGATACCTTTCCAGAAAAAAAAATACCTCAACAACCAATGAAGCAGATTAAGGAGATTGCACATACCTATGAGAAAAAAGTAATATTGTTATCACATACCTGTATCAAATCATATGCTCCTGGCATAAGCCATGCGGTAGTTGATGTAAAGATTGGTGACTAATGCAACCAAAAATTAAGCTTTTTGTCTGTCATGCAAACGAAGACGATGCAAAGAAGTGTAGTGCAAAAAAGATGCGGAAATTTGGTTTGGCACAGGTGGAAACTACCATAAAAAAAGTCCCTCAAAAAACAATTCTCTTAAATCCATTTGCACAAAAGGCGCTCTCAAAAGAAGATGAAACCACTGCCCTTCAACGAGGTATTCTTGCACTAGATTGTTCTTGGAAAACAGCAGAAACGTCATTTCAAGTTCTTGAGAAAAAAAATTATTCGCGTGCATTACCATTTGTCGTTGCTGCAAATCCTGTGAACTACGGTAAACCGTTCAAATTAACAACAGTGGAGGCATTTGCTGCAGCATTGTACATATTGGGTTATTGTGAACAAGCCAAAGAGGTGGTAAAACTCTACAAATGGGGGCCACATTTTTTAGAGTTAAATAAACAACCATTAACAGAATATAGTACCGCAAAAACCAGCAAAGAAGTCATCAACATCATGAAACAATACCTCGATGACTGATTACACTATCTTTTAAGTAATACATGTTTTATGTTGGATATGTCGTGATCATCTATGAAGGGGAACCTTGACACATTCTTCAAACCAAAAAGCATTGCAGTGATTGGGGCTTCCAAAGATTCTAGGAAAATTGGGCATGCTGCTCTAAAAAATATCGTAATTTCTGAGTACGAATGTAAAATTTATCCAATAAATCCTCATGAAAAAGAGATACTCGGACTAAAATGCTACAAGAAATTAGCAGATGTCCCTGGAGATATTGACTTGTCGTTAATCTCTGTGCCAGCAAAAATAGTTCCACAAATACTTACTGAATCTGTAGAAAAGCAGGTGAAACATGTCATTATTATTTCTTCAGGATTTAGTGAAGTGGGAGAAGATACTCTCGAAGATAAACTACGAAGAATTATCAAAGACACGGGTATACGAGTACTAGGACCAAATACCATGGGCTATAAAAATGCATCAGATAGTCTTGATGCCTCATTTGTCTTTGGAGTCCCTCGGAAAGGAAATGTTGCGCTCATCAGTCAAAGTGGTGCTCTCGGAATTGGTATGATTTACCTAGCCAATAATGAGTTCATGGGGGTGTCAAAAATTATTGGTGTGGGAAACAAGCTTGACATTGACGATGATGATCTTATTGATTATTTTAGCACTGATTCTGAAACAAAAGTCATCGGGTTGTATATTGAAGGAATCAAAAACGGGCGTGCATTTATGAACAGCATTAAAGCCTGTCAAAAACCAGTTCTTGTGGTAAAAGCTGGACGAAGTGCTGCAGGAGCTCGGGCCACTGAATCTCACACTGGTTCGATGGCGGGTAGTGATAAGATTTATAGTGCTGCTATCAAACAAGCAGGCGGCATCCGGTGTCGCGATGTAGTGGAATTGTTTGATATGGCACGGGCATTAGCAGGGCAACCGCCTGCTATGGGGAATAGGATCGGAATCATTACCAATGGTGGAGGGTTAGGAATCTTATTGACAGATTCATGCGAGGCAAACGGTCTACAGATTCCAAAACTGTCAGCAAAGACATATAAGAAAATTGACAAAATTCTTCCTGACTTAGTCAAACCGAATAATCCTGTTGATCTTGTTGCCGATGCTGGATTTGAACGATATGAAACGGCTACCAGTGCACTGCTTGAAGATGAAAATATTGACGGGGTGATTGTTGCATCGGTCCATGGAGGATACGCACGACCGAGGGAATTTACTGGTGCCATATTAAAGATGGTACGGCAAAGAAAGTTACACGAAACCTATAAAAAACCTATATTGGCGACCTGGGTTGGTGGCAAAGAGTTTGAAGATTTGGTCTGGGATTTAAAGTCCGCTGGCGTACCTATCTTCCCTTCCTCTTGGAGAACTGCTCGATCAATGTATGCATTGTGGGTAGAAGGAGAAAGAATCAAAAGGGAAAAAGGAAGCGATTAGTGTATCATTAAAAAGATAGTATCGGGTTACTTGAAGTCATATACACTAATTGTTCCGTAGAATATTCCTGTTTTGTAGAGACTTGCGTTTACACATTCGTTTTCTTTATCCATAGGATTTCCTCCGTCTATTGTCTCTTTTTACCAATGTGCTTGTTACTATATATGATTAATTGAAAAGAGAGCTGAGATATCAATATTTAAGTAGAGATTTTTGAAATCCTTATAAAAGGTAAATTAATCAACCCATTCAACGCCAAGAATTTCTTCCCAATTTGGTTGTTTTCCTTCCCATTTTGCCGCTGTTTCTGGAGGGACACATTTTTTACAAATATTGATAAGCTTAAAATAACACGAACCGCACACGGATCGTCCACATTTTAAACAAATAGCTTTGGCATCATTCTGCCCACAAATCTGACATTTTCCTGACGGTCTCTTCTGGGTTTGTTGGCCGTCCTTTTTCTCTTTAATAAATTTTTTTGTATCTGCTAACCACTCTTTGAGTTCTTTATTCATGGCAGGTGATGATGTTGTCATGTTGATAAGAAAAAGATTCTTGTGTTTAAATAAGTTCGTTTGATGCTATCGTTTTGTTTTTCTGTGAACAAAATTGGCAAACACATGGAAAAAGGGCGTTATAACAAGCAATATGAGAATATGCCAGATTGTGAATGTGTCAAGAAACCAATTGGTACTGGTAATTCCTGCCACCTGCAAGAAAGAAGCAAAAAGAAAACTGCAAAGTAATGCACCTACTATAAAATCGAGCTGATCGAAGGGGACCCAATCTTCCCCGCGATGTTTTCCCAGTCTTCTTTTAAAAAAACTCTCGACGATATCACCTATTAATGCGCCGAAACAGAGGGACCCCACAATGAATATCATGAGAGGGAAGCGGCCGAAGTCACTTAATCCTAAAAAAGCAAACTCACTATCATGTGCATAGAATGCAATGATAGAAAGCCCAAATCCTCCAGCCATTCCAATAACGGCACCCGTAACCAAACCACGCCACGTTTTACCATCGCCGAGCAATCGTTTTCCGTCCTTCCAGTTCTTTCCAAAATCAATGGGTGTACCCCTGCCACTCAGTAATGCACTGGCGTTCGCAATGTATGCTGGAAGGATAAGCCAGAGTGCCTGTAAAATAATCTCGTAACTCATTATCTATCTGGAATATAAAAGGAGTTTAAAAATAATAGGTGCAATGAGGTATAAAAACAATTACTCCTTTCTACTTAATTTCAATCCTTTATAGCAAAATTTGTTTGATCGTTTAACGAGACCTTTAAGCGCCAAGTTGGACAGATTAAAGGTTTCTGCAACCATATTGCCGAATTTTCCATCTTCCCCAACAAAGTTGTAGATTTTGGTTTCAAGATTTTCAAATTCTCTTTGGTTCAGCGATGCAACCGTAAAAATCTCACTAATCTCATTAACGGGACAAGAAATATTGATGTTAAACGCAGAGTAATACGACCGGTATTTTTTCTGGGGTTTTCCATTTATGCCATCTTGTGAAGTCGTCCATTTGGATTCGACCAGTTTCATCTTATCAAAAAGTTCAACCGCTTCTTCCCCGTCATCACCATATTTTTCAATGATTTCACTTAATGGTTTCCAATCAAGGAGAAGGTCATTGAACACTTCCTTTTTAATTTTCGTGTCAAATGCACGCAATAAGGGGACAAGATCAGTAGAATCATTAACTACTTTAGTTCGCATCATACTATCAGCCATTTATATACCTAAAACGGGAAATCGCATATATAATCTTTTTGTATCTTTCTATTATTATATAATTTTAAGTATATTATATGATAAAAGCAGAAGGCGCAAAGGACTACGTTTCTTTATTTTTGAGTTTTTGGTAATCTTTCTCAGCTTGCTGCTCAATATATCCCTCGCCTCTAAACGCTGAAATTCCGTGTGCTGCGACTCCTATTATCCAACCAAACAATAGAAATACAAACCATGGAAAACTACCAGGTCCTGCAATGACCCACCATTGTGCAATCAGGAATGCATTTACAGCAAGATATATCACAAGATGAATATAAAAATCAGATTTTTCTTTAGCAATCTTTCTTGCCTTTCTTCTCAATTATTCTTCAGACGCACCATAGACCAAATAGAGAGCTCTCACTATAAAAGAATGATGGACTCGTCGGGATTTGAACCCGAGGCCTCTTCCATGCCAAGGAAGCGATCTTCCGCTGATCTACGAGCCCATGCGGAAGGCACGAAAACTACTTCGAGCAAATAAAATTTGTGCATAAACTCTTAGTAATCGATGTGGCTATCCTAACTACTTCGTATGAAAAAAAAAGAATTAGAAATTTTCTTGCAACAACTGCCAGAACCAACTGTTTCAAGAGTTGCTCTGGAACAGTACATGACACCTGCTACTATTGCTGCAGACATTATCCTTACCGCACACCAATTTGGTGACATCCAACACAAAATTGTTCTTGATTTGGGATGTGGAACAGGGGTATTTTCCATCGGTGCTGCGGTCACTGGTGCAAAAAAAGTCATTGGCATTGATATCGATAAGCAACTGACAGCTATGGCAAGTGACTATGCAAAGAAGCACAATCTAGAAATAGAATTTATCACAGCGGATGTAAAAGATATTAACATGAATGCTGACACGGTTATTATGAATCCCCCGTTTGGTGCGCAAAAAAGTAATGAAAATGCCGATAGAAGATTCCTTGAAACATCTTGCGAGATAGCACCAGTGGTATATTCACTTCATCTGGCAAAGACCTTTCCCTTCTTAGAGAAGCTCGTACATGCACTTGAGGGAAAAATTGTTTATCGAAAAATGTACCAGTTTCCTATAAAAAAAATCTATCATTTTCACAATAAAGAAAAGGCAGAGTTTGAGGTTATTTTGTTGAAAATCGCATTTTAAAACTTATCCGAAAGTATAATAATATATTACTATATCTGCTTTCGACCTATGGCACAGAAAAATGCAGGACTTGTGATAATGTGACCCGAACAAAAACAAAGAAATTCAGAGGATCCATGACCCACGGCAGAGGTAAAAAGGCAGGGAGAGGCGCTGGTCTCAGGGGGGGCAGAGGCAACGCTGGCCTGCATAAACATAAATATATGCATATGCTGAAATACATGCCTGATCATTTTGGAGTACACGGATTTAAACGACCGAAAAGTGTAGTAAAAAAAGAAACGATTATGAATGTTGGTCAACTCGAAGGATCATTCCCTGGAAAAAAAGATGTTGACTTAACAAAAGAAGGCATTGATAAGTTACTTGGAGGGGGAACTATTAAGAGCAGTATGAAAATTACGGTTAACGCTGCATCAGCAAAAGCAATAGAAAAAATTGAAGAAAAGGGTGGTAAGGTTCTTTTCCCTAAAGCTACCGGAGAACATCCTGTTAAAGAGCTGGAGAAAAACGAGAAAAAATAAAATGCATCCAGGTTTGAACAATGGCAGAAGAAAAGAAAAGTAGGTTATATGCACTAAAACCGCTCATTGAACGATGGCCTGCTATCGCTAAACCAGAGGGGCATGTTAATTTTCGAACGAAAATTATTTGGACGATTCTTTGTTTGACTCTTTATTTCATTTTAACAAATGTCATGATCTTCGGATTAAAAGGAGATGTTATTGACTTATTTTCCCAGTACCGTTTCATCATGGCGGGTGCTTCTGGATCCATTATGCATCTGGGAATCGGTCCTATCGTTACAGCATCTATTATTTTGCAGCTCTTTGTTGGTGCAAAAATCATCAATCTTGATCTGACAAAGAAGGAGGACAAGGGAATCTATCAGGGAACACAAAAAATTCTTGTTATTGTGATGATCTTTGTTGAGGCTATTCCCCAAATTTTTGGATACCTGCAACCAAACGATGGGTTAGTAGGACTGGTTGGCGGAGATATGGCCAACGTTGTTATTGTTATCCAATTAGTAATTGGAGCATTGCTTGTATTCTTCATGGATGAGCTGATTTCAAAGTGGGGAATCGGCTCCGGGATTTCGTTGTTTATCGCAGCAGGTGTATCGCAATCAATTTTTACCGGGCTATTCAACTGGTTACCTGTCCAAGCAGCAGAAGTAAGTCTAACTAACCCTCCTGCAGGGGCGATTCCAGGAACTTATTTTTATGCAACTCATCTGTCGTTGGGAGATATGGTCAATTGGGGGTACCAGACGATGTTCATGGGTTCTCCACAAATTGGCTATCAAAATGCGATTGTTCCACTATTAGGCACCATTCTTATTTTCTTCATAGTCGTCTATGCGGAGTCGTCTCGTATTGAATTGCCGCTTGCTCATGGGCGCGTTCGTGGTGCTCGTGGACGGTATCCCATACGGCTGATTTATGCTTCAAATATTCCGGTCATTCTAATGGCAGCGCTGCTTGCAAACATCAATATGTTTGCCATGTTACTGTATAATAATCCAGGAATTCCGCTACTGGGCGGTCAAGCATGGATTGGTAAATTTGATTTGGCTGCTAGTACACAGCCACTATCTGGTGGTGCGTGGTACCTGTCGAGTCCTGGAGGATTAAATAGTTGGCTTATGCCAATTCTAGGTGGTGGAGGGGGTGTCGTCTACCATGCACCCTGGCAATTTGCACTAAAAGTTATTATCTATCTATCGGTGATGATCTTTGGCTCGATTCTGTTTGCAAAATTCTGGATCGAAACAACAGATATGGGACCCAGTGCTGTCGCTCGGCAAATTCAAAGTTCTGGTATGCAAATCCCTGGGTTTCGACGAGATCCACGAGTGTTAAGAAAAGTTCTTGAACGATATATTCCTGTGGTAACAGTCATTGGTGGCGCAGCGGTAGGAGCGTTAGCTGGCTTTGCCGATGCTATTGGTACCATCGGAAATGCCAGCGGTACTGGTGTGCTTCTTACTGTTGGTATTATTATACGGTTATACGAAGATATTGCTAAAGAACAGGCTATGGAAATGCACCCCGTACTCAGAGGATTTTTTGGTAATGAATGAGGAGAGGGGCATCATGGGAGTTATTGTAGTTACAGGCATCCCGGGCGTAGGAAAAACAACAGTGATGAAGAAAGCGGCAGAAGGGATGAATGTCCAATTTGTCACCTTTGGAACGGTTATGATCGATATTGCTAAAGAACTTGGTCTGGTAAAAGATAGAGATGAGATGAGAAAACTCACGCTTGAGCAGCAAAAAGACTTGCAGATAAAATCTGCAGAAAAAGTTGCTGTAATGGGCAATGTCATACTGGACACTCATTGCACCGTAAAAACACCGAAAGGATATATGCCTGGACTACCTGAATGGGTAATAAAAAAACTACGTCCAACTGCCATTGTTGTGGTAGAGGCAGACCCGCAGGAGATATTTAACAGAAGATCAAATGACCCTACAAGAAAAAGAGATTCTGATACGGTAGAGCAAATTGCAGAACACCAACAAATGAATAGGGCTGCTGCTATGGCCTATGCAGCATTATCGGGCGCAACTGTCAAAATTGTTTTTAACCATGACGGTGCTATCGATAAGGCGGTGAAACAAGCAGCACCTGTCTTGAAATAGTGTGATATCATGAAAAAAATAGATAACAAGGCTCAAGGAAGTCAATTACTAATGTTGATGGTTTTGATGTTTCTAATGATTTTTGTATTTGGTAATCAAGCCATTGCAAACTGGTTGGCAGTATCACTCAATACTGTCTTCTATCCCCTTATTGGATTTGGAGGAAATTTTCCCTTAGTTACCTTAATATTGGCAGGCGTCATCGTCGTCTTTCTGTCTTCCTTTTTCAATAATCTGTTTACTGATTGGAAAAAAATGGGAGAAGCGCAGGAATTATCTCGTGCATTTCAGAAGGAGATATCAAAAGCTCGTAAAGAGGGAAACACTAATCGCGTCAATAAACTCATGAAAATGCAACCACAGATCATGAAAAAACAGACAGATGCGTCTAGTGGTATGATGAAGCCAATGATTTTTTTATTTATCTTCATTGTCCCTATTTTTATGTGGTTACGATATTTTCTTGGAGGACTCGACCACTATTTCTTTACCGTCCCCTGGGGTGATGGTGCCTCATTGTTCTATAAGCCGTTTCTTATGCAAGCTTGGCTCTGGTTGTATCTGATATTCTCTATGGTTGTTGGACAAGTTATCCGACAAGGGCTGAAATGGGTCACCTGGACGGACTGGTGGAAAGCAACGAAAGGAAAGATACTGCCGTCTGCAAAATAAGTGAACTATGGTAACAATTACGATAAGTGGAGCGCCTGGGAGTGGGAAGTCAACTGTTGCACAATTGTTAGAAAAGCGCCTTGACACTTCTTATGTTAACTCTGGAATGATTTTTCGAAATCTTGCAAAAAAATATAGCATGTCTCTCGAAGAGTTTGGGAAACATTGTGAAACACATGAAAAAGTAGACAGGGAACTCGATAATGAGCAACTGAACATATTGAAAAAAGGAAATGTCATCCTTGAAGGGAGATTGGCCGGGTGGCTCGCCCATGAACACAAGATATCTGCGCTTTCTGTGTTTATTGATGCAGACATTGATATCCGAGCAGCACGAATTGTGAAACGTGAGGGAGGGACAGTTTCACAACGGAAGAAAGAAATACGCGAAAGAGAAAAAAGTGAGGCATTTAGATACAAAAGATACTACAACATTGACCTCAGTGATAACTCCATTTATGACTTAGTGATAGATTCGTCAGAAAAATCTGCTGAAGAGATTGTCACCATGATTCTCAAACAGGTCAAAAAGTAGGCTTTTTTATATAAGAGAATTATTGTAGTGCGCTATCATGAAAAATAAAAGCCACGTCTTTCCTTCTGACAAAAAACGAAAACGCCATATCAAGATCCAAGCAAAGACCAATCCAAATTATGGAAAAGCACCTGAACAACGAACGGTACAAGAACTTCTAAGCAGTGGCATTATTGTATTGGATAAACCTCGTGGGCCAACATCCCATCAAGTTGACGCATGGGTAAAACAAATCCTTAATATCGAAAAGGTTGGCCATGGAGGTACTCTTGATCCCAACGCTGTTGGGGTATTGCCAATTGGTGTTGGGGAAGGAACAAAAGCATTACAATTTCTTCTCTCTGCGGGAAAAGAATATGTAGGATTGATGAACCTCCATAAACACATTGATAACGCCAAAATAAAAGAAGCATGCCAGAGTTTTGTCGGTGATGTATCCCAAATGCCACCTATTCGGTCTGCAGTAAAAAGAATTCGTAGAAAACGCCACATCTATTACTTTGATATTATTCAGATTAAGGGAAGAAATGTGTTGTTTCAGGTTGGTTGTGAAGCTGGAACCTACGTAAGAACTCTCTGTGTCGATATCGGGAAAACGCTCAAAACGGGTGCACATCTTGCAGAGTTACGACGTACAAAAGTAGGAAAACTGCATGAACATGATGCGATAACACTCCATGATCTCAAAGATGCGTACATATTTTGGAAAGAAAATGATGACGAAAAAGAGCTGCGATCATCAATCATGCCGCTAGAACACGCATTGTCTCATCTGCCAAAGATAGTAATTAGAGATTCTGCTGTTGACGCGTTATGCCACGGAGCGGGGTTGGCAATACCTGGTGTTGTTGAAGCAGATTCTGGTATTAAAAAAGACGGCCTAGCTGTAGCTCTCACTCTGAAAGGAGAGGGGATTGCTGTGGTTCGTTCTTTACTCGCTACAGAAGAGATTATACAAAAAGATACTGGCATGTGTGCTTCTATTGAGCGTGTATTTATGAAAAAAGGAACGTATCCTTCCATCTGGAAAAAGTCTTAATAAGAAGAGGATATTCCGCTAGTGTTTTTGCCGAGGTGGCTCAGTCTGGCTACGGCGCGAGCCTGGAAAGCTCGTGAGGCTTCGGCTTCGCGGGAGTTCAAATCTCCCCCTCGGCGTAAATTTATTAGGTGATATAGCATGAGAATATGGGATATCCCGCAAGAAAAACTATGCAAACAACATCTACTAGGTGAACATAGAGAACTTCATGCAATTTGGTCAGTTTTAATAAACAATAAAAAAGGTTATTCAAAGCATCCTGAAACCTTAAGATGGAAGGGAAAATTACATGCACTCTATCTACGACATGAATTACTCGCCGAGGAAATGAAAAATCGAGGGTACTGCCATAATAGTCCGCTTGATAAAACTTTTGCTAGAGGGGAAAAAATCCAAACGGAATTTATTGATACTCTTGAAAGACAAAAGCAATTGTTAAAGAGAAAACAGTGCGAGTGTAAGGTGTAAAAAGCAGACAAAACATAAAAGAAATGTGATGGTTGCCGATAGTGATGGATGAAAAAGGATTAACCAACAATCGTATGCAAACCTTTTTTGTATCAAGAGAGCGGAGCAGTTGTCCAATTATTAACGAATTGATAGAACTAGGAAAATTATTGAAAGAACAAAGTGGCATTGACTCTGTTAACGGTATGATCAGTTTTGGATTCGGAAAACGATTGTTGTGCACGGGAGATAAAAAATGTCTTAGTGATTTGCAACGAGGAGATTTTCTTGAGATTGTTGACTATGACCCAGTAAAAAATATCCTGTTAGCAATGGGATCAGCAGAACCTTCTCCCGAAACACCAACGCATTGGCTGGTCCATCGCGCCAGAGCAGATGTGAATGTGATCGTTCAACTTGAGGGAGAGGAAATACTTAAAAAGATGAAGAAAAAGATGCTCTCCACCAAAAACGAGTGCGCTCCTGGAAGTTTTGAATCAACAAAAGAAATCCTTAAAACATTAAGAAAGGGTAAGTGTATTGTAACAAAAAATACTGGATTATTTATTGTAGGAGGTAGTTTACAACAAGTTGAAGAAACAATGTTGGAAGCATTAGGAGTAGAATTATGAATGTCGAAGGAAAAAACTATCAAGCATTGTGGTTTGAAAATGACGCCATACATTTCATTGACCAGCGGAAGCTCCCATACACGTTTGAGTTTTATACTGCCCACACCGTCGATGAGTGTGCCTTTGCTATAAAAGAAATGGTTGTTCGTGGAGCGCCTTCTATTGGGGCTGCTGCAGCATATGGTATGGCTCTTGGGAAAGATGATAGTAATACGGCAGCAGAGAAGCTACGTAAAACACGTCCCACCGCTCACGATCTTTTTTACGCAATCGAATATATGGCTGAGGGGATAGCCGCAGGTAACAATGCTCTTACTCTTGCAAATACCTATGTAAAGAGCATAGCTGACAAGTGTAAAAAGATAGGAGAGCACGGCGAGAAATTAATCAGAAATGGGACAACTATTCTTACGCATTGTAATGCTGGTGCCCTTGCTACCATTGATTATGGAACAGGGCTTGCGCCATTACGGGAGGCTCATAAAAAGAAAAAAAAGATGTTTGTTTTTGTTGACGAAACAAGGCCTCGCCTTCAGGGATTACTTACCGCGTGGGAGCTGAAACATGAAGGTATTGATTATGCTCTTATTGCAGACAATGCTGCCGGCTATTTCATGAAAAACGGCAATATCGACATGGTTATTACTGGTGCTGATCGTATCACTAAAAATGGAGACGTGGCAAACAAGATTGGTACCTTTGAAAAAGCAGTATTGGCAAAAGAACACAACATTCCCTTTTACGTGGCAGCACCGACAAGCACCTTCGATGATGCTCTTCAACAAGGAAAGGACATTATCATAGAAGAAAGGGGGGATTATGAAATATTACGAGTGAATAATTGTAATATAATGCCAGACTGGGTCCGTGTAAAAAATCCTGCGTTTGACATTACCCCGGCAAAATACATCACTGGCTACATTACTGAGGGGGGGGTTGAGAAGCACTAGGACGTGTTCGTTTACTCGGGCATGATGAATTTAGGCACAGATTCCATCCCTTTTTTCCTGCCACCTTCACCCGGACAACTGGAGCTTTACATGCTGGACATTTTTTCTCAGTTTTAGTAATAGAGCCTTTCTGTGGCAGTGAATAAGTGTTAGTGCATTGCGGATAGCCGGTGCACCCAACAAACCGTTTCGCTTTTTTTGAGGTACGAATCACCATAGGCTTCCCACATTTTGGGCATGATCCTACGGTATTTTGTTCGCGATGGGCTTGCTGAATATTGTTTTTTATTTTCTCTTTGTCTTTTTCCAATTCCTTCATAACCGCAGTGAGCATCTGTCGTGATTCAGCAATGGTTTCTTCCAATGTTTTTTTGCCCTCTGAAATTTTGTTCATATCTTGCTCAAGCTCCGCCGTCATCTTTGGTTTAACCACGTCACAATCGGCAAGAGCGTCTACAACGGCAATAGCTGTCGAGGTAGGTACAAGAGTGGTGCCAGTAATATATCTTCTCGAGTACAGCTTACTGATAATTTCGTGTCTGGTAGATTTAGTACCAAGAGAAAGCTGCTCCATTTTTGCGATAAGTGATCCTTGCGTATATCGTTGGGGTGGTTTTGTGGTGTCTTCTTTTAAGATGAGATTAGTAATGTCAATTTCCTCTCCTTTAGTTAACTCGGGAAGTGGTTTTTTCTTCTCTTTAAAATATGGATAAATAGTTTTCCAATGTGATTCGATTACTCGGTAACCACTTGCCTGAAATGGCTCTCCTGAGATGCCAAAAGAAACGTCACAGGTTTCTGAAATAGCATCTTTGGCAAGAGTTGCCAAAAATCGGCGACAAACAAGTTCATAGATTTTTTGTTGGTCAGATGTAAGTTTTCTTCCTTGCGGTATTCCAACTGGATGGATGGGGGGATGATCGGTTGTTTGCTTTTTCCCTCTCGTTGGTCGTTGTCTTCCATTAGTTAGTATTTCTTTTACTTCTTTCTCAAAGGATGACGAAGATAGTTTTTGTAAAATACTCTTGATATTAAGAGAGGGGGGGTAAACCGTATTATCTGTTCGTGGGTATGAAATGAGACCACTCATGTACAATTCTTCAGCAATTTTCATTGCTTTAGCTGCCGCAAACCCAAGGTGAGATACTGATTGTAAAAATGTTGTCGTGCTAAAAGGAGAAGGAGGATATTCTTTGATAACTTCTTTTTTGACATCAGACACTTTCGCCTTTTTTGCCTCTTTCACTTTGGCATAGATTCGGTCAACATCAGCTTTATTCCAAAATTGCCCAGTGCTATGAACGGCATCAAAGGTGGCTTGTTTCTTGAGTTTTGCTATCACTTTCCAGAATGTTTTTGGTACAAAGTTTTTGATTGTTTTTTCCCTCTCGACAAGCAAGGCAAGTGTTGGCGATTGTACCCTTCCAATGGAGAGGAAATCCTTACCAAGACGACGTGAAGTCAGAGAAATAAATCGAGTTAATACAGCACCCCAAATGAGGTCGATAACTTGTCGTGCTTCCCCTGCACTTGAAAGGTTATAATCTACGTTTGCTAATTTTTCAAACGCTTGGAGAATTTCATAATGGGTAATTGCACTGTATTTTGCTCGTTTAATGCCATGTAAATTTTTATTGTATTCTTTCAAAAGGTTGATAACCTCAACGCCAATCAGTTCTCCTTCACGGTCATAGTCCGTTGCAACAATAATGAAGGGGTTTTTGTTAACCAACAATTTTAAAGATGCTGCAATTTGTTTTTCTGTTATGTTCTTACAGGGATCAACAGTGATGAGTTCGTGTGGGGGCGTCTTTGCCCATTGATTAAACCCCGCGGGAAAATCAAGATTGACAATATGCCCGCGCAGTCCAATAACAGCCCAAGGTTCGTTGTCTTTGGTAAATTCGTAGACAGGTGTACTACCAATTCGTCCGTTCTTTGTTTTTCCATTAGAAAGAATGTAGGCAATTCTTCTTGCAGCAATGTTTTTTTCACAGATGATGAGCTTCATTTTTATTCCGATCGCTACTTTGGTCTGAACATAAGAAACTTGTATAATTAGTTTACGCCGAAAAAGAAAACATGACAATTACTGGAGAAGTAGACGTCTTATTCAGCGCTGTTTAGATGACTGGGTTGATGATGCCATTACTTCTGAGTCAAGTTTTCGATTGATGCCAAAGGTTGAATATATGAAGTAAAAACCAAGTGATTATTTAGCAGACAAAAAGATTATTTTTTCCTTTTTATCAATTTCTTTATTACAAATATCACAAGAAATAATATCAGGGTTAATATGCAAAAATTATACAAGGAGATTAAAGTTATTCCAGGTAAAGATTCCAACACTAAGGGCCTACCGAAATCAAGTTCTGTATAGGCGTATCCCGCAGGTCCAGGCATTGTTTGGTTCGCTAAACTATATATTATCAGAAAAGCATATATCACAACTACAACAACTGAAATTATCATTGCTTGGAAAAGTGTTTTCCAATTATTCTTCATACAGCCCTATATCTTTTTGCTATCATATTAACATTTTCGGAGATAGGTTTTAGGTTGATGCCGAAAACATAATTCTATAAAGAAAAAATCAGTTTGACCTTCTTTTTGCTATTGCTTTTCTAATGAAGTATGATAATAACATACCAGAAATGCCTGAAAGTATCCAAAATAATGTATAAAACATTGTCAATGTAATAAATAATCCCCCAAATCCAACGTATATAGAAATTGAAAATAAAAAAATCCCCCCAGATAATATCCCAATGATTATGCCTGTATGAATTGATTTTATCATTGTTTTAGGTTTGTTTAATATAGCTACAATAAGTATACCAATTAAGATAAAACTAATGATTTCAATGGTTGAATCATTTGGAGTCCTTTGGGTATAGTGCATTCTTAAAGATAATAAATAAGAAACTAGGTATGATCCTACAATCAATATAATTGAGGTGATAACTACTCTTAACCACTCTGATTTTACTAAGTTTTTGAAATCCATTTTCTTTTCCTTCGTATTTTCTAAATCGTCTTCTTCTTTATTACAATTCGCTCTAAAAACTACTTTTCTCCTTATAGCATTGCTTTCCTTCGTAGATCTTTGCATTCGGAACTAATGCTTGGTCGAAACTCTTAATTAACCAACAGACATTCCCAGGTTTGATAGGTATGAAAATTCAAATCATCATGGGTTCCAAATCTGACATGCCTGTTGCAGAAAAGGCAGAAAAAATATTAAAACGATTTGATGTCAATTATTCAATTGATGTAGCATCTGCTCATAGAACACCCGATGTCCTAAAAGAGTTGATAGAAAAAAGCGATGCTGATGTTTTTATTGGAATTGCGGGGCTCTCTGCTGCCTTACCTGGAACTATGGCTTCACACACCACAAAACCAGTTATCGGAGTTCCGGTAAGTGGGAAAGTCAATCTTGATGCTATACTATCAATCATTCAGATGCCTCCAGGAATCCCTGTTGCAGGCGTTGGTCTTGACAGAGGAGATAATGCTGCATTACTTGCACTTGAAATTTGTGCAATTAACGATAAAAAGCTCATGAAACAAATGGAGCGGTATCGAAAAGAAATGAAAAAAAAGGCATTGGCAAGATAGTGAGAATATATGTTTAACGCAGAGCATTTTATCAAAGAATCAGTCACAAGGCTTAAGCATGAGATTAATGGGAAAACGTTGATTGCG
This sequence comes from uncultured Thermoplasmatales archaeon, assembly GCA_964638175.1. GTDB lineage: Archaea > Thermoplasmatota > E2 > DHVEG-1 > DHVEG-1 > JAFGDG01. Next base: position 141,916 of record CAZWZY010000001.1, on the reverse strand, counting down.
TTTTCTGGTGGCGTCGATAGTACGGTTTGTGCAGCATTAGTAAACAAAGCAATTGGTGAGCAATTGATTGCAGTGCATATTGATACTGGATATATGCGAAAAGGGGAATCTGCATCTGTAAAAAAACTGATGAAGAAACTTGACCTCAACTATCAATTTATTGATGCAAGTAAAGAATTTTACGCAGCATTAAAAGGGATTGAAGATCCTGAAAAAAAACGGAAGATTATCGGTGAGAAATTTATCAGATTGTTTGAACAGGTCGGAAAAAAAGAGAATATAGACTATCTTGTTCAGGGAACGATTGCGCCAGATTGGATTGAGTCGGGGGGGGAATTGAGAGACACTATTAAATCTCATCATAACGTTGGTGGTCTTCCTGAAAGAATGGATGTAAAACTCATTGAGCCTCTACGTGATTTATATAAAGATGAGGTACGAAAAGTTGCACGGGTACTGGATCTTTCTGTCGCAGAGCGGCAACCTTTTCCTGGGCCAGGGCTTGCCATTCGAGTTATCGGAGAGGCAACGCCAGAAAAAACGGCAGTAGCTAGAGAGGCGTGCCATATTGTCGAAACTGAAATAGAGAAAGCTGTTGAAAAAGGGGAAATGGACAGGCCTTGGCAGTATTTTGCCGTGTTACTTCCCATTAAAACCGTTGGTGTGCACGGTGATCAGCGAGCATATGGGCATACCATCGCCATTCGTGCTGTACATAGTATCGATGCCATGACCTGTTCTTACAGCACTATTCCTCACCATGTGATTGATAAAATATCAACAAAAATTACCAATGAGTTAGGAACCAGTGTCAATCGCATTGTCTATGATGTGACCAATAAACCTCCGGGAACAGTTGAATGGGAATAACATGGTAAAAATTTATGTTGTTGATAACGGTGGTCAGTGGACCCATAGAGAATGGCGTACTCTTCGTGATTTAGAAATAGAAACAGAGATCGTGCCAAACAAAACAGAGTTTGATGTATTGGAGATGGAACAAGTCGATGGGGTTGTACTTTCAGGTGGTGCACCACGAATTGGGTTAGACGGAGATCTTGGTAATTGTTGGGAATATCTAGAAAGAGCGGATTTTCCAATACTTGGTATTTGTGCCGGTCATCAATTTATAGCTCGTTTTTTTGGCGGCGTAGTCGCCCCATCAAAAATACCCGAATTTGGAAAAATTGAACTGGAGTTGTTGGCAGATGATGAGTTATTTGAAGGTGTTCCAAAAAAATCTACTGTCTGGGCATCTCATAATGATGAGGTTTCATTACTCCCCAAAAGCTTTGAACGACTTGCCGAAAGTGAAAGTTGCAAAGTACAAGCAATGAAACATAGTGACAAGCCGTTCTATGGTCTTCAATTTCATCCAGAAGTTGAACATACTGAATATGGAGAGCAGGTATTCAAAAATTTTATAAAAATGTGCCAACACTAAAACTGAATTGTTGTGTTCTTGGGCGGGGTTCTTTGCTTAAGAAAGTAAATAACATAACAAATGTTTAGCGGGACACACATGAGCTATGAAGATATCCCATACACTGGAACGAAAAATCCTGTGTTTGATTATCCAAAGCATGTCGGTCGATTACGACTCTTTTTTAATTCTGCAATATGTCATGTCTGTAGACTTGTTCCATTCATCGGAATGAAAAATGCATTATACCGGATGGTTGGCGTAAAGGTTGGCAAAGACGTAGTAATTGCCGCATACACCATTATTGACCCATTCTTTCCAGAATTAATTACAATAGAAGATAACGTCATCGTTGGAGCGGGATCAACGATTTTAGCTCACGAATATTCTCAAGAACGTCTTCGTAAAGGAAAGGTACTTATCAAAAAACGAGCGTTAGTTGGGGCAGACTGTCTCATACGATGCGGTGTTACTATAGGAGAGCATGCCATTGTTTCAGCAAAAAGCTTTGTCAATAAAGATGTGCCTAGTTACGCCGTTGTTGGTGGAGTTCCTGCTAAGGTCATTAAGACATTAAAATAGAAACTCGCAAACATTGGTTTTTAATACATCAAAAACAATATTTATTGTATGTTGGATGGGATAGATATAAGTCTGTTGACAAATCAGGCAGATTTGGTTTTGAAACTTATTATTGCCGTGATACTTGGAGCGATTGTTGGATACGAACGGGAAATAAGTCATAAACCTGCTGGGCTTAGAACACACATTTTTGTCTGTATGGGTTCCTGTTTGTTTACCATTGCATCGTTTTATTTGTTACCAGAACACGTGTCATTGCTTCTGCTGATGCAACACGGATTGCTGCAGGAGTCGTTGCCGGTATCAGCTTTATCGGTGCGGGAAGTATTATTGCCTTGCGAGGGGATGCCAAAGGATTGCCCACTGCAGCAAGTCTCTGGGTTATCGCAGCGGTTTGACTTATGGTCGGTCTTGGGAATTACTTACTTCCAGCCCTTGCCACTCTTATCGCCTATGTCATCCTACGACTAGATAGAATAGAAAAAAACAAGGCATAGGTTTATTTCCACCGAGTGAACAACGTATGGTTAATGTTTAGTTGATCTAAAATTTTCCCCACTATAAAATCAACAAGGTCGTCTATGGTTTTTGGTTTTTGATAGAACCCCGGCATCGCAGGCAATACTGTTGCTCCTGCTTGTTTTGCAGTGAGCATATTTTTAATACCTGGAATATCGAGAGGAGTTTCCCGAATGACAAGAATGAGTTTTCGTTCTTCTTTTAAACAACAACTTGCTGCCCGTGATGTAAGGGTGTCGCCATATCCGTTTGCAATAGCAGATAATGTTTTCATACTACAGGGACACACCACCATACCATCGAGTTGGAATGACCCGCTTGCAGGCCCAACAAACATATTAGCATTATCATACCATACATGTGCTTTTTTTTTCAGCTGATCAAAGGTAGTGGTCGTTTCATGTTCCATGATTTTTTTTGCACCATCAGAGACAATCAGATGAACTTCAACACCTGCATCGACAAGTTCGTCAAGCAGTCGCACCCCATAAACGCTTCCTGATGCTCCTCCAATGCTCACTAATATTTTCATAGAACGTTATACCTCGATAGCGCGTATTATTTCCCGCAGGGCCTCACCGATATTCCTTTCCTCTTCAAGAGCCGTCCCCGTAATAATAATATCTGCTCCAGCTCGAACTTTTTCTTGTGCTGTGTGTTTATTCCGTATACCGCCACCAACAACAAGAGGGATATCGATATGTTCTTTGACTGCGGAAATCATGGCGTTTGGCATAGGTTCAGGAGCGCCGGACCCGGCTTCGAGATAGAAAAAGCTCATACCAAGATATTGTGCCGCTAAAGCATATCCTACTGCAGTGTCAATATCCTCTCGTTTTATGAGATCGCACTCCCCTACTTTTCCAGCAGTCATGCCTGGTTCTACAATAACATAACCCATCGAAATCGGTTCAATGCCTACCTTCTTCACAAATGGTGCACCTTTTACGTGTTCGCGAATGATGTATCCAAGATTCCGAGAGTTGAGCAAGCTCATAAAAAATACTGCGTCAGCATATTTGCTTAAAAATTGTGCACCAGAGGGAAATAAAATTATTGGAAGAGGGGTGTGTACTTTGATGGCTTTGACCGTATCATCAACTTGTTTCTGCGATCCAATGGTAGAACCGCCAACCATAATGGCGCTACTGCCAGCCGTAGTCACCTCTCGTGCAATTGTTCCTGCTACTTCAGGCGATTGCTTGTCAGGGTCAAGCAGTGAAAAATGCAATGGTTTATTCTTTATTTTTTTCAAGATGTCTTGAGCGATGGTCATTTGAGCACCGCAATGAAACTCATCTATATAAAATGTTTACGCCAGGAAAGCGCCCACTTAACAAGAGTTTTTGTTCCTGCTGCAATAACCCCCGTTCTTTCATCAAGAGACAACGGCATGTCCAATCGTTTTCCGGTACCGTCAGTAACAATCCCTCCTGCCTCTCGAACAATAAGTGTTGATGCCGCAATGTCAGTCACTCGAAGATATGCATTTCCTACAACATACACATCTAAGGCACCATTCGCGACCATACACATCTCAAGGGAAGCTGATCCAAGAGACCTCACCTTCTCTCTCTGTGCAAGAGATAAAGTAAGTTCATCAAAATTTTTTCCCAAAGATAGGGAAGAAAGTAGTTCGCTTGCGGGAACTTCTGGAATAGCAATACGGTTATTATTGAAATAGGTGCCTCTGCCTTTTTCTGTAAGAAAAATATCTCCTGTTGGAATATTTTTGACAATACCGTACGTAACATCGCCAAGTGTTTTTTTACCGATGGCAAGAGAAACCGTATAAAAGGGAATACCGCGATATGCATTGCGAGTGCCATCAACAGGATCCAGCACAAAGACATAATCGGCGTCATTATCAATAAAACCTGCTTCTTCAGAAAGCACGTTAACAGAGAGCTTTGCTTTAGCAAGATACTTTAATGCAATATCTTCTGCAAGTTTATCGATATATTTTGTCGGTGTTCCATCAGCACCAATGCCAACATTGGAATCCCATTTAGGAAAGTCGGTCTTTGTTGATTTTTTTACACCACGATAAATCTTATTCACAACCGTTATGGCCAGCTGTTTGATATCTTCATCCATGATATTGCTCCTTATCATTATCTACTGAAAATTAACCAGAGCTGTTGCCCGGTTAGCACTAGAATCGTCATAATTGATGCGGCGATAAGCACACCAAGGAAGATAATAAGTATGGATTTTAAAAACTTTAAATCAAACAAATAGGCGATTAAGGATCCGGTCCATGCACCAGTAAATGGCACTGGGATAGCGACAAAAAGCAAAAGAGCGAGATGCTCATAGCGACGGATTTTTGCATCTGCGCGAGCTCCCGTACGAGCAAATAACCAATCCATAATGTTTGTCCAAAAACGGTATCTTCGTAAGAACTTCTCAATGAACCGGAAAAACAGGAGAATAAATGGAACGGGGATCATGTTTCCAATCACTGCTATGGGAAAAACTTGCCACCAAGTAAGGCCAGAATCAACGATAGCAAAAGGAATGACATATCGTGACTCAAGCCAGGGAATCATAGAAAAGACGAAAATACGTAACCATAAGGGAATCATTTCAAACATGACTTATTCTCCAATATACTGGCCAAATCCTTGACTTACCTGGATTTCTCGATCTTCTATAAGTTTTTCTCCTCGAATAAAAAGATGCGAGGGAAAAATTGCAGGGAACTTCTCGAAGGGAGTCCATCCGCACTTAGAATGCAACATGTCTGCAGTAATTTTTGTTTCTTGTTGTAAGTCAACAACAATAACGTCAGCATCATATCCTGGTTGTATTTTCCCCTTAGGAATACTGAGTATTTCGCCAGGCCGATTACATAAAAGGGAGATTGTCTGTTGAAACGAAAGTTTTTGCTTTTTTGCAAGATATAAAAACAGGGGAAGCATCGTTTCTACCCCCGGAATTCCTGAAGGGGCTTCGTCAAATGCTTGCTGTTTTTCTTCGAGTGTATGTGGTGCATGATCGGATTCTAAAACATCAATAACGCCTTGAAATAATGCATCAAAAAGTAATTCTTTGTCAAACGGCGTTCTCAGCGGAGGGTTTACTTTGAAATGGGTTTGCGGTTTTAGATGGTTGTCTGCATGTAAAAGTACATGATGCGGGGTGACGCCACAGGTAATATGTTTTGGTCTTTTTCTCAACAATTCTAGCCCTTCACAGGACGAGAGATGGCAAATATGAATCTGAGGAACAGGAGATGTTGTTCCTGCCATTACTTTTTGGATTGCTTGTTCCTCACAGCTAGAGGGCCTGTGTCGAAGATGATCGGCCAGCGTGTATTCTACTTTTTTATGCTTGAAAAGACAGGATTCGTCCTCAGCATGAATGAAAATCGGTTTCTTTATTTTGCTAGCCTGGTGTAATGTGTCTTTAAGATTGTTGGGGGACAATGCTAAAGCGTTTGTTGAGCTTCCCAGGTATATCTTAAATCCATTGCAGCATGGCGCCAGAGAGAAAAGGGAAGAGCTATTTGCATCGGTAATACCTGCGTACATCCCGAAATCAATAAATGATTTGCGGTCTGCTACTGTTTTTTTCTCAGAAAGAGCTTGTACTGTCGTTGTTGTCGGTAGGGTATTGGGCATATCGCATACACACGAAATACCTCCATATGCTGCTGCGAGAGACCCTGTTGAAAAATCTTCTTTTTGAGGAAAACCAGGGTCACGAAAATGAACGTGAAGATCAATTGCCGCGGGAAGAATAAGCTTGTTTTGAAAAACAAGATGTTCGTCTCCCTTCAATGTTTTTTTAATAGATGAAATTTTTCCATCAGAGATACCAATACAACAATGTTCAAATGACCCATTGATAAATGCCTTGCCTTCAAGAGTCAGATCCATCAAGCTTCTTCTCCTTTACCTCTCCTCTTGGTTGTAACTCCGTAAATATTTGTCCACTAAACTTTAATATTTTTGTCGTTTTGTCAAACCATGCATCGGGTGGGAGACCTGCTTTCATACATGTATGTGAAAGAAATTCTTCTTTATCCCAACCTTGTTCAACAGGCACTTGTGGTAGAAGTAGTCCTTTGAAAAATCCTTGTTCGGCAATCAGCCCATCTCGTCCAATTTCTATTTTATTAAGATATTCTGGAGGTGTACTGACTGCTATCTCCTCAGGTTTTGTCAAGATGGTTACCTCAATAATGATAGTGTTAAGCTCACTTTTTTGCAAAGGGGGAAATCGAGGGTCTCTTGCCGCCGATGTTGCTCCTTCAGCAATAGCGTCCTTTAGTGGCATGATTGGCAGCGGAATGCCAATACATCCTCGTAAATCATGATGAGGATAGGTGTGGAGTGTGACAAATGCTCCGCAGTCTTCCTCAAAGCGAGGGGGGAGTTTCATTGAAGGAGGGGGGAGAGAATCAACATAGTGATCAATAGTTGCCCGTGCAAATGATACTGCTTGTCTTCCTTCCTCTGCTGTAAACATACTATAAAGTATTTACAAGTTGATTAAATAAAATTTGGTTGAAGGAGGGCATTAAGATTCTTCTTTTGCCATGACAATATTGAAGGTTTTGATCCCTTCACCCATATCAATCTGTAATGACCCGCTAAAAGTATAAAATGTCTCTTCGCCACTTTCGTTAACAGTTGCTTCAGCAGTTATGTTATAATATCCTGGAGTAAGATGAATAGTATACTGGCCTTGCTCGTCTGAAGTGGTTTCTTCCTTTTGCGCAGTATTGTTTTCAACAGAAAGATTGATATCAAAGAGGAGGGAAGCATTACTTAAGATAATGCCATCAGAAGTTACATCACCGCTCACTAAAATTGGGGCAACAGCAAGAGAAATATTTTGGATGGTTGTTGTGTTTTGTTCAATTTCTACTAATTGTTCTGTCTGATAATCAGGATAAGTCGTACTAGTATTGACTTTTGTTGCATTGATGATATAGGATACTGGAGTGTTTGCTGCGGGTAACGAATCAAAGCTATATCTTCCTGTTTCATCAGTAGTTAAGGACTCGATATGTTTTATTGTTCCATCCATTGTTTGATAACGAAGTTCAACCTCAACAGCATTCATTTCTTCTCCAACATCATAGGCATCATTGTTGTTAGCGTCATAATAGATGGTTCCCTCAACTGCACCTTCATTTGGTTTAGTTATGTTATATCTTCTCTCTCCAGGAAGCACCTTCATAGGATCTTGACTAGTGTCGTGGATGAGGTACCCCTCTTGTTCTGCCGCTATGATATAGACACCCGGCTCTAACCCAGACACATTATAGTAGCCTTGCGCATTAGTGGCTGTAGAAGCAACTAAGTGTGAAGCTCCGGTTTGTGTAATTTCATAAAATGAAAGGTTTACTGCTTGTAGTGGCTCATTATTATAAAGAGAGACATATCCGTCTACCGAAGCAGGTTCAATGGTGATAGTAAGATATCGTTCGTACGATTCTGTTTTTCGCATCGCTTCATCGTCAGATATTGGATAATAGAGAGGGTTGGTAATGTTATTGAAGGACACATTTGCCAAAACGACCTCATATATCGTATTTGGGAATTTTTTAATTTGTAGGCGTATTTCTCCTGCGGGAGAAATTAAATTAAAATGACCTGTGTCGTTGGTATTCGTCTTATCATGATCAATGGGAAGAGAGAAATTCTCCAAATATGATAAATTTTTTTGAATGACAACTTGTGCATCGACTGGTGACCCATTGAATGTCACGGAACCATTAATATACGCACCCTCATAATATTTGGCAATAACAACAGCTCCTTTGTTAGTGTAGTATTGATATTTAGAAAAGTCAGAAAGGTATTCGGCGCAGAAATGCCTCATGTTGAAACAGGGGAGCTGGTAGTTTGGTTCTTTCTTATTACCTGATGTTCCTTCGGCGGGTCCGATATACGTTCGGTAAAACATAGTGTCGAAATAGGGGTCTTTATAGTGTGTTCTGGTGTTGACGGGGGGGTCTCTTTGTAGCTCTTCTTTAGTCATTCCTTGGATTTCTGCAAAGGTCAATTCTTTGTTACTTTCAGTGACATATCGGATTTGCACAAAATCATCTTCGGGATTGTAGTTTCCTCCAGCGCCTGCAACAAGCAATAGGCTTTTGTCTGCTAAAAAGCCAAAAATATTGAAAATCTGTTTATCATACCCTTCTACACCATAATAGCGGATACTATAGCCCGTTGCTTCTTGAATATCATGATATAATCGAGTGATTCCCTCATCATCCAATCTGTCAACTAATACAGCAGTGATGTCGTGATAGGGGGCATTTGTTGACCATTGGTCGCCAACTCTCCATTGTTTGCTAAGATTCTCATCATATTCTTCTGCAATCGGTGCATCATAGGATGGAGAGGTCTTTGGGTCTTCAATCCACTGACTGATGTTAGCAGAATCATTAGCAACGCGGCGATCTAATGCTGTAATAACGCCACTAGACAGAGTTCCCCCGTTTGCCTCAACATTTCCTTCCAAGAGACGGACGATCCAGACAGCAACAGCTTCTTTTTCACTAGTTGCTGTATGGAAGTTAGCTGCAGGAGGTATACCGTCCTGAAAGTTATCCGCAACGGTGGGATGTTCTCCTATGGCTGCTTCATAAAAACCATAATCCCACCAAGATATGTAGCCGGGTCTTGATGCGGGATTGTCAATGGCTGTATCTTGATCGTTCAGCCAATCATAAGCAGCGACCCAATAGGCCTCTTTACCATAAGGCAGTCCATAAGCCCCATTCGGTAGTTTAATCGTAATATCTTCTCCGATTTTAATGACAAACACATCACTTTTCTTTGTACTCGGCACTGCAGCATCAAGTGCTAAGTATGCGTTGGGAAAAATTACGAGAAATGCTATGAAAAGAATGCCAAAGACATGAAGAAATTTCACTCCACGCCGTAAACCATGAATTCCTCCACCAGCGCTTTTTATGTTTCTGATCATCTGTTTATAATCGATTTTGTCAACAATAATCACTGTCAGCCAGCCACCAAGTAAAGCGATAATAGGGGCCATATCATTAAGAAAACGTCCTGCAGTTCCTGTAAGCCAGAGATTCAATAGAAAGACTACAATGATAAACAGGTATTCTCGTTTTTGGTTATCTTTGTAAAAGTGATATGCTAAAAAGACAAAACCAAAGAAACCGAGCCAATAGAGAACAGGACCAAACGACATGACCGTATGACTTATATTATACGTATTTGCCTCTGCAATCGTCATCGACACTTTACTGCCATAAATACCGCTACCGTACAAAATGGAAGATAGACGGGTTAATCCTGATAAAAACGGTAAAGCTGCAGCGATATCTTTGATAAAATAGAGCGCAATTAATGCAATGCCTCCGAGACTAAATACCGCAGGTAACGACAGTGTCCAAGGAATTCTTTTGCTACCGAAAAGATAATACATCGTGGAAAAGGTGCCAATACCCAAAGCGAGGAATAAAGGAAGGTCTGGTCTAAATCCTCCTAACTTGGCCGCAGTAACAGGTAAGGAAACAAGATAGCCCGTCAATAAAATAGTGGTGATAGAAAAACCAACTCTGTAATTTACTTTACTGGTGAAAATATCGACTATCATTTGTACAATCGCATAGACAGCAATGACAACATAAAGAAATCGCGCCTCGACCCAGGTCATAGAAAGACCTGCCAGAGGCAATCCCGCAAGAACAGCAAATAACATTGACCGCATCGTATCTTTTTCTTTAACTGCCTTTACAAGAAACATAAATGTTAGGAAGTAGAGAAGAAGATTGAATGAATCGTGGTCAAAAAGAGAATATGCAGATCCGTGTCCTGAGCTAAGATGAATAGGAATTATCGCAGTAAATAGTGCAGCAATGATGCCTGCTCGTTTGCCAAAAATTGCTTCTCCAATAAAATATACAGGTATGACAAGTAACGCACCAAACAACGCAGGAACAAATTGCATAGAATAACCAAGAGAATCAATCTCGCTCATAAAAGGAGACAACACTCTGCTAAACCCAATTGCCATCATATTAAAGAGAGGCGGACGTCCCCCTGATTTTCCAAGTGGATAGTTTAACAACGGATCGGGCTCTGAATAAAACGCATAATGCCCTGTTTGCGTCGTATTTTCTATGATTCTCATGTTATAATACGGGTCAGGACCTGAAAGATAAAATTTTGTTGAAAGAGTTGTACCCTCTGAATTGATGGTTTGTCCTGAGGTGAAATTAAAATAGGTATTAAAAAATAAAACCATTAGGAATATTCCCAATAAAGCAACAGCAATCCACCAATTCTTTTTTGCTCTTGAACGTTGTACTTCCGGTACAAATTTTGTTTTTTGGATAATATGTTTTGGTTCTTCCTCGAGGGGTCTGCTTCTTCTTTGTGCCCGCTTTCGCATTGATTTCACCTGAGAACAATCACAACCGTAAAACTATGGCCTTATAAATAACTTATGTACAGCGGATACCTATCTCTTCGATAATAATTGCGCGATACAAGGAGCAATACTCACTATGCTGAAATCACTGGCGATGGTGTTTGTTGCAATAATTTCTGTGCAACCCGCTGTGCGAAGTTTCTTAACAGCTTCGCCAGCAAATAGTCCATGAGTGCACGCCACCAAAACACTATTTGCTCCCTGCTCGTTAAGATGTTGTATTGATTTTGCCATAGTACCACCGGTGGAGATAATATCATCAATGATGGCGACAGTTTTGTCTTTTGCATTCAGGCGTTTTGGTTTTATCTCAACGGTGGTTCCATCAATCCGCTTTTTCTCCATATAATCATAGTCGCAACCGATGATGATGGCAGCATTCTTTGCCCGTTCGAGAGCTCCCTTATCCGGCGCAAGAATGAGGTCAACAGACTGTTTTTTAAGATATTTTGCAAGTTCAGGAACTGCAGAGCAGCTTGCTGCAGGTATAGTAAAGAAATCAAGGATGTATTCTTTATGTGGGTCAACGGTAATGACCTTGTCTGCTTGTAAACTGACAAGCCGTGCAATTGTTTGGGCACTTATTGGCTCCCCCTCCTGAAATTTAGTGTCTTGTCGTGCATATCCCATGTAAGGAATAACAACAGTAATTTGTGAGGCGCCTGCTTCTTTAGCAGCATTTTGCAGTAAAAAGAGTTCTACAATGTTATGATCGGGATAAGCCGTCTGTACGATAATGACATGATCCTGTGAAATGTCATCTGCAATACGAACATAGAACTCATCATCAGGAAAGCGCTTGGCAATCATTTCTGCTAGTGGGCAATGAAGTTTCTTTGCAAGTTCTTCTGCAACAATTTTTGATGCAGTACCACCAATAATATACATGCAATAACAAAAGTGAAATTGCACACGTATTTTTAGTGGTTTCGTAAGAAAGTTTTTATAATGACATATGTTTAGTGACTTAACGGATGTGGATGTATGCACTTGCGCATATTATTGGAGTGGGCAATAGTAGGGTTACTTATCATTTTGTTAGCAGGATGCAGCACAAAAGCAGATGATACACCAGAAAGTATTGTTGACGCACAATTTACCATTACCTTAGATTCAGCAACGGACTTGTACATAGAAGTAACACTTGATGTCAGTCAAATCACTGTATTTGGAGAGCTCTACGAAAAAAGCGATATTCAAGCGGCATCGACGGGTGATCTTGAGACAATGGGCGCTATTAAATTACGATTGCGTCAACTCTTGGAAGAACAGTTAGAGGAAACATTTATCGATGCTACTGTTACTGCATTGTCACAAAAACCAACCTATGAGAACAACCGATTTTATGATGAGTTTGGTGTTACTTTGTCTTCTACCTTTTTTGGGATGAGTGACGATGTTGACGGATATGATATTATTAACGGTGTCCTAGATATGGGGGCTGAAGTGATGTATGAAGTAACACTTCATGCCGAAACAGGATGGGATAATACCTACACACTTGAACTGTCTTCTTCGATGTATCCTCCTTTTACCAATGGAGAAAAGAATGTTAACACTATACGGTGGACTTTGCAAAATGAAGGAGGGATGGGTTCTTCAAAAGCTGCAAAATTTTCTCTTCAGTATAAGGCACCAACAACCCCTACGATGAACACTGAGGATATTCGCTTAGCGTTTGTTGTAGACTCAAGTAATGCCAAACATATTGACTTAATTGGTAATATCGTAGCAAACCATATTGAGATCAGAGACTACGATGTCCTTCCCCCATCCATCAGTGACTTAGATTTTGTCACTGCTGATGGGTTGCGATTGTTTATAGAAAATGGTCTGACCTCGTGGCAAGAGGTGTACCAAAAAACCATGGTAAATATAACGAGAAAGATAACTTCAGTGATAGAAAACTCTTCATTTAATCAAACATTAGATACAAAATTCCAGTGGAAAGATGAAACCACAGACAACTGCTCTCAACCGTACAATGTCACTCACATGGACGATAGTCCTTCAATCCAAGCAGAACTTATTGCTGATGACATAAACCTACAACTTTGTGACATACCGGGCCGGGCATTTTTTGGACTGATCTACACGGGAGGCACAGCAAATATTTCTGCTAATGATATGAATTTTGGTGATGGTCTTACTGCTATAGGCTATCCTTATAATGCGACGCTTCGTCTTCCACAAGGCCTGTATTTGGATGGAAAAAATAGCTATGTGTGGAATCAAACTGCTGGGCTTTCGGGGCAGTTTAATTCAAGCAAGGCGCCAGGATATACTGAAGAACAGATAGAAACCACAATTGAAATTGAGATAAGTACAACTGATTTGAATTTGTTGGGGGTTTTTACAGGAAAAACAGAACTTTCCTTAGGCCTGTTCATCGAGGAGAAAAAAAACTACCATGTCTCCAGCATACCTGACTCCTTTTCACTTCCTGAAAAACTCTCCATTCAATATCTTGTGTCAGATGCGTTTCGTCTGTGTGTAAATGAAGGTGTATTTGATGAGGAGAGCATCAGCGCGTTTCTTGCTAAGGACAAACAATTATTCCAACAAAAATTTGTCACTCTTTTACCAAATCTAACTGTTGATGGGCACATCAATAGAAATGCATTTGATGAATCATTACAGTGGGACGAAGATATTGGATCCATGAGTAGCGTATCTCCCGTAACTGTTGTTTCATACGCACATAGTTCGTACCCGCTTTCTTTCAATCTTTCGATGATCCCACCAAGTTTTGAAATTAAAAACCAAAACTTGAATCTACGAGGGTTGCAAAATCAAGATGTGACATACCGAATTATTTTCCCTCATGGGACTAATGTAACATGCACTGATGAACTAGGGAAAGTGGTAAAGGCCCAACTGGACGACGGGAGAAACTATATTGAAGTTTCTTTTGATTCATCAGAATCTGCATTAACAAATAATATTAACTGTAAAATTATTCCATCAGCTCTCTTTGTGATTGGCATTTTTATGCCATGTATTGTAAGCTTTGCAATTACCCTGTTATTGATTGTTGTTATCTATATCATACGTAAGAAAAGAAAGGGCGGAAAGACAAAGGGCGCCGTCGTTGCAGACGAAGAAAGGTATGATGATGGTTACGGCTATGAAGATGAAGACTATTATGTACCGCCACCACCATCAACTAAGTAGAACGAGAAAATTACTCTTTCATCATTTTTGGAAGGAGTGTTAAAAGAGTGGGTGCTTTTTTCAAAAGAGGTTTAACCAGTTTAGAAGGATAATCTATATCACCATGTCTAGAAATGATCGTAGTAATGTCTTGCTGTTGAAATTTTTTAATGTATTTATCAAATTGTGCATCAGTGAGTCTAGTAAAAATTGTGCGAAATTTCATCCCAAGGCGGAGTTCTTTTCCTATCTCCTCATGCCATCGTTTTTGATATTGTTTGAGGAATTTTTCGGTGGTTGTTTTATTCTTTATTGCGTCTTGTACTATTACAGCACAATGGCGTGCGCAACACAATCCTGGATACAGACCCCCACCGGACGTGGGCTTTACCTGAGCTGCCGCATCTCCTACTAAGAGAATATTGTTATCATACGTTTTTGATAGTGGCCCTAATGGAATTGATCCGCCCATATAGGTAGAAATCGTAGAATGATTGAGAAAGGGCAACACGTTTTTATGTTGAAGGAAGTCAGAGAGATATTGTTTTGGGTGTCCATGAGTGTTTGAAGAAATACATAATCCTGCTCGTGCCGTTGTTCCTTTGGCATTTGTTGGAATTATCCATGCAAAAAAGCCAGGGGCAATCCTGTTCCCAACAAACAATTCAACAAAATTTGGATCAAGGGATGTATCGGTAACTTCTACGCCTATTCCTTGTAGAAATTCTTTTGGTTGAGGAAGGGAAAATCGATCACGTATCTTTGAATGTGGTCCATCTGCACCAACAACCAGCTTACACTTATACTCAGTATCTTGCGATGTTGCAAGTACAATGGAATCTTTTTGCCGTTGAGCTGCAGTAATTTTATGATTTGGAAAAATGATGGCTCCTTTGTGTTGTGCGTCATGTGCTATATGTTTATCAAATGTCGATCGGTTGATGGCAAAGGCATGCACTTTGTCTCCTCCAACAGTCAAAATATGGTTAGAAGGGGAGTGAATGTGTGCACCTTTAATGGCATTCTGAACAACCGTCGTTTCCTTCATACCAAGTATATCGAGGACTCGCGGAGTAACAAGACCTGCACATTTGAGCGGAAGGCCTATTTCCTTATGCTCCTCAAAAACAGAAACGGAGCACCCACTTGCAGCCAATAAAGAAGCAACATGCCCGCCAATAGGGCCCCCACCGACAATAATAACGTCACATTTTTTCATAACCAAAGAGGGTATCTTTCCAAAGATTTATAACAGAATCGCAGATACTGAGCCTGTGGAAGGCTAATGTTTGCTGGTGCTTATAAATTTGTAATTATACAAACCGTAGCGGGTGTGTTCTTTTTCTCAAGAAAGAAACAAAAACCCTCGGATAACGAAGAAGACCCTTATAAAAATAGATTGACGTGTCGCTTTGTGTTAGATGGAGCGGGACGGAAAATAGGTGAGAGCGTTGCTGTTGATGATGATATTTTGATTATTAAATCAGGCAAAACGTACCTTGGGGTTCCTCTCAAACACATTGGAGAGGAGGAAAAAACTCTTCTGGTCAAAGGGCTTGTCGATCGCGATAAGGCCCAAGAACTTGGAGAAAAATGGCGGATAGAGTCTCTCTGTAAACAAGATAACGCAGGAGAACGCTCTGATGGATTTTGAATATAAAATGGTCATTGTCACACGAAGTGATTTAAAATTATCTCCTGGAAAACTGGCAGCTCAGGTTGCTCATGCAGCAGTCAATTGTGCTCTTTCGACAAAAAAAAGTAATGCTAAATGGTTTAAAAACTGGCAAGCAGAAGGAGCGAAAAAAGCAGTAGTGAAAGTTGAATGTCTTGAAGATTTTTTTTCTCTGAAAGAAAAAGCTGAGATGTTGAAAATCTCAACATCATTAATTGAAGATGCGGGGCACACTGAAATTCTAGCAGGCACTAAAACAGCATTAGGGCTTGGACCCGCACCTACTAACATTATTGATCAAGTAACAGGAGAGCTTCCTCTTCTATAAAAATAGAGAAGAAATTACCTTCTTCTCTTGTATACAATGAGCGATATTGCGGCAGCAATAACTAATGCTACCAGTTCAAATCCGGGTGTCCCGGTGGGTGGTGTTCCATCTCCATTCTCTGTACCATCATCACCATTCAGAGCTTCCTGGAAGTATTCGTTTGGATACCAATCCTGCCACCATTCTGATGTTGAAATGTCTCCTAACTGTGAATATTCGATAGTGTTAGCATGTGGTGAAATTGTTGTATCCTCTGTAAGATTGAAAGTAGCTGTTAGTGTTTTTCCGTCGCCAGAGAGGGGATCGTTTATCATCCCGCCTGAATACCCTCCAAAACCAGTTGCGCCCCAGGTACAAACACCATTCATATACATCACCCAGTAGTAATTTTCTTCAGGCTCTCCTGAGTATATGTAGTATATGATGGTTTCGCTGTCTTGTATGGACCCTGCAACAGTCATTGATAGGGTAACTTCCAATCCATTCTTTGAATAGGATACGTCTGTAATATCTATATTTGGATGGCCTGTGGCTTCGCCCCAGCCCCAATTAGTCTCAGAATAATACCAATGCCATAAATCCCCTGTCTCATCAGATTCTGCCAAAACGGGAACGTTTGCCATTCCTAATACAATGACTGCTCCTAAAAATAGTATGCTTATCTTCCATACTTTCATAAGTTTTCCTCCTCAAAACCATATAAAAACAATAGCTTTTTTTTTATAAATATATCGGAAAATGTAAGCGGTAAAAGATTTAGTAGTATATCTCTATTTATTTTGTAGATGAAACAGCAGATACGTTTGTTGGGGCTTGATGATGCTCCTTTCACCTTCAATGATACTTATACGCCAGTTATCGGGGCGGTAATGCGAGGGGGGGAGTACCTTGAATGTGTGTTACGAAGGCAGGTTACTATTGATGGGACTGATGCAACAGAGGTTTGTATAGAATTAATAAACAATACGAAACATCGTCAGCAGCTTAGAGCGATGCTACTGGACGGTATTGCTCTTGGAGGATTCAATATTGTCGATATCGAGGCGGTGTATCGTGAAACTAGTCTCCCTCTGATAACTATCACAAGAGATGCGCCTGACTTCCATGCGATACAAAACGCATTAACTCACCATTTTAGCGATTGGGAAGAACGATTGCGGCTCGTGCAACAGGGAGGACTGCACAGAATTAAAACGTCTCACAATCCTATTTTCATTAAACATATTGGATGCTCTCTAGAAGAGGCAAAAGAAATAATAACGCTTTCTACGATACGAGGTGCCATACCAGAGCCGATCAGAGTTGCACATTTAATTGCATCTGGAATAACAAGAGGAGAATCATATGGGAAAGCCTAAAGCAAAGGTAGATACAAAGAAATGTTTAGTGTGTGGCGGGTGCATATCAATATGTCCTCAAAATGCAATATCTTGGTACGCTAACAAGGCATTGGTTGACGAGGAAATGTGTATTAGCTGTGCGATTTGCATTAGAACATGTCCTGTTGGAGCTATTAGTGGAGATGGAGCGTTGTAACAATGAAACACGATGTTGTGGTGGTAGGAAGTGGACCTGCGGGGAGTGTCACCGCGCGGTTTGCCGCAGAAGCAGGTGCAAACGTACTAATGATAGAACGAAGGAAAGAAATTGGAGTCCCTGTTCTTTGCGGTGAAGGCATCAGTCGCAAGATAGATGACTGGGATATGCTTGAAGGCACACGGTGGATTGCAGGAAGAATGGAAGGCGCACGTATCTATTCTCCTGATGGGACCATGGTAAAACTTTCTGCCGATATGGCAGGCAATGAGACTGGTTATGTCGTTTATCGTGATGTTTTTGATCAGGAGTTAGCAAGAAGGGCAGCAAAAGCAGGTGTCAAGATTATGATGAATACCCAGGCGGTTGGGCTTCTGAAAGATGGGGAAAAAATAAAGGGAATTAAAGCATGCCATTTCGTTGAGCAGATAGATATTGAAGCAGATATTGTTGTTGGCGCAGATGGGGTTGAGTCAAAAGTAGGTAAATGGGCTGGTATCGACACCACACTCAAACCGAAAGATTTGGAGACGTGCGCACAATATACGTTAACAAATGTTGATTGTAAGGATGCGTATTGTGATTTCTATCTAGGGAAAAAAATAGCTCCAGGGGGATATGTGTGGGTATTTCCCAAAGGGAAGGACACGGCTAATGTTGGCATTGGCATTCTAGCAAGTCTCAGTGAAGGGGGAATGGCAAAGAAACTGCTCGATGAGTTTATTGCAAAGGACCCTCGATTTGCTCATGCAGAACCAATTCGTTTTCTTGCAGGAGCAGTCCCTGTCGCAAACCCAATTGAAACTGTAAGAGACAATCTTATCTTAGTTGGTGATGCCGCAAGACATGTCGACCCTATCACCGGCGGGGGGCTCACGCACTGCCTTGAAATTGGCAAAATAGCAGGTGAGATAATAGGAAAGGCAGTCCGTGCACAAGATTTTAGCAAAGAATTTCTAATAGAATATGAGACGCACTGGAAAGAGGTTATTAGTAAGAAAATGAAACGCAACTATAAAGTGAAAGAAATTATGCTTGATATGGATGATAAAACGTTCAATATGCTTGCCGATTCACTGAAAGACTACAAATTTGAGGAGTTAAGTACCCTAAGTCTCATCAAGGCATTAGTATTAAAACATCCTACACTATTGATGAAATTGCGACCGTTGATGAAGATATCTGAATAAGAGAGGCAGTCTATGAAATGGGGACTTGTGTGCAATTCATATGTGAAAAAGACATTATCTACTGCTGTTGATGTGTATCAGTTCCTCGATGAATCGCACGAGGTATTTGCTGAAGAAAGTATAGCAAAGCAGGTTGAGAGTAAATCGTATTCATTGAAAGAGATGAATAAGAATGCTGATATTGTAGTTACCGTCGGTGGCGACGGGACCATCCTTCGTGCACTCGAAGTAGTGGAAAAACCAATTTTTGCCATCAATTCTGGCGGTATGGGGTTTCTTGCCGAAGTGGAATCAAAATACGCAGTTGAAGGATTGAAAAAAGTTATTGCTGGTAATTATAATGTTGAAGAGCGTGCCAAGTTGAAAACAACAGTCGATAATAAGAGACTACCAGATGCTGCAAATGAAGTAACCGTACAAACCGCACGTATTGCAAAAATCATTTACTTACAATTATTTGTTGAGGGAGAATTGATTGAAACGTTAGGAGCGGATGGTGTGATTATTGCAACACCAACAGGCTCGACAAGTTATGCATTAAGTGCAGGGGGGCCTATCCTTGATCCTGCGGTAAAGGCAATGGTTATTGCGCCGTTAGCGCCTTTCAAACTCTCAGCGCGACCATGGATAGTCCCTTTGGAAAAAAAGGTGGGTATCAAGTTATTGCCAAAAAGCAAGGAATCAAAGATAGTTATCGATGGAGAATCTGCTCAGCCAGTCACTAAAGATAGTGAAATCTTGGTTACTTATTCTGAGAGAAAAGCACGATTTGTACGATTTGGGGAAACATTTTATCAAATGGTTCGATTAAAACTGGTGCGTTAAGGGCAATGCCTTTTTTTAAGAAAAAGAATAAGACGGGTAGGCCAAACTCTAAGAGAGAATGGCAAATTACCAAACGGTGTTTACGGCTTATTTTGGAATCTGCGAAGTCAACATATCCAAAAGAATTTGGAGGGTTACTTCGGGTTGATGAAACAACAAAACAGACGATAACAGAAGTGATGCTACTCCCAGGGACGATATCGGGTGACTCTCATGCCATTTTCCAGTTACATATGATGCCAGTCGATTTTAGTATTGTAGGGACGGTGCATAGTCATCCGTTGGGCGTACCCCGACCTTCAGATGCTGATCTCGAGTTGTTTCGGAAACATGGACGGGTGCACATCATTGTTGCGACTCCGTATAATGAAACATCATGGAAAGCATTTGACCACACCGGAGACCCAATAGAGATGCGCGTGGTGTAAAAGATAAGATTTTATACAACGCACTCACTATCATGTAGTGGAGAGAGATGGCAGGCTCGCTTGTAGATATTCTGATATTTGCGCCACTTGCACCGATATTGGGTGTGTTGTTGCTGTGGTTTATACAACTATTGTTTATTGAAAGTCAGAAGTATCTACTAGAAAAAATTCGGCCAAAACACGAACCGCTCTGTCGGTTTACTAATTTTCTTGGAATTTTATTTCAGACGATTTGTCACGCCCTTGGATATACGGTAACAAAAAGCGGCATCTCAGAGTTTTATGTAAGTGTGGATTATGGTAAAGTTTCTCCAAAAAAAGAGAGAAAAGGAGTGTTTGAGTGGATTTCGAATTCTTTTCTTTTCTTAGGTCCTTTTTTTGTTCCTGCATCGCTTCTTCTTGTTTGTCTCTACATCTCTTCTATCTATGCCTCAACACCTAGAGGCTTTGAGATTGCGACTCCTCCCGAACTTATCAACCTTCAGTATACCTTTACTGAACAAATTGTTACGTTTGGTAGAAGTTTGCATATCTTTGCTCAGCATTTTTTTGGGTTCTTGGCGTCAATTGATCTTTTACATCCGGGGCATCTTGGGTTTTTTCTGTTGCTCCTCTTTCTTGGTCTCGGGATACGACCAAGCTATATCGGAGAAAAAAAGCAAGAAAAAGTGGACATGCTTTATGATTTAAAGAACATCTGGTCACACGTTGTCCATCGACCATTGTATGTCGTTCTCTTGTTTTTACTTGCATACGTGTTGTTTTACATCTCTCTTGCGCTCGGTCAACAATGGTATGTGGGCCTGTTTGCCATCTTTGGGTGGCTATCTATTATTTCTATTGTCTCTCTACTAATAACCCATCTTCTTTTATTGCTGATAAAAACCACCGATACCATCCAAGGATATAAAAAATTCCTCCCCTATATTACGCTCCCGCTCTCTTATATTCTTACGCGAACGGTGTTTCTCTTTATTCAAACCCCCTGGGAAAAAAGCATATCGTTAGTCGTCATGATAGGAATTACAACGCTCGTAATCTATCTGTTAGTAAGAAAAAAGAAAAAGAAGAAGAGCAATACCTTTAAAGCTAAAATTGATATGAAGGCACTACCAAGTATCGAGGACGAGACAGATGAATCAGGATGATCTGCTGAATGATGAAAAGGTGGAGAAAGTACTTTCTCCTCATCCTTTGTCGTTTATGAGGTTGCAAGCTTTATGTATTTTTTTAATTGTGTGGGGCGTTCTTGTTGGATGGTTGGTTAACTTTTCTGAATTTAGAGGGCTCTTTTCTTCAAATGAATGGTTACCTGTTCTTGTCTGGGGTTCTGTGTTGGTTGTTGTTGGTATTTTTGCATCCCTCGTTACCATTAGATGGAGAATTTTTTTGCTCTTCATTGGCATATTTCTTGGTGGCGTGGGTTTGATGGTTTGGCAGAGTTGGGTGCCTGAAGCAGCACTCTTTGTCCCATTCTTTTCCATTGCTGTATCTGTTATTGGTTTTTTACTTGTTGAACTATATCGACGTTCCCATAAATACATCATTTCTAATCTTCGGATAATTTTCAAAGGGGGAATTATCACAAAACAAGAAAGGACGTTGCGGTATGATAAAATTACCGATATTAATGCCAAGCAAGGGGTTCTTGGCCAAATTTTTAGCTTTGGCACTATTATTCCCATCAGTCAATCAGGATTTGGACTCGGTAGTGATAAATCGTTTGCTGGTGGTGGTGTAGAACTTGGAGGGAAAAAAGGAGGAGGGATCCTTGGATTTTTTGGTGGAGGAAAAGACGTACAGACCCCTCGAGCAAGAAGTTATTACGAATTGCACGGCGTCTATCCCTATAAAGAAATTCGGAAGTTGGTTGAAAGCATGGTGCAGGGAAGTGTTATTACTCCTTATCAGCAAGAACAAGTGGCCTTCCAGAAAGAGCAGGTTGATATACAAAAGCAAATGAGGGATCTTCTTAAAAGGCAAACAGAGGTAGAAGGTGAAGACGAAGACACAAAAGAAGAGGGAGAATTGTAATTGCTCCATAGATATCTTTATAAGACAAAAATTATTCCCGAGAAAGTATGGTACCAAAACGAGTTTTTTTCACCAAAGGCGTAGGGAGGCATAAACACGAATTGCAGTCTTTTGAACTTGCCCTTCGCAATGCAGGAATAGAAAAATGTAATCTTGTAAATGTTTCTAGTATTGTGCCTCCAAGGTGTAGAATTATTTCAAAAGAAAAGGGCGTTGAATCGCTCAGACCTGGACAAATTACTTACTGTGTCATGTCAAGGAATAAAACAAATGAGCCGAACAGGCTGGTGGGTGCTGCAATAGGCGTTGCCACTCCAAAGGAAGAAAATACCTATGGCTATATTTCAGAACATCACAGCTTTGGGCAAGTTGCAAAAATTGTAGGAGATCATGCTGAAGATCTTGCAGCAAGTATGCTTGCGACTACCCTGGGACTAGAATTCGATGTTGATAAAGCATGGGATGAGCGGAAACAAGAATACAAAATGAGTGGACAATTCGTTCGGACGCAGAGCATCGTACAAACAGCACAAGGAGATAAACACGGGCTGTGGACAACTGTTCTTGCTGCTGCTGTCTTTTTAGAAGAGTGAAGAGCGATAATTGAAATTGTTTTTTAGGCCATATGTATCTATTTTGAAAGAGAGTTTATAAATAGGCTTATATTATTACCTTTACCCTTTGGGAGAGAGTTCAATGATTGAAGAATTTAATAAATGGTTTGAAGAGTTGACAATACAAGATGTCGCTTCAGTTGGGGGAAAAAATGCATCCCTTGGTGAGATGATCCGCAATCTTGGAGAAAAG
Source organism: uncultured Thermoplasmatales archaeon (assembly GCA_964638175.1). Taxonomy (GTDB): domain Archaea; phylum Thermoplasmatota; class E2; order DHVEG-1; family DHVEG-1; genus JAFGDG01. The sequence continues at coordinate 118,983 of CAZWZY010000001.1, read as the reverse complement.
GGAGTGAATGTTCCCTCTGGTTTTGCAGTCACTGCATATGCTTACAAATATACCATTGAGAAAGCAGGGATTGATAAGAAAATTAAGAAAATCTTAGATGATCTTGACACCCATGATGTAAAAAACCTCGCTGAGCGGGGAAAGAAAGTCAGAGATTTAATAAAAAACACGCCACTCCCCCCTGAGCTCGAAGAGGATATTAGAAAACATTACCGAGAGATGGAAGAAAAGTATGGTAAAAATTGTGACGTGGCCGTTCGAAGTAGTGCAACTGCTGAGGATTTGCCTGATGCAAGTTTTGCTGGTCAACAAGAGACGTATCTCAATGTTAGGGGCGAAGATGCCCTTGTTGAAAAAGTGAGAGAGTGTTTCGCCTCTCTCTTTACGAACAGAGCAATATCCTATCGGGTGGACAAGGGCTTTGATCATTTTAGTGTCTATTTGTCTGTTGGAGTGCAAAAAATGGTTCGCTCTGACCTTGCCTCATCAGGAGTCATGTTCTCTATTGATACTGAAAGTGGATTTAAAGATGCGGTATATATCACTGGTGCATATGGCCTTGGAGAAAATGTGGTTCAAGGTACTGTTAACCCTGATCAGTTTTATGTATTTAAGCCAACGCTTAACCCCGGGTTAAGACCAATATTGGAAAAAAAGCTAGGATCAAAGGAAAAGCGCATGATCTATAGTGAAGGGGGGACCTCCCAACAAAACGTAAAAGAAGAAGAGAGGAATAAATTTGTTATCAGTGATGATGAGGTACTAAAACTTGCTCATTGGGCAAGTGTGATTGAAGACCATTATCAAAAACCTATGGATATTGAATGGGCAAAAGATGGGAAAACTGAAGAACTATTTATAGTCCAAGCAAGACCTGAAACAGTTCATTCTCAAAAAGATGTTGCCTTATTAAAAACATATGTTCTTGAAGAAAAAGGAAGCATCCTGGTTGAAGGAGAAGCAGTGGGGAGCAAAATCGGGCAAGGAAAAGTAAACGTTATTGAAAAAGCTGAAAACATTGATCAATTCAAAAAAGGACAGGTTCTCGTCACCGATATGACTGATCCTGATTGGGAGCCGATTATGAAGGTCGCGGGTGCGATTATTACGAATAGCGGAGGCCGGACGTGCCATGCCGCCATCATAAGCCGTGAATTGGGCATCCCTTGTGTTATTGGAACAGGAAATGGAACAACCTTATTGAAAAATGAACAAGAAGTAACGGTAGACTGTTCAGAAGGAGTGGGAAGAATCTATGAAGGGCTTTTAAAGTTCAGAGTTGATGAGTTGAAATTAGACAACGTCCCTGAGACGAAAACACAAGTCATGATGAATGTGGGGGTGCCAGAAAAGGCATTTTCTCAGGGACAAATACCAAATGATGGTGTTGGTCTTGCAAGAGAAGAATTCATTATTAACTCTCACATCGGGATTCACCCTCTCGCGCTTCTTGAATATGAGGAGTTGAAGGAAAAGTCCGATGAAAAAATTGCAGATGTTATCAAAAAAATTGATGAAAAAAGTGTAGGTTATGAAGATAAGGTTGAATTTTTTGTAGATACGCTTGCCAGAGGTATTGCAAAAATTGCTGCTGGGTTTTATCCAAATGATGTCATAGTTAGAATGTCTGATTTTAAAACAAATGAATATGCAAATTTAATAGGTGGATATCTTTATGAACCTGAAGAGCACAATCCAATGATTGGATGGAGAGGTGCTTCTAGGTACTACGATGAAAAGTTTAAACCAGCTTTTGGATTGGAATGTAGAGCGTTAAAAAAAGCAAGAGATGAGATGGGACTAACGAATATTAAACCGATGATACCGTTTTGTAGAACGCCTGATGAAGGTCGAAAGGTAGTAGAAATAATGCAAGAATTTGGTTTAAAACAGGGAGAAAATGGTCTAGAGATTTATGTTATGTGTGAGATACCTTCAAATGTTGTTGTTGCCGATCAATTTGCAGATATTTTTGATGGATTTAGTATCGGATCAAATGATCTTACTCAACTGACTCTAGGACTTGATCGAGATTCTGATCTTGTTGCTCACATTTTTGATGAACGAAATGATGCGGTAAAACGGCTTGTTAAACAAGCTATTGATGTTGCCCACGAGCACCAACCACGAAGGAAAGTAGGAATATGTGGCCAAGCGCCTTCAGATTTTCCTGAGTTTGCAGAATATCTTGTAGAATGTGGCATCGACAGTATATCTCTCAATCCAGACACGGTTATTAAGACACGTTTGACCATTGCTGAGGCAGAAAAACGGTTTAATAGATAGGGCGTTACATTTATTTTTTCTGTTTTCTTCAAAAAATTTTTAGTATGCTAAGGGGTTTATCCATCTATGGAGATACTTCCTGCCATCCATCTGCATAAAAGAAGGACATACAACAGTATGATAGGAGCTGTGCTCTCTCTTAGTGATCTTTTTGATGCCGTTCCTTCTGACGAAAAAGTGTATCTCTATGACCACGATGGTATAGAAAAAGATAAGCCAAATCTTTGTCTCTATCAGAAGTTATCAGAGCGGTACACCCTTTGGGTTGACGGAGGACCGAGAACGTCTGGTGATGTTGTCGATATGCTCATGACTGGTATAACAACATTAACCGTGAGGCAAACGGTGTGGAGAAGTATAGATCTTTCTACCATCAAAGAATTAACAGAAAATGAGGTGTTTCTCTTCGCCGGTATTTTCAACAACACGGTAATCAGTCCATCCACAGAACAATTGGGACAAGAAGCGGGTGTTGTTTTGTTTAGTAGTGATGCGCAAATGGATTCGCGAAGATACCAACACCTCCTACATACTGGAAAAAAAGGATATAAAGTATTTGTTTATGATGGTTCTCTTGATCATTTCAAATACTGGAAAAACAAGGACATAACCGGGTTGATTACTGATTTGCCCTATTGGAAGAAGGTGAAGGGGAATGGCCTCTGAAGAAGAAATTGTCATCACTTTTCTTTTTAAACGAGAGGGGGAAACAAAGATTTCGGTTTCTGATTTTTGCCTCTCACTATCCATGGATCTTAACTGGTTTTCTCCAACACAAGCAAAAAATTTTGTGGAAAAGGCGATAACAAAAAAGTTGTTGACGAAACGAGATGACGCTTTATCACCTACCTTCAATATTGACTCGGTATCTGTTCCTGTCGGTTTTCAACCATCTCAAGCCACCATACAAGATGAGGGAGAGGACGTGAAAAAGAGTGGACAAATAAGTGAATCTGTGTTACGATCAATAATACAAAAAATCGCCAAAGAACGTGCAATGAAAGAGGGGGGGGTGCATGAGAAGGTACGGGAATTGGCAAAGAAAAAACACATCTCCTCTGAGGTTGCTGCCCTGCTTTTTGGTAAAGCAACAGGGGTTTCTCTTTCTGAATTTTTTGCATCAGTAAATCAGATCGTGATCAAACAAAATAAAGAATGATAGGAAGAAGGAGAATGCCCATACAATGGCTCCGCCGCACTCCCCAATTGACTGGGAGGAGCCCAATACAGGTTGCAACAATGAGGATTAGTAGCCCCGCCAGCCCTGTAAAAAGAAAAACTAAAAGGGTTATGATAGCAAGGGTAAACAGAACAAGTTTTGTATAGGGGATGTTGGCAAAATATTTAGCAAAGAGTTTGCCAATGAAAAGAGTGAAAAAATAAGACAATGTGCCACCCAGAAGTAACGCAATCAAAAAATATGTTAAATGTGCTGGCATAAGTAACATCGTCCATTCTTCTACTGCAATAAGTTGTTTTACTGCAAGTGTCGCCCCGCTCCTTGACCGAAGGATAATAAAGAGTACAACGACGACAAAGAACGCACATGCTGTATTTACTGCAGAAAGGGTAATGATGGTTTGTCTCTTATCCGACTCTCCCCTAGCGGTCATTGCAAGAATGGTTCCTGTTGCAGAAGTAATGCCAGGAATGATAGATACGAGAATACCTCCAAAACTTCCAGTAATAACAGATAATACCGAGGAATTTTTGGTTTTTTTATCAAGAGAGGGAAATGTAAGATCTTGCTTGGGGATAGTGGGTTTTGTAAGAAGGGAAGTTAAAAGAGTTGGTGTACCAAAAAGTCCAGCAAGAGCAGGAAATAAAACTGGTGATGAGAGACCTATGGGGGAATCGACAGAAAAATCAAAAATAATTAATCCAAAGATACCTGACAATACAAAAAGAAAAAGTGCAAATAACATCCCTATAAATGAAGGGAGAGGTGGTTTTGCATGAAATGCATGTATTTTTCCTTTTTCTGTTGCTATCATAAGAATGGAAATGGCAATAAGCACCCAAAGCATGATTTCGCGTAACGTTGCATATAGCTGTATTGGCGTTCCAATGAGGAGGCGAAGGGGAATTAACAAAAGAAAGCAAAATACAATTGCCCCATAGCTTCCTAGTGCAGAAAGTGCTACAGCCTCGTATCCTTTTCCTTCAAGCAACAGAGAATGTGCCGGGAGAACAGTAAGTGCGGTATCTTCATCAGGTGCTCCGAGGAACGTGGAAGGAATGACGTCGTGAAAGGTGTGACTAATAGAAGTGGAGATGATATAGACTGCAATGAGAACTAATATAAATTGTTCTGACACGCCAAATTCAAATAAAAAACTAAACGCGCCAATGATAACCCCTGACAAAGAAAGTAAGATGAGTGCAATATTATTCACATGCAATCCTGGGAGAAGCCCCGTTGCAATTCCAGTAATAACACCCATCAGGCAAAAAAGGACCAATAATAGAAGATCTATCATATATCCTCCCCTTTAATAGATGTAATGCCATGAGCGTCTTTGTTAATATCTAGCCCATAACGGAAAGTGCGTTCATCAAAGAGAAAGGTGGCAGCAACACTGACCTTCTCACCTGGAAAAAGGGCGTCATATTGTGTCGTCGTACAAAAAACAACAAGGGAGTGTAATTCTCCTTCGTCTATGAGATAAAAATAGGTGTCATAAATAACATCCACATAACCGGTAACATTGACGTTTGTATCCTTATATCGTTCTGGATCTTCTGCAAGTTGCCAAAGAGGAAATGAGGTGTTTTGCCACTTTTTAAGAAGGGTTACTTGTTTTTCGTCATCGACAACGACCTCCCATTCATTTTTATATTGTTGTACTGTCCCTTCTGCCTGAAGAAGATCGCCATATTCTATAACAAAAGAGAGCGTCCCTTCCACAAAGACTGTTGCAGTAGTGTTGTTTTCTTTCAATACAATGAGGTTGCTATCGTATTTTGTTTGATACTTTTCGACAACAATCCCCTTAGTAATAACCTGTTTTCCTTCGTAGTGCGGAAGCTCTGCAAGTGTTACGACGGTTGGTTGAGCGAGCAGGGACAAACCATACAAAATAAGAATGCCAACGATGGAAAGGAATAGGGAATAATATTTTAGGTCCATTGCCCTTCCAGAGTATATAATTATATCATTATTTAAATATATCTTATCTTATTTATATATAGAAACATTTATATGAGAGTCTTTCTTCTTGCTAAAATCATCTCTATTCTATTTGGTGGGAGCATATGAAACAAAAGGAAATAATACTCAAAGTATCTGAAGCATTCCAGCAAGATGTTGGTTATGGGCGAGCTCGTATTGATCACCAAGCAAGAATTGATTTAGATTTATCTATAGGAGATGTTATAGAAATTGAGGGTACAAAAACCACCTCTGCAGTAGTATGGAGAGCACATCCTACTGATGAAGGAAAACAGATTATTCGAATCGACAATTTAACAAGAAAAAATGCAGGCATTGGTCTGGGAGATCGGGTGAAAATACGAGGCGCTGAAGTAAAAAGTGCTCGTGAAGTAACCCTTGCTCCACTAATCTCAAAAGGACAACAAATTCAGTTCGGCAGTGGTATTGATGTCCTCATAAAAAAAGGACTGCTAAAGCGCCCGCTGACGAAAGGCGATAGTGTCATCATTCCAGGTATTGCGCTGTTTGGTAGTGCTCTTCCCTTTCTTATCACTAACACCGTTCCGTCAGGCATTGTTTCGATAGGAGAAGAAACAATTATCAAAGTAAAGGAAGAAGCAGTACAAACAACAGAAGTTGAAGGGCCACGGGTAAGTTATGAAGACATCGGGGGACTCAAAGAAGAACTTGAACGAGTAAAGGAAATGATTCAGCTGCCTATCAAGCACCCTAATATTTTTGATCGTTTAGGAATTGATCCTCCAAAAGGAGTTTTGTTACATGGCCCCCCCGGAACAGGTAAGACGCTAATTGCAAAAGCAGTCGCCAATGAATCTGGTGCGAATTTCTATACAATCAATGGTCCTGAAATCATGAGTAAATTTTATGGGCAATCAGAAGAGAATCTGCGGAAAATATTTGAGGAGGCTGAGAAAAATGCACCCTCCATTATTTTCATCGACGAAATTGATGCAATAGCTCCAAAGCGAAGTGAAGTCCATGGAGAGGTTGAACGTCGTGTCGTTTCCCAAATGCTGACCTTGATGGATGGTCTGAAGGGAAGAGGCAAACTTATAGTTATCGGGGCCACTAACATCCCTGATGCTGTTGACCCTGCGCTGCGAAGACCAGGAAGATTTGATAGAGAGATTAGAATTGGAGTACCCGACCGCAAAGGAAGGAAGGAAATTTTACAAATCCATACCAGAGGGATGCCTCTGAGCGACGATTGCAATTTAGATGAACTGGCAGACATAACATATGGTTTTGTTGGTGCTGATCTTGCGGCACTTGCTCGTGAAGCTGCCATGAATGCACTTAGAAGATATCTCCCAGAAATCGACCTAGAAAAACCCATTCCAGTAGACGTCCTTGAAAAAATGGAAGTAACAAAAGAAGACTTTGAAAACGCACATCGGGGGATAGAACCATCTGCTATGAGAGAGTTCTTTGTTGAGGTGCCAAAAATTACTTGGGAGCAGGTGGGGGGTCTTGAAGATGTAAAACAAAACTTACGAGAGGCAGTAGAATGGCCTCTAACAAAGCCTGAGGTGTTCAAACGAATGGGCATCCAAGCGCCCCGAGGCATACTTCTCTATGGCCCGCCCGGAACGGGAAAAACGTTGCTTGCAAAAGCAGTCGCGCATGAGTCAAAAGCTAACTTCATCTCTATAAAAGGCCCAGAAGTAATGAGTAAGTGGGTTGGCGAAAGTGAAAAGGCAGTTCGCGAATTGTTTAAAAAAGCTCGGCAAGTCGCACCCACAATTGTCTTTTTGGATGAACTAGATGCCATTGCCCCCAAGAGGGGGGCCTACAGCGGGTCGCATGTTACCGACAGTGTTGTTAACCAAATGCTAACCAGTATCGATGGGTTAGAAAGCATGACGGGCGTCATCGTCATAGGAGCAACAAACAGACCTGACATTATAGATCAGGGTTTGTTGCGCCCAGGACGATTTGATCGTTTGATATTGACTCCAGCCCCCGACAAAAAGGCACGTCATGAAATATTTAAGATTCATACCAAAGAAATGCCTCTTGATAAAGACGTTGACATCAAAGAACTAGCAAAAATTTGTGATAACTATTCCGGTGCTGATATAGAAGCGTTATGCCGGGAGGCAGCAATGATTGCCGTTAGAAAAAACGAAAAAACGAAAAAGGTTACAAAACAAGATTTTGACACCGCAATGAATAGTGTCCATCCTTCCCTCACACCAGAAATTATGGATTTCTACGCAAAAATGTCCAAAGGGTTGGGGAGCGGGATCGCCAAAAAGGATAAAAGCGAAAAAGATATTCAATATTTATAAGGATATATAATAAAAAGGAGGGAAAGAATGAAGATCCTTGAAAATGAACTGAGAGGGAAATCAGTAATGAGCGAAGAGGGATTGTACTTAGGCATATTACGTAATTCAACCGTCGACAGTAAAACAGGAGAATTAGAGAATATCCTTGTTGAGCCGTCAGATGATGTTGATCCTCGGCTTTATCATTTAGATGAGCGGGGGCACTTGCTGTTTTCATTTGGTTCAATAAAATCAGTAAAAGATGTTATCATCATCGGTAGTTAAATAACTAACAGGAACACAGAGACACAGGTCATAGATAACCTGTGTTATGTGATTTTTTAAATGTGATTATTTTTGGTGGGGGACCCCTTTGTTTCCTATGGAACATAAAAGGAGGGAGTGGTAGAAAGTGATATTAGAAGTATGACGTGAGTATCTCCAGAACTTTATGTTTTTAGTAGTATTTCAATAATTCGATTTTTAAAATTATAAATATAGAAAAATTATAAGATGAATATATGGAATGTTACAACTTCCATAGGAAACAAAGGCCTCCCCCTTTCCTTTTTGAACAGGAGGGAATAAGGAGAAAATTAATACACAACTTTTTAATATGGCGTCGTTGATTATGAAGGCCCCCGGAGGAACATTTTACGAACAAAAATACAGTAAACAGTGATATTTTTGGTAGACTACTGAAGTCAGAAGGACTTTTTACTAATAGGGAGGCAATGCGCCCTACCTACATGCCAGAAATACTGCCGCACAGAGGAAGGGAAATTAATGACCTCGCCTCGGTTCTTGTCACCGCGTTGCGAGGCGAAACACCATCAAATGTTTTTATTTATGGAAAAACAGGGACAGGAAAAACCGCGGTCACTAAATTCGTAGGCAAAGAACTCTTGAGAAAAGGAACAGAAACTGGAAAACATGTAAATTTTATCTATATAAACTGTGAAGTTGTCGATACTCAATACCGCCTTCTTCAAAACATCGCCAATCATTTTATCAGTGAGTGGTCTGAGCGTATTCCCTTTACTGGTTGGCCAACCGATGAGGTTTATGCAAAGTTACGAGAAGCAATAGACCGGGCTGGTGGTGTAACGGTTATTATTCTTGACGAGGTTGACAAGCTCAAAGGGGACGAAGCACTCTACAATCTCTCTCGTATAAATAGCAATCTTTCAAACGCTAAAGTATCTATCGTCGGTATTTCGAATGATCTTAAGTTCACCGAATTTCTTGACCCACGCGTTAAATCCAGTCTTGGCGAAGAAAACATGATTTTCCCCCCCTATGACGCCGGGGAACTGCAAGATATTTTAAAACAACGAATTAATATTGCGCTCAAACCAGGCAGCATCGATGATGATGTCGTTCCCCTTTGTTCTGCGCTTGCCGCACAAGAACACGGAGATGCCCGGCGTGCACTGGATCTCTTACGGATATCTGCTGAACTTGCAGAACGAAACGGAGCACCAAAAATCACTAAAAAGTATGTTAAACTTGCCCAAAACAAAATCGAAATTGATCGTATTATTGAAGTTGTTAGAACGTTGCCAACCCAATCAAAACTCATTCTCTTTGCAATTCTGTTGCAAGATAAACACAATAAAAAGGCAGAAATCGCAGGAGCAATCACTACGGGGGAGGTATATGAGGTATACAAAGATCTATGCAAAAAAACACGAACCGATACATTAACACAGCGCAGGGTTACAGACCTTGTCTCTGAATTAGACATGCTCGGAGTTATCACCGCACGTGTTATTTCAAAGGGAAGATACGGCCGAACACGAGAGATTAAAATATCCTCCTCTTCGGAGGAAATTATGAATATCTTACAGGAAGACGAAGTATTCAAAGAACTTGCACATTATAAAGTTCGAGGCCAATCTCGCCTCATATAAACGTTTTACGCATGGTTTTTAAAAAACTTTTGGTGGAAGGGGGAATCGGACACCTACTCTCAGTAAATGGTATCTTTTGGTTCCCCTCACACTCAAAGTACCAATTTATCGAGGAATCGAGTTAGTAATGGAAGGCCCATCAATTTTAGCCAATTCCCCCAACAAACAGGGTAATGATTTTTGCATACATAAAGTTTTAGAATTATTCAACGTGGTTGTCAACTTAAGAATTTAATATGATAGCAACCATCCTTGTTTTTTGGTGAAAACAAATGGATGGGATGCTATCACACTTAGAGGAATTGTTAGAAGCTAGAAATATTTTTGTACGAAACCGAAAACAAAGAAAGACCAGAGCACTTGGAAGACTGATGTATCATTACGGGCTTTCTCTTAGACAATGTAAAAATATACTCTCTGGTTTTGAAGATATCAGTCATGAAAGTATTCGTAAATGGTATCACAGAGTTGATACCATATTCTCAGTAGGTAAAACCTACAGACCCGTTGTTGCAGTTGATGAAACCAAACTAAAGATCAATGGAAAACTCTATATTGTCTGGGCTGCAATAGATACAACAAACTGGGAAGTACTAGGTATATGGGTAACACGTGGTCGTGCATCTATAGAAGCATATAGTTTCTTAAAATATATCCTTAAAAAATGTGTTAATCAACCAAAGATATTGGTTGATGGTGGTCCTTGGTATAAACCAGCACTACAACGTTTGGGTGTTGAATGGGAACATATCACTTTCGGTTTGCGCAATCCGATAGAACAGTGGTTTTTCTTATTGAAACATAGGATAAAACGGTTTTATCGGAATTGGCCTTATAATACAAAAATTGGGACTGTGCAGAGTTGGTTGAACTGTTTTGTAAGCATGTATCACTTAACGAGGTGCTAAAGTTGACAACCACCAACACACGAAAACAAACACCATATTAGCAGACTTTATAAATCTATAAAATAAGATATACCGAAAGTACACCGGCAATAACTGGTTGGTGCAGCAGGTAGATGGCAAGGGAATGTCTTCCTAACCATGAACACGCCCGCATAGGGGCGAACCGAGATAGATCAGGAACGGGAAATTGTCGCTTATTGTCTTTATAGAGAACATTCCCCAAAGCAATACCAAATAAGCAAACACCAAACCATGGAAGCAAAGGAAAATAATCGATGGTATGCTGCCATACATTTGCCTGGTGAATGCCAAAGGCCAGATGCAAAGCCGTTGGGTTTTCTATAGTGAATAGCCCCATAGCAAAACCTGCTGATACAATGACAGCCGCAAACACAAAGTTTATAGATTTAAATCTGAGAAAAGGAACACTTAACACAATCGATAAGCCAATACAATGCAATATACCAAAGACAACGGGCCTCCCGGGCATAACCAACAAAGTCACTGCCGTGATAACCATTCCGAGGCTAAAGATTTTCAATCCCCGCAAAACGAGGTGTTTGTGATATTGATCTTCTTCTTGTCTTGTCTGGTGGTATTTTTTATTTTTACTAACAATGAGACACACACCAACTAATATGAAGAACAACGCAGGTATGGCAGGCTGTATTTGGTACAGATTTCTGTTCAGGGGTAGAAGATGAAAATAATCTAAATCCCAAAGAAGATGAAGTAAAACCATGCCCACGATGGCAAATCCTCTAAGCACATCTAATTCGATAAACCGAGTAGAAGAACAAGATTGTGAAACCTCCTTATTTATACGAAACATCCAGCTCATCCACATCCTCTCGTCTTGTATATTCGCCAGTAGATTGTATGTTAGTTTTTGATTATATTTAAAGCTGCCGTGACATTTTGTCAAAATAGCAGAGGCTTGCAAACAAAGAAATCATATTAATACTTTATGGTTTTTATAAGGAGAGTTCCCCCTTTCGTAATGCTTCAACAGGGGAAAGTAATGATGCTTTTTTCGCGGGGATAGCAGCAGCCAAAACAGATAAGGAAACTGGAAGCAACATCGCAACTAGCACCGTAAACCAATTGACAATAAATCCAATATTTAATTGAGTCCCTGCGATAAATTCTACACGGATACCATACCAATTTACCAAATTCATGACAATAACTGAAAGAACGATACCTAGCAACCCAGCTACGCAACCAATTATGATTCCTTGGTAAAGGAATATCTTGAAAATGACCCGATCACGAGCGCCAAAGGCCTTTAACGATCCTATTTCTCTTGTTTTACGGAGAACAATAGAATCCATGACATATTTGATAGCAGCTCCGCAGAGAAAAAGGGTCACAGCAATACTCCCCCACAGCATAATTGTGACCACATCCTGCATTGAGCCGGCGATGTACACGAGAAAATCATGCCAACTAAACGCCTGCTGAGGCGCCACAAGATCACCGATCTTCTCTCGCACATGTTCGGAATGACCAACAGGATTTAATTGATGAAACGACTCTGGTGCTTTTACCAATATAGCATCTCCACGATCTTTATCAACAGTGATCGGCTTGAAACCCTTAAAGGTCCCAACACCAGGTATATACCAATCATTACCTGTAGTCTCCCCATAGCCTTTGACCTCTCGCAAGGAATCAGCGTGCATGAACCACATCAATGCGTCAAGGGTGGGGGTTCCACTTTCATACAATCCAATAACTTTCACTGTCACACCAGCATAACTTGTCTCTCTGCCGGATACGCTTAGGGTGAGATGAATCGTTTTTCCCACATCGATAGAAGGATGAATTTTTGTAGCGGTTGCACCAACAATAATAGGGTAAGGCTCCTCATCTTTCAGTAATCGTTGTCCAGATCCGTATGTAAAATCAGGGAGATTCCCAGGGCCCTCGATGTGAATATACAATGGGGTGTGCCCTCGTAATATGGGGTCATCACTCTGAAAAAATCTTCCTTTTACCACCTTTTCTGCAACATCGGCAACATCATCAGAAGGATCGATGCCCTGCAGGGTACATGCATCAACTGCTTCCCCCTTAGCTCCCAACCCATAGGTTCCCTGTCCAGTCACTCGTATGCTTGTTTCATATCCGCTAAATCCCCTCTCTATATGTTTAGCGATTGCCCCTGCGTTTGGTAACTCTTTTTGTGTTCCATAGAGATCTCTGATATTGCAGCTTTGGTCGACTACGATGGCATCAGAAGTGATAATTTTTGTGGTGTCATCAACTACTTGCATCATGTAATTGAGATATGCGTTTTCTAGCATAAAGGAAGTCATTGTTAAGGCAATAACGAGAACAATAATGGCATAGATCCGTTTGTGCTCCCGCAACTCCCCAATTGCCAGCCTACCACTAACACCCAACTTATCACTTTCTCCTGTTATTTGTGGTGTTATTTGTTAGACATTGAACTACTTGGTCGAATGCATTTGTTTTTCCTTTAGTATCATCAACAATCTTCCCATCAGTAAGTACAATCGTTCTCTTTCCGTAACTCGCAATATTCATATCATGTGAAACAAAAACAAAGGTGGCATGTTTCGTTTTATTCATTTTCACTAAAAGATTCATTATTTCCATACTGCTTTCCGAATCTAACGCCCCCGTTGGTTCGTCAGCAAGCACCACCACGGGATCATTAATCAACGCCCGTGCGATAGCAACTTTTTGTTGTTCCCCGCCAGAGAGATGAATGCCTTTATGATCGGTTCGATGAGCAATCCCCACTTCTTTGAGAAGAACACGGGCTTTTTTTTCCAATGCGACAGGATCTTTTTCCATAATCAATCCAGGAAGTACAACATTTTCTAATACAGTCAACCGAGGAATAAGATTATAATTTTGAAACACAAAACCAAGTCTCTCTCCACGGAATAAGGCAATCTCTTTGCCACTAATCTTTGTTGTATCTTTTCCTGCGATAAAAACCTGCCCAGAGGATGGGCGATCCAAGAGACCCATACAGTGTAGCATGGTCGATTTTCCGCAACCAGAGGCTCCGATAATTGATACAAACTCACCACGATAAATTTCTAGAGAGACACCACCCAAGGCGGTGACACTGACCCCATACTCATTATACCTTTTCGTTACATTCTTGAGTTTAATAATGGGCTTCTTACGTTTCGCCATGCTCTTTTTTAATAAGGAGAAACTAATATAAATAATTGGTGATAAAATAAAACTACCCGTCGGACAAAAGAGGCGTTTTACCCAACATAATGGGACATTTCTTTGTTATCGTCTTTCTTCTGATTTGGTTTTGCTTCAAGCACATCAATAGCTAGAAGCACATGAAGCGGAATAATCCTCATCTTTCCTGCCATGTCTCCATGCTTATAATTTAGTTGTATGAGGAGCCCCGTTTCATCCATACCGATAGAGACAAATCCCTTGAACGTCCCTTCTGTTTCAAATAAACTATCTCTTGAACCCAATGAAGTGATTTTATATTCAGATCCCTCCGTTAACTCCACCTCTAATTTTTTATTCATGTGTACCCTTCCTTTGATTCTCGATTAATTTTTGTATGTGCTCTACGGTTTTCCCATAGTTTTCGATGGCCACTTTGAGATGCGCTTCGACAAAATTCCATGCCTTTTGGATATTCCCGTATCGTAATCGGTATGCTTTTTTTTGTTGCTGTGAAATTTCATCCACGATTTGCACTTCCTCAAGGATATCAAACCCCTTAAGCTTGTTCAGGTGACGATAGACCGTTGGCCGCGATGTTTTTAGCTCTGCAGCAATCTCATCAACAAGCCACGCCTTTGTGGGGCGTTTCAGAAAAAAATCTGCAAAGATTTTGTAGGGTATCTCTGGGTCAGAACCCCGTGAAAGGTAGCCAATCTGCTCAAAAAATTTTTTTGCGACACTGTCTAAATCTTCATCTCCAATCAATGGAGTATTGCTCACCACCTGCATTTCAAAGACCATACTTTTCCCCTCAAGACTGAATGTAACAACCGATTTATAATATTTGTTTACTCTGTGAACAAAAAAGGAGGGAAGACAATGTGTTTAGATAATCGAAAGATATTTGTCTGTCTCCCATTTTGTTACTTGTGTTCGGTAATCTTCCCATTCCTTGCGTTTAACATGAATAAAATTATTGAAGATGTGTTCCCCTAACGTTTCTTTTGCTAATTCACTCTCTTCCATAAAAGAAAGCGCATGCCCAAGACTTTCAGGCAAATGTTCTATTCCGTATTTCTGCCTCTCTTTGTCAGACAATGCATAAATGTTTTTTTCAACAGGGGCCGGTGGTTCTAATTTATCTTCTATTCCCTTTAGTCCTGCCGCAAGCATGACGGCAAACTGCAAATAGGGATTGCCGGATAAATCAGGATTTCGTAGTTCACACCGCGTGCCTTTCCCCTTTCTCATAGGTATCCTGATAAGAGCACTGCGATTTCTATTTGCCCACGAGATGTATGTAGGAGCTTCGTATCCAGGCACAAGCCGCTTATAAGAGTTTACTGTTGGATTTAATAACACACAAATCTCTTTAATATATTCTAGTAGCCCTGCAATAAAATAGTGCGCGGTACGACTCAATTGATTCTTTTCGTCAGGGCCATAAAATGCATTTTTACCTTTTTCTGTAAACAGTGACTGATGGGTGTGCATTCCTGATCCAGCAATCCCATACAACGGTTTAGGCATAAAGGAAGCATGCAACCCGTGTTGCGTTGCAATAACTTTAGTTACATATTTCAACGTAATGACACGATCGGCTGTGGTAATGGCATCGTCATAATGAAAATTAATTTCATGCTGCCCAGATCCAACTTCATGATGAGACGTATACGTCTGTACCCCCATCTCTCCTAGCGCAAGAGAAATAGCTGCGCGGACCCCCTCTGCAAGATCTCGGTGAGAGAGGTCAAAATAACCTGCATAATCATTGGGAGTTAATGTTGTCTCTTCGCCATTTTTTTTGAATAGAAAAAATTCGCATTCCGGTCCAGTATAATAAGTATAGCCCAATTTTTTTGCCTTATCTACCACCAATTCTAATACATATTTTGTGTCCCCGACAAAACGTCGGCCATTTGGTTCATAGATGTCACAGTTTATTTTTGCAGTCTTCCGCTTTTCCACAACTTCTGGAAGAATAACAAAGCTATGAGGGTCTGGTTTAGCTATTTTATCTGATTCTTCGATAGTAGCATATCCCGCTATTGAAGATCCATCAAAAGGCATCCCCTCGTCAAATGCTTCTTCTAATCTATTTGCAGGAATAACAATATTTTTTGGAAAACCCAAAATATCGATAAATTGTAAACGAATAAAGATAATTTCCTTTTCTTTTACGACATCCAACACTTCATTTTTTGATTTCGTAGAAACAACCACCCTTTCACCTCCAAAGCACCATAAAACAGAGCATTATTCTGTATGCTCCCTCCTCCTTTAATAATTACCGATTTACACTCACAAGTAAACTATTAAAAAGCCTTTTAAATACAGTTAGCCAGAAGAAATATCGATGGTGTATCTCACATGTATAAAATCCTTGAAAAAAAGATATTATCAGAAACAGTGAAGCTCATGAAAATTAAAGCACCTCTTGTGGCAAAAAAAGCTCAAGCAGGACAGTTTATTATTCTCAGAATAGATGAAAAAGGCGAGCGAATCCCTTTAACCATTGCAGGCTACAATAGAAAAGAAGGCACCGTCACCGTCATTTTTATGGAAGTTGGCAAAACTACTAAGCAACTAGGAACACTCAACGTTGGCGATTCGTTGTTAAATTTTGCTGGTCCTCTTGGAGAACCTTCTGAAATTGAGAAGTATGGAATAGTTGTATGCATCGGCGGAGGCGTTGGTATCGCTCCGTTGTACCCAATCATCCGTGCATTAAAACAGGCAGACAATTATGTTATCAGCATTCTTGGTGCAAGGAATAAAAAATTATTGATTTTAGAAAAAGAAATTGATGAAGTTAGTGACGAGCTACATATCTGCACTGATGACGGTTCTAAATGCAAGAAGGGATTTGTCTCTGATGTTTTGCAAAATATGATAGATGAAGGGAAAAAAATCGATATTGTGTGGGCAATAGGTCCTGTTATCATGATGAAGGTAGTCTCCAATCTGACAAAAAAATATGACATTAAAACAATTGTGAGTTTGAATCCAATAATGGTTGACGGTACAGGTATGTGTGGCGGATGCCGTGTGTCGGTTGGGGAAGAAACCAAGTTTGCTTGTGTTGACGGGCCAGAATTCGATGGCCACAAAGTCGACTTTGATAACCTGATGCTGCGAAACCGTCGTTTCCTTCAGGAAGAAGAGCATGCGTGCAAATGTGCAGAGGTGTAGGAATATGGCAGTAAAGAAAGAAAAACACCCGATGCCTGAACAAAAACCAAAAGAACGCATAAAAAATTTTGAAGAAGTTCCCTACGGTTACGATGCAGCAACAGCAATTGAGGAAGCAAAACGGTGCTTACAATGTAAAAACAAACCATGTACAAAAGGATGCCCTGTTGAAATTGACATTCCTGGTTTCATCGCATGTATCGCCCAGGGAGATTTTGAAAAAGCAGCAGAAATTATCAAGGCAAAAAACAACCTACCTGCCGTTTCTGGAAGAGTTTGTCCTTATGAGGGTCAATGTGAAGGAGAATGTACATTAAAAAAAATTGGAGAACCTGTCGCTATTGGACGATTAGAGCGATTTATTGCAGATTATATCCGAGAAAAAGGAGAAAAACCGCCGAAAAAACCAAAGTCAACGGGATATAAAATAGCGGTTGTTGGGGCAGGCCCTGCAGGTCTTACTTGTGCAGGAGATCTTGCCAAAATGGGGCACGACGTTACGGTGTATGAGGCGTTTCATGATCCTGGCGGCGTATTAATGTATGGAATTCCTGAATTTCGTCTCCCCAAAGCAATTGTAAAATCAGAAGTTGAGTACATTAAGAAATTAGGTGTTACCATCAACTATGATGTGGTCGTTGGAAAAACTATTACAGTTGAAGAACTACGGGAAGAATATGATGGTGTTTTTATTGGGACGGGGGCCGGTCTACCAAGATGGTTAAACATACCTGGTGAAAACCTTGACGGCGTCTATTCTGCAAACGAGTTTCTCACCCGTGTTAACATGATGAAAGCATACAAATTTCCAGAATATGATACTCCTGTTAAAATTGGAAAAACAGTGGCAACGTTTGGTGCAGGAAATGTTGCGATGGATTGTGCACGAACTGCCCTACGACTTGGTGCTGAAAAATCGTACATTATTTATAGACGGTCTGAACAAGAAATGCCTGCCCGCATCGAAGAAATTCACCATGCAAAGGAAGAGGGCGTTATTTTCAAATTATTGACAAATCCGAAACAATTCTTTGGAGATGAAAAAGGACATCTTACTGGTGTAGAGTGCATCCAGATGAAGCTTGGAGAACCTGATGAAAGCGGACGACGACGCCCGATCCCTATTGAAGGATCAGAATTCACCATGAAGATAGACACTGCGCTTATTGCCATTGGCCAAAGCCCTAATCCGCTTATCCCGCAAACGTTTAAAGAGCTTGAGATTGAACGATGGGGAAATATTAAAACGGATGAGGAAGGACGAACCCCCGTCCCTGGTATTTTTGCAGGCGGGGATATTGCAACTGGTGCTGCAACCGTCATCCTTGCCATGGGTGCTGGAAAACGTGCAGCAAGAGCAATTGATGCTTACATCACCTCAAAAAAGAAGTAGTACCTACTCTCTATTTCACTCCTGAGGATATGTGAAAATATGATTGGGAAAACAATACCGGCGTATCTTAGACTTGGAAGAGTACATTCTGCGGTATTAACAGGGTTTGCTCCCGTAGTCACTGCTGCAGCAGTAGGGATGCCCCTCCCTCTCATTCATTATGTCGAACTGTTTTTCATAGGTATCCTTTTTCATCTCTTTCTCTTTATCTATAATGAAGTAAGAGATGTCGGCATCGACAAAACCTCAAAAGATCTCACACACAAGCCCCTGGTAGAAGGATACATCTCAGAAAAGAAAGCAAAAGTTATTGTCCTCTCAGCTATCATCTTTGTCTTTCTTTTTACTCTTGTTTTTTTCTTCGACCGAGCCCTTATGCTGGTCCCCCTAAGTCTCTTAGCCTTTTTGTTTGGTGGATTGTATGATGCTTTTGGAAAACGTATTCCCCATGCAGATTATTTTATTGCTGTCATGCTTTTACTTGTGGCGCTGTATGGAGGCTTTTCTGTAACTTCATCGTTACCTCCCTTTGTGTGCATTATTGCCCTTCTTGCGTTTACACAGATGCTTATCAATAACATCATCGCGGGGTTAAAGGATGTGGACCATGATGCTCTTGCGGGGGGATTAAGCACACCGCTGCGAATGCATGTTGGGATTGAAAAAGGGAAATTACACATCTCTCGATCATTTGCTGGCTATGTTGTAATATTGAAAGGAATACACATTGCGCTTACTCTTGTTCCGTTTACGTACGTGATGATACCCTTCCAGACTTGGCAGCTCTATGCTGCCATACTTGTCATCGGCGTTTCGGTGTGTTTTCTGATACGCTTTCTTACTATGAAAACCTTTAACCGGGAAGCCCTGATGAGAGCAATTGGCTTTCATGAAATGTTTTCCTTTATAGTAGTACCGATATTGTTGTTTGGTTTTATTGGGCCTGTTGCAGCTCTCTTCTTGCTCATCTTTCCAGTTATTTGGCTCGGGGTCTTTCTCATTCTTATGTATGGAAGGCTTATGCCCACCATCTAACCTACCTTTAAATAAAAACACAGTATCTATGTGAAGGTCATGAGCTCGATAAAAAGCAAAACCATCTCTTTTCTGCAACTCTTCAGACTTCAAACTGCAGCGGTTACTGCAACTACACCAGTCATTGGCGGATTGGTTATGAATCAACGAGAACCATTCCCGTTACTTGTGTTGTTTTTGGTGGGGCTCCTGTATCATATTTTTGGGTTTGTTTTAAACGAATATATTGATATTGAAGTCGATAAAAAATCTGCTGATTTGAAGGAAAAACCACTGGTGAGCGGTGCAATAACAAAAAATACTGCCCTCTCTGTTGTCGTGATTTCTCTAGTAGGTGCCTGTGCTCTGCTTACATTCTTTCAATCGGTTTTTCCTTTCATTTTTTTTCTTGTTGCACTTCTTTTAGGCGCATTGTATGACACATACGGGAAAAAAATGCCCGGATTCGATTTTATATTGGCTGGCGGTTTTTTCTTCCTTTGTCTTACGGGTGCAAGTACAGTGTCGTTTTCCTTCCCCTTGTTGGTGTATCTTGTCTGTCTACTATACTTTTTTCAAATCGTCTTTAACAATGCGGTTGAAGGAGGATTAAAAGACATCGATCACGATGCACTTGGTGGTGCAAAGACAATAGCAACGAGAATGGGCGTGCACATCAATAACGGCGTGTTGCAGGCACCCCTCCCTTTCAGGATTTTTGCTTACACCACGCAACTGGCTTTTTTTGGAACGCTTATTGTTCTAGCAATGCAGCCAGAGCTTTCCTTCTGGAAAAGCAATATTTTCGTACAATTTATTGTCATCTTGCTAGGTCTTGCTATAGTTGCAACATCGTATCTTTTTATGCGATCTTTCCTCTTTCATCGAGGGCAGTTAAAACGATTGTTTAGTGTCCATGAAATGACGTCGTATTTCTTAGTATTGGTTGTGTTGTCTCCCCTCTTTGGTTTAGTTATCACACTTATTCTTATTATCATCCCCACTTGTTGGTATCTCGCGCTCAACGTTATTCTTTATGGAAAGTTACTTCAACCACAAGTATAGTGGGTTGAAAAAACGACACACCTTTATACACAATATCGAATATTCTCTCTAGTATATCTCTTTGATTTGGAGGATTCCTATGGATATTGGCTGGCTAATAGATGACATTGTCATATCACGACACTTTCAAACACAAGTATTCTATCTATTCATGTTGTTCTTTGCCCTCTTTGCTGTGTGTTTAGCAAAACGTTATCGGCTGCTCAAATTTTCCTTGTTTTTGTGGTTAAGTGCCGCACTCATCGGCCTTGCATGGGAAGTTGTTTTATTCAGTTCAGGATCGCGACACTATAGCTTTCTTTCAGGCCTTGAACTTTTATACCATGCAATAACTGAGGGCGGACCGGGACTTATTGTTATGGCTATTTTTGCCGACAAGGTAGGATTAATTGACCTGTCCGAATACAAAGAGGAGGAAAAATCATGAGTCCCATTGAGTGGGTCCTGTCGCCGGCAGAAGTCTGCCGGCATGTCAATTATTTGTATTTTTTCATCGTACTTGGTATTACACTCACCGTTCTTGGTATTGCACTATACACAAAGAACAAACGGGCAGTGAAAATGTTTCTTTTTGCTATGGTGATATGGGCACTGATTGAAGGCATTGGCCTTGTTACCGGTATGCGCGAATATTCCCAAGATGTTGCCGTTGTATATATATTTGTGGCACTGGTTGAAGATCCTGGGTGGGTTTGTCTTGGATATATGATGGCTGAACAAATGTATAAACGACTTCTGAAAAAGAACAAAACCGCAGAACCAAAAACAAGTACATAACATCATAGCAGGAAAAGATAACAGCCATAGAATCACGCGACTTCGCATCAATCATTCACTAAGGTCCATGAAAAAACTATGGACTTTTTTTTCCATGACAAGAAATCCTGAGGTGTTTCTGGGTATGCTAAATAGAGAGAACGCGCTTTCTCCATACGAGCTTGCATTTTTCGTAATGACAACAAAAGTCTCGGATAGCGTAATAATTTTCTTGCCAACCTCAGTTTGGTAGCAAATCCCGCATCAAGTTTGCCATGTTCAAGGGCATAGAGAATATCCTCATCCGAAAGGATCTGCACACCCAATATTTTGTTCATGTCTTCATCGCTCAGAGATGATAAAAATTCTCGAAAAATCTGTCCCCCTGCCTGAACAAAGCCATATCTGTCATTATATTTTTTATTATAGCCCCATAGAGATACAATGCTGGTGTCCTTGCTTTCAAGTGCTTCACGAATAACGGTGGCACCAAGTTTGCCTGCGAACATGGAAGGACCGATGCCTCCGCCGCTTATGGGATTTACCTGGCAGGCAGCATCACCGAGTGCAAGAAATCCGTTTGCCACCATACAATCCAAAGGCCTTCTTGCCGGTACGACCCCACCACTTTTCCATGTAATCTTTCCCTTTTTAAGATACGGATGACGCGGGAGAAGTTTTTCATAAAATTGTTTTTTTGGGTTAGGGTAACCCGGAGTACGAAGAATACCGATGCCAATGTTTACCGTTCGGAGATCTCGGCACCCAATCCAATAAAATGCGCCAGGGGCAACTTCCTTTGAGAAATACGCACGAACAAATAATCCATCTAATTCAAACCCAAATTTACGCGTTTCCCGATAACAAACAGCAGTGTCTCCGTTATCCACTTTTTCTGAAACCCACCAGGATGCTGGCAACTGGTTGCGTATCCTCGCAAATACACCAGAGCAATCAATTACTATTTCCCCGTTAATTCTTTTGATATCTCCTTGGTTGTTTCGTGCTGTGACCCCAGATACCTTTCTTGACGCACCCTGACCGTCAAAGATGGGAGAAATTGCTACGGTTTCATCTAAAAGGGTTACTCCTTCTTTGAGAGCTAATGATACAAGATGTTGATTAAATTGATATCTATTAATCCCACGCCCCTCTGCTTGGGCAGTTATACTTGATTTTAAATCTGGAGCGACAAGTTCTCCTTTGGTAATTTCACGGATAACAAAATCTCCTTCAGGGATTGGTATTCCTAATCGTTTGAATTCATGTTTTTCCAATCCATCGCCACATGTCTTTCTCCCAATTCTCTTTTGAGATAGTCGTTCAACAACAAGAACGTCTAGCCCTAAAGATGCAAGTTCCTTGGATATCGTTGCGCCAGCAACATTCATGCCCACGACAATTCCATCGACGGTATTCTTCATATGCTTTCCTAACATTATCTGGTATACATCTTATAAAATATCTCTGATTGTAAAAACATATCGGGCCTGATTATCTAGCTCTCAACGTTTTGCAGCGGCCCGGATAAGACCATGAAAGAGAGGCGCAGGTTTCAGAGGCCGTGATTTAAATTCCGGGTGTGCTTGCGTTCCAACAAAATACGGATGATTCGGTAACTCCATAAATTCCATTAAAACTCCATCTGGAGATTTGCCACTAAATACTAACCCTCTTTCCTCCAAAGCTCCAACAAATTCCGGGTTAACCTCGTATCGGTGTCTATGCCGTTCAAATACCTTGTTTTTATTATATAACTTTTGAATAACTGATCCTTTTTTGAGCAACGCAGGATATGCCCCCAATCGCATGGTTGCGCCATACCGCGATTCACGAATTACTTTCACTTGCTCTGGAATAAAATCAATGACAGGATATGGTGTTTTTTTATCAACTTCTGTGGTATTTGCTCCTTTCATTCCACACACATTCCTTGCATATTCTACCACGGCAAGCTGCATTCCTAAACATAACCCTAGATAGGGGATATCGTGCTCTCTGGCGTAGTGTATAGTGGCAATTTTCCCTTCAATTCCTGATAACCCAAAACCACCAGGAACGATAATCCCATCTAATTTTTCCAACTCTTTGAGTTTCCTTTCGTCTTTTTCAAATATTTTTGAATCGATCCATTTGATATCCGGCTTCATGTTGTTGTTCCAGGCAGCGTGTTTCACTGCTTCGATAACAGAGATGTATGAATCAGATAGTTGAGAGGTTCCAATGTCAAAATATTTCCCTACAATTCCAATAGTAACAGGATTTTTTAGCCTTCTAATTTTTTTAATAAATTTTTCCCAACTTGCTAGGTTGTTCCTATCTTTTCGTAAGTTTAATTTGCGAAGGATTTTTTTACAAAAATCTTGCTTTTCAAATAACAGCGAAACCGCATATACGTTGTCTACATCTTCATTTGAAATTACATCATCTTCATGAACATTACAAAACATAGCAATCTTTTCACGGCGAACACCGTCAAGAGTTTTTTCAGAACGGGTAATAATAAAATCAGGTTGGATACCTATCTCTCTCAACAATTTTACCGAATGTTGTGTTGGTTTTGTTTTTGCTTCACCCAAAGCATCAAGCATTGGAACATAGGTGACATGGACAAAAACAACCCGCTCCCCTTCTTGTTTCATTTGACGAACTGCTTCTAAAAATAACACATTTTCATAGTCACCGACCGTACCGCCAATTTCAACCAAAATAAAGTCATATTTCGCCTCCTTTGCAGGACGTTTAATCCGTTGTTTAATTACATCAGTGACATGAGGTATTGGCTGCACCGTCTTTCCAAGATACTTACCATTTCGTTCTTTTTCGATGACGGTGTTAAATACTTGGCCAGTGGTAATGTTGTGATATTTTGGGATGTTTATGTCCAAAAAACGCTCGTAATGACCAAGATCTTGATCGATTTCGCCGCCGTCTTCAGTAACCCACACCTCACCATGCTCAGTCGGCCGAAGCGTTCCCGCATCATAATTAATATACGGGTCGATCTTCATGGCAGTGACACTGTACCCATGTAGCTGCAATATTTTTCCAATTGAGGCAGTAGTTATTCCCTTTCCTAATCCAGAAACAACGCCCCCAGTGATAATAATATAATTTACCATCCCTATCAACAGGCAATGAGAATAGATTATGGCATTTAAATCATTTTGCTTTCTTTTGTCATAAATATAAATGGTTATTATGATATTAAAATAATAAAATAAAAATAAAAGAAGGATTGCATTACCTGACAACCCTGCGAAAATATTGGTCCACTTTTTTGTACTTTCACTTTTAACTTTTAGAATGTCTTTATTTCTTTGTGGTCAATGATATTTCTATTGAGGAAACGTTAGAACTTCTCCCCTCTTCGTTAGTAATACTTTCGGTTCCGATTTTTATGTCTTTGATTTTTGCGTTGGTGACAAATCGATTTCTAGTAATTTCTGCGGTGTCGACCGCTCGGCTAATGGCGCGCCCTCGTGCTTTAATGGTTACTTCTTCTGACCCACCATTGAATTGCGTCACAACTGCCAAAACATAGCTCATTGGGGGTTTGTTTCCAACATATATGGTGTTTTCATCTGCCGTTCCTTTTTCTGTCATACTTCTTCCTCCCTGTTACTTCCTTGTCTTTGGGTCCTCTATCAACAATTTTGTTATTTATAAAGCTTTCTACAGGTTATTTTTTTTTTAACATATCCTACAAAAAAGATCTTTTTGTAAAGAGCAGGTAGTTAGATTTATATGCTTTTCTTAATTTCCTCTCTCTGAAAGCAGAGAACGCTCTTACTTTGTAGGGGGATTATTTGTCATGGAGATTCTAAAGGAAAAATCTGGAGATAGTATACTTCTATTGGGAAATGAAGCAATAACACGAGGTGCGCTGGAAGCAGGTGTTGATGTTGCAACTACCTATCCTGGAACCCCCTCTTCAGAAATTGCAGATACCTTCTCTTTTATTGCAAAACACGTTACAAAGCAAGGAAAAGAACCGAGGTATTATTTCGAATATTCTACCAATGAAAAAGTAGCTTTGGAAGTAGCTGGTGCAGCAGCCATCTCTGGGCTACGCGCTCTTACCTGTATGAAGCATGTCGGTCTGAATGTCGCAAGTGATACCTTTATGACCTATATGTACATCGGTTGTCGGGGAGGACATGTTATTATCTCAGCGGACGATCCATCCTGTCATTCCTCCCAAAATGAACAGGATAACCGATATTATGCCTTATTTGGCGGCGCTCCCATGCTTGAGCCATCGACCCCTGAAGAAGCAAAAGAAATGACTCGTCAGGGATTTGGTATCTCAGAAAAACTTCAGTCTCCCATTCTCTTGAGAACTACCACAAGGCTCAATCATGTACGAGGGCCCATTACGCTAAAACCTTTGAAAAACCCTAGAAAAAAAGGAACATTTGAACGAAACCCTATGTGGGTTACCACGCCAGCTATTGCACGTGCCAGACACCCTGAACTTTTAAGAATGCTTGAAAAGGCAGAAGCCATCTCCGAACGATCGCCATTTAATCACACGGTAACGATTGGAAAACCAAAGGGATGGGGTATTGTTACTTCGGGCGTATCATATAATTATGTTAAGGAGGTAGCAAAAGACCTTCATCTGGATGTTACTATTTTAAAACTCGGTATGACTCACCCTCTACCAAAGAAATTATGTAAAGAGTTCATTGTGTCCTGTAAAAATATTATTGTTGTTGAGGAACTTGAGCCCATTCTTGAAAATCAATTTAAACAATTAATTTATGAGACCGGCTGTGGAACTAAGTTGTATGGAAAATCAACCGGGCATTTTTCCCGGCTTTTTGAATACACCCCCGATATTGTGATGGAGGCATTATGTAGCATTCTGAAGAAGAGCAATCCCCTGAAGAAACCAAAAGAAAGCAGTATTGTCTTACCAAGCAGACCGCCTGCGTTATGTCCAGGATGCCCCCATCGAGCTACTTATTATGCATGTAAAAAGGCACAGCCGAAAGGAGTCATTTATCCCACAGACATTGGCTGTTATACGCTGGGAAGAGCAAAACCCCTTGAAATGGCAGATTTGCTCCTTTGCATGGGAAGTAACGCAGGGACGGCCTGTGGTCTTGCTGTTGCAACTGATGAGAAAGTCGTGTCGTTTATGGGCGACTCCACCTTCTTTCATTCTGGCATCCCTCCCATTATTGATGCAGTACACCATAACCACGACGTCGTCATCACTGTACTAGACAACCGAACTACAGCTATGACCGGTCATCAGCCGCACCCCGGTACAGAATTTGACGGCATGGGTCGACCGGCAAAAAAAATACTGGTTGAGGACGTTGTCAAAGGATGTGGTGTTGAGCATGTTGAAATCACTGATCCCAATAACGTTAAGGAAACGACAGAGGCTTTCAAGCGTGCATTGGCATTCAAGGGGCCTGCTGTTGTCATCAGCAAATCACCATGCATTCTGCTCGAAAATAGAGATAAAAAGAAACGCGGTAAAGAACTAGCAGTTTACGAAATCGATCAAGAAAAATGTAAGCAGTGTAAGATATGTATTGGACAGTTTGGATGCCCAGCTATTTATTATGGTGAGGATGGAATCATTTTGATAGATGAGCAGCAGTGCAATGGGTGTGGCAATTGTGCAACCATTTGTCCGTTTGATGCCATTCATAAAAAGGGGGCAAAAAAATGAACAAGAAAACAAACATTGTGCTAGCAGGTGTCGGTGGTCAAGGCGTGATTACTGCTGCTGATATCCTTGGAAAAGCTGCGGTAAAGGCAAAAGTACCTGTCTTTGTCTCTGAAGTTCATGGTATGGCACAGCGTGGCGGCTCCGTCAATTGTACCGTACGCCTAGGAGACGTTTCTGGACCTCTTGTTGCCTCTGGTACTGCTGATGCCCTTATTAGCTTAGAACCAATTGAAGCCCTAAGAAATATCTCATATACAAATAAAAAGAGCATTATTGTAACTGATATAAATCCTGTAGTACCGTTTACTGTCTCTGTCGGCTCAGAAAATTACCCTGAGCTTGATGAGGTGTTTTATGAACTTGAACAGTACGGCAAACTATTCAAAGTCAATGCCGTGAGCATTGCTACCGAGGCCGGAGCATCGATTACTAAAAATATTGTCATGTTGGGTGCGCTTACTGCAATTGACATTCTTCCCTTCAAATCACAGACTCTTTTAGAAACCATTCTTGAAAATGTACCTGCTAAGTTTAAACAAATCAATAAAAAAGCATTTGAAGGTGGCGTACAAGCGATCAAATAATATGCATCATTCCAATATTTTTTCCAAAATATAGACGTCTAACCGTTTGTTAAATTTGAATCCTACTTCCTTTAGAATACCAACATGCTCAAATCCCATTGACTCATGGATGTGGATGCTTTTTTCGTTCCCCTCGGTTATTCTTGCGATAACCGCATGAAGTCCTGCGCTCTTTCCTTTCTTCAGAACCGCTTCAATTAATGCTTTTCCAATCCCTTTTCCTTGCCATTGTTCCTTTACGTATACAGAAAGCTCTGCGGTATCGTCATACGCACTTCGATTAGAGTATTTACTGAGTGCCCCCCATCCAATCAATATCCCACCCTGCTCCGCTATAAGTATAGGATTTTTCTTTCCATGAGTAAAAAACCAGTGCTTTTGTTCATCTCTGCTCTTCGGTTCTGTATCAAAGGTGGTAACCGTTTTTTCAATCGCGTTGTTATAGATCTCAGTAATGGATGGCAGATCGTCTAATCGAGCAGGCCGTATTGTTACCACCACGAACACCAGTTGTTATGTAATCATTTGCTCATAAATAACCTCAACGCTTATAACACATCGTGTTTTATCTCCTTAAGAAAAATCCCCATCTAGAGGCGCGTCATGTTCTGCGTAGAATGCGGCAAAGAAACAACTGTCTTTCGGGACGGTGTTTGCATCGAGTGTTATCTTAAAACACACCAGTTTACCAAAGCCCCTAAAATAATTGATATTCCTGTTTGCTCCCATTGCCAATCATATAAGTATAAGAATACATGGACCTCAGAACTCTTTGATGATGTAGTCAGGCGATACATCAAACATGTCTTTACCATCAGTCCTGAATTAACCAACGTGACCATTACTACCTCATGTAATATGAAAAAAAATGAGGCATTTTGTAAAGCATTTATTTCTGGAGACATAGACAAAACAACGATTACTGAAGAACACGACATCCTCATTCGCTTTCAAAAGACAGTATGTGATGTCTGCTCGAAACGGTTTGGTGGTTATCACGAAGCCATTCTGCAAATCAGAGCAGATAAACGCCCTCTGACAAAAAAAGAACTCAACAATATCAGTCTTTCTATAGAGAGTTTTGTTGAGCAGCTACAAGCAAAGGGAAATCGTGCATTGTTTATTACTGATGTTGATGAACAACACGGTGGCCTTGATTTTTATCTTAGTGATAGAAGCACGGGACAAGTGATCGCAAAAAAAATTCAAGAAGAATATGGCGGTAACATCAAACAATCCTCCAAAAATGTGGGGATGAAAGACAGCAGACAAGTCTATCGGATGACCTACCTTGTCCGCCTTCCTTTTTTCAAAAAAGACGATTTCTTCTCTCTCAACAATTTAATATATTGTGTTTCAAGCGTCGCAGGAAATAAAATACACACGTATGAACTCTCAACATGGCAAACACAAACTTTCACTAGTAACGATCTTCAGCAGGCTCGTCTTCTTGGAGGAAAAGAACTTATCAAAGAGATGATTCTTGTTAGCCAATCTGAACAGGAAATACAGGTTATGAATCCAGATACGTTTGAGACATTGGAAGTCATAAAACCAAAAAAAGTTAGATTTAATACCGAAAAAATATCAATAGTAAAAACCAATAGTAAACTTTTTATTTTTCCAATGAAACAAAACGCAATAGATAAATACAGCAAATAGATATTCTAGAACCAAATGGGAGAGAAGAAGTTATGGCAAAAGCAACCTTTGGTTTAGAGGAAAACGTCGCAAGTGTTTTGTGTTATGTTTTGGTATGGATAACAGGAATAGTTATGTATTTGGTCGAAAAGAAGAACAAAACAGTAAGATTTCACGCATTACAATCTTTTTTAACTTTTTTGCCTTTGATGATACTTGGATGGATATTCATTTGGATAGGATCGCCTAGTGTTACCTACAGTAGTTACATGGGGTATACTGTTCCAACTGGTTATAATCCTGGTATCCCCGCCTTAATTTGGCTGTCGTGGGCAATTTGGGCAATCACTGCCATACTATGGGTTATATTTATAATCAAAGCATACCAGGGAGAAAAATTTAAATTACCAATCATCGGCGATATCGCAGAAAAACACGCCTAAAAACTAAATTATAGATATGCATCGCTGCGAGTTCGTTCGGAAAGTTCCCCCGCTATATTTTTAGTCATGATGCGTTTGATATCCTCTCTATTCTTTCCATGTGCGAGGGCCCACATCAGCTTTACGTAAGCGGTCTCAGGCAGCATATCTTCACAAGAAATCACCCCGGCCTTAAGCAAATCTCTTCCGGTTGAATATACTCTCATGTTTATCCGCCCAAAGAGACATTGGGAAGACATAACGATAATTGATCCTTTCTTTCCTAAGTCTTTAATTTTCGGAATTATTTTTTGAGGGATGTGTCCTAAACCGGTACCAATTAACACTATCCCTTTTTTTGTGGGCAGATCTTCAGGTTTTAATCCCGGCCGAGAAAAGACCATACTTATGCTCTCTTCCATACCGTCGTCTACGGTAACCTTTCCTTTCGTTTTTTTCCGGTACTCTTTGTTAAAAGTAATCTTTCCGTTTTCAACCCGTCCCAAAGGAACGTCGTTTACTGTCTTGAATGCGTCTCTGCGTGAGGTGTGAAACTTCCGAACTTTTGTCCCCCGATGAATAGCAGAATATGAATCTGATATTTCTTCGTGCATAACCACAACAACTTCTCCAATATCTGACGTGGCTGCGACGGTTGCTGCCGCAATAAGGTTTTGAGCAGCATCTGAAGACGGCCGATCACTTGATCGTTGTGCGCCAACGAGTACCACAGGACCAGTAAGTCCCTTCAACATGAATGACAACGCAGCAGCAGTATATCCCAGTGTATCAGTACCATGAGGAATAATAACTCCGCGTGCACCCCCATTCAATTCTTTTGCTATCGTTTTTGCAAGCGTTCTCCAATGATCTACTTCAATATTTTCACTGAGAATCTGAAACGCTACTTGTGTTTTTACATTACAGATATCAAAAATTTCAGGTACTGAAAATGCCAAATCTTCTGCAGAACTTGCGGGGTGTACAGCCCCAGTCCGATAATCAACATAACAAGCAATAGTCCCTCCAGTCCCAATAATAGAAACTGTTGGTTTCTTGCTATCAAATGGTATTGTTTTTGCCTTTTTCTCCTTTGCTTTATGTTTTTTCAGCAGCACAATCTTTGTGTTTTTATCGACGGCAAGACCAATGTTATAGCCATTGTCTAGTTTGATAGTAACGATATCCTCGTCACTGAACTGGTGGTGAGGCATGAGCACACCTTCCTTTGTTGCTGTTTGTGTTTCCACTCGTATTCTGTCTCCCTCCTCTGCTCCCGCTTGTTTCAATTTTTTGGCGATGGATGTTTTTCGTGGCATTCGCGTTCACAGGTAATATAACTCATCTTTTTAAAGAGTTATCTTACTTACACCATCATAATTCTTTTATGTCTTCACCTACTTTAGAAGACAATGCGTCTTGCCTTACAATTTGCTTACGATGGAAAACCGTTTCATGGCTATGCACGCCAACCTCAGGTAAAAACAGTAGAAGGAGATATTGTCTCTTTGTTAATCAAACATGGATTTATCGAAGACACGGCAGAATCGATGTTCCGTTCAGCAAGTCGAACTGATAAAGGAGTTTCCGCACTCTGTAATGTGGTTGCTTTTAATACCATTGCATCAGCAAGCAATCTTTTACGAACCCTTTCTAAAGAATCGTCTGATATTATTTTTTATGGGATAGCCCAGGTTGATACTTCTTTTTATCCACGCCATGCACAGACAAGATCGTACCGTTACTATCTAAAGAAGCATTCTATCGATCCTGATGTGCTACTCTCTTCATCCTCATTGTTTACTGGAGAACACAATCTCAGTAATTTTGCACGAGTGGAACCATTTAAAGAACCAGTCCGCACCATTGGCAATGTCGTGATTACTGAAACAGATTCATTTTTTGTTTTCGATTTTTATGCACAGACGTTCTTATGGCACCAAATTAGACGAATACTAGCAGCTACCGAAAAAGCTGCACGTGGAGAGTTAGCAAAAGAACATCTTGTTGAAGCACTTCATAATCCTGAAAAAACAGTGGATTTTGGCCTTGCGCCTCCTGAACCACTCATCTTGACGAATATTGTCTACGATGTTATATTTGATTATGATACTGATATGAGAAAACAAGTAAATGAGTTAGAACAGCGTATTGTTTCACGATTGTAATCATCTATCTTTTTCTCTTGAGCGCTCTATATAAAAAATAGGAAAGTCCACCATAGAGTACAACAGAACCAAAGAGTAGCATAACAATAGCTGAAGGCGATAACCCTATGTTTTCACCCCCGTGCCTTTGATTTTCATCAATAAAAACGACAGCGTAAACAATACAATAACTGGAAGCATGCCACCAATCACTAACGCCCATGGTGAATACTCAGGATAGGGATTTGCAATGATATTATTGAAAATCGTTACACTAAGAAGTACAATTAATATTCCAGGTATTACAAACTTTATGAGTACATCCCACCATTTCCCCAGCAGTATCTCTGATGTTTCGTTTGCATGTTCACGCAGACGATAAATCTGATACATCCATCCTAATATGATACATTCAGCTAAACCTATCACTACTAATCCAAAATTATTTATGAAATGGTCCAATATTTTTAACCAATGTATGCCACCGCCCGTAGCAAATAGTAAACTTAAAAAAAAGCCAAAGATACACATCATGCCCGTTGCTTTTGCTTTTGATATTCTCCATTTTTCATTTACACTTGCTGCAATAGGTTCCATCATGGAAAATGCTGAATCAATGCCAAAGGTAAGCAATGCTATGAAAAAGATAATCCCAAATATGGATGCGGCAAAAGGTAATAGTGATATGGCAGTTGGATAGGTAATAAAAGTAAGCCCGGGACCAACGATATTTAAATCAGCCATACCTATGTCTTGTGATACTGTTAGATACCCAACGACACTGAACA
This sequence comes from uncultured Thermoplasmatales archaeon, assembly GCA_964638175.1. Taxonomy (GTDB): domain Archaea; phylum Thermoplasmatota; class E2; order DHVEG-1; family DHVEG-1; genus JAFGDG01. The sequence goes on along the minus strand of CAZWZY010000001.1, from coordinate 86,557 downwards.
CTGCAAAACCCGCAAGAAAGGCAGTTCCCGCATCTGCAAGAGCAACAATAAATGCGTTATTTGTTAAATCTGATTTTTTCTTAAGAAAACTTGCATAGGTGATCATGATCCCTTGGGCAAGACTTAACGAAAAGAACACCTGTGCAAATGCAGCTGTCCAAACGTTCACGTCTCCAAGGCTAGCAAAGTTAGGTGTAAGATAATAACTTATTCCCTCCATTGCTCCAGGGAGAGTTAACCCCCGGATAGTCAAAATTATTAATAAAATTGTAGGGATTGGAACAGTTAACGCAACTATTTTACTAATGCGCTTCACTCCTTTATAGAGAATGAAAAAGATCGAAAACCACACAACAACAAGCCCCAATAGAATTGGTAAACTAATTCCCCCTATCTCCATTGGACTGCCCGTGTCTCCAAGAAATCTGGTAAAAAAGGATCCAGCCTGTGCTCCCCACCGCAGATCTATTGAATAAATCATATACGAGAAACACCATGCCATTACTGCGACATAGTATGTTGCTACAGCAAAGGGAATTAGCACGGTCCACCACCCCATCCATTCCCATTTTTTACCAATTTTTTTGAATGCTTCAGGTGGTGCGGCTCGCGCCCAATGGCCAACCGTAAATTCAAGAATCAATAACGGAATTCCAGCGGTAAATAACGCTACAAAATACGGAATTAGGAAGGCACCCCCGCCATTTTCATAGCAGACATACGGAAATCTCCAAACGTTACCAAGACCTACTGCTGAACCAACCGCTGCCATAATAAAAGCGAACCGCGAACTCCAGTGTTCCTGTTTTGGGATAATATCTGCCTCCCACAAAAAGATATTTGCTATAATTATATAAATATATTTGAATTAAATAAATATATAGGTAAAAAGCATCTTTTCATACAAATAACCTAAATATTTATTATGCTCCATTTGTTTTTGTCTTTCTCATCTGCAGGGGTAGCCAAGCCAGGTCAACGGCGGCAGACTCAAGATCTGTTCCTGTAGAGGTTCGGGAGTTCGAATCTCCTCCCCTGCACTATTTATTCAAAAATTCGTGACTTAAAATACCTATATTTTCTCACACTCATACGGCTTTTTGTAACATAAACGAAAATATTGATCCTTTCCCCAGTCCTGGACTTTCAGCCCATATCTTACCACCATATCTTTCAACGATGCGTTTACAAATGGCAAGACCAAGTCCACTACCGTCTATGTCATGACGAGAATTATCGGCTTTATAGAATTCATCAAACACACGCTCCAATTGTTCTTTTGTAAGGCCGATGCCCGTATCTCTGATTGAAATAGTTACCGTATTTTCATCTTCATCAGCATCGATAGTAATTTTTCCCTGGATGGGAGTAAACTTAATGGCATTTTTCAACAGATTATCTATAAGTGCCTGTATATGTAGTTTTTCTGCCTTGGCTATCAGAGGTTCGACAATATTATTTTGGATAATAATATTATGGGATTCATAGAGCGACTGCTGAGTAGTAATACAGTCTTTAATAATTGTTAAGAGGTCGATTCCCTGAAGATCAAACGTTGTTTTTTCTGAATTCAGTCGAGCTAGTTCAAGGGTCTTTACCACCAATTCTTTCATGGTAGAGACATTGTTAATTGTTACATCAAGAAGTTCCCTCAATTTAGGATCTTGTTCTTTTTTCTTGATAATTGGCAGTAATGTTACCAAGGGCGTTAACGGCGTTTTTATATCGTGACCAAGCTGTCCAATAAACTCATCTTTTTGTCTCAATAATTTTTCTACTTGATCAGTCCGCTCTTTTACTTTTTCTTCAAGATTTTTGTTCAAGTCTGCCAACGCTTTTTTTGCCCGTTTTCCTTCTGTAATGTCAACAAAAGATGCCATCATGCACAATGATTCACCTTGGGCATCTTTTACCATAGTTGAGGAAAGATGTACATCAAATGGTGTGCCATTTTTCCGTTCTGCAACAAGTTCGCCAACCCATCCGCCTTTTGCCATAAGTCTATCCATAATCTCTACATACTGTCCCTTCATCTGCCAGAATTTTACTGCAGGTCGACCTAATACTTCTTGTTTATCAGCATACCCCCACATCTCTAAAAAAGAACGGTTTACGTATGAGATGTTTCCATTCATATCAGTAATGGCAATGGCATTGATGGAAGATTCAATAGCACTATCTTTAATTTTCAACTCTTCTTCTTTTGTTTTGCGCTTAGCGACATATGCTAATGGAACGGTAGTAGTAATGGGAAATTGATGTTTACTTATTTGTTTCGTCTCTCTCTCTACGACTTCATTAGAAGTTATTTGTGGAAAAGCCATTCCAGTTGAAAGTTTTCCAAGTCGTTCTCTTTCTCGTAATTCTTTTACAACATCTGGTGTTTCCATTAGCACATCCCTATTATACTATGGGATACTCTTACCTATCTTGTATCCACTTCTTCATCTGGTAATAAGAAAGAATAGTAACATTCCCTACCTATTACCCATCCATTACAAATTAGTGAAAGAAATGCGTTTTTGCTATAAAATCTTAATGGCACAACTTATTTTTCCTTTTGCTTCTCTATCATCACTCACCAAACATTAATAAAACGATTTTTGAATACCACGGCTATGCTCCAGGCATTTCTCGCTGTGTTCATTCCTCTGTTTATAATTGTCAATCCCTCGTCAACACTCGCTCTTTTTTCTATTGTTACAAGCAAATGCACAAAAAAGGAACGCCTTTCTGTTGCAAAAAAAGCAGTAATCTATGCAGCAATTTTATTATTTATCTTTGCGTTTGCTGGTTCTTCCATTCTTCAGTATCTTGGTGTCTCTATTCCTGCATTACGCATTGCAGGCGGTATTTTGCTTGGCTTTGTGGGGCTTGATATGTTGCGCCGAGGAGAACAATTTGGAGAAGCACCGCCAGATAAAACACAACCCTCTGCTGATGATTACGCACTCGTTCCTCTTGCGCTGCCATCTCTCTCAGGACCGGGAGCAATAACAGTCACCATCGTGAGCATGCAAACCATCGATAATGCACTCTGGTTTGTCATACCTGCAATTATTCTTACGATGATTATCACCTTTGCTGTTTTTATGAGCTCTATTGTTGTTATCAAAATCCTGGGAAAAAAGGGCATGGATGCACTCACCAGAGTTATGGGATTACTGACCGTTGCCATTTCTGTTCAATTTGCATTGACAGGTATTGCTGAATGGCTTCCAACATTAAGTCTCTAACCATACTCTAAATAGGAATGATGTACCTCTACCTAAATTTTTTAATGACAAGTATAGTATGGCCTATAGTAAAAACTCTAATGTAGCACATAGAGAATGTTGATTTCACATGAACTACGATGTTATACTGGTGCGCTATGGAGAACTTTCGTTAAAAAGCCCCTACGTGCGAAAGAGTTTCGAATCAAAATTGGTGGCAAATATCAGAAATGCCCTTACTCATCATAACATTGCTTGTAGTATAAATAAAGACCGAGGCCGCATTTATGTTCGTACCGGCCGTCTCTCTCCATCATTGAATGCATTATCGCGAGTATTTGGAATAACCTCCTTCAGTCCCGCTTTTGAGACGAAAGCAACTCTCGATCAAATTGGTGCTGTTGCACAGAAAATTTCAGAAAAAAAACTCTCTAAAGATACCAGTTTTGCCCTTCGAGTAACAAGAACAGGAAAACATCCATTCTCCAGTCAAGATGTGGCAGTAAACATCGGAGATGTGTTGATATGCAAAACAAACGCCACTGTCGATCTTACTACGCCAGACATCATCATCTTCATTGAAATTAGAAACGATAAAGCATATCTTTTTTTTGAAAAGATATCTGGAGTTGGTGGTATGCCGCTTGGAACCCAAGGGGCTGTCCTGGCAGTGATTGATAATCTCTATTCGTTCTTGGCTGCATGGTATCTGATGCACAGAGGGTGCAATCTTCTTATTTTTAGTACCACAAATCTAGCCCCCGAACAAATCACCTCTTTTTTCCGTTATTGGTTTCAAGAACCTCATATCATCACAAGTAGTTTAACAGAGAAAAAGCAGGTAAGAGAAATTCGCAATGTCTCAATAGAAAAAAAATGTCTTGCGGTAGCAACAAACCATACTCTTTCCAAAAATCCAAAGAGAACCGTCCAGGAACTAGCAGCTTTAAAGTTACAATTACCCGTTCCTATACTCACCCCTCTGATATCTATGGAGCGAGAGAGCATCCAGCAAGAATGTAAAGAAAGAGGGGTACCACTATGAACATTGTCGTTATGGGTGCTGGTGCCATTGGGTCCCTGTTTGGTGCTTTTCTCTCAAAAAAGCATATGGTTACGTTAATTGGCCGTCATAGCCATGTACAGGCCATCAAGACCAATGGTTTGCACCTTCATGGAAAGACAGAAGCAGTTGTTACCCCCTCTACTGCAGAATCCATTATAGACGTTAAATCACAAATAGACCTTCTTTTATTTACTGTTAAATCATTTGATACCTTTTTTACTAGTAGACTAATTGCCTCTTACATAGATAAACATACTATTGTCCTTTCTCTCCAAAACGGGTTAGGGAATATCGAGAACATCGGGCGAGTTATCCCTAAGAAACAGATATTTGCTGGTATTACCACCCACGGTTCGATTTTTTCCAAGCCAGGTACCATTTACCATACTGGTTTTGGAGATACTACTATTGGAGAACTACACGGTAAAAAGACAGAGAGAGTACAACAAATTTGCAACATTTTTAATGAAGTAGGAATTGCCACAACAATCAGTAAAAATATTGTCGCAGCGCTATGGGAAAAAACCATCGTCAATTCAAGTATTAACCCGCTTACTGCTTTTTTTCGGTGTGAGAATGGATATCTCTTACAAAATCCCCTCTTGGAAGTTATTGTTAAAAGAATATGCGAGGAATCAACAGCCATTGCACAGGCTAATGGTTTTTCATTTTCTCCTAATGATCTAATACAAAAAACAAAACAGGTTATACGTAAAACAGCACATAACCAATCCTCGATGCTGCAAAGTATACAGAAAGGTAAGAGAACAGAAATTGACGCCATCAATGGAAAGTTAGTCGAAGTGGGAAAAAACCATCATGTAGAAACGATGTTAAATGAACTTCTCCTCTACCTTGTCAGATCAAAGTCTTCTCCTGTTTAAAGACATCTTTCTCCAGGTATTTTTGGAAAAAGGCACGCTTCTTTTATATGGGGCAACCCACAAATAAATCGTGTCAAACGCTCAATTCCAATACCAAATCCTGCTGATGGAGGTAAACCGTTTTTTGCTACTTGAAGATACGGAGCAAATAATGATAATCGTTGTCCTTTTTGATGAATTCGTTTTTTAATTCGGGTATATTCATATTCACGTTCTCCGCCAGAAAGCGCCTCTCCATATCCTTCTGGATAAATTAAATCCATATCTCTGAGGTATCCTGGATTCTTTTCGTCTTCTCTATCATAAAATTCCCGTTTACTTAGAGGAATATCAATGATCCATACTGGTTCTGCATGTGTTTGGGAAATCATCGTTTCGAATTTATCACCATATTGCTTACGTGCATTACAATAGGTAACTCTTCTGAAAGGAATTTTTGGCACCTGGAGTTTCCGACCTATCCATTCCAATTCTTTTTTGCATTGTTTTTTTAGCGATGTTATAATGGTCACTAACAATTCTTCACACAAAGACATCATCTCCTCCCGTGTTGCTCCTTTTACTTCCAAATCAAGTTGAGAAAATTCAAAGAGATGTCTTCCTGTGTCTTTCTGTTCAAATGATTCAATGCGAACATTTGGGGAAAAAATGAAAATTTTATCCAATGATCGTAATGCAAGCTGTTTGTGGAAGATCATACTCTGAGTAAGATTATATTTGTTACCATAGCATGTAATGTGCATCGGCGTTGTAGGGTGATTCAACGGGTCAGTAATTGGGGATAATATCACTGGTGAAAGTTCAATAAACCCTCGCTTTCGTAATTCTGTAGCCAGAACATGCCGTATTTCACTTTGTATTTTCATAATAGCTTTGGTTTTTTCCACATCTTGTGTTTTCATAGTATCGTATTTGTAAAAAACATTATTTAAACACTATGTCTAATATATTGACAATAATACAGTTAAACGATAAAATATAAATATATAAATCGACATAATGACGAACATGATAGATAAAAAAGACGAATTGATCCTTTCAGAATTGAAAAAAAATGCACGACAATCAACCAAATCCATAGCAAAACATATTAACATCCCGCGAGTAACTGTCCACGATCGCATTCAGAAGCTGATGGAGCGAGGAGTCATCAAATCATTTAATGTCACCATTGATTATCAAAAAATCGGTTTTCCTTCAGAAGTATTTATTTTTATTTCTTTCTTGCCTAATCCTGATGTGTCTCAACGTCAACTTGCTAAACGAATAACAAAATTTCCTGGAGTTTATGAAGTCCATATCATTTCTGGTGAGTATGACCTCTTATTAAAAGTGAGGGGAAAATCGTTGGAAGATATTGGAAAATTGGTGGTGGACAAACTCCGTCAACTTCAAGGAGTAGGAAAAACAGTAACCTTCGCCTGTTTTGAAACGATTAAAGAGCAACTATAGCATTCACTCGTAACATCTTTATAAGTGTTCTATCATCAAGATAGACATGAACGTTTTTGTCACAAGAAAAATTCCGCAGCCAGGACTTGATTTACTGAAGAGACATGTTGGGCTAGAAGTCAATCCACACGATCGCGTTCTTTCAAAGCAGGAAATTATGAAAGGTCTTAAGGGAAAACAGGGGTTGCTTTGTCTGCTGACTGACACCGTTGATGAGGAGGTCATTTCCTCAAACCCAGATCTTAAAATGATTGCCAACTATGCAGTGGGATACGACAATATTGATGTCGATATTGCGACAAAACAAGGCATACCGGTGAGCAATACGCCCGATGTATTGACTGATACAACAGCAGAAATGGCGTGGGCGCTTTTGTTTGCTGTCGCAAGACGTATTGTTGAAGGAGACAATTTCACCAGAGTCGGTAAGTTTTCAGGTTGGGCCCCATTACTCATGCTTGGGCAGGATGTAAGTAACAAAACCCTAGGTATTGTCGGCGCAGGGAGAATTGGTACAGCAGTTGCCCTGAAGAGTAGAGGATTCAACATGCCTGTGTTGTATACTGATAGGAAAAAGAATGTATCTCTTGAACAAGAAGTAGGAGCAAAAAAAGTACCACTACATGAATTGCTTAGAAAATCTGATTTTATCTCCATTCATGTCCCCTTGGTGAAATCAACACATCGTCTGATTGGACAAGATGAATTGAAGATGATGAAAAACACTGCCATTCTTATCAATACCTCTCGAGGGCCTGTTGTTGATGAAAAAGCGTTACTTAAGGCACTTCGCCAACAATGGATTTTTGGAGCAGGACTAGATGTGTACGAACACGAACCCCGCATCCCTGAAGAGTTAAAAAAACTTGATAATGTCGTTTTACAACCCCATTCCGCTTCAGCAACAATTGAGACAAGAACGAAGATGGCCCTCATAGCAGCAGAGAATATGATGGACGGACTTGAAGCCAAAAAACCTCGCAACTGCGTCAACCCTGAGGTGTTTGACCGTTAATTGTATCATTATATTCCTCATCGATATAAAAATATTTAAATATAAACATAATAATCACCTGAAAACTAAAGAAGGTAATATACATGAAACAATTTCCGTTTATACAGGAGTATAATAACGGCACACTTATCTGGTTTTTCCAAATCCCCTGGATGTATGATAGACATCTTGGAAGTATTCCTCTTGTTCAATATCGTATGCCTAAAGAGTAAATGTCCAGACCTCTGGTTCTGTAGGTAAATCTTCTTTTTCGATATCGATCTCATTGCCAACTTTGAGAAGTCGATGTTTATTTTTTTCTAAAAAAGGATCAATACTGGCAATAGGTAGTGACAATCCTCCTATTTTGTAGTGCATAGGGATGGTAATTTTCGGTCTTATCTTCTCGATAATATCCCATGCCTGTTTAGCATCAACAGTAAAAGTCCCTCCAACAGGAACAAACAAAATATCAACATCACCAATCTGTTGGATTTGCCCCTCATCAAGGTCGTGGCCAAGATCACCGAGATGGCAAAAAGTAACCCCATCTATAACGAACTTATAGATGATGTTTTTCCCTCGCTTTTCGCCGCTACATTCATCATGGAATGCTTGAATGCCTTTTATCTCTACATTTTCGATATTTCGCTTTCTTTCATCGGTAACAACTTTACTCCCTTCTTTTTCAACTGATTTCACACTATTATGATCATAGTGATCATGCGAAATCAATATGATGTCACCTGCGACACTTGGCGCAGGTATGCCGATAGATCTTCCATCGTGCGGATCAGTGACAACAGTTATATCATCGGTAATTTCCCAACAAGCATGACCATGCCATCGTATTTGTAACATATTTTTTCCTCCCCGGTAAACCATCCTAATGACTACAGGATTATAAAAAATTATGGACGAAGGCGCCCTATTTTGACATATGTTATTTTCTTTCCATCAGTCTGAGCAAAAAGAATTTCCTTATTAACAGAATGTGCTAATCGTACCGCTCTGCTCATCTCTGCCCAGATGGTTGAGAATGATTGGTTAACGACATGAATAAGATATTCTGCATGAGCCCTCTCTGGTTGTTGTGTATATGCACGAAAATGAGCCCCAAATTTAAACCCTGTTTTGACCAGCAACCCTCGTTTTTTCAAATCAGAAAATACCATAAACCGCAGGTTTATGTCCGGTTGTATTTCTGTTACATCTCTCTCAAAAGACCTCAAGGAGATTTTTTCCCCTTTTTTGTCATGTATGGTAAGAATATCATTCTTTGCAAGGTAGAGCGCCTCTACAAGAGACAATTGCAGCCCACTGCCAAAAAGCTTCCCAAAAAATTCTTTTTCTAGCAGATCTCTACTTAATTTTGTTTCAAAAAGAACCAGTCGATTCTCAAGTAATAACCCACTTCCCTTTGCAAATGCATGGGCCGGTACCTTCCCTCTTGGGGTCACTACAGAAATTTCATAATATGTGATGTCCCCTTCTTCATCAACGATGCCGTACCAAAGAACCCCCTTCCTTTTTTTTGCCGCAGCTACTAATTGCTTTGTTTGTTCAATATTAAAGATGTCTCTTTCGGAAAACGGTACAATAAATACATTATCAGTTTTTCGTTCTTGAAACGACATTCTCTTCTGGAAAGTGACCGGCCCGTCCTTTTCACAAAGATGTATTACATGCCCTCTGTTCCGCAGGCCCTTGAAAAGAAGATACTTTATTTCGAATGAAGGAATCAGTCGAGATGCACGCATTACCAGTTCTTGAAACGTAACGTTTCTTTTCCCGTCAACAATCTGCATTTTCTGCTCCCCAAGAAGAAAGACACCCTCTAGTAAATCTAGTTGTAAGATATTGTCCGTAAGTAGTTTTCCAAAATGACTTTTATTATAGAGCCGGCCAACGTCTTTCGCTTTACGTACGATAATGTGTGTGTCTATTAATTCTCCAGAAAGTTGCATTCAAAGATGTACACGATAAGCCTTATTTGTTTTTTTTGTAGTAATCTTCAATACTTCGGGGGGACTTGATGTTCAAAACTACGAGTCTTCTTTTGTTTTTTATTATAGTAGTCATTGATACTTCGCGGTACCCATTTTTTCACTATTTTTTCTTCTTGTTTTTTACTTGCAAGACCAGCAACAATCATTCCGATGCCAAGACCAGCAATTCCGCCAAATATTGCTATGTATATAAGATATGTCGTGCATTGATTTGTAGTTGTGAATGCAGGTATATTTACTTCAGGAATTCCTACATAGCGAGATGATGAAGAGTCTGAGGAAAAGTTTGAAAATCTTAATGCACCGGCAATAATATCACTATATTTGTAGTATACCAATGCCGCGTCGAAATCTGATTCATTTTCGTATGTTGTTGCTAGTTCATAATAACTTACTGCAAGAACAGGCTCGATCCCTAGTGTCCTGCTCGTAATGATGCTGCCGCTTGCACTCTCCCGAGCCCTTGTAATTTTTTCTTCGCTTGTACTTGTTGCCAACTCAAGAGCAAGGTTTGCCTTTACCAATGCTTCTAATGCTTCAAACATCGAAGCAGCAGGATATCCCTTCTCTAGTTCATCTCGTGCTGATTCTAACAGCGTCTCTGCTTCAGAGAGATACGTTGATGTTTGTCCAATCTCTTGGAGGATAATACTTGAATACGCAACTGCTTGTTGGGTATCTTCAATATATTCAACCGCAAGATTTTCTAATGTTGTATTATCGATATGCCCCGAATCGTTGAAATAAGAGCCAATACCAATCCACCACTTTACACTATTACTTCGTTCAATAGCTCGTGCAATACTATAGAGTGCCCCTAACACATCATTTTCATAGCTTTCGCTCGCATCATTTATGTGCTCTTCTGCTTCAAAGGCACGCTTTTGTGCGGCACCGACGGTTTGCAGAGAAATCGCCCCATGAATATGTGCTGTTTTTGCAAGTTCACTATTCTCTTCAAAAAGGGTTATTGCATCGCTCAGCAACGTCTCGATATAGTTATCACGGTTGTCTGCCTCAAAATATTCTGCAGCATATAACACAAAACGCGAGTTTATGAGCGATATAAAAGATTTGGTTGTACTTGAGTAATATAGTTCCCTCTCATGCCACAATTGTGCCCCGTCTAGATCGTTTTTTGCATCAACGAGAAAATCTTCGACAATACTCTGGTAACGGAACGGATAGTAATTTGGTATATCTGAGGCATTGAATGCATCACTTGCATTCATATAAATGGCAGTTGCCTCTTCAAGTAGTGTTTCGGCAAGAGGTTTCATAGATGTGGTGTAGTTTCCTGTTGTGATATTTCCATTAGTTTCTTTTTGGGAAAAGTTATAACCTGTGAAATACCCGATAACATCGTTAATATCTCCGACTTCAATAACCTCCATTCCATAGTTGTCTTTTGCGTAATCAGCGACATAACGGGGTTCTTGTTTGGTAATAATCTGTGTCCATCCATTTTGTTCTACACGTTCTGTTACCGTTTCCATGTACACCCCCTGTCCTTTTGGTATTAGAAATCGTGTTGCACCCACAGAATATGCCGCGTCTATCTTTTGTAAGATGCCCCCAACTGGTCCAATACTGCCATCTGGATTAATCATACCAGTCATCATGGTCCAATTGCTCATCTGCCAGTTTTCAAGCAGTGCAATGGTAGCCGCTGTCATAATTCCGCCTGCCGAAGGTCCACCAATAATGGGAGCAGACGTTCTGACCACAAAGAAATAGTCATGGGTGGAAGGATCAACGCTACAATTCTTGTCACATTCAACAAGAGTGCTTGCAACTTTTACAGCAAGACGTGCAGAACCCTGCATATCGATTTGAGTGAGAGGAAGAGTATCAACAAACACCCGTCCACTGCCGTTGTCTTGGATAGTAACGGTTATTGTTGATATAACACCAACATAGCCGGTATCTGTTTTTCCTACGGCAGGAGCATATATGGTTACATTCCTATAACTAAGTGTTATTTCTCCAGTGTCGATGTGCCCTGTAGTAGTTGCTTCTGACCAGGGGGCAACAAGTGAGCAGCACAGGATAACGCAAAGCATGCTTACTGAGATTTTTTTAAACATTGTTTACCACGCTACGTCAATTTTTCTATTGCCAGTATATCTTTTACATATTAAATTTTTTGAGTGATGAAAAATATCATTACCATCGAAACATATTAACAATTCCCCTGCATGGGATCTAATTCCAATATCCTTAAGTAGGGGGAGAAGATACCATTCCCCATCCGAGGTTCTTATATTAAGATACTAAGCTCAAGTCAAAAGAATTGCATGTAAATATGGAGGCGAAACATCATGGTTCAATTACATGAAATGATTTTGAGAGATGCTCATCAATCAATGCTTGCCACAAGAATGCGGACGGAAGACATGCTGCCCATTGCCGATAAACTTGACGCAGTGGGATTTTTTTCCCTTGAAGTATGGGGAGGAGCAACATTTGATGTTTCTATTAGATATTTGAATCAGGATCCCTGGGAACGCATTCGCTTGCTGAAAAAGGCGATGCCCAATACACCTATGCAAATGCTTGAACGTGCCATGAATATTGTTGCATACTGGAATTTTCCTGATGATGTCGTAAAAAAATTTATTTATTTTGCAAAAAAGAACGGTGTCGACAACTTCCGGATTTTTGATGCATTAAACGATATCAGAAACATGGAAGTGCCTATGAAAGCTGTAAGAGAAAACGGTGGCCACGTACAGGCCTGTTTGAGTTACACCATCTCCCCAATACATACTGTCGACTATTTTGTCGATAAATTTAAAAAACTCGAAAAAATTGGTGCAGATTCTCTTTGTATAAAAGATATGGCTGGGATGATTTCACCACAACGGGTCTATGATATTGTTAAAGGAGTCAAAGACGCAGGAATAAAACTTCCCATAAATCTTCATTCTCACTGCACGAGTGGTATGACAGGTATGGCCTATCAGCGGGCCGCAGAGGCAGGAATTGATGTCCTGGACACGGCCATGTCTCCGATTTCTGGGGGAACTGCTGCACCAGCAACCGAAAGCGTTGTCGCAGCATTTCAAAGTACTCCATGGGAAACAGGATATGATCTTGGACACCTCATCGAAATCAGAAAATATTTTCTTAAGGTATGGGAAAAATACCGGCACCTCCATCGATTTAATGCCTTGAAGGTTGATCCCAGTGTTACTGTTCATCAGGTTCCGGGCGGTATGCTTTCAAATCTTATTTTCCAACTTGAAGAGCAGGGCGCTCATGGAAAATATAGAGAAATTTTGGATGAGACCGCACGTGTCCGTGAAGAGCTTGGATATCCTCCGCTTGTTACGCCATCAAGTCAAGTAGTTGGCGTGCAAGCAGTGATGAATGTACTTCACGGTCGGTACAAAGTTATTACGAAAGAAACTAAGGATTATTGTAAAGGGATGTATGGCAAACCACCAGTCCCCATTAAACCCGAAATCATGAAAAAAGTATTGGGCCCCAAATGGAAAGACGAAGTCATTGACTGTAGACCATCCGATATGATAAAGCCCATGTGGGATGCAAAAAAGAAGGAATTGCAGGAGATGGACGATGGTTTACTTATCAAAAAAGAAGAAGATATCATGACATATATCCTCTTTCCACAAGTTGGCCTCAAGTTCTTAAAAGGGGAGGCAAAAGCAGAATTTACCTCGGAGCAACTACCTTTGCCCGTTGACCATCCACTCACTCGAGCAATGGTAAAACAGTCGTTCCCTGAGCATAAAGCGATATGGATTGAGACCGTTCCACCAGAGGAACGCGCAGGACCCGCACAAATTCCCACCGAATTTGAGGTTGAAGTAGATGGAGAACCTTACGAAGTTAAAGTTATTCCTTCTGGCGGATTTGTCGTTGCAGGTGAAGGTAGTTCCTCGTCTCAAGCAAAACCAAAAGATGTTGAAGGTGGCGTAAAATCAAACATGCAGGGCACTATCCTTTCGTTGAAGGTAAAAAAAGGAGATACGGTAAAAAAAGGAGATGTTCTTGCAACTATTGAAGCTATGAAGATGGAGCAAGAAATTAAAACGGAAAAGGAAGGGGAGGTAAAAGACATTTTCATCAAAGAAGGCGATTCTGTTAATAGTGGCGATCTTATTATGCAGATTCTTTAAGAGGAATTAATATGATCAACAAGATTCTGATTGCCAATCGAGGCGAAATCGCCGTCCGTATCATGAGGGCATGCAAAGAACTTGACATAGCAACCGTCGCCGTTTATTCTGATGCTGATGCCAAAGCTCTTTTTGTCAGATATGCTGATGAAAAATATAATATCGGCCCAGGGCCTGCAAGTCAAAGTTATCTACAAAAACAAAAAATTATTGATGTTGCTTTAAAAACAAAGGCAGAAGGCATTCACCCAGGATATGGATTCATGGCTGAAAACGCAGAATTTGCTGAACTTTGTCATAAAAATGGCATCGAATTCATCGGGCCGCCCGTTTCTGCTATGAAACTTATGGGATCAAAGATCGATTCAAAAAAGTCCATGATGAAAGCAGGCGTTCATGTGGTACCAGGGGTCACTGAAGCCATCAAAGATCATGAACGAGCGAAAGATATTGCTCATGATATCGGGTACCCAATTATGTTAAAAGCCTCTGCCGGTGGAGGCGGTATCGGCATTCAAATGGTTGAAGATGAAAAGAAAATGGAAAAAGCTCTTGCATCTGTTCGCCAATTGGCAAAAAATTCCTTTGGCGACGATGCTGTTTTTATTGAAAAATTCATCCAAGACCCTCGTCATATCGAATACCAAATAATTGGCGATAAAAAAGGACACATTATTCATTGTTACGAAAGGGAGTGTAGTGTACAACGCCGACATCAAAAACTTATTGAGGAAACCCCATCCTGCGCGTTAACTCCAGATCTTAGGAGAGAAATCGGAAAACAAGCAGTTCTTGCTGCAAAAACAGCAGGATATTACAACGCAGGAACCTGCGAATTTATGTTTAAAGACGGCAAGTATTACTTTTTGGAAATGAACACCCGTTTACAAGTAGAACACCCTATCACTGAAGCAATCACCGGAGTTGATTTGGCACGAGAACAGATCCGAGTTGCATCAGGGCTCAAGCTTGAGTACGAACAGAACGACATTCATCCACGAGGTCATGCCATTGAATGTCGAATAAATGCAGAAGATCCTCTCAATAACTTTATGCCGGCACCAAGTAAAATTATCAGATATGCAGAGCCCTCTGGTCCAGGTATTCGAATCGACTCTGGAGTATATCAAGGGTTTACTATTCCATCATTCTACGATTCGATGATTGCCAAATTAATTGTCTGGGCTGAAGACAGAAGCCGATGCATAGAACGAACTAAACGAGCATTGTGGGAGTTCCAAATCGGCGGCGTACGACACAACATACCCTTCCACCAGGTAGTAATGAATAATCTACAGTGGAAAAAAGGAATCTATGATACGAGTTTCATCCCTCGGTACAACATCCTTGATCAAGTGATTGCCCATGTAAAAGAAACAAAAACCCAATCAACTGCACCAAAAACAGCAGCAGCTACGGCTGCCGTGCAGGCAGTCATCATGGCTGCAAATCGTTCGAAATAAGAATATGTCTGAATCCTCCTTTATAAAGCAAACGGAAACTTTTTTTCAAGAAATAAATAATCCTCTAGCACACAATGTCTTTGTTTTTGATAGTCTTTCATCAACGAATGAAAAAGCAAAGGAACTTGCGCAACAAGGAGAACCCGAAGGAACAATCGTAGTATCTCGCATACAAGAACAAGGAAGAGGACGATTTGACAGAACGTGGGTGTCTCCTGAGGGAGGACTCTATTTTTCAATTATTCTTCGCCCTTCTTGTAAGCCAAATAAGGCAACACTTTTTCCCTTGGTTGGGGCACTGGCTGTGTGGAAGACGATTGATGATTTCTGCGATCTTGCTCCAACAATAAAATGGCCGAACGATGTTCGTATCAATAATAAAAAAGTATCAGGGATATTAATCGAGTCAGAATCAAGCAGCGATAAAGTGGAGTACGTGGCCGTGGGAATAGGTATTAATCTCAACATAGACATTGATACTTTGCCAAAGAGTTTTCAGGCGACTTCTCTGTCGTATGAGCTAGGAATTAATCTTGATTGTTACCACTTTCTCAAGGAAATAGTAGTACACTTGCATTCCTATTATACACATTTTCTTTCTGGAAATTATGCACGGTTACTACAGGAATGGAAAACGCACTCGGATACCATAGGGAGAAGAGTTCACGTCGAATCATCAACTGAAACTATTGAAGGCGTTGCCTCAGATGTTGATGAATCTGGGTTTTTGTTGGTGAAAACAACAACTGGTGAAATGAAAAAAATAACAAGTGGCGATTGTATCTATTACAAATAAAAAAAGAAAAGAATTGGATCTTACTTCCTAATGAGATCCAACGAACTCAGTTCTGCTGAGAGTTTATCGACTGCAAGTGACACATCTTCAGTTTTTCGTGCGCCGGTGCAGACGATTTTTCCAGAACCAAAGAGCAACATCGCGACTTTTGGTTCTTTAATTCTGTATACAAGGCCTGGAAATTGTTCCGGTTCGTATTCAACATTTTCTAACCCAAGCCCCATTGCCACTTCATTCAGATTCAGCTCAGTACCAAGGTCAGAAATGGCAACAATATTCTGAATGACAATCTTGAGATCTTTATAGACGTCTACACCAAGTTTTCTGAGTTTTTCTGCAATAATATCTACCGTTTTTTTCACATCTTGAACATTCTTTGCACCTGTGCAGTTTGCCTTTCCACTTCTAAAGAGCAAGGTTGCTGTTTTCGGTTCGTCAAGCCGATAGACAAGGCCTGGAAATTGTTCTGGTTCGTATTCTGCTTCTTCTAGCGATTGCGCTATGACATCTAAATCCAATTTATCTGAAAAGGACGTTGATGCCACGATATTTTCTACAATTACTTCTGGCATAATTTTTCCTCCTTTTATAAAACTCCCAATGATGCTAGCTTTTCCTTCATCAGGTCAACGGCAGCTGTTGCTTCTTCTATTGCTTTTGCCCCTGTACATACTAATTTCCCCGAGCTAAATAACAATATTACAGTACCAGCACCATCCATTCGATAAATCAATCCTGGAAATTGTTCTGGTTCGTATTCTACATTTTGCTGTAAGAGACCCTTGGCAACATCATTCAGCTCAAACTCTTTTCCGAGATTTGCAGAAACGACAATATTTTGCACCTTCATCTTCGGTTGTTCTTTAACACTGATGCCGATAGCCTGCATTTTACTAACGAGCTTTTGTAAAGCGATAGCCACATCTTCCATTCGCTTGGCACCGGTACAGATAAATTTCCCACTAGAGAATAGTAGGGTTGCCGTCTTCGGTTCTTCAAAATGGAGAACAAGACCGGGAAAGCTGTCAGGATTGTACTTTGATTCGGGTATGGCATCTGCTATCTGCTGAATATCCAATTTGTCTGCAAGTTGTGCAGAAGCGACTATATTTTCAATGGTAATTTCTGCCATAATAAGGTCAGCCTTCCCTCCCTGAAGTATATAAAGGCTTTATATAAACATTTTGTTTACAACAGTATGGTTGTTAGATGATCATTACCATACTTTGTCGATATCTAAATCAGAAGGTTTTCCATTCTTTTTTTGTTTTGTTGGTTTCTCATTGCCGTTCATACGATCAAGAATGCCCCTAAATTCGTCAGTACGATATTCGATCCGCCGTTCACAACTGGCAATGGCAAGTTCTCCTCGTGTCCGCTCGATAAGACCTCGTGCCATATCTTGTTTTTTTCGGATAGGAACAAGGGTTGAAGGGTAATCAAAATGAATGAGGGCATTGTAGATTTCTTCCATCATGTCAAGACACTCATTTGCTTTTTCCTCCTTCCCCTTCCGAATAAAATCCAACGCCCGTCTTCGGAGCTCACCAACTATATCACAGAGACCAAGCAGATACGAACTGTAGGTGGTTTTCATTTCGTCTGGGTCAGGTAGCTCTTTGCCTCGCATAATGTTCATCAGGCATTGTGCTTCTACAACTTCCTGTGCTGCGTTTTCTACAAAGCCCGCATGTGATAAATCACTATATGTTTTTGTTACTTCATAGAGTTTCAACAACTCTCGATGTGACTTTTTAATATGAGTGCTCGCGTCTTTCATTTTCTCCTGATGTAAACACTGAATTGCCTTTCGGCACCCAATAATAATATCCCGAGAAGCGCGAAGAGCATGCTCCCGAGCTTTATCTTTTTCATCGATACTTTTTCCAATTTTATCAACAATTTGTCCTAAATTTTTCATGGTATCTAACAACTGCTCTCTATTATTATATGCTTTCCGCTACATGAATTTTTTATTGATCCAATACTCTGCGGTTTTGCCGTTTAATACTTTAATAATTTGCTCAGCACAAACAGTTCCCGCTCGTATTTGCCCTTCTTTTGTATTTGCGCCAAGATGTGGGGTGAGCATGACATTATCTAAGGAGAGAAGTGGATTATTGGTTGGTGGCTCTTGTTCAAACACATCAAGCCCTGCACCTGCAATTTTTCCATTTTTTAACGCATCATACAAGGCTTGTTCATCAACTGTTCCCCCACGAGCACAATTAATCAAACAAGCACTTGGTTTCATTTCCCCAATCATTTCTTTATTGACAATATGATGTGTTTTTTCATTATGGGGGAGGTGAAGAGAGATAAAATCAGTCTTGCCCATCAACTCTCCGAGATCTTCAATTTTTTTGATGTTGTCTTTTTTCAGCTCTGCCTGTGAAAGAAAAGGATCATATCCAATCACATCCATGCCAAAGGCTTGGGCTAATTTTGCTGTTACTTTACCGATATTTCCACACCCTATGAGTCCTAGTGTCTTACCATGAAGTTCGATACCTTTCAACTGCTTCTTTGCCCATTCTCCTTTCTTCATCGTCGCATCTGCCTTGTAGAGATGCCGGGATAACGAAAGCATATGACCAATGGTCAATTCAGCGACACTAATAGTGGATCCCGTAGGTGCATTTACCACAGGTATTCCATGAGTTGCTGCAGTTTTGATATCAATATTATCGACTCCAATGCCAGCACGACCAATGACTTTTAACTGTCCCTTTGCCCCCGCGTCAACAATTTCTTTTACTGCTTTTGTTCGTCCACGCACCATTAACGCATCATAGTTGGAAATTTCCTTTAGAAGCTTGGGAGCATCCATTTCTTCATAGGTAACTTCGTGACCTGCATCTTTTAACAATTGGATTGCTTCTTCTGCCATCTTATCAGTAATTAATACTTTCATAATTCTACCCCGAATGCCCATATCAGATAGGGTCTAAAAATGTTTACGCTAGGTGATCCATCCGAAAATCGATGCCCGGATATTCTGCGTGTTCTTCTAATTCTTCTTCAATACGAATCAGTTGATTGTATTTTGCATTACGGTCACTTCTGGCAGGAGCCCCTGTTTTAATCTGTCCAGCACTTGTTCCGACTACTAAATCTGCGATAAAATTATCTTCTGTTTCCCCACTTCGGTGACTGACTACTGCTGTCCATCCCGCATCGTGAGCCATCTTAATGGCATTTAATGTCTCTGTGACGGTTCCAATTTGATTCAATTTAATGAGCACGGAATTAGCAGCATCGAGCTTAATGCCTTCCGCAATTCGTTTGGTGTTAGTGACAAACAAATCATCACCGACAATTTGCACCTCTGTCCCTAGTTTTTTTGTCATTTCTACCCATGAGCCCCAATCATCTTCAGCAAGACCATCTTCGATACTGACAATGGGAAAAGTTTTACAGAGGTCAACATAAAAATCAACCATCTCTTTTCCAGTGAATGTCTTTTTCCCTATTTTGTAGGTACCATCATAAAAAAATTCGCTAGATGCAGGATCAAGCGCTACGTTCATCATATCGGTATAGCCTGCAAGATCAACGGCCTTCAGCATCAGTTCCAGACGATCATGCACTTCGGTGAGTTTTGCAGGGGCAAACCCCCCCTCATCACCGATGAGTAAGCCACTGGCACCAAACTTCTTTTTTAATAAGGCGGCAAGATGATGATACGTTTCTGAAACCATCCTAATTCCTTCAGTAAAAGTTTTTGCACCAGTAGGCATAAGCATGTGTTCTTGGATAGAATTTTCTTGGCCTGCGTGTTTTCCTCCATTAATAACATTACACATGGGTACAGGTAACTTATGTGGAACCACGCCAAACAATTCGCCAATGTATTCGTACAAGGAAAGACCCTTTGATGCGGCACCTGCTTTTGTTACCGCCATTGATATTGGAAGAATAGCGTTTGCACCAAATGTTTCTTTGTTCTCGGTACCATCAAGTTTAATCATAATATTGTCAATGGTTTCTTGCGCACCACAATCAAGATCAATCAGTTTAGGAACAAGGTCATTATTCACATGCCCAACTGCTTTTAAAGTTCCTTTGCCAAGATATCTTGTTTTGTCGTTATCACGTAATTCTAACGCTTCGTGTTGACCTGCACTGGCACCGCTAGGCGTCATGGCACGAAAGATGCCTTGGTCTGTTTTCACATCGACTTCAACAGTCGGGTTCCCTCTGGAATCAAGTACTTCGCGGGCATGTATGCTCATAATCTTAGACATAGGTTATCTCCACCACCATGTATCTGTTTCTCTCATAAATTGTTTGTCTTTCACAGTAGAAACACTTAAGAATGTCGGTTGGTTCTCTAGTTCCGGGGGTAACTTATGATACCATACATGTATATTGTGCTCATCATAGTAATATTTCTGGTGCTGCTGCTCGCATCGGCAATAAAAATTATGGCTGAATATCAACGAATTGTCGTCTTCCGGTTGGGCCGGTTATTAGGAATTAAAGGTCCCGGCCTAGTGTTTGTCATACCGATTATTGATAGCATTATAAAACTTGATTTGCGTACAAGAGTTATTGATGTGCCCAAACAACGAGTCATCACCGAGGATAATGTAACTGTTGATGTTGATGCAATCGTATATTTTCGAGTTATTGATCCGCAAAAAGCAATTGTAGAAGTTCAACGATATGAAGTTGCAACCGGTCTTTTAGCGCAAACAACCTTACGTGATATTCTCGGGCAGCAAAGTCTTGATGAATTATTATCAAAACGAGATGAACTAAATAAAAGTCTGCAAAGTATAATCGATGCCGGTACTGATCCCTGGGGGATAAAAGTATCTGCAGTTACCATTCGAGACGTTTCACTGCCTGAAGAAATGTTGAGGGCTCTCGCAAAACAGGCAGAAGCAGAACGAGAAAAAAGATCAAGAATAATTATCGCCGAAGGTGAATTTCAAGCAGCACAAAAAATGTCCGATGCTGCGCGAATATATGAACAAACACCAACAGCACTTCGCCTTCGTGAACTACAAACCCTCGCAGAGATAGCTAGAGAGAAAAACCTTATCGTTGTTCCTGGCGGAGACATTGGAAAGGTTGCAGGAATTGCCAAAGCAGTTACAAAAAACGTAGAATGAAACTAACACCTTTCTTTCTTTTTTTTATTTTTCTTTCACTTGGTTTGGTAAGCATATCGTCTGTACAAGCAGATACGTCAAATGTATTAGTTGTTGAGATTGCTGGTACCATTGACCAATCAACGGTCGAATTACTTACCGAGAGCATCCACCATGCAGAACTTGAAGAATCATCAGCACTTGTTTTGATGTTAGATACTCCCGGAGGGGGACTGACCGAGACCTTTGATATTGCAGATATAATCAATGAAAGCACCATTCCTATTGTTGGCTACGTTGCTCCTAGTGGTTCTGCTGCCTGGTCTGCGGGGACCTTCATCCTTATGAGCACCCATATTGCGGCAATGGCAGACTATACCGTTATTGGATCATGTCAACCCGTAGAAATAGGTATTGATGGAACAACACTAGTGAGTGATTCAAAACGCATCAATGCGCTTGTCAAGTGGATGGAAACACGAGCAAACATGTATGGGAGAAATCAAACCATTGCCACCCAATTTATCACCGAGAATCTCAATGTAAATGAAACAGAAGCGCTTGCTGCAGAGGTCATTGAAGTTATTGCTTCTTCACTTGGTGATTTGCTCGAACAAATTGATGGATGGACTGTCACCACTTCAGCAGGGAACGTAACTCTCCAAACAGCGACTGCTGAACAACTTTATCATTCACCATCATTAAAAGTTCAAATTCTCCAGGTGATATCAAATCCCATGATCACTTCCTTGTTGTTTATGCTTGGTCTTTTCTCTCTCATCTTTGGCATTTCTTCGCCAGGGTATGGAGCAGAGGTCTTTGGTGTCGTTGCTATCCTTCTTTCTCTCATCGGCTCGGGCTTTGCAGTTTCAACCTTAGGAATAATTTTTATAATCATTGGTTGTTTATTGCTTGTCATAGAAATCTTTGTCACTCCAGGATTTGGTGTGATAGGCATAGGTGGAATGATCAGTCTAGTGATGGGGTCAATATTCTTTATCCCCAGTTATTCGACCCATTCCATCAAGAAATGGATGATAACCATGGACCCGTTAAATGATATCATTATCCTCTTGGCAGTAGCAGGCATTCTTTTTGCCATCTTTTTTGGCTTTTTACTCTTCAAAGTCATTCAAATTAGAAAGAAGAAGGCAGCGATTGGTACTTTTATTGGAGAAACAGCAAAAACTATTGACAAAATCATTCCACAGCAACCAGGATATGTTCGTTTTAAAGGAGAATATTGGCAAGCAACATCGAAAACAACCATTGAACCAAACACTAAAGTCGTTATTGTCGATAAAGATGAGACTACACTTGTTGTAAAGCCTTTGGAGAAATGACCAAACATTAATCAAGACCTTCTTTCTTCTGGAGGTTAATTTTAAAGGTTTGATTTTAATGAATAACGGAATCACATGTCAGTTTCTTGGTGGCGGCGAAGAAGTTGGAAAACTTGCTATGGTCCTTGAATTAGATGGGATGAAATTGTTATTTGAATATGGAATGTCTCCAGGAAAACCACCTTTATATCCTCTCCCTCCTCCACCTGTTGATCTGACGCTTCTCACTCATGCCCACCTTGACCACTCTGGTATGATACCCTGGCTCTGCTCACAAGAAGATCAAACGATCATCACCACAAAACTGACTGGTGTTTTGAGCAATCTCTTACACAAGGACTCTATCAAAATTGCAAAAATGGAAGGATATGCACCACCGTACAGCACTCGAGACATTAAAGAGGCAGAACACAGCGTTTTACCAGTAGACATCGGACAAAAACGCCCCATCGGTGATGATTGCGAGGTTACCTTCCATTCAGCAGGACACATTCCCGGTTCACTCATGTTTGAGGTGAGCGGCTCAAAAAAGATGTTATTTACTGGGGATTTCAATGTAACTGACACACGGCTTTTATATGGAGCAAAACCAGTGTCCTGTGATATTCTCTTTTTAGAGACGACCTATGCTGGCCGAGAACATCCTAAGCGGGATGAGTTGGAAAAGGTTTTTCTTGATAAAATTGAAGAAGTAGTTGGCAGAGGAGGTGTTGTCGTTATCCCTTCGTTTGCCGTTTCACGATCTCAGGAACTTGCTCTTGTCTTACGAAAAGCAGGTCATAACGTATGGTACGATGGTATGGGGAGAAAAGTATCAAAAATATTTTTAAAATATCCGCGACACTTACGTTCTTCAGAAAATCTCAGAAAAGCCCTAAATAAGATTAATTTCATCCATTCCGACCACGGAAGAAAATTGGCCTTGAACTCAGATGTCATTCTTACTTCTAGCGGTATGATGGACGGCGGCCCCGTACTCAGCTACATGAATAAGTTAAAAGACGATCCTAAAAGTGCTGTTTTGTTGACAGGATATCAAGTGGAGGGTACAAACAGCCGTTTGCTTGTTGAAAAAGGGCAACTGGACTTCTATGGGGTAAAAGAAAAGGTATCTTGTGAAGTGCAATATTTCGATTTCTCAGCACATGCAGGCCACAGCGAGCTTATTGCCTTTGCTAAAGCATGCAATCCTGAAAAAATTGTCTTATTTCATGGAGACAATAGAGAAGTGATTGTTGACTCTCTTTCGGCTATTGCAGAGGTGTACACACCAAAAAATGGAGAGGCCTTTACTGTATAAATATTTAGATAAAGTTTAAATTCTTCCAAGGAGTATTGGCTTAAAAATGAGCAAGAGTCCGTGGAGCGAACACAAGATATGACTGAAATGACCCAGCGACAACGATATGACTTAAAACGAAAACTTGAAGAGCTTAAATCATGCAAGGGACGCCACACCGAACTCATTTCTTTATACGTCCCTCCGTCAAAGCAGATTTCAGATGTAACCTCTTACTTAAAAAACGAGTTTTCCCAATCGCAAAATATTAAATCAAAAACCACGAGAAAAAACGTGCTTTCTGCTATTGAATCCATCATGAGTAGATTAAAAACTTTCAAACAACCACCAGAAAACGGCGTTATCTTTTTTGTTGGTCACAAAAGCGTAGGCGCCGATCAGACTGAAATGGTTGCCCATGCTATTGAACCACCCATGCCTATCTCTACATTCCTCTATCGATGTGATTCACAATTTTACCTTGATCCATTGGCTGATATGCTCTCCGAGCAGGAAAACTATGGCCTTCTGCTTATTGACCGCCGAGAGTGCACAGTTGGTATGCTACGCGGCAATCGGGTAGAGCTCTTGAAGTATATGGCTTCCCAAGTTCCGGGAAAACATGGACGCGGTGGGCAATCTCAGCGAAGATTTGAGCGGTTGACAGAGATTGCGGCTCATGAATGGTTTGTGAAATGTGGAGAAAAAGCAAGTGAAATTTTTCTTGCTGAAGAAGGCATAAAGGGTATCTTTGTTGGAGGTCCTGGACCCACGAAACAATATTTTGTTGAAGAAGGGTATCTCCATTATGAAATTCAAGATAAAATTCTTGAGGTATTTGACACCGGCTACACTGATGAATATGGATTGCGAGAGATCGTCTCTGCAGCATCCGAAACCATGTCGGATCTTAAAATATCGCGGGAAAAGAAAGTCATGAAACGCTTTCTTAAAGAAGTAACAAAAACAGAAGGAAGTCTTGCGGTATATGGGGAATCTCACGTTCGCAAAGCACTGAGCATGGGGGCTGTCGATACCCTGCTTCTTTCAGAGAATCTACGAAAGTACCGCGTTACGCTACTGTGTCCTACCTGTAATTATCGAGAACAGAAAACAGTTGATGAAGCCGCATTGGAGGAACTCCCTCTCTCCAATTGTCCAACATGTCAAACACCGACTGCTATGGAGGTCGAAGACAAAATCGATATTATTGATGAACTCTCAGATCTTGCTGAAAAAACGAGCAGTAACGTTGAACTCATTTCTACGGGAAGTGAAGAAGGGGACGCGCTTTACTCAGCATTTAATGGTATCGCAGGTATTCTGCGATATGCTATAGATATATAAAAAAATGAAGATATACATTAAAGTGTTGTACATTAAAAGATATGATTCATTTTGATAATTTTGGATAGAGATGAACCGATAGTTTTATAAATATTAGAATATATTATTCAACTTGGTAATACAGTATGGCATCTCGAGACGAATTCAAATCATATATTCCAGCGAGTAAAAAGATCCCTGAGCTAACTTTTAAAGCAGTCGGGGTTGGTCTTCTTTTAGCAATCATTCTTGGTGCAGCAAATGCCTATCTTGGTCTTTTTGCAGGTATGACAGTTTCTGCCGTTATTCCTGGCGCAGTGATGGCATTTGCACTATTGCGACCATTTAAAGGAACCATTTTAGAAGTCAACATCGGCATGATGGGAGCAGCAGCAGGTGAAGCACTTGCTGCCGGTGTTATCTTTACCATTCCTGCCCTTGTTATTTTGGGAACTTGGACTGAGATTCAATATATGGAAACCACGGTTGTTGCTCTCTTGGGCGGCATTCTTGGTGTTTTATGGATGGTACCACTCCGCCGAGCACTGGTCATTAACACTGATCTTCCGTTCCCTGAGGGTGTTGCGGTTGCTGCCGTCCTAACCACAACCGTCACTGATGAAACACCAACAAAGAGCAAAAAAATTGCTGAAAAAGGAGTTAGTGGTGTCTGGCTCTTGGTTGGTGTTGCTGTTGCTGGATTGTTGAAGTTTGGACAAACAGCAATGAATCTTTTTGCCAGTAAAATTCAAGATGTTATCAATATTGGAAAATTCAACATTGGCGGAGGAAGCAATGATGCCTATCTCTACGGTGGATTTGCTGCATCCCCAGCACTGCTTGGTGTAGGGTGGATTATCGGTCCAAAAATTTCTTCTTTTGTGTTCGTTGGCGGTCTTCTTGGATGGGTTATTATCACTCCGCTGATTGTCTTGGCAACTGGTCTTCCGTCAGGTATTAGCCCTATAGATGGCTTCTTCCAGATATGGGGAGACTATGTCCGCTATATAGGCGTTGGAGCCATGGTCGTTGGTGGACTGTATACCATCTTTAAACTCCGATCAAATCTTGCCAGCGGCATCAGGGAAGCTATTGTCGGTATTAAAGGCGGTCAGATCGAAGCTAAAGAGCGCACCAATCAAGACTTGAATTTCAAACGCGTCTTTTTAATGATTGCACTTATGACTATACCTGTTGCCATTGTTTATGGTATTATTTCACAATTATGGGCCGTTTCAATCTTTATGTCTATCTTTGCTATTCTCTTTGCCTTTATCGCCAGCGCCATTGCAGGATATATGGCTGCATTACTGGGATCTTCAAATAATCCGATTTCTGGTGTCACAGTGTCCGTTCTTCTTATTACTACGCTTATCTTGCTTGTTTTTGGTGTGCAAGGCGCAGGTGCATTCGGTGTAGCAATCTTAATTGCTGCAGTAATATGTTGTGCAGCTGCTATCTCAGGAGACGTACTGCAATCGATGGCCTGTGGGCGCATGATTGGGGCAACTCCAAGAAATCAGCAAATTGCAGAAATGCTCGGCGTTATTGCTGCGGCACCATTCCTTGCTATTGTTATCCAAGCACTGGATCAGGCATATCACATTGGCAGTCAAAACTTACCAGCGCCGCAAGCATTTCTAATGGCAGGTATTGTCAAAGGAGTTCTTGGCGGCGATATGGTCTGGCCATTTGTCATTGCAGGTATGGTGCTTGCGATTGTGTTAATACTCATTGATTTACCTGTCTTGCCTGTTGCCATTGGTATCTATCTCCCGTTTACGCTTGCCGTTCCTATCTTCGGCGGTGGGCTTATTCGAGCATATACCAACAGAAAACTCCAGAAACAATTTGGTAGTGCTGAAGAAGAAGAGATTAGTGATTGGGAGCTTGCCGTTAAACAAACTGATGTCAAGCCAAAAGAAAAGGTTATAAGAACTGGGCTCCTTCTTACTGCAGGACTTATTGCAGGAGAAGCGCTCACTGGTGTTCTTGTCGCCTTTATGATTATTGCAGGTATTAACTTGCAAGTCTTCCCAGAAGCACCAGTTCTCCCTGGAGTATTGCTGTTCCTATTCTTGGCGCTTCTCTTGGCATATATCCCACTGAGGGAAATCATTGCTGAGAAAAAGAAATAAACAAAAACCTCGCCTTCCCACCCTTGAAGAAATGCTTCAATTCAGGCCGGCGAGAAGGGACTTCCCCTGGACGACCTCGGAAGAAGGTTTAGTTCAAATCACCGTTCCGAAGTTTGAAAGTAACTTCGGAAAGTCTTTTTGTAAACTCATTCGAAAAGGGGATACATTTACTGCCAATCTTGATAACATTGGATCGGTAGTATGGAAGCATTGCGACGGAAGACGTACCGTCAAAGAGATTCTTACTATCCTAAAAAAAGAGTTTCCGAAGGAAGAAGATATCGGCCAACGCTTATTTTTATTTCTTCAACAGATGGGGCAGCTCAATTATATCTCTTATTAGATTATTCAAGATGGGCCTTTTTTATTACTAGCTTTCCATTATCTCGATGCCAGTGTTTTTCTATCTCATCAATCACTACTTTTTGTGTAAATAAAGGGCCGTCAACCACTAATGTTTCAAATTCTCCCCCTTCACCAGCGCTATTGATTCCTGTTTTTTTATGAAGAGTATGCAACTCGGTAATGCATCGCTCGTCAATCGTTCTCCCTAGCCACGTTTCATCAAAACCCTGGGCAAACACACCGACGATAAGAATATGAAACCCTGCCTTTACTTGGTCGTGTAACAATAGTTCTTGGTCTTTATGCCATAGTGGGGTAAATGATTTGATGTCCAACTCATTACATACTTGTTCAATACGAATCCGTTGATATTCGGAGGCAATTGCTCCACTAACCACACCGTCGACATCAAGAGGTTTGAGTAAGTGCTTTAATTCATTCAGTTCTTTCTCTTTTTCTCCAGCCGTTTCCGCGCAATATAGTGGGATATCCATTGCCTGCGCGAGATATTTAGTTAGATGGATATTGACTGTATGATACATGAATGAATCTGGATTCTTGGAAAAAAGTGACACCAACTGAGTAATTTCCCACCCCCATTGTTGAGCAATATATGCCGCATAAGCAGAATCTTTTCCACCAGAGAAGAGAGCAGCAATCTTCATTGGCATAGGTATCTCTTTAAACACATAAACATTTATTGCCTCTTGATATTTCTTGTGACAGGAGATAAAATATGAAAATCGGTATTATCAGTGGCCATCCTTTTCCCTATCTTTTCAAGAATGCAGAGTGTCTTTCTCTTGAAACGCCTTTTGGTACCATTGATGTTGATGTTTCGTCTTTGGAGAAACATACCCTCTTTTTTATTAACAGACATGGGGCACAAGCAACGATTCCGCCACATAACATCAATTATCGAGGCAACATCTCTGCATTTGCAGCAAGTCATGTTGATTACATTCTTTCATTTGGTACGGTCGGCTCGATGAGTACGTCTATGGAACCAGGTGATTTCATCATTCCGCATGATTTCATCGATTGTACAACGTCGCGCAACAAGACCTTTTTTGACGATCAACGCATTCATGTTGATCTATCACAACCCTTTTGCCCTTCTCTAAGAAAGATATTATTACATACTCTCCACAAACAGAAAGGTACGACCGTTCATGAGAAGGGAATCTATTTGACGACGGAAGGTCCTCGCTTGGAAACTCCTGCAGAAATTTCTTTCTATAAACACTACGCAGATGTTGTGGGAATGACCTTAGCTCCTGAAGCAATATTAGCACGAGAAAAAGGGATCTGTTTTGCTTCGTTGTGTCTGGTTTGTAACATGGCGGCAGGATTGCAAAAGGTACTTACTGCAGAAGAAATCCCCTCTGTGTATGCACGAAAGAAAACAATTCTTTCGACCATTATCAAAGATACCTGTCTGTCTCTTCCGGAAAACAAAACATGTTCATGTCATGAGAGCGTAACAAAGGCGACACTATGAAACCATATGAACTGATTGATCACACCGCTGACATCGGCCTCAAAGCTTATGGGAAAACATTAGCAGAAGCATTTGAACATGCGGCACAAGGCATGTTCGATATCATTACCGATCACTCAGACATTGCGAGTGTGGGACAGTATAGAGTAGATGCAAAGGCTGATGATTTGGAACAACTGCTTGTCGATTGGTTATCTGAATTGCTTTTTTTAAATACGGCAAAAAATCTTGTCTTTGGATTTTTTAATATCACTCTTGATGAGAAGAATTGCTCCTTGTCTGCCAATGTTTTCGGAGAGCCTTTTTCCCTTTCAAAACATAAACCTGGTGCTGAAATAAAAGCAGTAACCTATCATATGCTTAAAGTCAATAATAAAAAACCGTACTCGGTCCAAGTACTCTTTGATATCTAAAGCCAAATAATACTTTTAATGAACCCTAGTATTTTTTTAAATAGATGAGACGTTTTTCGTCACTAAGCATCACTGACCGGACGCTGCCTTTACTGGTAAACGATCCTTTTTACTCCTCCCGGAACGCCCGTCCGGTCCTCTCCTCACCTTTTTGGTAAGGGGGCAAGTATTATATGGAGTGTTTTGATAACAATCGTTAATACATAGGTGTACATCATGACATGTGGAACGATTACGGAAGATATGAACATCAGAGAAGTTCTTGAAAAACACCCTGAAGTTTTACCAGTTTTTCAAAGATATAATATGGGATGCATTGGATGCGTTGCCGCTTCCTTTGAAAAAATAAAAGATATTGCTGCAGTACACGGCGTTGACGTGAAGCAATTTGTGAAAGAACTTAATGAAGTGATGAAGGAGTAACTATCATAGAGAACTTTTTGTCATGACGAGCTCTCCATGCTTAATTCCTTTCAGTGCTTTTATTTGTTCTGCTAATTTTTGTATGCTTCCTGTTTTTCCTTGTAATATTAAGACTTCTAAACAGTTATTATGATCAATGTGAATGTGAGTCGTCGTCAGGATTTCACTAGTATGATCATGTTGAAGCGAGAGGAGTTTTTCTGTAAGATTTCCTGTGTGGTGGTCATAGACCATGGTTAATGTACCAATGGACTCTACTCCTGGATCCATTTGTTGTTCTGTAATAATTTCCTTTCGAATCATGTCACGAATTGCTTCTGATCTATTGGTGTATCCTTTCTTCTTTATTTGCTTATCAAATTTGATCAGAAGATCTGGTTCAATAGACACGCCAAATCGGGTTATTTTTTCTTCCATGGTAGCACGATTTACAGATAAACGTAGCACGAATTTAAACTTTTTGCTACCAAAAAGCTTTTAATGAATGTTTACTTCATAGTGCTACGAAATTTAAAAAAATAATACGGGTGTATCTATGTCTCTGAAAAGAAAAATTTCTTTGGTTATGCTTTTGTCAATAATGATGTGTTTTTTTGGCAGTACATCAACCACGGCTCAAGATAATAATATTGCCATAGTGTGCACAAATTCAGCTCTTGCTGATTTTACATCTCATTTGGTAACTGACAATGTCACTATTGAATATATCATGCCTGCTGGTGCGTGTCCAGCTCATTTTGATACTTGCCCCAGTGACGTTTCATTAATCGCTTCGGCAGACATCATCATTTCGTTAGGGTGGGAACCATGGCTTGCATCATTGGTGAATTCGTCAGGAAATACCGCGGTCCAACAAATTGCCTGCGCTCAGTTGGGGGAATGGAATATTCCTAGTGGTGCAATCGCACACGTCCAAACAATACGAGAGGGGCTTATAGATTTACTTCCAGAAAGAAATGCCACCATTCAGGAAAACGCACAACAGTATCTTGCAG
The DNA here is from genome assembly GCA_964638175.1 of uncultured Thermoplasmatales archaeon. Classification (GTDB taxonomy): domain Archaea; phylum Thermoplasmatota; class E2; order DHVEG-1; family DHVEG-1; genus JAFGDG01. Next base: position 55,671 of record CAZWZY010000001.1, on the reverse strand, counting down.
AAATCAATACAACGGCTTCCTATATCCAGCAGGTAGTAAGTGACAACGGTTCTTTTGGAAAAAACGTTATTTGCATGCAATGGCATCAAGACTTCCTTGAATGGGCAGGATTTAACGTTACGTATGCCTACGGCCCACCAGAAGGCCTTTCTGTTCAAGACGAACTTGACGTCATCAACGCTGCATCAAATGGAGATATATGCGCCGTTATCGATAATCTTCAAAGTGGAACTGATTTTGGCGCTCGTGTTGCATCTGAAACTGGTGCAAGTCACGTCATTTTTACCAATTTTCCAGGAGCAATACCAAATACAGATACCTATGAAGACATGATTGTCTATAATGTTAAACAATTAATAGAAGGCATTTCCACCTATGAGTACAAACAAGGAGATATCACGCAACTTGAAGCCCAACTCACAGAACTTGAACTACAACGCAATCTCTCTCTTGCAGGGGCAGCAATGCTAGGTGTACTTGCCATACTTTTTGCCATATTGTATAGAAGAAAATAGGTGATCGCATATGAATGATACACTCACACAATTAGCACAATTCCATGGACATCTTGGTCCTTATGCTGTCATAGGGTATCGGATGGGAGTTCTTGCCAATAAGAACTTGGGCTCAGATCCATTTGAGAAAAAGGCAACCGTCTGGACGGGTACAACTCCCCCCCTTTCGTGCATTGTTGACGGTATCCAATTCAGCTCAGGCTGTACGTTGGGTAAAGGAACAATCACTATCAAACACGACCGCGTTCCCCAAGTACAATTTTGTAGCAAACAAGGACAACAACTTACTATTAAACTTCTTCCGCACATCCAACAAGAGATTGATACCACTGTGACGGACGATAGCATTGTTGAGTATGCAGAGCGTCTCTTTGAAAAACCAGATCAAGAATTATTTGAAATCATATAAGACTCATGAACCGTAATGACATCATTCGTTTACAGAGTATTGAAACCATTTATGAGGGCGAGAGAGCCCCTGTTATTTCTGATATCACTTTATCAGTGAGGGCTGGTGAATTCATTGCCATTATTGGCCCAAACGGTGCTGGAAAAACCACTCTGTTGGAAACCATTAATGGCCTTCTCCCCTATGTTTCCGGTAGAGGATATGTCTTTGGCAAAGAAATTGCCAAACACACTACTGCTATCCGAAAGGATATTGGCTATGTCATTCAAAACTTTGAACTTGACCCTCGAGCCCCTTTTTTGTGCAAAGACATTGTTATGTCTGGAAGTACAGGAAAAAAGGGACTTCTTCGTTTCCCATCAAAAAAAGATTGGGATGTCGTGTGGACTTCTTTAGGGTTGGTAGGTATGATCGACTTTGCACGACGTCCTATCGGCAAGTTGTCTGGGGGAGAGTTCCAAAAAATACTCCTTGCACGAGCACTAGCGCAAGAACCAAAATTGTTACTGTTGGATGAACCCTTCTCTAATCTCGATATTTCTGCAAGACGACAAATGGAGATTCTTCTTAACAGAATCCACGAGAAAAAAAGCATGACTATTCTGATGGTATCTCACGATCTCAGTACCGTTCCTTCATCATGCAAACGTATCTTGGTGTTAGATAAAGGGACCATCATCATGGATGATAAAAAAGATCACATTCTTTCTTCACACATCATCGATGATATTTTCCACAATAAGGAGGAGAAGGGATGATAGAACTCCCTCTTGTGTTACTAGTTACTTCAGTGGTTGGTGCTGTTCTCGCAGGATTTGTATGTTCCACCATGGGCGTCTTTGTCGTTCGTATGAATCTTTCATCCATTGGATACTGTATGTCTCATGCAGCATTTGCGGGAGCAGCATTTGGACTCATGCTTTCCTTTGATCCGCTCATAAGTGCTGTGATGTTTTCATTTCTTACTGCATTACTGCTCGGTCCTCTTTCAGAAAAAGCCCGCTTAGAAAGTAATGTGGTTATCGGTTTTCTTTTTTCCATTATGATTGCACTTGCCTTTGTTTTCTTAAATTTTATACCGGGACAAGCGGCGAGTGGTACGGCGTTGCGCATTCTTTGGGGCAGTATTTTTGCAGTAGGATACAACGATCTACTCTTTTTGCTTCTCCTTTCGTTTGCACTTATTCTTTTCATTGTCCTCTTCTACAAAGAATTAGTGGCAGTCATGTTTCACAGAAAACTTGCCGAATCGGCAGGCATTAACGCCAAGCTCTTTTACTTTGCTGTACTCTTTTTTACGGGATTTGCCGTATCGCTGTCGCTTCGTCTTGTTGGCGGACTCCTTGTATTTGCGTTGATTGTCAACCCCACGTCTACCGCCTATCAATTTTTCTATGATTTCAAAAAAATTATCATCTTTTCTCCCCTAATCGGTATTATGAGCTGTCTTGCAGGATTTTATTTGTCATTGGTCACTGATTTTCCGATTGGTGCATCTATTGTCATCATCTCAGCAGCCATCTTTGCGGCGGCTATTCTTGTTTCACCAAAACGAAAAAAAGGAAATGGTAAGAGACCAGTGAAACAAACACTCAGCACTATTGTTTCTTAAATAATTGATTCAATTTTTTTGCTTGGCGACTCTTCCAACTCCCCTTGTGATACACATAACTTGCAAGAAGTGGCATGGCAATGGTTGCTTCGCAGAATACCATTTGTTCGTACGTTTGTTCGACTTTTCCCCATGAACTCGCCTCCTTGAGGGTCGATCCAGACAATGCACCATCGTATTCGGTTGCTAGCGTGATTTGTACCGCATATTTATGCATCCTGGTGGGATCTCGAAGTTCTCCTTTCTCAGTGACCTCTCCCCCCAAGACCGCATCCTGCACGAAATTTTTTGGTACACCTCCTCCTATCATCACTATGCCTGTTTCGTTCGCCTTTAAGATAAGGTCGATGAGTTCTCGAAAGTCGCTTGCAGAATCAATGGAAACATGGTTATCTGGATGCTGTCGTTGATGATCAAGGAGTCCAAACCCTGCACTACAATCTGAAAATGCAGGAACAAAAATAGGCACTTGATGCTGGTAAGCAGTATAAACAACAGAATCATCTACTTTGCATCCATGTGTATCAAGATATCGTCCCATTTCATAGATGAATTCTCGTGAAGAGTATGATTGAGATTCTAGAGAATCAGCAATTTTTTTAATGGTATGATCACAAACCCGCAGTTCATCTTCGTCTATAAAAGTATCATAGATTCTATCAATATGCAACTCCCGTAATTCATCATCATCTACAAACGGTGAGCCGATATAGTGTTTGAACCCGAGAGCTTCAAAGAAATCCATATCAACAATAACCGCACCTGTTGACACAATGATATCAATCATGTTGTTTACGATAAGGTCGGTAACTATTTTTTTCAATCCAGCGCTGAACAACGACCCCGCAAGGCAAAGAATAGTTGTACATTTCTTATTGTTTAACATCATATCATAAATCTTGCATGCCCGCGCTAGATTTCTTGATTGAAAAGCCATGTGTTCAAACGATTCGATTAAGGGTACACTATTGAATGAAGTGATATCGATATGTTTGATTTTTTGCTTCAAGAGTTCCTTTTTTTTATAACTCATATACTATCAGTTGTTGCGTATATCTGCAAGGTTTTTCTTTTTTTCCTTGTTTTTGTTGCCAATATTCCCATTTTGACATTTTTCCACCGTATGTTTATAAATCATTACATGCAAAGAATCATGTGATCTCTTATCAGTCCCTATGCGGAGAGAACGTATGTCCAAGATTTGTCCTTAGTGCAAAAAAGAAAATCCGGACGAAAGTTTTTGGTGCATGTATTGCAACACTAAATTACTCATGGATAGTACTCTCAATCAATCAAGACAAAGCTCTCCAATCACGAAGAAGCATGTATCGGCTCTTACGTTTGAGGAGAGATGTTCCACCCATCTTTTCATAAAAGCATTTGTTGCCACATTGTTGCTACTTGTCATCTGTATGGGAGTAACCATCTTCGTTACGCAGGGAACCAATTTCTTTTTTTCTGGTTCTAGTTTTGCAGGGATAAACTGTCATATCAATGAAGATTTTTGGTTTGAAGGCCAGTATCTTAATACTAGTGAGGGATGGTCTTTTGAACTTACCAAAGTAAAGGATTATACACTTACTGGACGAATTTTAGCAATCAAAACGTACACATGGTATGACACTCCTTATGATCCATGCAATATTTTTTCTCCCATTGATTTGGTTATTGGAACTGATGATGTTCAAAATCATCCAGATAAGTATGATTACTCGATAGCCTCATTCAGTCAACGGGCGGTGTCATGGTATCTGGATTATGATGATATCTCAGAGTATTATTATTTCCAGTCTCATACAGGAAATAACCACATCATTCCACATAATGCCGAAGTTCTTGATATACTGACTCACAATCTCAGTGTTGGGGACTCCATCATTCTTGAGGGGAGCCTTGTTGACTTATATGGTATAAATGGAGACCAATACTGGACCTGGACGACGGATACTCAGATTGGCAATTATGACTGCGAAATCATTCTCCTCGACTCGATAACCATACTGACGTAAATGCAATTATTACGTCAGTAAGTTTTAAAGCCTATTGTTTTTATCCGGTTCCTGTATGCACGAATGGGCACTTGCTGAATCCATCCTCACTGCAGCGGTTCAAGCAGCGGAGAAAGAGCATCTCAAAAAAATAACCACTATTGTAGTGGGACTTGGTGAATTGCAGCAAATCGAGCAAGATATTTTTGAGTTTGCCTTAAATGAAATAATGAAAGAGCAAGCAGGCATACTAAGACAAACTACTATTGAAATCAAGACAGAAGAAAGTAGCTTTGTTTGTAATCACTGTTGCCATCATTGGACATATTCTGATATGAAGAAAAAATTGAATGAAGATCAAGGAGAAGCTATTCATTTTATCCCTGAAGTTGCCTTAGTTCACGCGCGATGTCCAAACTGCGGCAGCCCAGATTTTGATATCGAAAAAGGACGAGGGGTTTCTATCCTTTCAATTAAAGGGGAAAAATAGCAATGGATCCGCGAGTCAGCGTTATTGACAAACGATTACAATCCATTAAGCGCGTTATTGCCGTTGCCAGTGGAAAAGGCGGCGTTGGTAAAAGTCTTGTTGCCTCTTCGCTTGCCTTAACTCTCTCTAAACAAGGATATGCTGTTGGACTTCTTGACCTTGATCTGTATGGTCCTTCTTCCCATATTATTTTAGGCGTTGAAGAGTTTAATTTTCCAGAGGAAGAAAAGGGCATTATTCCCCCATTGGTTGATGGTATAAAATTTATGTCTCTAGTGTATTTTACCGAAGATAAACCTTCCCCCTTTCGAGGGCTTGATATTTCTAACATTATTATTGAACTTCTTTCGATTACACAGTGGGGGTCTTTAGACCATCTTATTATTGACATGCCACCTGGAATAGGAGATGAAACACTTGATGTCATTCATCTGATAAAAAAAGGCGAATTTCTCATCGTTACCACACCCTCTAAAGTATCCATGGGTGCTGTTTCTAAACTACTTGTCATGCTCAAAGAGTTACAACTTCCTCTTATCGGTCTTGTTGAAAATATGACCATGACTCCCTCAGACTATGTAAAACAGCACGTGTCTTGTAAAGAGATACCGTATCTTGGTGAAATCAACTTCGATCATCATCTAGAGGAGGCTATTGGAAACCCCGCACAATTGATGGATACAACCTTTATGAGAGATATAAATAGCGTAGTAAAAAACATCACATGAAAGGAAGCTATCTTTTAGTGTTTTCACTGCCAACTGCTGCTACAATTCAGGTCGGCAAGCTTGGTAATGTATCTTTTAACAAGGGTTGGTATGTTTACGTAGGCAGTGCTATGAATGGTGTAGAACAACGCGTTCAACGTCATCTTCGAACCCAGAAAAAAACACATTGGCACATTGATTACCTTTTGCCTTTTGTAGACCATATTGATGTGTTTTACCAAGAAAGCAACGTCAAAAAAGAATGTACTATTGCACAGGCATTATCGGCAACGCTCCAAGAAGTTCCCTTCTTTGGCTGTAGTGATTGTTCCTGTCCCTCACATCTTTTTTTAGGGTCAAAAGATACGATATTGTCGTGTGTTAACCAACTCGACATGAATCCATATCCTTGTGATGCAAACGCTTAAAACCTCATTTCCGTATATGAACAGAGGGAGACTATGGTTGCAGTTGTGTATACTACTATTGATGATATAAATGATGCCAGGCGCATCGCTCACACCCTTGTTGAGGAACAACTTGTTGCGTGCGTCAATATCGTTCCTAAGTGTTTATCTATTTATCGATGGAAAGGAAAGATTGAAACCGAGAACGAAAATGTGCTCATTGCAAAAACCACCGATAATAATATCAAAAAAACAATTACAAGAATCAAAGTACTCCATAGCTATGATGTGCCAGATATCATTGTGTTACCTATCATTGGCGGCCTGAAAGAATACCTTGATTACCTTACGAACGAGACCGCATGAACCTTGTTTCTCTTCTCTCCAGCGGTATTGATTCTCCCGTTGCAACTTATCTGTTAGCAAAACAAGCAACCAACATCATTTCAGTACATGCCGATATCCGTCCTTTTACTGATGATAATGAAGTAGAGAACTACAGGAAATTGGTAACACACCTACAACAGCATCTTTCTTTAACTATCAAAGCATATAGTGTCCCTCACGGAGAAGCTCTTTTAGCCTTCAAAGAACATTGCAATCATCGGTTTACGTGTGTGTTTTGTAAACGTATGCTTCTTCGCTACGCTGAAGCGTTTGCAAAAAAAGAACATGCCCTCGCACTCATCATGGGAGACTCTTTAGGACAAGTTGCATCCCAGACATTGCAAAATCTCAAAACTATTGATCAGGCCACATCTTTGCCTATCTTACGCCCACTTATTGGTTTTGATAAAGAGGAGATTATCGACATAGCAAGGAAGATTGGCACATATGATCTTTCAATTTTGCCTGCTGGTCCCTGCAGGGCAGTACCAAAACAACCTGCTACCCAGGCAACACTTCAACAACTTCTTAAGGAAGAAGAAAAGTTAAATATAGAATCGTTGGTGAAAAACGCTCTTACCAATGCTGTGCTACTCTGAATCTAACATTGCGTTTGAAAGCCATCCTGATTTTGCATTTACTTTACTATCTATCTTCTTAACGTATGGCTTAATGTCAATGACGGGAGTGCCTTCGATAGCATCCAATCCCTTTACCGTAAGAGTGTTTTCCTTACGACCAATCAACATGACGACCGCATGCCCGATAGGATTTGGCCGGTGAGGAGAGCGTGTTGTAAATAGCCCATGGGGTGTGGCATCCCATGGCGTTTGGACCACGAGAGAATATCCTTTTGACTGATGTAACCAGTAAAAAACATGAAGGTGGGAAAGCCCTTCGATATCCCGCAGTCCTTGACTAAACTCTTTGTAAAGTTCAATAGTCGAGACTTCATCCGAGCCTTGGAAAGGAGCATCATGTGGTTTTTTATATGATGCATGAACAATGCCAATTGGTTGCAGGTCCACTGATATCTTTTTCATATGATTAAAGCTCCAGCCTCCTTCGTTTAATTAATTCTACTTTATCGAGCGGATCTGTTTTTGGTTTGGGACTATGATACACTGAAAGTGTAGATAATCCAGAAAACTCTTGTTCGATAGCATCTACTTCTTTTTCCGACAATGGTGAAACATTACAAGGACGCAAGGGTGTATTTATTTGCACCTCGTCTGGCTTAATCTCTCGTGCAAGAGCAGCCATTTGACTGGCGCATGCTTTATTTTCAGGCATAAACATCATTTGTAATGCAAACTTTCCCTTGAATTCATGGTTCATGGTTTTAATCCCTTCAACCACCTGGTCAAATGATATACCCAGTGCAGGTCGATTAATGGTTTTAAACATCTCTTCATTTGGAGCGTCAAGTTTTGCCACAATAATATCTATCTGTTGCAGAGCGTCCCGCACTTCTTTTTTATCCATAAAAGAGGAGTTGGTCAGAATGGCAATAGGGATAGCAGTCATTTCTCTGATAGTCTTAATTGTTTCATCCAAGGTTGTTGCTAAGGTGGGCTCCCCCATTCCTGAGAGCGTAATCACATCTGGAGTGGTTTGGGGTAATGCTTGTTGTAATTGTGATTTAACTTCTGCCGGATCAATAAACACTTGACGTTGTGCAGTAATACGGGCAGTATGTTGAAGCTGGCAATAGATACAATCAAAAGAACAAATCTTTTTTGGAGAACAAATTAAATCGACACCTAGCGACCGGCCAAGTCGCCATGATGCCACGGGCCCATAGATTACTTTCACTGACCTCACGCCTCTCTTTTTATGCACAGACAACAGTTGTTTCTACTAAAATATTTGGAAAAACAGAAACCTTTAAAAAGCCAATAATTATACAATATAATGTAGAATTAGATTTTTGAGATACAATATATTGTATCTTGTGACTATCTGGTGAGACGGAAATGGAATGTCCCTATTGCGAGCATCAAGAAACCAAAGTCACAGATTCTCGTGACACTGGAGCATACACCATTCGTCGACGTCGAGAGTGTCTCAACTGTAATCGGCGGTTTACGACATACGAGTATATTGAGATGACGCCCGTGTATGTTATTAAGAAGGACGGCAGACGAGAGAAATTTGATCGCACTAAGATTAAAAACGGCATATCAAAGGCGTTAGAAAAACGTCCGGTATCGCATGAAAAGATTGAGGAGTTACTTGATGCCATTGAAGAAAAAATCCGTCGAAGTGGATGTGAAGAAATTGAAACTTCTACCATTGGAGAATACGTAATGGATTTGTTAAAACAAGTCGATCAAGTTGCCTACATTCGATTCGCATCGGTCTATCGATCTTTTGCCGATGTATCGTCTTTTGAACAGGAGGTTAAAAATTTGATTGAACAAAATACAGGAGAGATAAAACAATGATACGAAAAATTAGGAAACGAGATGGAAAAGTGGTGGATTTCAATCCCGTAAAAATCACCAATGCAATCTGGAAAGCTGCTGAAGCAGTAGGTGGAAAGGATTACAAAAAAGCAACAAAACTGACTGATAACGTCCTAGATGTACTTGAAAAAGAACTCAAACGAGGTGAAATTCCTACTGTCGAGCAGGTGCAAGATCTTGTTGAGAAAATTCTCATTGAAGAAGGACATGCTAAGACGGCGAAAGCATATATCTTATATCGAAAGCAACATCAAGAAATTCGAGATGTTGCTGGGCTCCTTAAGGATATTGATGTCGTTGATGGCTATTTATCAATGATGGATTGGAAAGTCAATGAAAACAGCAACATGAGCTATTCATTGCAGGGACTCAACGTCTATGCTACAGAAAACATTGTGTCGCATTACTGGCTCAATAAAATCTATCCACCAGAAATTGGTGAAGCACACACCGATGGCGCCTATCACATCCATGATTTGGGGACCCTCGGTGCATACTGTGTCGGTTGGGATTTAAAAGACCTTATGCTTCTTGGTTTTCGTGGTGTTTCTGGAAAAATCGAAAGCAAACCAGCCAAGCATTTTGGCACGGCCTTGATGCAAATCGTCAACTATTTGTATACCTTGCAAGGGGAGGCCGCGGGTGCACAAGCCTTATCCAATTTTGATACATTATTAGCGCCATTCGTTCAGCATGATGGATTGCAGTACGACGCGGTCAAACAGGAAATGCAGAAATTTTTATTCAACATGAATGTGCCCACACGAGTAGGATTCCAAAGTCCATTTACCAACATTACCCTTGATCTTACCGTCCCTAGCTACATGACTGATGAACCCGCCATCATTGGCGGCAATCTTATGGATGATAATTACAGCGAGTATCTTGATGAAATGGACATGATCAATCATGCCTTTGCAGATATCATGTATGAGGGAGACGCCAAAGGGCGGCCATTTACCTTTCCCATTCCCACCTATAATATTACAAAAGATTTCAATTGGGAAAATGACGGACTTGAGCCCATTTGGGACATGACGGCAAAATATGGTATACCGTATTTTTCAAACTTCATCAACAGCGACATGAAACCCGATGATGCACGATCCATGTGTTGTCGTCTCAGACTTGATAATCGAGAACTACGAAAACGTGGTGGTGGGCTATTTGGCGCAAATCCTAAAACAGGTTCTGTTGGTGTCGTAACCATCAATTTGCCACGTATTGGGTATCTTGCAAAAGATGATAGTGACTTTTTCGAACAGTTAGATTGCCAGATGGATCTTGCCAAAGAAAGTCTTGAAATTAAACGAGAAGTCATCGAAAATCTTACATATAGTGGACTGCACCCGTACTCGCGATTCTATCTTGCTGATGTGAAAAAAACCTTTGGAGAATACTGGAAAAATCACTTCTCAACCATTGGCGTGATTGGCATGAATGATGCATTGCTCAACTTTATGAATAAAAGCATTGGCGATAAAGAGGGAAAGGCCTTTGCAGAAAAAGTCATGGATCATATGCGCGAGCGAATTGCTGACTATCAAGAAGAAACTGGTAATATCTTCAATCTTGAAGCAACACCTGCAGAAGGAGCCAGCTATCGACTTGCCCGTGTCGATAAGGCACAATATCCTGACATTCGCATTTACAATCAAGAGATTTATGGCAATAACGGCAATAAAGGTATTGCTGAGCCTTATTATACCAATTCAACTCAACTACCCGTTGGATACACCACCGATATCTTCGAGGCACTTGACATCCAAGATTCCTTACAATCAAAATATACAGGTGGTACGGTGATGCACATCTTCCTTGGAGAAGAAGAACCCTCGCCAACGGCAACGAAAAAACTGGTGAGAAAGATAGCAGAAAACTATTCTCTTCCCTATTATACCATTACGCCAACCTTTAGCGTGTGTCCAGATCATGGATATATTGCTGGCGAGTACCGCTACTGTCCAACCTGTAAAACAGAGAAGAAAACGACAGAATGTGAGGTCTATTCGCGAGTGGTCGGGTACCTTCGACCTGTCAGTCAATGGAATCGAGGTAAACGACAGGAATTTACCGATCGAAAGACCTTTGATATGATGAAGAAAGTATTGGTATCACAATGAAGATAGGTGGTTTGCAGCACACTTCTCTGCTTGATTATCCTGATTGCATCAGTGCTATCATCTGGACAGTGGATTGTAACTTCCGCTGTCCCTTTTGCTACAATAAGACGCTGGTGGAAGGAACTGCTTCTCTTATTGCTGAAGACGAAATCTTTTCCTTTCTTCGTAAGCGGAAAGGCATCCTTGAAGCCTTAGTCATTTCGGGAGGAGAACCGTTGTTACAGAAAGATATTGCACCGTTTATACAGAAGGTAAAAACGTTAGGTTATTTAGTAAAAATCGATACCAATGGATCTCTTCCAGATGCTCTTGAAAATCTCTTGGAGCAAAAACTTGTGGATTATGTTTCTATGGATGTGAAAGCACCAAAGAACAAATATGAAAAGCTTACCGGAGTAAAAACAGATGTTTCTGCTATTCAACGCTCTATCGATCTTATTATGGAGAATGCCAACGGTTATGAATTTAAAACCACCTTTGTCCCCAACCTTCTCAAGAAAGAAGACATTATCAGTATCGCTAAATGGGTAAAAGGAGCAAACAGATACTATCTGCAACAGTTTAAAGCAGATGTACCACTGCTTTCATCAAAATACATGGGTATCAATCCCTATCCAAAAGAGTATCTCACAGAAACCTTAGAGGCGATTAAGCCCTATGTTACCACCTGTGGTTTGCGAGGAGCATAGCATGGTTGATGAAGACATTATGAGAGATATTGACCTTGCGCGAAAGATCATCACGTCAGAGGACTGTTCTATCGTAGTGGTCAATTGCGGCAAGATATGGCATAAGAAAAAAGGGGAAGGAGTACGACCGTTGCTTGAGACCATTGAAGACTTGGGCGAAGACATTCATGGTTCCGTCATTGGCGATCGGATACTGGGTAAAGCGTCTGCCATGCTTTGCCGATATGCCCGGGTCAGTGGCGTCTATGCCCTGCAGGGGGCAAAAACAGCTATTGCTACACTCGTGGTGGGTGGCATACCTTGTGAGGTTGACACTATGGTACCCTTTGTGCAGAATAAATTCAAGAACGGGATGTGCCCGTTTGAAAGCATGCTTACTGATATCGACTCGCCTGAAGAGGCGTATACGCTTTTAAAGACAAAACTATTGTAATGCTGTATCATTCCTTGTAGGGGATACGTATGGAGTATGAGCTAGCGATTATTGGAGCAGGGCCTGCAGGATATTCTGCGTCGGTATATGCAGTCAGGGCAGGTATCAAGACGGTAGTCTTTGACAAAGGAATGGGCGGTGGACTTGCTAGCATCTCTCCAAAGATTGAAAACTACCTTGGCTTTGAATCGATTTCTGGCATGGAGCTCACTGAAAAAATGAAACAACATGCCAGTAAGTATGCTGATATTCATTTCAATGAAGAAGTCACTACCATCAAAAAATCCGGTGATGAATTCACCATTACAACAAGTAAACAGTCCTATCCTGTTAGTGCCGTTATGCTGTGCATGGGCACTGAATATCGGAAGTTAAACGTCCCCGGGGAACAGGAACTGCAAGGAAAAGGAGTATCCTATTGTGCGACCTGTGATGGCTTTTTTTTCAAAGGAAAGACAGTAGCAGTAATTGGTGGTGGTAACTCTGCAGTTATCGAAGCGGTTTATCTGAAGCAAATTGGTTGTAAAGAAGTGTATGTCATCCACCGGCGCGATCAATTACGGGCTGAAAAAGCATATCAAGAAAAAGCCGTTGCAGACAAAGTCGTTATCGTCTATAATTCTCACGTCGAACAAATCAACGGTACCGACAAAGTTGAATCTGTAACCATTGTGAACACAAAAACTAAGAGAGAATCGGTATTGAAAATAGATGGAGTATTTATTTCGATTGGTGAAGTACCTCAAAATGCACTAGCTAAGGACCTTGGTGTCAACCTCGATGAGAAAGGATATATCATTGTTGACAAACAACAACGGACAAACCTAAAAGGGGTGTACGCTGCTGGTGATATCACTGGAGGGTTGCGACAAGTCATTACTGCATGTGCTGAAGGTGCAATTGCTGCACTTTCCTCAACAGAAGTTCTTGGGAAACAATATCCGTATTAAAAATTTAGAAGCTTTTTTAAATAGTTACCAAGTTTTGTTTTTCTTAGTGGGGAGTATATTATGAAGAAGCTCGCTGTATTACTCGTCATAGTATTCATTTCCTTTCTCTTTTCAGGATGCACGCAAGAAAATACAAACACACCACCAAATCAATCAACCTATGAAAACGGAGATACCGTTCTGTTGCGTTCTGAAGATATTGAACGATCAACCCTGGATGCTGAACTTCTTTATCAACAATATTACTATGAAGGTAACTGGAGCAATTTTACTGCTATTTCGTATAGCAAGAACGGTGAAACGGGTTATGGTGCATTTACGCCGGAACTTGCCGCGCCTCTGGATTGGCTATACAATAATACGGAAGAAAATGCAACTATCCTCTGCTGGTGGGATTATGGAAGTATGATTGAAGGATATAGTGAGAGAAATGTTATTGCAACGTTTGCCTCAGGAAACCTTGAAGAAACCATTGCTTCATATAGTTACATTTCAGAAGAAAAAAAACAAGAAGATATTGCAAAACATGGTGGTTGGGCTCCAGAAGAATATTTACAAGGCATTGCTTCAATCTTTACGTGTTTTAATATTTCATCCAATGAAACGAAAGCCATTGTTGAAAAATATAATGTGAGCTATATTTTTACCTGCGGATATGACAAACAAATTGCATTTATCTTTTTCAATTTTTTTGATAAAAATACCAATGAATATGTCAATGATTATAATTTAACTGATCTTGCAAAAGAATCTCTTATTTTCCAGATGTGGTCAGACGATTCTGTTCCGTATGGTTTGGAATTAGTACATCATCTTTCTTCACCAGAATTGTGGGAAATCTTTCACGTTAAAATTTTTAAAATTGTCTTGTGATACGTTGCCCTTCTTTCTCTTTCAATGTTGGAAGGATACGGTCTATCTATACTCTAAGACTATTTTAGTCTCTCAATATCTTTCCATCGTTCTTTCTGGATAATTTTTGCTACTTCTTCGCCACTTTTTTTAACAGCCCCTGTCATCGTTCCACGCATGATTTTAGGCTGAACGCCGATAAAGACAATTGTTTTCACATATTGTTCTAGATAGCTTATTAAAACGGAGATGGGAATGCCGTGAGTCGATAGTGTCATTACTCCTATTTTCTCCTTGGAAATAATCCTTTTTTCTCCGGGTGTGAGCCCCATATCTACAGCATCGACAATAACGAGTTTTTCAGGGTTTTTTTTCTTTACTACGCCTGTATAATTTTCAGGAATTGTTCCACAATCGATAACATCAATAGTTGTTGATTTAAGTTGATCAGCGATGTATGGACCAATAGCATCATCGCCACCATCTCTATTGCCGATGCACAGGACAAGCACACTCATCACTAGTTCCAATAGTATACTATAAATAAATCTTATGCATCACTGTTGTCAGCGTGGTTATCAGATGAAAGATACGATTAAATTGAATCAAGGCGCCGGCGGCGAATTGATGGATGAACTCATTAAAGAAAAAATTCTCACTGCCTTTGGAAAACAGTCGGCAGGTGAAGTTCCTTTGTCGTCACTGGATGATGCGGCAGTGATTGATGATATAGTGTTTTCCACAGATTCTCATACCGTGCAACCATTAATCTTTCCTGGTGGTGATTTAGGCTCTCTTGCTGTGTGCGGAACGATTAATGATGTTGCTGTAATGGGCGCGCAACCACTTGCCTTGTCTGCGGGTTTTATCATGGAGGAAGGACTACCCATCAAAATCTTTGAAACCATTGTGAACAGTATGGCTACCATTTCAAAGAGTGCCAAGGTTCCTATCGTGACTGGTGACACTAAAGTGGTTGAAAAAGGTGCGATTCAAGAGTTTATGATTAATACCAGTGGTATCGGTAGAAGAACCAAGATACTTGATACCGATATCAAAGAAGTACAACGATACCGAAGCTTTGATCAACAATGGCTGCGGGATTCAAATCTTAAGAAAGGAGATGTTATCATTCTATCAGGGAATATTGGCGAGCATGGGATTGCGTTACTATCGTTTCGTGAGGGATATGGTTTTGAAACCAAAATAAAGTCCGATGTTGCACCCGTTAACGGATTGATGGAACGTGCGCTTGTTGAGGGTGGTCTTGTTTCGGCAAAAGATCCTACACGTGGTGGTCTGGCGAATACTGTTAATGAATTTGCTGAAAAATCACATGTTGGCGTTGTTCTTTATGAGGAATGCATTCCCCTCCCCATAGGTGTAAGATCTGCTTGTGATATGCTTGGTATCGATCCTTTAGAGATAGGAAATGAAGGAAAGGTGGTTTTAGGTGTCGTCAAAGAGAAGGCAGAGGATGTATTACGTACGATTAAAAAGCACCCATTAGGGAAAAATGCAGCAATTATTGGAGAAGCAACCACTGACGTTAAAGGAGTTGTATTAGCAACAACGGTTGGTGGTAGACGAAATCTTCGCAAACCACTTGGTGACCCCGTCCCTCGTATTTGCTGATTTATGTCGCAAATTTTTAAATAGTCTATAGGATTACCACAAGCAAGACGTTATACATATAGAGGTCTGCGGAGGCAGTGTTTTATGGCGAAAGGTCTTCCTAAATCGTTTAAAAAAGCATTATGGGTCTATCATTGTAACTCAGGGTCATGTAATGGCTGTGATATCGAAATTATTGCCGCGTTATGTCCACGATATGATGCCGAGCGTTTTGGGATTAAACTCGTTGGTACTCCACGGCATGCCGATGTGTTACTCATTACTGGCCCGGTAACTCGACAACTTGCTGATAAGGTCAAAAGAATATACGAACAAATGCCTGATCCCAAAGCAGTCATTTGTGTCGGTAATTGTGGCAATACTGGCGATGTCTTTTATGAATCCTACAATCTTGTTGGTCCCATTGACAATATCATTCCTGTTGATGTGCATGTGATTGGCTGTCCACCGCGACCAGAAAACATTATTTACGCCGTGGCAAAGGCGTGGACAAAACTAGAAACACTGGAGGCGAAAAAATGAGCGAAGAAAATCAACTAACACCCAAGGAAATTGTTAAATCATTCAAAGATACGTTTAAAACAAAGATTAAAGACGATCGTATTGAAACCCACAAAGCCGGTTCAAAGAAAACAACATTTACTCACATCTGGATGCGCGTTGATAAGAGCGTGTTTAAAGATGCGGTCAAACATCTAATGACCATGGAGGAGTATCCTCATCTTGCGGTTGTCTCTGGTTATGATATGGGAAAAACCATCGATCTTGTCTATCATTTTTCCATCTACTTTGGCGAACGAGGACAGGAACTTTCCCTAAACATGACTGTTGAACTCCCCAAATCAAAGCCAGAGATTGAAACTATTACTAATCTCATACCGGGTGCCCTTATCACTGAGCAAGAAAAACAGGAGATGCTGGGGGTAAAAGTAAAGGGAATTCCTAAGGATAAGAGAGCCTTTATTTCCGATGATTTCCCTAAGGGAATGTACCCTTGGCGAAAAGACGAAACAGGTGCTGAAAAGATGGCCCGAAATCTTCATGAGGTGAAAAAATGAGCGAAAAGACTCTTTCAAAGACCACCTATCAGATACCGATTGGGCCAATCCATCCAGCACTTAAAGAGCCGGTGCAGTTTGAATTCACTCTGGATGGAGAGCGTATCGTTGATGTCGATGTTTCTCTTGGTCATATCCACCGATCAATTGAGTGGGCAGGAATGAATCGGAGAAATCCCATTCAAATATTATATTTAGCTGAAAGAATCTGTGGTATTTGCTCCTATTGTCATCCTATGGCCTTTGCCCTTGCAGTTGAGCGTGCCGCAGGTATTGACGTTCCCGAACGAGCAGAGTATCTGCGAGTAATCCAAGCAGAGCTTGAGCGTATTTGTTCCCATGTTCTCTGGGCGGGAGTGGCTGCTCATGAAATTGGCTTTGATTCAGTCTTATTTTTTACCTGGCAAATTCGAGAAGAGGCGTTAGATCTTACCGAGTATCTCACAGGAAATCGAGTCACCAAAGCAATTACTATGATTGGCGGTGTACGACGTGATATAACCAAAGATATGATCCCACAAATTCGAAAGTCACTCGATGTGTTAAAAGCAAATTTTGAAAAGCTTCGAAAATTTTATCTTGATGACAAAACGTTTAAAATGCGCAGCCAAGGGTGCGGCATTCTCACCAAAGAGGATGCCTTAAAACTCTGTGCGTGCGGACCAACAACTCGTGGATCTGGTGTGAAAAAAGATGTTCGACTCGATCAACCCTATTTTGCCTTTGATGAACTTGATTTCGATTATGTTACCCCCGATGTTCTTACAGGAAAAGTAAATGGTGACGTGTATGACAGAATTATCGTTCGATTGTTGGAAGTAAAACAATCAATTGACCTCATTGAACAATGTCTTGAGCATATGCCTGAAGGAGATATCGCCTCTGAGCCAAAGATTCCCAAACTCCTCGCAGCTTTAAAAAAGGCGAAAGGAGAAGGTATCGGTCGTATGGAAGCACCCCGTGGAGAAGTGTTCCACTACGTCAAACTCGCGGAACAAGAATCTCCCTATTGTTGGAAAGTCCGTGCGCCAACCTACAATAATATTCTACCTTGGATCCCTATGCTTATGGGCGAACAGATTGCAGACATTCCCATTGTTGCGGCATCAACTGACCCTTGCATGTCTTGTACCAATAGGGTGGCCATTGTCAAAGACAATAACCGCTCCTATCTAGACAAAGAAACGTTGCATAAGTTAAGCATTGAAAAAACACAGAGGTTGGCGCCATGAAGTTTTCTATGCTTCCTCAAGTCTTTTCTCAAATGTTCAAAAAACCATGGACCAATAAGTTTCCTGCAAAATATCAACCATCATCCACAACTAAATATCTCCAAGATGTACAGGCCGGAAAAGCAACCATAAATCCTCCAGTAAAAACACCGCCAGGATTCCGAGGAAAAATTCAGTATGATAAAGAAAAATGCATCGGCTGTAAACTATGTATAAAGGTTTGTCCCTGTGAAGCAATTGAGTTTAAACCAAAGGAAAAGAAGGTAAAATTCTATTTAGCACGATGTTGTTTTTGCAGTCAATGTAATGATGTTTGTCCGGTGAACTGTATCAGCATGAGTGACGAGTTTTTGCTTGCAGATGCAGACAAATATGCAAAGGACTTAATAGTCGAGTAGTTAGTTTGGTACGATTTGATGAAACTTATCTTTAAAGGTATTGTTCAAGGAGTCGGTTTTCGGCCCACGATTTATCGTATAGCACAAGATATGGGTCTTAAAGGGTATGTGTTAAATAAAGGATCTGAAGTCGAAGTGGTTATTGATAAGCATAGGGATGCCTTTATTGATAAGGTACACGAACAGGTGCCCTCCATCGCCCACATCTCAGAAATTATTGAAGAACCTGATGAACGCATGTTTTCTGATTTTCAAATTCTCCACAGCAAGGAAGGGGAAAAAAATTCGCTCATTCCACCAGATGTTGGTATTTGTCAGGACTGTTTACGTGAACTTTTCGATCCGCAAGATAAGCGATACCAGTTTCCGTTTACTAATTGTACCGTCTGTGGTGCTCGGTTCAGTTTAATCAACGACGTCCCATACGACAGAGAACAAACAGCCATGGTTGCATTTCCTATGTGCGAATCTTGTGAAAAAGAATACAAAAATCCCTTGCATCGACGATATCATGCACAAACCATTTCTTGCCCAGAATGTGGTCCATCGTATCGATTGTATGACAAGCAAAAGAAAGATGTGGGAGATAAACTTGCGATCAAACGATTTGCAACTCAACTTGATGCTGGAAAAATTGGGGTGATTAAGTCGTGGGGCGGCATGCACCTTTGTTGTAAACTTGAAACGATTGATCGATTTCGAGAGTGGTACAACCGCCCTCAAAAAGCATTTGCGGTCATGGTCCGAAATCTTGATGCAGCGTCTACTTATGCAGCTATCACTGAAGGGGAAAAGAAAGCCCTGCTTTCGAAAAGTAAACCCATTGTAGTCGTCAAAAAAATCAGCGCAAAAAATGCATCTCCAGGGCTTGACACTATTGGGTTGTTTTTACCCTATACTGGTCTACACCATCTACTGTTTTCACATCTTCAAGCCGATGCGTTGGTGATGACCTCTGCAAACGTTCCTGGAGAAGCTATGATAACCACAGATGAAGAGGCTTTTTCTATCGACGCTGATTTTTATCTCTTACATAATCGACCCATTCCTAATAGGATCGATGATTCGGTAGTAAGATTGTGGAAAGGGAACACCTTTTTCCTACGAAAGTCACGAGGGTACGTCCCCCGACCGCTTGCAGTGACGTATAATAAAAACATTTTGAGCGTCGGTGCTGGTGAAAATATCACTGGTGCACTTTCGCATGATCACAATGTGTTTGCCACTCAGTATATTGGCAACTCGAAGTATTATTCGACCCTGACTTTTTTAGAAGAAAGTCTCAGACATTTAATGAAGCTAACCATGACCAATCCCACGATTGACGCCGCCGTTCAAGATATGCATCCTGCCTACGATTCACGAAGGGTTGCAAAGCTTTTTTCGGATGAATTTTCAGTTCCCTTGTTTGATGTTCAGCATCATTGGGCACATGCTGCATCACTCTTGGTGGACAACAAGCTTGAGGAAAGTGTGGTTATTGCTGTTGACGGGCTTGGATATGGCTCAGATGGTACCTTTTGGGGAGGAGAAGTGCTCTTTTCTCGGTTTACTGAGTATACACGAGTAGGACACTTAGAATCCATCCCTCTTTTGGGTGGTGATCAGGCAACAAAAGATCCACGTAGACTCGTGTTTGCTATCTTCCACAAACTAGGAAGTGAAAAATTCTTTTCAGGTGATAAAGCAGGTGTTCTGAGCAAACTGATGAACTCATCTCCACAGTCCACCAGTTTGGGTAGAGTATTGGACGCTCTTTCTTGTTATCTTAATATCTGTACAACCCGAACGTATGATGGTGAGCCTGCGATGAAACTTGAACCATACCTCGCTTCTGGTAAACAGATCCATACCTTTGATGTCAGTGTAAATAATGGAGTGGTTAGCACTATTGACGTCTTTAGACAACTTGATGAACAGATACAAGGACCTTTGAACAACCAAGAAAAAGCAGATTATGCCTTTTCGTTTGTCAAAGCCATTGTTGGTGCACTTTCACAACTTGCCATCTCTGAGGCAAAAACACAAGGTATCAAAACCGTGGGCCTTACTGGCGGCGTCTCCTATAATATTCCCATTACTGAGATGGTTGAACAAGAAGTCACGAAAGCAGGATTGCGGCTTGTTGTGCATAATAAAGTTCCTAATGGAGATGGCGGTATCTCCGTTGGACAAAATGCCATTATTGGACACCAACTTTCGGCATAAGCAGAATATTTAAGAAGAAACGAAATATCGGAGGATAGATATGGCAAAAAACACAGATTTAGCTTTCATCTTGGCACTGGTCGTTATCGGTATGTTTACTCCATTTCTTGGTTCTATTACATTAATCTATGGTTTTCAGCTAGGGAAAATTGCCACCACGTTTGGGTATTTTCTTCTTATCTTCGGTATAGAACTAGGTCTGGTATACCTCTATTTTGTCATCAATGCAAAGATTGCAAAGAAGAAAATACAGAAGTATCGCCCCAAATAACACCTTTTTTCTCGGCAAGTATTTAAGAAATAACGTGGTTAAGGTAACAAAGTATGTGGGAGGTGACAGATACGCCTGGTTGTGCGACATGTTGCGTGTGTGGCGAAGAACATGGGTTAGACGATATCCATCATATTGAAACGAAAACAGGAAGTCGTAAAATTTGTAAAGAGTGTGTCATGGCAATTAAAGGCTTGGTCTAATCCTTTTTCTTATCCAATTTTCGTTTTACCTTCTCTCCAGTAAGTTCTCTGATGGCATCATTAGCAATCCACCGCGCTGATTTGGACTTAGTTGTTTGCAATTCTTTTGCTAGTTGTATCATTTTTGTGTTAAGTGCCCAGTTGCGTTTGCCAATATTTCGGAGAGCCCAATTCACTGCTTTTTTCACATAATTCCGTTCATCAACGGCATGTTTCCTAATGACCGATCCCAATTGCTCAAACTGATCATTACTTGCATCCTTGTCATGAACAGTAAGCCCTGCAATGATTGAAAACGCTGCACGCTTTACAAATTCCTCATCTCGCTCTGCCCACTCAGAAATCTTTTTCCATGCATGTGGCGTCGCGTCAAAAAGACTGGTACATGCTTGGTCGCAGACATCCCATGAATCAAAGTCAGCTGCCCACAAATCCATCTGCTCTTCAGTAACTTTTGCAGGATCTGCAATAAATATTGCTAAGAGACGCGCATCATGGATGCCAGAATCCCAGAGCTGAAGCGAGAGAGCGTGATCCGTTCCAATCTCTTTGGCAAGAGATCGCAATTTATAGATAGAGATGCCTAGATTATTTTTTGGATTGATGCCATAACGAGCCATACCTTTCATGGCTTCAGGATCGCCCATCGATTCTAATCGTTTCATTACGTCTTCATAGTTCATGTTTGATGCACCTTTCAAACTCTTCGGCAACAACCTGTGCACCTGTGCTATTGAAGTGAACACCGTCCAAAGTAAAATGCAATCCGCGTTCGTGTGACTTTTGGTCAATTTTTTCAGGATTCTTAAGGAAGATCTCATCGAATATCGGAGTGATACTACCATTGATAATATATGGAGAAATTTGTTTTTGTGCAAGTTTTTTTTCAAACGTTGTACGTAGATCAACGTACTCTACTGCATTGTATGATGTTGCAAATAACCTAATGCCTTTTGCCAGTTCTTCTAGTTTCGCGTTCCATTGATTGTGCAAATCTTCGCCAATGAACACAGGTGACACTACAAAGATTTTTTTTATCTGTGGTACAAGCATTTCAAGGATTTTTTTATAGCAGGCAGTAAACGTTCCACAGGTTTTTGTCCACGGTTGAAGAAAGAAGGTTTTGATAATTGGATAGCTCCACGAAACATGTACTAACACGTCGTTTGTACCAATCCAGACAAATGCAGTATCAACATCATCAAAAGAAAGTTTCTTCGCCCGGTGGTAGTGGCTAGTGACGGTGTCGCCGTTTTTCCCATAATTAATCATATGGTGTTGAGGAAATCTTTTCTCCAAGATATCGACGTAAGAGACGCCGATACTGCCCTGTGTTAAACTATCGCCTAAAAATACGATGTTCATCATTACCTCCTGTCAGATCATTTATGCTATCTCAAAGCTATCAACCATGTGGTTAACATCCTCTGCAAAGCCGTCATATCGCTCCTGGTCGCACTGGAAGGCAACTAGGTAGAGCATATCGTTCTTTATAGTCCATATTTCTCTCTGTTTCCATGTGTAAATTTCATATTGGTATGTAAATATCAATTCATGCGCATTTTCACCAGCAAGGGTTGTGTTATGTTCGGAAACAATGGTAAAATTCGGCATCCCCTCATCAATGCTGAGATTTTCGATGTGTGCTGTACGAAAGTAAATCATATCTACGTAGTCTTCTAGTTGTTGTATACTAATCATCACAGTTCCAATTTGAGTTGGTTCTTGAGATTGAGAAAGAAAACATGCATCAAGATTAAATTGTGTTGCGATATCCTCACGAATATTCCACGTTACCGAATACTCGATACTGAATCGTTCTTGCGGATCCTCATAGAGATAATATCCAGATGCTTGATTCTGGTTGTTAGTATTTGTCTCCGATGTTTGTTGAGTACAGCCGCTTATCAATACGAGCATAACAATACTAACAGAGCTCATCAGTGCAATGGCACTTTTACACTTCATCCCACTCGCCGGGGTAAGTATGTCACTAATTGATTTAACTCTTTCTTAAACAAACGTTTTATAGAGTAATGTAATGCCCTCTTCATGATTGATATTTTAGTACAATCAGTATTCCCCTTTATCCTTTCTGCACTTATTGTTATCATCATTACAGTCATTGCTGAAAACTTTGGCACAAAAGTTGGAGGAATTTTGGGAACAATTCCTTCCACCATCATTGTCGCTTTTCTCTTCATTGCCCTCAATCGGGGGGAAGTATTTGCGTCAAATGCAGCAGCTGTTGTTCCCGCCGAACTCGGTGTCAATGTTATCTTCCTCCTTTTGTTTGCGATGCTTGCTCACCGATCCATCATTCTTGCATTTGTCATGTCTCTTGCGGTATGGTCGTTCTTATCTGCGTTGCTTATGGTCTTTGATGTTACCAATATTTCCCTATCGATAGTAATTTATGTACTGTGCTTTGTTTTATCGTTTACATTTCTAGAGCATGTTGTACATGTCCCCTCGCAAGGAAAAGTTGCTGTTCACTACACACCAATGAAAATTGCTTTACGAGGGCTACTTGCTGGCATAATTATTACCATCTCCGTTCTCTTATCAAACGTTAGCGATGTTCTCAGCGGCATCTTCTCAGTATTCCCTGCCATCCTTTCATCCACAATGTTGATCTCCGTTCGCGAACATGGGCCTTCGTTTGCTTCAGGCATGGCAAAATCAATGATCTTTGGTATTTCAAGTGTCGGCGTCTACGCAACCAGCATCCATTTTCTTTACCCAGTATATGGGGTCACCAGTGGTACAATTGTTGCGTTTTGCATTTCGCTTCTGTTTACATTACTCCTTTTTTCTGTGAGAAAGAAACTTCGGTAGGAAAAAGCATCACATTCAAAAACATCATTTTGTTGCATACCGATATTCAATGTTACAACTACCCTCAATGCTGACCATGCACGGGCCAATAGGAGTTTTTGGTGTGCATTTATTGCCAAAGAGAGGACATTCTTGAGAAGTAATTAATCCACGCAACACTTCTCCGCATCGACACCCCTTTGGTTCCGTAAATGTTTTTTTCTTTAGAGAAGCAAGATCATTGGCATATTTCTGTCGTGCATCATATGATGAAAACTCCTTTTTCAGTGACAAACCCGATCCAGGAATGCACGGAAAGCCACGCCATTCAACATCAGCAGTCTCAAACACATCTTTGATTATTTTTTTGGCCTTAAGATTTCCCTCGTCTTTTACCGCTCGTACGTACTCATTTTCCACAGTTGCTTTGTTCTGTTGAATTTGTCGTACAAGCATCCATGCTGCCATAAGCAAGTCAATGGGCTCAAACCCTGCAATTACTTGCGGTAAGTGATACTGCGTAGAAATAAACTCATAGGGCTTCACTCCAATAATCGTTGAGACGTGACCCGGTTCAATAAATCCATCAATGTTCAGTTCCCCCATATCAAGTACTGCCCGAAGTGCCGGAGGGATAGTACGATGGCAACATAAGACAGAAAAGTTTTTTGGAGATTTTTTAAGTAATACTGCTGCAGTGGTTGGTGCTGTTGTTTCAAATCCTACCGCCATAAACACGACCTCTTTTTCCTTCTCTTGTTCAGCGATATGAACAGCATCATCAATACTATAGACTGTTCGTACATCACACCCTTCTTCAGCCATACTTCTCAGAGAGTGTTCTTCTCCTGGAACATTCATCATGTCCCCAAATGTTGTCACGGTTTTTCCTTTTCGGGCAAGCATCATCATCTCTTCAATCTCTCGAGGAGTGGTGACACAGACAGGACATCCAGGTCCCTGGCCTATAGTAATACCACAGCCCTTCAGTATGGCATCAAGACCATGTTTTACTAAAGTGTCTTGATGAGTGCCACACACATGCATAAATCGTAAACACACGTCAAGCTCTGCAATCTTTGAGGTGATTTTCTGAGCGAGTTGTTTATCTTGTAATGAAAACATTAGATTTCTTCCCCCATTGAAAGCATGTCCCGGAAGAGTTTCAGTGTTTCTTTTGCTTCCTTTTCATCGACAACTTGTATTGCAAATCCTGCATGCACTAAAATATACTGACCAACACCCACGTCAACAAGAGAAATGTTTGCCTTACGACATGTCCCATCACCATAGTCAACAGTGGCATATTCCTTTGTATTGTCAACCTCTACTACTTTACCAGGTATTGCCAGACACACGGAAATGCGCTTATACAATCATATGTTATAAATATTACCTTCTTAAGGAGACAGTTAAAGCTATAAATAACCAGTTGTTAGGCCTAAGCATCCATCAAAGGTCGGTGAACCATGAAAGAATTAGAAAAAATCATCTCTGTTTGTCCGGGTTGTTATCGGGAGGGAAAAGTCCAAAAACTTGATGCAAGCGTCGTTGAGGATAATGGTAAAATTTACATCACTAAGACCTGTCCGACTCATGGATCGTTCAAGGATATTTACTTTAGTGATGCCGATCTTTATAAACGATGGATGAAGTATAAGGTAACAGGACAGACGTCCCCTGATGTGAAAACGTCATTGTTTAATGAGCCAAAGCTATATTCGAGCCATAAATCACAGAGCGTACTTACTAATTTGTTGGTAACCAACCGCTGTGATCTTCGCTGTAGCTATTGTTTTATGAATGCTGGCGCGTCAGGTAGAGTCTATGAGCCAACTCTTGATCAATTACGCGATTTGATGATCCAAGCACGAAGCGAGCATCCGATGGGTTCAAAAGCAATACAAATCACTGGTGGAGAACCAACTATTCGAGAAGACATTCTTGATATTGTTCGGATGGCAAAAGAAATCGGATTTACCCATGTCCAGGTGAACACCAATGGGATGAAACTTGCAGAAAGCGTTGAGTTTTGTCGGCAACTCAAAGATGCACGAGTCAACACGATTTACATGAGCTTTGATGGAGTCACCAAAAAAACAAACCCGTGGATTGAGTTTAATAAAAAAGCTATCGAAAACCTTCGAAAAGTCAATCTTAAAGCAGTGCTTGTACCTGTCATAATTGGTGACAAAAATGTTCATGAAGCTGGTAAAATCGTTCGTTTTGGATTAGACAATATGGACATCGTTCGAGGTATCAATTTCCAACCCATTTCTTTTTGTGGACGTGTCACCAAAATTAAAGAAGAGAAACGACAGAAACAACGTGTCGATTATGTGCAAATGATTGAAGCGATAGAGAAAGAGTTTGACGGTGCTATTTCTCGTGATGATTTTTATCCCGTGCCGTTTGTTTTTCCTGTTTCCAAACTCATTGAGTTACTCAAAGGGGAGACCCAGGTTGAATTTACTGCGCATCCCGGTTGTGGCGGTGCAACCTACATTTTTTATGAAGACGGTAAAGTACTTCCAGTCACTCGTTTTATTGATGTTGAAGGATTACTCGCCTTTATTGACGAACAAAGTAGTAAAACAGGACCGTTGAAAAAACTCCGCATTGCATCATCATTTTTACGTCATGTCAATACGTTTGTTGATACGGAGAAGGCACCGCAAGGATTCGATCTTGTTAAACTGGTAAAGGATGCTGCCCTTGGTGGAAGTTATGATTCTCTGCGAGGATTTCACTACAATAGCCTCTTTGTAGGATCAATGTGGTTTCAGGATGCATGGAATCTCAATGTCGACCGTCTGGAACGCTGTGTTATTCATTATACCACTCTCGAAGGAATTGTTCCCTTCTGTGCGTACAACGGCTTAGGCTACGGCGACAAGATTCGTGAAAAGCACTCCCTCTCTATTAAAGAATGGGAAAAGAAAACAGGGAGAAAAATAAAAGACGACCTACGAAAAGATGTACCCTTGACGTAGGCATGTTTCTTCATCGTTTGTCCTTAGATTTCAATTCTTCTCCCTACACCACAGATAATAGTGGTTTTTGGGAATAGCTCATGTATTTTCTTTTTATGCTTTGTGCAATGAGCTGGACCAACAACCTTTAAATCTTCTAAGAGAGAAAATTCGTCAAAGTCGTGTAATCCACCAATTAACCCAACTACTTTACCAACCTTCCTTGAAGTATCTAATATTTGTTTAACACCAGGATGTGAACAGCCTGCAAGAACATACCATCCATTTTTGCCGTTAAGAATCACTGATTGCTCGTCTATTGGTGATCCCTTAAGTCTACCCGTGCTCCATACGTCTGGAGCGATCTTCTGTGGTTCTTCCACGGTTGTAAGTTTTATCGTTCCATCAGGGTTCTTTTTTCCTAGTCGATATAGCTTGGCATCACCGACAAAGGAAACAAGAGCTGCCAATCCGCCGCTATGATCCCAGTGCTCGTGTGATATCACTATTTTGTTAATGTTTCCTGGGTCTATGCCAAGCTTTTTCATATTTTCCAGTAGCAATCTGCCTTTTGCTCCCGTGTCAAATAGAATAGTGTCATCTCTTGCTTTTATGAGACAGGAAAACCCCCAGTCCTTTTTCACAGTTGCCTCTTTGTTGTATATCTCATTGTCATAGATTATCGTAAGTTTCATGTCACTGACCTTTCTCCTATTTTATCATTCTCTTTAATCTGTTAAAAGGTTACGTTTTTTATTTTTTAATATGTTTATCAATAACATCTTTTAATGCACCGATAGAGCGAACGCCAATTACATCTAGCAGTTTTTTCCCTTGTTGAAAGAATATGAGATGAGGAATCCCCTGAATGTGATACTGTTTTGCGATGGTTTCATATGTATTGGTATCAAGTTTTCCAAAGGCAACTTTTCCTTGGTATATCTTTGATAATCGTCGTAGTCGCGGTCCCATAGTTCTGCAGGGTGTACACAAAGGAGCCCAAAAATCGATAACAACAAAAGGATACCGATGGATAAACTCGTCTATGTTTTTTTCTTTGAGGGTCACCACAGAGTCTGGCCAATCATTTTTGGAGCTTGCTGTTTGAAGAGGTTTTTTACCCATCTGTTTTCTTTTGAACCATTTCATAGAATCAAATTACTCTCTATAGGGTATTAAACAGAGAAATTTCAAAGGTTGTTTTCCCGTGTTCACAAACTGATGCCATTCCATAGGAGGAACAAAAAAGACATCACCTTGTTTAAATGGCTGCTCGGTTGTCTTATCCTTTGCAACCCCTGAGCCCTCTACAATGAATACTTCATGTTCCCAATCATGCTGGTGAAGTGGTGTGTAACCCCCAGATTTCAATTCAAATAAACGCATGGCAAAGTTTTTTGCCCCATCTTTTTTTGAGATGAGCCACCGTACCTTTACATCTTTAATTCCTTGTTCCTGAGGCTGTTCTAATGACACTTCCGTATAATGAACGTGTTTCATATCGATCCCCCAAATGCATTTCTGTAATTAATTTCTGTTATTTTACGCTTGGGATGAAAAAGTATAAATAGTATATGTTATATACATATAACATAATGTTAGAAATAAATAACAATATGTTAGAATATAACAACAAAATGGTGATCTAAAATGAAAGAAAAAATGATGGTTGTATTGGGAATAGGAATAGCAGTATGCGTAATCTTTACATTTGCTTTTTACCTACTTGCAAAAGAAACCATAGAACTCTTTGATATATTTTCAATACTGATCGTTGCCATATTGATAGTTACATCTACCTATCTTATATGGGATAGAGCAAAAAATTTGAAGGCAGGACTGCCCGCACAAGATGAACGATTAAAACTAGCTAGCTATAAAGCAGGATATTTTGGATTTATTGCAGCAATATGGAGTGCCATAGGGAGTAATATGGGATCTATTATACTCTTTGATGAAGACTTGCGAGGGGGACTTGTTGTTGCCTCAGTCGTGTTGGTGTCTGGGTTTGTCTTTATGGTATCGTACTTGTATTTTGCTAGAAAAGGTGATATGACATGAAGCATCCGCTTTGGTACCTCGGTTTTCTATCCTTATCAAGCCTACTCTATTTCGTCAAAGGAGACCCTGGATTTTTACTTTCTCTCTCTTTTCTCATGTTTTTCTTCACCTATTGGACAAAAACAGATGAGCGTGTTACCATAAATATTGGCCGTGCCTCACGAAATGCCTTTTTGTATGCGATGATACTAGGTGCAGCATCCATCATATATGTAAACCTGGTACAAAATATTGCATTGTATCAATGGATGTTTGCACTAGTCATAATCGGTGCACTTGCAGTATGCGTTCTCTCGTTTATCCACTATGACTCGACAGGGAGTTAATATGAAGACAAAAATCAAAGAACTTCGAGCACGATACGATCTCACCCAAGAAGACCTTGCAAAAAAAGTAAACGTTCGAAGAGAAACCATTGTTTTTCTTGAAAAAGGAAAATATAATCCGTCCTTGAAACTTGCCCATGATGTTGCCAAAGCATTACAGACAACCGTTGATGAACTGTTTATTTTCGATGATGAGTAATTGCTTTTCGCAGAGTCATGATTGCTAATGTTGCACAGTGCATATGTTCTTTTGGAAGGCCACCAAGGGCCTCAAATAGTTCTTTTTTTGTAATACGTTTTGCTTTTTCAAGAGTACAGTCAGTAACCATTTTCGATAACATATTTCCACAAGCAACAGTAGCACCACACCCATCAGTTACAAATTTCGCATCAAGAATTATCGTTCCCTTTACCTTTAAACTGAACATCATGCTATCTCCGCAGGGTCCAGTCATTTGTCCCTTCAGATCAGCATCGGCAATGAACCCAAAATTCGCAGGGTTGTGATATTCTTGAATGACTGTTGGCGAATAGGTTTCTCTCTCTTCTTCATGTATCTTTTTTTGTAGCTCGTTTACCATGTGATCAAATGATTCCTCTTTGTTCATGGCTTCAACCTCTTTTCTACTGCTTTCCATAACGATTTCATTGCCACTGTCACTTCGCTATTGTCGTATTCGATGACACTTTGTTCATAGATCATGGCCTGTGTGACCGCGGTATCATATGGCAGTTTTCCCACTACATCAACATCTAGTTGCTGGCAATACTTCTCAATTTTTCTGGTGTTTTCTTTGTTAATGTCATATTTATTGATGCACACCACTGCAGAAATGCCAAAATGGTTTGCGACGCCAAGTATCCGTTCAAGGTCATGGATGGCAGAGAGCGTTGGCTCAGTAACAATTAATACCAGATCAACTCCCGTAATAGAAGCGATAACAGGGCAACCAATTCCCGGAGGTCCATCAATAATCACCAAATCTTTCTTTTCCCCTTCTGCCAGTTGTTTGGCGTTATTTCTCACAACGGTAACTAGTTTCCCAGATGCTTCCTCAGCGGTTTTCAACATAGCATGAGCCATTGGGCCAAAACGAGTATCAGAAATATATGCAAACCCTGATTCTCTTTTTTTCATGGTAATTGCATCGACTGGACAAACATATTCACAGACGCCACAGCCTTCACAAGACTCCTTAATAATATTATTTTCCTCATCAATTGCATCAAACTTACAGGATTCGTAGCATTTTTTACAATCAATACAACGGTCTTTATCAATGTGCGCAATCTTTAATCCATGAAACACTGTTTTCTTTCTGATGGTGGGGGTAAGGATAAGATGAAGATCTGCAGCATCAACATCACAATCGGCAAGCACTGCATTTTTTGCAAGAGAAGCAAACGCTGCAGTAATTGATGTTTTACCAGTTCCTCCTTTCCCGCTTATAACAGTCAGCTGTTTCGTTGTTTCACCTCTGATTGTATTTTTCTAAAAAGATTTTGAAACCTCGCTCTCCAGACAGAAAGTTCATTTACAAATGGAATGCCTCTGGAATAAAGCTGCGCGATTTTCTCGTTATGCGGGATCTTCATAAGAACAGGGATTTTCTCATTTTGACAGAAAAGTTCAACTCTGTTATCACCAACTCCATCACGGTTTATAATTATTCCATAGGGAATTGATAGATGCTTTACTACTTCGACTGCAAGTTTAAGATCATGCAGACCAAAAGGAGTGGGTTCAGTCACAAGTATGCAATAATCTGAATTGCCCACAGTTTCAATAACGGGACAGGAAGTGCCAGGTGGAGCGTCAAGAATCACATTCTTATTCTTATCAACTTTTCGTTTCAATGCTTTAATGACAGGGATTGCCTGAATCTCTCCCACGTTCAATAACCCATGATAAAAGTCAATACTCTCTACTATTCCATGCTCCACCCGTCCAACGACTCGTTCACGCCAATCAACAGCATTCTGAGGACAAACAAGCTCACATCCACCACATGAATGACACAGTTCAGGAAAAACCAATATGTCAGATGGAACAACAGCTAACGCATTATAGGCACAGAACTCAGAACACTTTCCACAAAAATCACATTTAGTCTTACTGATATCTGGTGTACTCACTGAGATATCTTCACGATCTTTTATTTTTGTGTTAAGAAAAATATTTGCATTTGGTTCTTCAACATCACAATCAATAAGTTGCACCTCGCCAAGACTTAAAGCAAGATTTGTTGCAATTGTTGTTTTTCCGGTTCCACCCTTTCCGCTTGCTATTGAAATAATCATTATCTCGCCTTCAAAATAAGTCGAGCCATCTCGCCACCAATATCTCGTGAGACCAGAGGACATTTAACCACTAGCATAAAAAACACATCACGATCTATATCACTTAAACCTTCATAGTTCCCTTGCCCCTTAGAAATTACCATGTCTGACGATTCAAAAATTTCAAGAAACTCTTTAGATGCATAAGACAGCACCATCCCAGGTGAAGATTGTTTTTGACCTGCATCCCCCTTCATAATGGTTGCAATTTTGTTTATTTCTGCAAACTCTGCATCTTCTGTCGTTGCATCATTAATTATGGAATTTGCTTTTACCACATAGGTAACCTTTTTCTCTCTTTTCGCTAGTTCTTCAATTAATAGTTTGTCAAAGAAGATTTCTCCTGTGTTATCAGCTAAATAGAGAATAGTTTTTGAGCTTGACAGTGATTTCTTAAATTGAGGATATGCATTATCTTCAAAGTCCTTTTTCACTGCCCTTTCAATCATATCTTCAATATTGAATCTATTGCTAGTACCAAAATCAATAACATTTCCAACAATTGCAAGTTTTATAGCCATCAGCAGGGAGTCATCTGCTTCACTTACTAGCCTTTTAAGGTGAGGATACTGGTTTTTTGCCATTTCATTTGATTGGTCCTTTACCTTTTTATACGGATCTTTTGACCTTGTAATATTTCTTATAATTTCATGTACCTCTCTAGATAGTTCTGGAGGAGAATCATTAAAAGAAATAGTCTGAAGATGTTTCATAACTTCTCTGAGAACCTCTGCATGAATCTTTTCATCATCGGTTGCCATACGTGCCGCTTCCAATGACTGTTTTATAAAACAGGGTATACACTCTAGATATGTTTTCATTGTTTCACGTGCTGATGGTTTTATTGATGATGCCGATCACGAAAGGCATGCTGTCCACAGGCATCTCCCTCACTAGCTTTTTGAAGAGTTCCCTGTTTGAATGCTTCAACCGCATCTTTTACAGTTCCAGATGCCCCAATATATACTTCAATACCGAATTCTTCGAACATGGTGATTGCTCGTCTCCCTAAACCTTGACAGATCATGACGTTGACTCCTTCCCTTGCCATGATTTCAGGAGGATCTACCCGTCCACCCATGTGATGACTTGTATTCGGAATGACTTTTACTTCCCCTGTGTCAAGATCTACAATAGTGTACGTAGGTACTCTACCAAAATGTTCTCCAACACGATTATTCAATCCATTTTCTCCTAAGGTTGGTACACATATTTTCATAGATTTCTCCCTCTTCCAAAACCTCTACCAGCACCGCCACCCATACCAAAATGACTGCCGACACTGGCTGCTTTCGTCTCTTGTAACTCTCCTCTCTTGTATTGCTCTACAGCTTCACTTACTTTTCCAGTTGCTCCTGTAAATATCTTTATTCCTGCTGCAGACAGGGTTTGAAACGCATTTGGTCCCATGTTTCCTGTGACCATTGCTTCCACTCCTGTTTTTGCAATGGTCTGTGCTGCTTGTATACCCGCTCCACCGGAAGCCATTGCACTCTCGTTTGAAATAGATTCAAAACGCATGGTCTCTGTATCTACAATTAAGAAATAGTGACATCGTCCGAACCTTGGGTCAACTTGTGCATTCAAATCTTCACCTGTTGCTGATATTCCAATTTTCATTTTCTTTCACCTTTATCTTACTCAATAACTCATTATGGTGCGAATTCATCTAGGGCTTTTTTTACCTCGACAACATAGGTCATCGCCGGTCCTCCGCCCATTAGTATTGCTACCGTACTTACTTCTAGAATTTCGTCTCTGGTGGCACCTGCCTTGAGCGCCTTTTCTACATGAATGGCGATACAATATTTACATCTTGCCGTAATGGCAGTTCCTACGGCAACCAGTTCTTTTGTTTTTGTGTCAAGGACACCTTCCTTTAGTGTTGATCCCATAAAGGCCTTGAAATGTCTCATTGTTTCTGGTTGGTTTTTTGGTAATTCGCCCATCATCTTCATCACATTATCAATTGATTCTTTCATTTCTCCCATATATCGCGCCTCTTCATCTGTTTACATCATTATGCTCTGGTCATTGGTGTACCACATTTAGGGCATTTCTTATTATAGCAAGGAACACCTAACTGATGGGGTTCCGTATGGCCACAATTGGGACACCGACATTCACCACTAGGTCCCTGAGCAAAGCCGCCGCCGAGACCACGACTCCGACCCTGGCCTCTCCCGCGGCCTCGTCCAGCTATGGGTCCTTGTCCACCTGGTCCTGTTCCATCTCCACCTGGCATATCTTATTTCACCTCTTTTTATTTACAATATTTTCAATATTTTTTACTATTTCAGAAAAAGCTTTGGCAGTATCCGACTCTGCATTTTTAATAATGAACGGCTCTCCAGAGTCTCCTGTGTTCACTATTTCTTGATCTATGGGAATTCCCCCTAGGAAAGGAACCTTAAAATCAATAGATGCTTTCTTTCCCCCACCTGTTTTAAAAATGTCAATAACTTTACCGCAATGTGGGCACTTAAAACCACTCATATTTTCGACAATGCCGATTACTGGCATATTCATTTTCTTTACAAAATTGATAGACTTTCTTACACTCAGTAATGCAACATCCTGTGGTGTCGTTACCACAATTGCCCCATCGCTATTTGGTATAATCTGTGCAATACTCAACGGTTCGTCACCTGTTCCAGGAGGCAAATCAACAATCAGGTAATCTAGATTTCCCCAGTTTACATCACCGATAAACTGTTTCATAGCCCCCATCTTCAGCGGTCCACGCCAGATTACTGGAGAATCTTTATCTTTGATGAGAAAGCCCATTGACATCACTTTTAATTTTGGTGAGGCAAAAACGGGATTTATGCCTGTTTCAGACATCTCAGGTCTCTTTTCTTCAACACCAAGTATTTTGGGGATACTGGGACCGTGCATATCGCCATCAAGTACTCCTACACTATATCCTTTCTCTGCTAGTGAAAGTGCAAGATTCGCAGAAACGGTACTCTTGCCGACGCCACCTTTGCCACTTAACACGACAAGTTTGTGCTTTATGTTGCTTAAGCTGTTTTTAATCTTCTCATCATCATATCCTTTTTTTTCCATATTTTCCCTCTGTTGCTTTTCAATACTAATCTGAAAGAAAGATATGAGAGGAAAGTATCCTTCTTAAACTTTTTTAAGGCACTTCTTTTTCTTCTTTAGAAAGTTCTTGGATCCTTTCCTTTATGGCTTTGAGTTCGCCTTCTAGACCTTTTACCATGTTCTGAAGGTAGGACTTTTCCTCTTCTCTGCTGGTTTCTGGTGATGTTTGTTGCTGGTATGCTGGATAATATGGAGCTGGTTCGTAATATGGCTCTGGGTAATATCCTCTACGCCAAAAGCCTCTGCCGCGGCCCCAGTACCCTCGTCCATAGCCTCTGCCCCAGCCTCTGCCTCTTGGAGCTCCTTTTGTGAATCCTGGGCTATCATATCCTGAACAGTAGCCCAATCCTCTTCCAGTTCTTGATCCATAGCCTTCTGGTCCTGTTCTGTCGCCACCTGGCATCTTTTTACCTCCTTATTTATCTGAGAATGTAATCTCCGCCTTTGATACGGATAGTATGTCCGTTGACCAACGCATTCACCACTTTTTTACGCGCTCGCTGCAGGTCATTCCACAGCGTTTTTCTTGAAACTCCCATACGTGCCGCCGCTTCTTCCTGTGTAAGATCTTCGAGGTCAACTAGTCTAAGTGCTTCAAGTTCTTCCACTGTTAGTATTATTGTATCCGTGGGAGTTTGTTGTCCATATGGTTGAAAGTGGGTTGTCTCAGGGAGTTGTTCAATCCATCGTCGGCCACGGCATCTGCCACGACCGCGGCCATATCCACGCCCATAGCCCGACATAATATTACATTCCTATTAATTACTCATATGAGAACTAATATATAAATTTTACTCTTTCATACTTCTTATTATTAGAATAGTAAAATTTTAATGGAGTATAAACAATAATAAAGAGATATATAAAAATTACATGGTAACGATTATGAGCACCGCCAATACCATATTAAAATCTGTTTTCCTTCTTTTTGTATTACTTTTAGCAAGCTGTGCAGGATGTTTTGAAACAGAAAAGAGTAGTGAGCAACAGGAGGTATTTTGCGCCCCCCTGCTTCAAGATGCTCTTCCAATCCTTCCAGCCTGGGGAGATGGACAATATCATGACTATGATGCAACGGTACGAAAGCTTCACACGTTTGAAGAGTTGTATCCTCATTTAGTAGATGTCTTTTCCATCGGAACAAGTGTGCTTGGGAGAGACATTTGGTGCATGCGTCTTACGAACGAAGAAATCACCCAAGAAAAAAGGTCTTGTCTTATTGATGGATGTATCCATGGCAATGAATGGGAAGCAGGAGATGCCTGTTTATATCTTGCAGAATATCTTCTCGTTAACTTTGGTAACAATCGATCACTTTCAACAATCGCCAACTCTACCACGATCTACATAGTGCCACTTATCAATCCAGATGGAAGACAACAAAACACTCGGTGGAATGCTAACGGCATTGACCTTAATCGTAATTTTGATGTTGATTTTGGAAGACTACGGGGACATAGTCTGCCTCTTGGCAAACTCTTTAGACGAATAGAAGTTCCTTATCTTTTGATCCCTCGGTTTGGAACAGTAACAAATGCAGGAAGGCGCCCCTTTTCGGAGCCGGAATCACGGGCAATGAGGGAGTTGATGAATGACATTGCAGACCACTCATTTTCCTTTTATTGCAACTGTCATACTGCCGTTCATAATTTTGTTACTCCGTGGAGTGCAGTACATCCGCCATTTGCCATTTCCTCTCAGGAACAGGCCGTGTTTGACTATGCAACAGCATGGGTAGCAGATCATACAGAATATGAAGATGCCCACCTTGGCTATTGCGCCAGTGGAACCATTACAGATTGGTTTTTCAAGGAGTTTCGTATGCCCGCATTTACGTTCGAACTGCTTTCAAAGGATTTTGAACCATGGATTTATGCAGGGAGACACGATCATCTTGTCCATTGGATGAATACTACACTTCCTGTTTTTTTGTATCTTCTGACTAACATCGAGCATCTTCACGACTGGGAGATGCCCATCAATCAACCATATTTACCAGAAGGCGTCCCACCCCCACCACTTCATTAATCTTATCAGTCTCTTGTTCATACACGTCTGCATATGCGGTTGCTTTCGTGGAATGTTAACGGCATTCGTGCTGCAGATAGAAAAGGATTATACACATGGTTTTCACAGGAACAACCAGACGTTTTGTGTCTGCAAGAAATTAAAGCCCTGCCTGAACAACTCCCACCACACCTCAGAAACACTCCTGGTTATCACGTCTACATTAATTCTGCAGATCGAAAAGGGTATAGTGGCGTTGCCACCTATAGCAAAACCAAGCCACTAGATGTAAAAGCAGGGTTTGGGATTGAAAAATTTGATTCCGAGGGACGAATTCTCATAACGAAATTTCAAGATTTTGTATTGTTTAATATTTACTTTCCCAATGGAAAGAAAAACCAAGAACGATTAGATTACAAACTAGACTTTTACGATACGTTTCTTGCCTACGCAGACAATTTAAAAGCACAAGGGAAAAACATTGTGGTCTGCGGTGATTTCAACACCGCTCATCAAGAAATTGATTTGGCACGACCAAAGGAAAACGAAAAGATATCTGGGTTTCTGCCAATAGAGCGTGCCTGGATTGATACGTTTATTGGTCACGGGTATGTTGATACCTTTCGTCACTATCATAAAGAGCCCAACCACTATTCGTGGTGGGATCTTAAGACGGGAGCCCGTGAGCGAAATGTGGGCTGGAGGATCGACTACTTTTTTGTCAATAACGAGTTTTTCCCACAGGTAACCAAAGCCTTTATCTTGCCAGAGGTTATGGGTTCTGATCATTGTCCCGTTGGTATTGAACTACAGGTGTAAAGGAGAGTAGCACATGAAGGAATCACTTGATTTTATCACCAAACAACAAAAGGAATTGTCAACCCTCTCCGGTATTGGTGCCCTGCTTGGTTGGGATCAGATGACCTATATGCCAAAAGCAGGCGCTAGAGAACGATCAGAGCAAAGTGCACTGCTCTCTCAACTTGCCCACAAAAGAGTTGTTGACGATACATTCTGGCACCATATTCAACAGCTCATGAAAAAAGATACCTTCTCTAAACTAAAAAACCATGATCAAATTATTGTCAAACGACTCCATAATGATGTTGAAAAAGCTCGCAAAATCCCTTCTGATTTTGTTGTACGTATGGCAAAAACAACAACCCTCGCCTATCAAGCATGGGAAAAGGCAAGAGAAAAACAACGCTTTACCGTATTTTCCCCCCATCTTGAAAAAATTGTTGCACTTGAACAAGAGTATATTGGATATATCAGCCTACCCGGCCATCCGTATAATAGCCTACTCGATGACTATGAAGAGGGAATGACCGTTGATATCCTCAAACGTGAATTTTCTTATCTCAAACGAGAACTTACTTCTCTTCTAAAAAATATTACTGAAAGTGAGCACTTTGCAAACCAACAAGACCTCAACTTTTCGTTTTCCTCAACAAAACAAGAAGAACTTTGTCGTAAGATGATGAGCGCTATGCTCTTGCCAAAGGAAAAAACCCGTCTTGATGAATCCACACATCCCTTCACCACCTCAATGGCAACTGATGATGTCCGTATTACTACTAATTTTGGGCGCAAACAACCATTATTTTCCTTTTTCTCAACGATTCATGAGGCAGGACATGCGCTCTATGAACTTGGTATGCCTCAAGATGAATACAAAGATACGGTGATTTCGGATTCTCCCTCTTTGGGCATGCACGAATCCCAGTCACGATTCTGGGAAAATATGATTGCGCGGAGCAAACCGTTCTGGAAATATTGTTACCCTCTTTTCAAAAAAACATCCCCCTCAGCATTCAAAGCCATAGATTTTGATGCCTGGTATTCTTACATCAACCAAGTGAAACCCTCTTTCATCAGAGTAGAAGCAGATGAGTTGACCTATGGACTACATGTGATTTTACGGTTTGAACTTGAACTTGCCTTGATCGAAGGCTCACTATCCGTTGCCGATCTCCCCTTCGCATGGAATGAAAAAATGGATGAATATCTCGGTGTTCAACCAACAAACGATACTGAAGGAGTGTTACAGGACATGCACTGGAGCGGCGGTAGTTTCGGATATTTTCCTACCTATCTTATTGGAACCATCTACGCGTCTCAACTATTCCAAGTGCTTACTCGTGAGCATCCAACCATCAATGATGAGATTTTGCAAGGTAATTTTACTCCTCTTTTGCACTGGCTACAAAAAAACGTCCATCACTATGGTCGACGACTGACCGCCGAAGAAATCATGCAAAAAACGTGTGGCGAAGGACTTAACTCAAATGTATTTGTAACGTATCTTACTACCAAGTACGGTCCTCTATATGGATTGTAACGCGTTACGCACCAAATTTTTCCAAG
This sequence comes from uncultured Thermoplasmatales archaeon, assembly GCA_964638175.1. Lineage (GTDB taxonomy): Archaea > Thermoplasmatota > E2 > DHVEG-1 > DHVEG-1 > JAFGDG01. The sequence goes on along the minus strand of CAZWZY010000001.1, from coordinate 16,638 downwards.
CGTTGGGCGTTTGCTAATGCAATGGGCACCAGCTCAACTGCAGGCAATCGTGGTCCCAGCCCTCCCCTCATACAGGCTCGCTCACCAAATGTTGTTACTTCGTCGGGACGACACTGTTTTGAATAGAGCAGCACGGGAACAGGATGCCAGCTGTGGGACTTGAGCAGTGACGGGGTGGAATGATCGCCAGTAACAATCACCACATCAGGCTTCAATTCCATAATGCGAGGAATCATGCCGTCGACTTCTTCGATAATGGAAGCTTTGTTGGTAAAATTACCATCTTCGCCATAACTATCTGTTTTTTTCACATGAACAAAGAAAAAGTCATACTTATTCCAATGATGTTTAAGGGTAGCAACCTCCTCCTCAATAGTCTGGCCTGTTTCTAGAACATCCATGCCAATCAACTTTGCTAGTCCACGGTACATGGGGTAGGCTGCAATGGCGGCACTTTTCAATCTAAATGTTTTAGGGAACTGTGGCCAATCTGGCTTTTTTGAGAATCCTCTCAGTAAGATCATATTGGCAGGATGCTCGTCGGCCAGGATGTGTTTTGCTTGATCGACAAATTCTTTCACAATCTTAACTGTCTTTTCAGCGTGATGGGAGACGCCTCGCGGTTCAAGAGGTTTGCTTCCTACTACTTGTGGATCGGTATCAAATAATCCTCCAGAGAGATCTTTCCCTCGAAGTACTAGTAAAAATCGGTGCTCTTTGACTGTCTGTACAAAAATGTCTGCTCCGCACGAGACTTGAGTGCAAAGTTTTTCACATAATTTCGCATTTGTTTCAGAAGAGATGCGTCCTGCACGCCGGTCGACAACAACCCCATTTTCATCGACGGTGCAAAAATTACCACGCGCTGCCACATCCTGTGGCTGCAAATCAAATCCCGATCCCAGCGCGGCAAGTACACCTCGCCCTACTTGGTATTTTACAGGATCATATCCAAACAAACTCAAATGCCCTGGACCGCTTCCTGGAGTAATGCCCGATCCGATAGGAAGTTGTAATCCACAGATGCCTTTCGCTGCTAAATCATCAAGATGAGGAGTTCTTGCTGTTTCCAATTCGGTGAGGCCATGTGGCTCTAGCGGAAGTCCGCCAATCCCATCCATCACCAGCATGACAATCTTGGTGTTATGTTGTTTTACCAATTTTGAAATAAAATCTAAGTCCATTCCTCTCAGTTCTCCCCAGAAAACGCGTATTGGGCGTTGTACTGTGACAGCCCAATCACACCATTTCTTAATAAAGATTATGTTGATAGAGAACTACATAGAAACACGGCATCACGTTTTTATATATCCTATTCTATAAAAGAAGCTTCTATGATACAAAAAAAGGTCCAATGCCCAGTTTGTCATACTCCTCTTTCTGTTTCTGGAGAGCCGGGCGAAGTTGTACGTATCACCTGTTCTTCTTGCGGTACTGTGGGAAAAGTCACCTTTCCAAAGCAATCCACATCCAAGCCAACAACAGCAATCGAAGTCACCCATCTCACAAAAGTCTATGGAGACACTGCTGCTGTGGACGATATTTCGTTTTCCGTACACAAAGGGGAAGTCTTTGCATTTCTTGGTCCTAATGGCGCAGGAAAAACCACTACCGTGGAAATGATCGAAGCAATACGAACGCCAACTGCAGGATCTATTAGCATTTTAGGAAAAGATATCAAAACCTCATTTCACGAATTGAAAGAGCGTATTGGTATTCTTCCCCAAGAGTTTCACTCCTTCGAACGACTTACGGTTCGTGAGACGCTACACTATTTTTCTATGCTGTTTACTCACCGGGTAAACATTGACAGCATCATCAGTGCGATGAACCTAAAAGCAGACGAAAAGAAATTATACAAAAATTTATCTGGCGGTCTCAAGCAGCGAGTCGGTGTTGCTATTGCCTTGGTCAATGACCCAGATATCATCTTTCTTGATGAACCAACCACCGGTCTTGATCCCAAAGCACGACGTGAAGTCTGGGACGTTATTGCTGGATTAAAACAGCAAGGAAAAACTGTCTTTTTAACCACCCATTACATGGAAGAAGCCGAGTATCTTGCTGACCATATAGCAATTATCCATAAGGGAAAAATTATTGCTGAAGGGACTTTGGAGGAACTGATTAAGACTCATGGTTCTGCAAACATTCTGCTTATTAAAAACTGTAAAACCAATGATGCTGCTGAAGCATTGAGAGCACATGGTTTTGATGTTGCGCAACATCACAACGGGGATTTAGAAGTAAACATTTCTTATAACGATCAAGTTCTTGAGGTGCTCTCCCGACTTAGACATGATTGTATTGATTACGACAATATCAGCATTCGACGCTCAAATCTTGAAGAAATCTTTTTGAAGCTCACGGGTGCAAAACTGTCGGAGGCAGTCGCATGAATGTCAGATTTATTAAAAACGATCTGTTGTTGAGCATCAGACAGTGGACCCGTAGTACAGGGACGGTCTTTTGGACGATTCTTTTTCCTGTGCTTCTCATTATGATTTTTGGCGCTATTTTTTCCAACACGGGTAACATCGAGTATGATCTTGTGGTGCAAGATCTTGATGAATCTGATTTTTCAGAAGATTTTGTCAATATTTTACACAATATTTCAGCGCTTAATATTATCCAGATTGACGCAGACGAGGATATCACTACCTACATGCTTGACCAAGATAAAGCTGTCGCGTTGCAAATCCCTGCAACCTTTTCAGCAACACTTCAAGCGTATTTCAGCGATCCTAATGTCTCTATCAATCTCACACTCTATACCGATCCTACAGAACAAACCACCACTGGAGTCATTCAGACCATTATCTCAAGCACACTGTACGAATACAATAAGGGATTCACTCAAGGAAAAACAGTTGTTGGCTTATCACAAGAGACAACACTTGGAGAAGATTATGATTTTATTGATTTCTTTGTTCCAGGAATGATTGGGTTTACTATCATGACGTCAATGATCTACGGGAGCATCGAGCGGAACACCAAATATCGGAAAGATGGTATTCTCAGAAAACTGTCTACCATGCCCATCACTAGAGCGGACTGGATTATTTCAAAAATGCTGTTTATGCTCTTTTTATCATTTATTTCTACTTCTGTTATCCTTATTGTTGGAACGCTTGTCTGGGGATTGACTATTCACATCAACCTTTTCTTCTTTGTTATCATCATTGCGACCAGCTTTATGTTCTCAGGCCTTGGGATGATTGTCTCTCGCTTTGTGAAAGATGAAGAAGTGGCAGATATGGCAGGAGGAGCCATTACCTTTCCCATGATGTTTCTTGCAGGAACCTTTTTCCCGTTGGATCAAATGCCTGCTTTTCTCCAATCGTTTGCCCAGGTGCTTCCCCTCTACTACGTCAATGAAGGATTACGGAATGCCATGATTTATGCAGATCTTGATAAAACCGTTCATTTCACACTGTTTGTGTTAGCCTTTGCTACTGTCTTTTTCATTCTTGGTATCTTTCTGACAAAATGGAAAGAGGACTAATTTTTTGGCCATTCAAAATGGGTATTTTTGAAGAATGAAAAATCAAGATTGCCCCAGTCATCAAAATCTCGACCAAGACATGATCCATCTGAATAATCCATAATATCCCAGGTGTAGAGGTAGCTCATACAACTTTTATAGTTAAGATATTGCCAGAACTCTTTGTATTTTGGGTATGCTGTTGCAAGATTATCAATCCCTCCAAAATCATCAACAAAAAGACCGAGAGTATGGCCAAGCTCATGCATAGAGGCAGAGACAATTACCCGTTCTCTGCCATAGGAAGCAAATCCCCGCATCAGCAGCTCAACAGATAGAGCAAATGAATCCACATGATCCCAGCCCATCACTGCAAACCCACCACCAGGCGTATAGTCGCAGATGAGCCCGTAATGAAAGATGCCTTTTCGCGGATGATTTAGATTGTTATGAAGGAAGTAGTCCCAGTACCGGTCGCGTACCATTCCATAGGAAAGTCGCTCTGCATATGGTATCTCTTCTCCACCACCAAGGCTGCCTTCATCGGCATGAAGGGTAATGTCGTGGTCTGCAAAGGCCTGTTTCATTAGCGCTAACTGGATGGAAGACGGTTTATTTGTTGCATTAGGTGTTTTCGTTTCCATCCAATCAAATTCTAAAAAAATATCTTTGTGAAACGGACTGGAATTCCACTGGTCGGTGTAGCATTCCTCAATATTCGTTAGCGCGTCTCCGTCTGGGTCAAGATGAGCATGATCATCGGCAATCTCAGGATCGTAATCCCATTTTTCTTCCCACCAATCAGGACATCCATCCTCATCAGTATCTTTCTCTGCAAACGTGATAGTGGGATGAACATCATCAGGCAAGGTAACCTCGCCGTCAGGAACCAGTGGATAGATGCACGCTCGCGCAAGCGGCGTTCTTAACCACGGATGGACAAGAACTTTTTTTGGAGCCCATGTCACCCGTTCCGCTCCTCGCAATCCTGTGAATCGTGCAGGGCCAAACCATGAACCCCACCAATTGTACCGGGCATCGCACATTGATGATTCAGCGTACAGGCCATGAAGGGTACTTCCATAGAAATTCGTCTCACGAACGGTACAATTACTATCTTGAGCATATACTCCATACCGAAAACTATCTGCTACATCGCAATTGGTGACCGTTATGTTGCTTGATCCATCCCTTGCTCGCACTGCATAATGGGTGTTTAGCAGAAGATGACAACGGGTGATAAGAATATCTGAAGAATATGCTGTTTTTATTCCTACGCCATTGTGCCTCAATACACAATCCTGAACCACTGAATCTGACGCATCAGTGAAAAATATACCACCCTGATTGTCGTTATGATCGTGTACAACACAATACGCAATATGCAGCAGTGATGAATCGTTACCAAGGATACCAACGCCGTTTGTATGAGCACGACAATTATGAATATATTCTTCCCAGGCATGGTTGTAATGAACCCCGATTGCATTGTGAACAAAACAACAGTAATCAATTTCGTTTCCTGTTGATGAGCGAAGCAGTATCCCTTCACCATTGGTATGAAACGTGCAGTGTGTTATCACATTGTTACGGGTACCATTGATAATAATTCCCGAGCGCGTTCGGTAGACGGTGCAGTTTCGTATCGTGACATTCTTGCTATCAATGAGGATGCCTGCGTCCATATGGGAACCGCCACTATTTTTTATCGTTACATTTTCTACCGTTGCCCCCTCTTGTGTTACCCAGATGACCGTACCATCACCGGTACCATCCACTATAGTATCGTGTTGGGGCTCTCCGCAAAGCATGAGCTGTTTGTCAACCGTGACCGTCTCCTTATAGGTCCCGGCAAACACATAAATCGTTTCGCCACCCACAGCCGCATCAATTGCATCTTGAATATGTACAAAAGGATGATTGATACTTCCATCCCATGGCCCGCTGATATTGTCATCATCAACATAGATAATGGTTCCACCGCCAATATCCTCTTGTATCGCAAAAACAGTGCTACTTGCGGACCCAAAAATAAAAAATAAAAATACCAGCACACAACACTCTTTTTTCATAGAAATCTCCCAGAAAACATCGTAGTAGTTATACATAAATCTGTCTAGTCATAATTAAATTATATTAAAAAAATAGAAATATATTTATACTAATAAAGACAAAGGGTACCATAATGAATCATGCTAACAATTAGCATGAAAAGAAGGGAAATGAAATGTTAATCGTCGGGCAAGTATCAAGCGAAGAAGAACGCAACGAGGTAACCACGGTTGCCCAGCTTGTGATGATTGGACAACGATTCAGATACCTTGCTCGCCAGCAACAGAAAAAATAAGAGCGTTTATTCCCCGCCCAAACTTTTGGTACCGATAAGCGTTTTTGTGTCCATAACTCCTTTAATCGATCGTATTTTATTGATGACTACGCTGCCGATGGTATCAATGTCACCGCATTCAATCTTCAATAAAATGTCGTACTCACCAAAGAGTGGATGAACTTCGGTTACTTCAGGTATGTTTCTCAGTGTCTCGTAGACGGCTTTTTCGTGGAGAGGACTGATACTCAACAATGCAAATCCTATTGCCATGAGACCATGAATGCTGCTGTGGCGTCTTATAGTTTTTTGTTTTTTCTCCCCTCCAACAGTGGTTTTATATATCAGGACGTGCATTGTATATGTTAACAATTGGCAGGAGGCATATTATTGGAAGAGAAATCAAAAGAAAAATCGACAATAACAGATGTAGCAGACAAAGAATTGGGGTTATTGAGTAGACATATTGATGTCCTGAAGACAGTAAAAGATCACGGCCCTATTGGCATCATCAGACTTTCACAAATGACTGGTCAGCCACAACATATGATCCGTTATTCACTCAGGACACTTGAAAAAGATGGTATTATCACTCCATCACCACACGGTGCGGTGGTCACTGACCGAGTTCATGAGACCTTGGGTACACTAGAATCAACCTTGGAGGAATTTACCACCAAAGTCGAAGATATTAAGAAAAAATTAAAGTAACCCGTTTCGGTACGAGCGCCATCTGATCATTTTTGAGAGAGGAAGGCGTACCATTTCATCTATTTTCGGTAATTTTTGTTAAACAAATCTTATAAACCATTGCTACTATAACTGAGATACTATTGGAGTACGTGTGAAGTGATAGACATGAACCGAAGACTCATACTTTCACTATTGATGATAGGCAGCCTCTTTGTTATGTCAGCAAGCTCTGTCCTTGCTGCCGATGAATTTGAAACGATTGAAGATGACGAAGACGACGTCTATGATGCAGAAGCAGATGCCGAAGTCTCCACCAAGCCAAACATAGATATCGTCTCGGCGACCTATGAGCGAGAAGGAGATGACGTTACCCTCACACTGACGGTCAAGGGGTCTATCGAAAATAAAGGAGATCTTGATGAGTTGTATGATGAGGACGTAACATCCATTGAATATGTTGCGTATCAATTTGCTCTTCTTACCTCAATTGATACCGGCTACGAGATAGTCTATGTCAATAATCAATGCCAAGTAACCTATTATCCCTCTGTTGATTTTGATGAGACTCCAGAAACAGAAAATCTTACAGAAGATGATTTTTCTGTGCTTGGTTCCACCCTTACCCTTAGTTTTCCCCTCAAAAACGCAAGTGAGACCTTTTTCTCGTTAGAGGTGGCATCAGAAGACGCAACGATTTCCCTTTCCTCGTATGAATGGTTTGTTGACTATGCCCCCGATGATTTTGGTGGGGACCCAGGCGACAATGGAGAAAACGGAAATGACACTCAGAACGGAAATGATACCGAGCCACCTACCAACGGAGATGATTCACCTCAACAAGACACCACCAGTCCCAATATGCTTCTCTTTGCAGGCATCATCGTTGCTATTGTTGTCGTAGGCATTGCCGTCTTAGTCTATATCATACGACGGTAATTTTCTCCCTATTTTTGCTTTTTTCTTCTTTTCGTTACAGTGAGTTATCTTTTTATTTAAGAACGCTATGCCTTTACCGCGAGGGTCGTTATGAGCGAGAGAAAAAGTAAATACGCCTATGAAAAGAAGTGTGCATGGGAACAATTCACCAAAGCTGAGGTTAAAAAGGCGTTTGATTTTGCCGAGTATTACAAAACGTTTCTCAATAATGCCAAAACAGAGCGAGAGGCCATTTCTCTTATTCAAGATCTGGCTAAAAAAGGAAAGAAAAAGATCATTGTAAACAGAGGAAAAGAGGCAGCGCTGATTGTCAAAGGGAAAAAACCGCTCAAAGATGGCCTACGTATTGTGATTGCTCATGTTGATTCCCCCCGTCTTGATCTTAAGCAAGTTCCCTTGTATGAAGATGGGGAGAGTAAACTTGCGCTTGTTGAGACACACTACTATGGTGGCATTAAAAAATTTCACTGGTTGACAATCCCCTTAGCCCTTCACGGCATCGTGGTAAAAAAAGATGGAAAATCGGTTACCTTTGCGCTTGGTGAAAAGGACAACGACCCTGTCTTTTGCGTCTCTGATTTGTTACCTCACTTGTCCCATGAGGTGCAAGACAACAAAAAGATTACTGAAGCATTTAAAGGAGAAAATCTTGATATTGTGGTGGGAAGCATTCCTGCAAAAGGCGAGGTGAAAGAAAAAATCAAAGCCGCTGTTCTTGAAACATTACACCGCGACTATGGCTTGATTGAAGAAGATTTCATTTCTGCTGAACTTGAGGCAGTACCCGCCTTCAAGGCAAGAGATGCCGGATTTGATCGCTCACTGGTAGCAGCTTATGGTCAGGATGACAGAGCCTGTGCGTTTTCCTCATTAAAAGCACTTTTAGATGTTACCACGCCACAACATACAGCTATTGCGTTGTTTGTTGACAAGGAGGAAGTTGGGAGTGAAGGCAACACTACTGCACAAGTTACTACGTTCTTACGTGCTATCATTAAAACCCTTAATCCCAAGATAGACGTCGATGCCGTCATGCTCAAATCAAAAGTCATTTCTGCCGATGTCAATGCTGCCGTTACGCCAAACTATACTGACGTATTTGAACTCAAAAACGCATCAGCACTGGGGCAAGGGGTTGTCATGTCAAAATACACTGGTCATGGCGGCAAATATTCTGCCAATGACGCCACCGCTGAATATGTGGGAGAGATTCGCACGCTCTTAACGAAGAAGAACATTCCCTGGCAAACCGCTGAGCTTGGCAAGGTGGACAAAGGCGGTGGTGGTACCGTTGCCAAATACTTTTCGCGCCTAGGTATGGAAGTAGTCGATTTGGGCCCCGCGGTACTCTCAATGCACTCTCCCTATGAACTCACCAGCAAAATCGATGTTTATGCAGCTTACCTTGCGTATAAGGCCTTTTTCACCAGCTAAAAGAACCGTTCTTTGATGGAATCAAACGTTCCTCTCCATCCGTTCTGACAGTAATGAGGATTGCACGGACGATCAACTTTTTGTGAGACTGGAAATCCAGAAAGACGCAACATTGGCATTGTCGATTTTTTTCCATGCTTCCAGCGCACGTACGCCCAATGTGCCACAAAAAACATCGGCCCCAACATACGTTGTTTATCCGGTGCCCAGAAGTCAATATTGTTTCGCCAACAGCGGGCAAGCACTTCCCACTGTAATTCGGTCAGTGTATCAAGATTTGTTCGCCGGCAATTACTGAGAATCGCTTCATTTAAAGGAATAAACAACACTGGTGTGTAGAACATTTTTGCGTTGTTGTTTCTCAAATCATCAATGAGATTTAAGGTTGCTAGCACATCATCTTCTGTTTCATCAGGCTGCCCTGTCATAATGGTACACAGGGGCCACCAATCGTGGTCGTTCATCAGACCAACCCCCTGAACCACTAGTTCTGGCCACGCTTCAACGCCGAAGGGGAGTGCTTTTCCTTTCATGTATTTCTGCATGAGACGAACACTTCCCGTTTCAATCCCTACTTCAACAGAGATAAACGGCTTTTTGTACATCGAACTGGTTTGTGGGTTCCACTTGGTTTTTTCCAGTAAGATAGGTGACAGTTCGTCAAGGAGGCTTGGATCGTAAATAATGGGTGCAAAGGATGCATGTGACAGTAGAATGTAGTTTACCCCCGGGTGCGAGGCAATCGTCTTGTACAGCTTGACGATCTCTTGTTTATTCGGAATAAATCCCGGTTTTGATTTGTACAAAAAGATGTCTTCAGTCACCGTAAAAATGGATTCGGCACCACCCTTGATGTTGATCTCTACCTCCTTCATGATATGCTCAACCGGAAACGAATATTTGGTACGCATGGTAGGACTGCAGAACTGACATCCTCGACCACATCCTCTCATGATTTCAACCATGCCGTAGGATGCAGCATGTTTGATAAGAGGCACCTGTTCCTTTTTCGGTTTTTTTGCTATAATGTATGAAGGTACAGGCTCTCCATTGAGCAACTGTTGAAACACCCGTACAAGGTTTTCTTCTCCCTCTCCTTGAAAGAGAACGTCGATCCCTAGTTTCTCTTGCATACCTACTTCTTTAATTTGCCAGCACCCTGCACCACCTACCACTATCTTGGGGCGATACTTGACAAGAGAGGGGTGCTTGGTCAGACGAGTAAATTCAGCAGCGTTCAGTGCTTCTCCACCAAAACCAATTAAGGAATTGTAGGTTGTTGAGACATAGGCAAGACCCATAGGGTCCATAGAAGAGATGCCCACAATTTTTGTGTTTTTTCCAATGAACTTATGGAGATTATCATAGTGTGCCACGATGACCTTATCTTCGCCAAATGCATCAATGAGCAGTGATTCCACTTTCCGCAGCCCATAAATGGTTCGCTTAGCACTCCCATCGCTGTTGGTTGGCAGTTTTCCTATCTGCTCTCGAAGTGCAAATCCAGAAAGCCTCTTAGGAAAGGTACAAATAAAGGCAGCAAACGGATTGTTATCGTAATCATTTGCCTCAGCACGCGATGCCGTCAATACAATAGGATATCCATCAATGTCCTCACCAGTATTCATTGACGTCACCCTATCCGAGAACCAACTTTTTGATCACCGGATCTGTTATGGTTTCTTGTACTTTTGATAAGAACTCTTTCCACGACAAGGAGTTTCGGGACCAGCGAATAATTTCTTTTTTGTGTAAAGACAGTATCTTCAAAAAACTCTGCCAGGTGTATCCTTCAAGCTTTAGTGGTTTCGCCCAGCCACCTTCTTTCCAGAGATAGCTTGGTAACCGATTACCAAACCACATGCTCAAGGTGTCGATATCCCACTTCCGTTCTGCGGGTCCTTTTGCCCGATCTTTTAAAATAGTCGGTTCTGGCGGTATGGTTAACTTCATGATAAAACCCCTATCTACTATATACTAGGGGGATAAATAGGACAGTGCTATTTATGTATTTCTACCTGAAATGCGTACAAAAAATTTCGTTTCAAATACTCATAAGTGTGCAAGATGTGGATTTTGTTTTTTGAACCATGGACAGTTGAGACAACCACCGTTGATGGTAGAAAAATAGTTCCCTCCAGTCAGAGTATCGGCGTCAAACCAACAATCTTTCGAGTACCCTTTCTGAAAGGTTTTGCAACTGTTTCTTAGCTTGCGAGGACATTTCATAAACTCCCAGCAAACAGTAGATTTCATTGTGGACGCAGAACTCCCCAACTATATCGAGCATTATCGTCATATTTATAATTTTCGTTATAACTCTTATAAACACATTTTTTATCATTGATACAAATCTTTAAATGTAAAAAGTCATTCAGTATAAAAATTAACAATTGTGAAATTATGCAATTGATACGAGAGACAAAGAAAAAAATGCTTTTGGAAATTGCAAAGCAACCTATACACGGATACCAGTTAGCATCAGTTTTAGAACTCCCTCTTTCTACCGTTTATGGGCATCTCAAAGATTTGAAAGACATGGGTTTGATAGCTGTGGAACAAGGATGTTCAAAAATTGTGTACACGCCAACGCAAAAAGGAAAAACGTTGATTGCGTTACTCGATGAATGATATTTTCCTTAGGTACTTATACCGGAAGCGAATTGGTTTTTGATTATAAATTTTGATGCCTAGCAAGTTTTTATTAATAATTTATTTGTTCGCCTTTTGTGATGGAAAAAGAGTTAGTTGCTCCTTGTGGGATGAATTGTGGTATTTGTAAATATCATTATCGGGAGAAAAACACGTGTCCAGGATGTAGACAACTGGGGAGGCAAACTCCGGAGACTCGTTTTCAGTGCGTGGTGAGAGATTGCCTTATCCTTCATGAGAATCAGTGGACGTTTTGTACCGATGATTGTGAGCAGTATCCGTGTAAACGACTGAAAGCGCTTGATAAACGATATTCGACTAAATATCATATGAGTATGCTAGAAAACCTTCAATACATCAAAGAAAAGGGTGTGGACGCGTTTTTGGAAAAAGAACACCAGAAATGGACCTGTCCCCAGTGTGGTGGGATCGTGACTTGTCATGGTGGTATGTGTATGTCTTGTGCTTTTGTAAAGTTTAAAAATTGAGGAGAATTATGTCGTACAACGTGTATGTCATCGAGCTTGATAACGCAGTCCTGACATCAAAAAAATTCAGAGAAAAAAATCCTCACATGAATCCTAGAAAAGCATGTTTCTATGTTGGACAAACAACCCATGATCCCTATACTAGATTTCAACAACATAAAACCGGGTATAAGGCAAATCGATTGGTAAAAAAATATGGATGTCGACTCGCACCAAAGATATTTTCGCATTTTAATCCTCTTGCAACGCGGAACGATGCTGAGAGAGTTGAACAGTGGATTGCTGATAAGTTAAGGGAAAAAGGTCATGGCGTGTGGTCGAATTAGCTTATGATGGTGAACAGCTCTCTTTCCTCAGGGCCCAATATTCCTCAGGTTTTTCTTTGAACAGTTCCATGCATTTTTCTACTGATGCACAACCAAATGGTCCAGGGGTTTCATTTGTAGGTTCGTAACATAAGCCCGCCCAACCTACTGCCTCTCCAGAGTATGTATCAAGGTCGAAGATAAATGTGGATTCGTTCTCATCAAGCGTTGCTTTTTCTATCAATTCTAAAAAACCTGTTGTATTCCAAAGATAGTCTTTTTCAGAGATCTCTATTGTTCCGTTTTTGACATAGGTTTCTTTAATGACTTCTTCTGCTAGCCGCCCAATAAATGTAAACCCTCGATAGTTGTTGAAAAAACTTCCATTGACACAGGGATGAACCTCTCCTAGATATCGCTCTAAGATCTCTCGTTGTTGCTGTTCTGTAGCATAGATGGGTTCTCCGCTGTTTTGTACCTCCATTAAACCGGTCTCTGCCCAGTTTCCTCCTGAAAACGTATGGACGTCATTAAACATGATGTATTTGATCGTTGGATAGGTGTTTCTCACGTTCTGTGCGACGGTGGTGAATACCTCTCTACTTTCACTGTTACGACCCTCGTTTGGAATCATGAGAGGAAAGAACGAGGAGACGCAGTCAAAACCTGAGTAGTTGAGTAGTTCTGATTCGAACCCAGGTTGTGTAGGTTGAACACAGATAATTCCACTGTATCGTTCTCTAACCCCTGGCAGTATTTCTTGCAGCCACACTGATGTTTCAGCGATGGTTTGTCGCATCCCATCAACTTCGTTAAATGTGGTGTAAAACGTTGCATTTAGGTTTTCTGCTTCTTCTGCCCATGTATAGAGGATATCGTTTAGATCATAGAGTGATACGTCGTTGTTACCCCAATGCATCGAATTTGGAACAAGGTGGACATTGAATCCTGCGTCTTCAAAAAGTTTGATATAGAATCTGAAGAGATTAGCACCTATTATTGTTGGGTCGTCGAAATGTCTTGTATCGATATCAGGGCCGAATGAGACCGTGTTTATTCCAATTTCTTTCAATGTTGGAATTTTTTTCACCGCATCTCGTACTGTACATATTGTTGGTAGCCATATACCATTTATTTTTCCGATTTCTACCTGATTGGAAGTATCAAATGAAGTGTATATTGATTGAATCCAATCTCTGCATTCACAAGAGAGGTTTTGTTGACAGTATTCTTTACATGCTTCAAGAGAGGTAGTATTTCCCGGGCCAGGGTTGTTTTCTGAGAGTTCTAAAGGATTGGTAAATGTGTGTATGCTGCTGTAGTTATCTGATCCTGGTTTTTGAATGATGCATTCTACTTGTTTTTCGTTTTCGTCTGTATCATTACCATTCGTAGTATTGTTTGTGCCGTTTGTGTGTTGATCGGTTGAATCCGTACAACCAGAAAAAAACAAGACAATTGCTACCAATAAAGATAACATCATCACCTGTCTTTTTTTCACTCCCATCAAGATTAGTTATGGAGCTTACTATATATTACTCTATACTCTTACAAAATTTACCCTTACATTTTCGTTAAATTTATTAAAAAATCATATATGTAAGGGTAATTATTTAATTTATCAGGTATTGCTTCCATACTTTTATATAAGAAATTGTTAATTCTCTAGATTGAGGGGGAGAGAGCCACGAAGAGAACGTTACTTTTGCTTGTTGTTTTACTGATGATTACTACCGTATTAAGCGGATGTACACAACAGACCGAACAGGCAGAACCATCCGATTCTCACGCAGGGTCCTCTTTGTTGAATCACGATTTCCCTCATCTGGCAGCATATGTTGCCCATGGCGAGGATTTGCTGGCGTATGAAGACGTAGCGATTGATATCCTGTACACCAGCGATATTGACCAAGCCACGGCAACCGAATTACGAGAACGAAACCCAGGGATGATAATCCTCTATCAAAGCCCTGTTAATTACATGTATGATGCAGCAATCCCAGTACTTGAAGCTACTACAGCGGTCACCATTACCGACGACTTTTGGCTTATGGATGGTGAAGGGCAACGGTGTGGCTATGGGTGGACGCCCGAGATGTATGCAATTGATATCAGCAACGCTGAAAACAGAGATATCCTGGTCGACTTTTTTTCAGCACTTTTAACCTACCATCCCCACTATGATGGGTTGTTTTTTGATGTGGTTGAAGAGCAATCTCGATGTGCATCCCTAAGCGATACCGAATGGGTTCAGCATACCACAACGCTCCTTGCAGCAATTCGACAACGTATCGGGGATAACATCATACTGACCAATGCAGGCTATAACTATGACGAACAAACACCCTATCTGCCGTATATCAACGGGTATGCCATGGAATCATTTCTTTCAGGAGGTGCAGAATTTGAAGAAGGATTTGACACCGTAGATCTGGTGGTGGACCACACCGTGGAACCGCACATTTTGATTTATACCATCTATGGCGAGCATTCCATAGCGAAACAACCAGTAGACAATGAATCGGTAAGACTGGGACTGACCCTAAGCTTACTGTTTAATACTACCTATCTTCATTATGAAGAACGCTTGGAGGATGTTGGGCTCGTGTCGTGGATACAGGAATCGTCAGCAGAGCTGGGAGCTCCTCTGGGTTCGTATTATGAACAGAACGGAACCTACTATCGAGATTTTGATTATGGAACTGTAGTCAGTGCTCTAACAACAGCAACGACGGTGGTTTTTGAAAAAGCACATACAGACCTCACAACAGGAGAGATATCAACATCGTTTACGGTACCATCTGGTGATGGAAGGATATTTATTTTAGAAGGTCCAATCAGAAAAAGCGATAAATAGACTGTAGTTCAGATAACTTTCATGAAATTTGTGATGATTGCAAGTTTTCAATAATTAGTAATGAGGATATTCCACCTAATTTTTAATTTGGGCAATCAAAAATAAAATGTGCATATCTATAGACATTTTCTGGAAGAATATTTAAACAAGAAAGCAAAAAGAGAGTATTGGTGGTCTAATAATGGTCGACTTTATCACTGACAAAGATGGCAATCCTCTCAGCGATGAGGATTTAAAGAAGATGAATTTGGAGAGCGTGATTTTGCTCTTATGTGGATATATCAAAAAGATGAAATACATTTGTGGCAAAGACAAAAAGATGATGGAATATCTTGCCACTCGTCTACATAACAGTTTTTATGATGACAGAACATTGATTGACCGCATAAAACCTGATTTAGCAGATGAGATAACCTCCCCTCACTGCAAAGCTAAAGGCAAAGGCATCGTCATCGAGGATTACACCAATATACATAACCGTGAAGCCCTGATCGAATGCGGAGTGTGTGACAAGCTTTACAAGGTATACTACAAGTTTGACAAAATAGTGAAATTAAGGGAGGGTTGACATGAAAGCCAAGCGAAGAAAACTCAGGAAATATCTCTGCGAAACATGCGGTAAGGAAATGGCAATCACCGTTCCGCCATACTTGCGAGAGAGAATGCGGAGAAACGGAACCATTTGCGAATGTGATGATCTCTATTTCAAGAAGCCTAAACGATGGAAATAGGTTGGTTTTTTAAAGAAACAAATATTATAGAAATTGTACACAGGGGAGATAGATGGCTAGAAAAAAAGAAAAAGAGAGGCAAAAACGATATATTGAGAAAGGCATGAATATACCTCTTCTTGACGAGAAATCAAAAAAGAAAGGTAAAAAACGTACAAGGAAACCTAAAATGCCAGCTCGTCTTAAAAGCACACCACGGTCAAGGCAGAAATAACTAGCTAGTTATTGTACAAAACCCTCCTTTTTTCATCATTTTTGATTTTTATAAACCTTCTTTCATGATATTGAACAATTGTTACCCATATTTTCAATTGTAAATAAAAATAAGCCAGTTTTGAGTGATTGGTTTTTTAAAGAAAGAAAAGATTTGAAAATGGGAAGGTAAATGTTGCCATCTTTAGATCCTTTATGGGTATCTGTTTTTGTGACCGCCATTTTAGTAATAATAACTGCTTATTACGCAAGAGAAATGAAAAAAATGCGTATAGAATCAATAAAACCTAATTTCTCCTTAAGAACTGGATTATATACAATCGGTGGGGGAATACATGCTTTATATTTAATAAATAGAGGTGGAGTTGCAAGAGAAGTAAAAATTGATGTAAAAGAAAACAATGCTGTTAAAAAACGATATTTTGTCCCATCTCTTAGTCTTGGTGAAGAAGTTAATTTAGAATTTAGGCTGTTGAAAAATTAATTATGCCCTCCCAGCTTTTCATTTTGCTGGGTATG